>NZ_JAYRZR010000001.1:0-134599 GCF_041916345.1 Ramlibacter sp.
CCCGGCCCAGGTGTTCATGGCGCTGGGCGGCCGCGCCGTGCCGGGCTCCGGCCTGTCGTTCGCGGTCTATCACACGCAGCCGGACGGCCCCTATCCGCCGGCCCGGGGGCGCCTGGCCGACCTGCATGCGCTGGCGCGCCGCGCCGCGACGCAGGCGCCCGCGGCCGGCCGGGTCGGCCCGCGCCCGCGGGCCCAGGTCCGGAGGACACCCTCCGCATCCCGCCGCCGCCGGCGCAGCCGCCGCGGCCGGCCACGCCACCGGCTCGCGCACCGGCCGTGTCGGTGGCCCAGGCGGCGCCGAATGCCGTGTCGCAGCCGGACATCGTGCTGGCGCCCACGCTGCCGATCACCGCGGCCGACACGGTGAGCAAGGCGGTGCTGGCCGACCTGCAGCCGCTGCTGCGCCACGAGCTGAACCAGGTGGGCGTGCAGGTGCGCGAACAGGCGCAGATGATGGCGGCACTGGAGGGGCGCCTGCAGTCGTTGCCGCAGCTGGTGGCCGCCGAGGTGCGGCTGGCCCTGGCCCAGCGTGAGCGCGACCAGGCCCGCGAGGCGCCGCCGGCGCCCGCGCCGCAGCCCGCACCCGGCGTCTCGGGTGCGGTGGTGATGGCCATGGCCGCCGGGCTGGTGGTGCTGTTCGGCGCGGTCGTGGTGCTGGCCGTCGTCGCCCTGCGCTGACGCGATGGACGCCACGGCTGATCCGGTGCTGCTCGGCGGGCGCTATGCGCTGCGGCGGGCCATCGGTTCGGGCGGCATGGCGCAGGTGCATGCGGCGGACGACCTGGAAACCGGCGAGACCGTGGCGGTGAAGCTGCTGCGCGACCCGGTGGAGTCCGGCACCCTGGACCGCCGCCTCCTGCAGGAGCTGCTGGCCGCCGCGCAGGTGCGCCACCCGAACCTGGTGGGCGTGGTCGACTTCGGCATCGACAACGCGAGCCAGCGGCCGTTCTTCGTGATGGAGCTGCTGCACGGCGAAGACCTGGCGGTGCATCTCGCGCGCGAGGGCGCCTGCGAGGCCGAGACCTTCATTCCGCTCTTCTGCGGCGCGCTCGACGGGCTCGACGCCGTGCACCGCGTGGGCATCATCCACAAGGACATCAAGCCGCCGAACCTGTTCATGGACCGGCGCGACGCGGCCGAGCCCCGGCTGCGCGTGATGGACTTCGGCATCGCCCACCAGATGCAGCGCTCGCGCATCACGCAGGAGGGCGGCCTCGCCTGCACGCCGCGCTACACCGCGCCCGAGTACCTGACGCGCAGCGAGGTGCTGCACGCCTCCGACGTCTACCAGATGGGCCTGGTGCTGGCGGAGGCACTGCTGGGCTGGACGATGGTGGAGGACGGCCCGTTCGCCACCGTGGCCTATGCCCATGTGCGGGGTGAGCTGCGATTGCCCCCCGGCCTGAAGGGCAGCCCGGTGGGCCAGGTGCTCGTGAAGGCGCTGGCCCGCGAGCCGCGTGAGCGGTTTCCCTCCGCCGGGGCCTTTGCCCACGCGCTGCGCCAGCTCGATCTCGCCGCGGCCGGCGCGGCCGTGGAGCTCAATGCCGCGCTGTATCGGCGCCCGTCGGCGTGAACTCGCCAGCCACCGTGCCGCCTGCCGCCGGCAGCACGCGGCGCGCACCGTCGAAGCGACGGTTCCAGTAGGCCATGGACATGTCTTCCACCCGCACCTGGGCACCCGGGCGCGGCGAGTGGATGAACTTGCCTTCGCCGACGTAGATGCCCACGTGGCTGAACGCGCGGCGCATGGTGTTGAAGAACACCAGGTCGCCGGGCTGCAGGTCCTCGCGCTCGATCTTCTGCGTGGCGGCCGCCTGGGCGTCTGCACGGCGCGGCAGGATCAGGCCCACGGTCTGCTCGTACATCGCCTTCACGAAGCCACTGCAGTCGAACCCGGTCTCGCTGGAGTTGCCGCCGCGCCGATACGGCACGCCCAGGAACCCCATTGCGGTGACGACGAGCTCCGAGGCCTGCCGTGCCACGGCGCCGGCGCCCTCGGACACCTTGCCGCTCACGTCCTGACGGACGGCGTCGAGACGCTGGAGCAGGCCCTTCTCGGCCAGGAAGCGGTTCACGTCGTCCTCGGCGACGGCCGGGGGCAGGGCGTGGGCGCTGGAGGCAAGAGCCAGCAGCAGGGCGAGGGGCCAGCGGCGCATGGGGGCGGAGGTTAGCCCCTATCGAGTTGAGATGTCAAGCGAGGAATCTCATTCAACTTGTTGATTTGAAATGATGTTCGTGGGGATTTCGGGGTCTTTCGCACGGCCGGTGCGGTGCTGGACCAGAATGCCGCATGACCGCAGTTGCCTCGTTTGCGGCGCCGCATGGCCGGCGCTCCCCCCGCTGGAACACCGCCACCATCGTGCGGAACCTCGCGCGACTGGCCACCGTGCTGGGCCTGGCCACGGCCGCGCTCGCGGGTCCGGCCGTGGCGCTCGCCGCGCCGCGTGCCGAGCCGATCGCTGAAGGGCTGGCGCATCCCTGGGGCCTGGCCTTCCTGCCCGACGGCCGATTCCTCGTGACCGAGCGCCCCGGTCGCATGCGCATCGTCCAGCCGGACGGCGCCGTCGGCCCGGCACTGGCCGGCGTGCCGGCCGTGGTGGCACGCGGGCAGGGCGGCCTGCTGGATGTGGCACTGGACAGCGGCTTCGCCGCCAATCGCACGCTCTACTTCTGCTACTCGGAGGCCGGCGAGGGCGGCAACGGCACGGCGCTGGCCCGCGCCCGGCTGGCCGCGGACCACAGCCGGCTGGACGACGTACGCGTGATCTTCCGCGGCCGCCCCAAGGTGGAGAGTTCGCTGCATTTCGGCTGCCGCATCGTCGAGGCGCCCGACGGGCACCTGTTCCTGACACTCGGCGAGCGCTACCAGCGCATGCAGGACGCGCAGACGCTGGACAACCACCATGGCAAGGTGGTGCGCATCGGCAAGGACGGCACGGTGCCCCGTGACAACCCGTTTGTCGCACGTGCGGGCGCGCTGCCGGAGATCTGGAGTCTGGGACACCGCAATCCGCAGGGCGCCACCTGGGGCCCGGATGGCCGCCTGTGGACCCATGAGCACGGGCCCCAGGGCGGCGACGAGGTGAACCGGCCGGAGCCTGGCCGCAACTACGGCTGGCCGCTGATCACCCACGGCGAGAACTACGGCGGCGGTCCCATCGGTGACGGCCAGTCGGCCCGCGCGGGCCTGGAGGCGCCGCTGCACCACTGGGTGCCCTCGATCGCCCCCTCCGGCATGGCCTTCCTGGCCTCCGACCGCTACGGGCCAGCCCTGCGCGGCAGCCTGCTGGTGGGCTCGCTGAAGTTCGGCGCGCTGGTCCGCCTGGAGGTGCAGGGCGATCGCGTGCTGCGCGAGGAGCGCTGGCTGAGCGGCCTGGGCCGGGTGCGTGACGTGCGGGTCGGCCCGGACGGGCTGGTGTACCTGCTCACCGATAGTCCGCAGGGGCGGCTGCTGCGCATCAGGCCGTGACGGCCTGCGGGTGCTGATGCAGGCCGTGCGAGAGCACGGCGGGCTGGAATAATCGCACGGTCACTCCAGGAAACCCATGCTGCTTGCCGCCGATGATTGCCAGCTCGTGCTGGTCGACTACCAGACCCGCCTGATGCCGGCCATCCACGGCGGCGACGAAGCCGTTCGCAACGCGGTGCGCCTTGCGCAGGCGGCCCGGCTGCTGGGCGTGCCGCTCTGGGCGACCGAGCAGAATCCCGCCGGGCTGGGCCCCACGGTCGAGGCGCTGCGGCCGCTGGTGGAGGGGCGCGTGATCGCCAAGACCGCATTCGGCGCGGCCGAGCTGCTGCTGCCACGCCTGCAGCCGGCCGCCCGTCCGCCGCAGGGCAACGCGCGCAGCCTGCCCCGGCACCTGCAGAAGGCCGTGCCCGCGCCCGCGCGCGAGACCCTCCTGCTGGCCGGCTGCGAGACGCACGTCTGCCTGCTGCAGACGGCGCTGGGCCTGCTGGAGGCGGAGGTGGACGTGTGGGTCGTCACCGACGCCAGCAGCTCGCGCACCGAGCGCAACCGCGACGCCGCGTTCGACCGCCTGGCCGCTGCCGGCGCCGAGCTGGTGACCACCGAGATGGTGGTCTTCGAGTGGCTGCGCGATGCCACGCATCCGAACTTCCGCGAGGCGCTGGCGCTGGTGAAGTAGCGCCGGGGGTCTTCGGCTGGACGGGGATCGTCGGCCTGCGGACAATTCCACGTCAGGTCCTCGCAAGGGCGACGGTCACAATCACCGGCGCCCAATCACAAGGAGACAAGGCATGACGTCGTACGCCGAATTCCATCGCCGCTCGCTCACCGACCGCGACGCCTTCTGGGCCGAGCAGGCGAAGCTGATCGACTGGCAGGCCCCGCCGCAGCAGATCTGCGACGACAGCAAGCCACCCTTCACCCGCTGGTTCGTGGGGGGCACCACCAACCTGTGCCACAACGCGGTCGATCGCCACCTGAAGGACCGCGCGGACCAGCGCGCGCTGATCTTCGTCTCCACCGAGACCGGCCAGGAGAAGGTGTACAGCTTCCGCGAGCTGCACGCCGAGGTGCAGCGCATGGCGGCCGTGCTGCAGGCCCTGGGCGCCGGTCGTGGCGACCGGGTGCTGATCTACATGCCGATGATCCCGGAGGCGGTGTTCGCCATGCTGGCCTGCGCCCGCATCGGTGCCATCCACTCGGTGGTGTTCGGCGGCTTCGCCTCGGTGTCGCTGGCCTCGCGCATCGAGGACGCCACCCCCAAGCTGGTGGTCAGCGCCGACGCCGGCTCGCGGGGCGGCAAGGTCGTGCCCTACAAGCACCTGCTGGACGAGGCCATCCACCTGTCGCAGCACAAGCCGCAGGGCGTGCTGATGGTCGACCGCGGCCTGGCACCGATGGAGATGACGGCTGGCCGCGACCATGACTGGGCCACGCTGGCCGCCCGCCATGCCGACGCGCAGGTGCCGTGCGAGTGGCTGCAGGCCACCGACATCAGCTACACCATCTACACCAGCGGCACCACCGGTCGGCCCAAGGGCGTGCAGCGCGACGTGGGTGGCTACGCGGTGGCGCTGGCGGCGTCGATGAAGCACATCTTCCTGGGCAAGGCCGGCGAGACCTACTTCTCCACCAGCGACATCGGCTGGGTGGTCGGCCACAGCTACATCGTCTATGGCCCCCTGCTGGCCGGCATGGCGACCATCCTCTACGAGGGCCTGCCGATCCGCCCCGACGCGGGCATCTGGTGGAGCCTGGTCGAGAAGTACCAGGTCACCTCGATGTTCAGCGCGCCCACCGCGGTGCGCGTGCTGAAGAAGCAGGACCCTGCGTTCCTCAAGAAGTACGACCTGTCCAGCCTGCGCGCGCTGTTCCTGGCCGGCGAACCGCTGGACGAACCCACGGCGCGCTGGATCAGCGACAGCCTGGGCGTGCCCATCATCGACAACTACTGGCAGACCGAGAGCGGCTGGCCCATCCTCACCATCGCCAACGGCGTCGAGAAGAAGCCCAGCAAGTTCGGCAGCCCCGGCGTGCCCATGTACGGCTACGACGTGAAGATCGTGCACGAGTCCACCGGCGAGGAGCTGACCGCGCCCGACCAGAAGGGCGTGGTCGTCATCGAGGGGCCCACGCCGCCGGGCTTCATGCAGACGGTGTGGAACGACGACGAGCGCTTCGTCAAGACCTACTGGTCCAGCATCCCGGGCCGGCAGGTCTACAGCACCTTCGACTGGGGCATCAAGGACCAGGACGGCTACTTCTACATCCTGGGCCGCACCGACGACGTGATCAACGTGGCCGGCCACCGTCTGGGCACGCGCGAGATCGAGGAGAGCATCTCCAGCCACCCGAACATCGCCGAGGTGGCGGTGGTGGGCGTGGCCGACCAGCTGAAGGGCCAGGTGGCCATGGCCTTCGCGGTGGTGAAGGATGCCTCGGCGCTCGTGGACGACGCGGCCCGGCTGAAGCTGGAAGGCGAGGTGATGAAGGTGGTGGACGAACAGCTGGGCGCGGTGGCGCGGCCGGCCCGCGTGCGTTTCGTCACCCTGCTGCCCAAGACGCGCAGCGGCAAGCTGCTGCGGCGCGCCATCCAGGCCGTGTGCGAAGGCCGCGACCCTGGCGACCTGACGACCATCGAGGATCCGTCGGCGCTGCAGCAGATCAAGGAACTGGTGCAGGCCTGAACGGCCGGACGCAGCCGGCTCAGGCCGGCTTGCGCGCGACCACCAGGTGGCCCGCCAGGGGCGTGCCCCCCTCCTGGCGCAGCTCCATCGGCTCGATCGTCACCTCGGTGAGGCCGGCCGACCGGCACAGCGCCTCGACAGCCGAGGCCTTGTGGGCATACCGCATCGAGGGGCGCAGCACCAGATCGGCCTCGTCCTCGCCCGCCGTCTCGCACGAGAAGACGAGTCGGCCACCCGGCTTGAGGATGCGCGCGGCGTCGGGGATCGCCCGCGTCAGGTCGCCCATGTAGATGAACACGTCGAGCGCCGTGATGACGTCGTACAGACCCTCGGGCGTGGCCTCGAGCGCCTCGCGGACGTCGACCTGGTGGAAGCGGTGATAGAGGTTGTGGCGCGCGGCCTGGTCGATCATCGGCCGCGAGATGTCCACGCCGATGAGCGCCCCCTGGATGGGGCCCAGCGCCACGCCCAGCAGGCCGGTGCCGCAGCCCAGGTCGAGCACGTTCAGCTGCCGGTCGGGGTGCCACTCGACCAGGCGCTCGGCCACCTGCTTCGGCAGGCGGTAGCGCAGGCTGCCCACCACGTGCAGGTCCCAGACTTCGGCCACGCCATCGAACAGGGCCTGGGCGATGCCTGCCGGCTGCTGCGGCGGCACCCGGCCCTGGGCCACCTCGTTCCAGAACTGCAGCTCGGGGCTGTCGGGATCGTCGGCGAGCAGGGCGGTCACGTCCTGGCGGGCGAGTTCCAGTTCGCCGGCGGCCACGGCGGCCTGCAGGCGCCCGAAGCGGGCCGCCTTGCTGGACGGCTCCAGCGCCAGCAGCTCGGTGTAGGCCGCGACCGCCTCGGCATGCCGGCGCAGCGCGCCCAGGTCCCGCGCGCGCCAGAGCAGCAGGCCCGCGCGGGCCGAGGCCGGGGCCAGCTGCAGCGCGGCCTCGACCCAGGGCAGGGCGATGTCGGGCCGCTGCGCGCGGTGGGCGACGTCGATCACGCGCGACAGCAGTCCCGCGTTCTCGGGATCCATCTGCACGGCCTGCTGGGCGGCGGCGATGGCCTCGGGAAACTGGTTGGCCCGCGCCAGCGCCATCGCCAGCTCGGTCAGCGCCACGCTCCAGCCCGGCGCGGCACCCACGGCGCGCCGCGCCATCTCGATCGAGCCGGCCGGGTTGCCGGAGGCTTCCGCCAGGCGGCAGCCGAGCAGGTAGACGCGGGCGTCGGCCGGGTTCTTGCGGACCAGGGTATTCAATTGCTGCGCGGCGTCGTTCAGTCGGCGCTGCAGGATCAGGCTCTCCACCGCCTGCAGGCGGGTCCGGAGGATGTCGTCGGGGGCGGTGGCGGTCGTCATGAGGGCGCGATTATCCGCGAAGGCGCGCACCCGGCCGGTGCGAAACGGTGGCGCCCGGCGCCTTTCGGTGGCACAATCGCGCCCGCAACAAGGCCCTTCCTAAGCCACAGTCGCATCCGCCAACCGGTTCAGCCGTGCCGCGGAAGGTTGATCAACCAACTCATGTTCCCTGCAGGGGAACGGAAAGTAGCGCACGCATGAGCGAGCCCGGCTCCGTCTACACGGCCTATCAAGGCAACTCGTACCTCTTTGGCGGCAACGCGCCGTACGTGGAGGAGATGTACGAGAACTACCTCGCCAACCCCGGCAGCGTCCCCGACATCTGGCGCGACTACTTCGACGCGCTGCAGCACGTGCCGGCCGTCGACGGCAGCAACGCCAAGGACGTCCCCCATCTCCCGGTCGTCAACGCCTTCGCCGAGCGCGCCAAGCAGGGCGGCACCAAGGTGGTGGTCGCCGCCGGCGCCGACCTGGAGCTCGCCCGCAAGCGCACCGCCGTCCAGCAGCTGATCGCGGCCTACCGCAACGTGGGTTGCCGCTGGGCCGACCTGGACCCGCTCAAGCGCACCGAGCGCGAGAACATCCCCGAGCTGGAGCCTTCCTTCTACGGCTTCTCCGACGCCGACCAGGAAGCGGTGTTCAACATCAGCAACACCTTCTTCGGCAAGGACAGCATGTCCCTGCGCGAGCTGATGAACGCCCTGCGCGAGACGTACTGCGGCACCATCGGCGCCGAATACATGTACATCAGCGACCAGGGCCGCAAGCGCTGGTGGCAGCAGAAGCTGGAGTCGATCCGCAGCAAGCCGAACTTCAGCGCCGAGAAGAAGCGCCACATCCTCGACCGGCTCACCGCCTCCGAGGGCCTGGAGCGCTTCCTGCACACCAAGTACGTCGGCCAGAAGCGCTTCTCGCTGGAGGGCGGCGAGAGCTTCATCGCGTCGATGGATGAACTGATCCAGCAGGCCGGCACCCGCGGCGTGCAGGAGATCGTGATCGGCATGGCCCACCGCGGCCGCCTGAACGTGCTGGTCAACACCCTGGGCAAGATGCCCAAGGACCTGTTCGCCGAGTTCGAGCACACCGCCCAGGAAGACCTGCCCGCCGGTGACGTGAAGTACCACCAGGGCTTCAGCTCGGACGTCACCACCCCTGGCGGCCCGGTGCACCTGTCGCTGGCCTTCAACCCCTCGCACCTGGAGATCGTGAATCCGGTGGTCGAGGGCTCGGTGCGCGCCCGCATGGACCGCCGCGGCGACGCCGCCGGCAAGCAGGTGCTGCCGGTGCTGGTGCATGGCGACGCCGCCATCGCCGGCCAGGGCGTCGTGCAGGAGACGCTGGCGCTGGCCGAGACGCGCGGCTACTACACCGGCGGCACGGTGCACATCGTCATCAACAACCAGATCGGCTTCACCACGTCGGACCCGCGTGACGCACGCTCCACGCTGTATTGCACCGACATCGTCAAGATGATCGAGGCGCCGGTGCTGCACGTGAACGGCGACGACCCCGAAGCCGTGGTCCTGGCCACGCAGCTCGCGCTGGACTACCGCATGGAGTTCAACAAGGATGTCGTGATCGACATCGTGTGCTTCCGCAAGCTGGGCCACAACGAGCAGGACACGCCGGCGCTCACCCAGCCGCTGATGTACAAGAAGATCGCCCAGCACCCCGGCACGCGCAAGCTGTACGCCGACAAGCTGGCGGCCCAGGGGCTGGGCGAGAGCCTGGGCGACGACATGGTCAAGGCCTATCGCGCCGCGATGGACGCCGGCAAGCACACCGTCGATCCGGTCCTGACCAACTTCAAGAGCAAGTACGCCGTCGACTGGAGCCCCTTCCTGGGCCGCAAGTGGACGGACGCCGCCGACACCGCCATCCCGGTGGCCGAGTGGAAGCGCCTGGCCGAACGCATCACCACGGTGCCCGAGAGTTTCACCGTCCATCCGCTGGTGCGCAAGGTGCTGGATGACCGTGCCGCCATGGGCCGTGGCGAGATGAACGTGGACTGGGGCATGGGCGAGCACATGGCCTTCGCCTCGCTGGTGGCCAGCGGCTACCCCGTGCGCCTGTCGGGTGAGGACTGCGGCCGCGGTACCTTCGTGCACCGCCACGCCGTGCTGCACGACCAGAACCGCGAGAAGTGGGACGTCGGCACCTACACGCCGCTGCAGCACGTGGCCGATGGCCAGGCGCCCTTCGTCGTGATCGACTCCATCCTGTCCGAGGAGGCGGTGCTGGGCTTCGAGTACGGCTATGCCTCCAACGACCCCAACACGCTGGTCATCTGGGAAGCCCAGTTCGGTGACTTCGCCAACGGCGCGCAGGTCGTCATCGACCAGTTCATCGCCTCCGGCGAAGTGAAGTGGGGCCGCGTGAACGGCATCACCCTGATGCTGCCGCACGGCTATGAGGGCCAGGGTCCCGAGCACAGCTCGGCCCGCCTCGAGCGCTTCATGCAGCTGTCGGCGGACACCAACATCCAGGTCTGCCAGCCCACCACGGCCAGCCAGATCTTCCACTTGCTGCGCCGGCAGATGGTGCGCAACCTGCGCAAGCCGCTGGTGATCATGACGCCCAAGTCCCTGCTGCGGAACAAGGACGCCACCTCGCCCCTGTCGGAGTTCACCAAGGGCAGCTTCCAGACGGTGATTCCGGAGCACAAGGACCTGAAGGCCGAGAAGGTCAAGCGGGTCATTGTCTGCTCAGGCAAGGTCTACTACGACCTGGCCAAGAAGCGCGAGGAGAAGGGCGCCGACGACGTGGCCATCCTGCGCGTGGAGCAGCTCTATCCGTTCCCGCACAAGGCCTTCGCCACGGAACTGAAGAAGTACCCGAACGCGGCCGACGTGGTGTGGTGCCAGGACGAGCCGCAGAACCAGGGCGCGTGGTTCTTCATCCAGCACAACATCCACGAGAACATGCTGGAAGGCCAGAAGCTCGGCTACGCCGGCCGGGCCGCCTCGGCCTCGCCCGCGGTGGGCTACTCGCACCTGCACGTGGAGCAGCAGAAGGCGCTCGTGGATGCGGCCTTTGCCAAGCTCAAGGGGTTCGTCCTCACGAAGTAAGGCGACGCCCCGACACGCGCGTGGCGCGTGCAGGGGTTGCTCTGCGTGGTCGACGCCGACCCTTCGGGCGGGTCACCGTGCAGATTGCGCACAGACTGATTCTGAAAGATTCTTATGGCTATCGTTGAAGTGAAGGTCCCGCAGCTCTCCGAATCCGTGGCGGAAGCCACCATGCTGCAGTGGAAGAAGAAGGCCGGTGAGGCCGTGGCGATCGATGAGATCCTGATCGAGATCGAGACCGACAAGGTCGTGCTGGAAGTGCCGGCGCCCGCTGCCGGCGTGCTGGCCGAGATCGTGGTGGGCGACGGCGGCACCGTGGTGTCGGATCAGCTCATCGCGAAGATCGATACCGAAGGCAAGGCGGGCGCCGCCGCGCCCGCGCCGGCCCAGGCGGCGGCTGCCGCGCCCGCCGCGGCCGCGACTCCTGCAGGTGGCGGCAAGGGCGACATCGCCATGCCCGCCGCCGCCAAGCTGATGGCGGACAACAACGTGGCCGCCGGCTCCGTGGCCGGCACCGGCCGCGACGGCCGTGTGACCAAGGGCGACGTGCTCGGCGCCATCGCCGGCGGTGCCGCCAAGGCCGCCGTGGCCGCCCCGGTGCCGGTGGCCGCCGCGCCCAAGGCGGCGCTGCAGCAGGTGGCCGCGCCGGTCGGCGCGCCCAACCTGGGTGACCGCCCCGAGCAGCGCGTGCCCATGAGCCGCCTGCGCGCGCGCATCGCCGAGCGCCTGGTGCAGTCTCAATCCACCAACGCCATCCTCACCACCTTCAACGAGGTGAACATGGCCCCGGTGATGGAGATGCGCAAGCGCTTCCAGGACAAGTTCGAGAAGGAGCACGGCGTCAAGATCGGCTTCATGTCCTTCTTCGTGAAGGCCGCGGTGCACGCGCTCAAGAAGTACCCGATCCTGAACGCCTCGGTGGATGGCAACGACATCGTCTACCACGGCTACTTCGACATCGGCATCGCGGTGGGCTCGCCGCGCGGCCTGGTGGTGCCGATCCTGCGCAATGCCGACCAGATGTCGTTCGCCGACATCGAGAAGAAGATCGCCGAGTTCGGCCAGAAGGCCAAGGATGGCAAGCTGGGCCTCGATGACCTGGCTGGCGGCACCTTCTCCATCTCCAACGGCGGCGTGTTCGGCTCCATGCTCTCCACCCCCATCATCAACCCGCCGCAGTCGGCCATCCTGGGCGTGCACGCCACCAAGGACCGCGCGGTGGTGGAGAACGGGCAGGTGGTGGTGCGCCCGATCAACTACCTCGCGATGAGCTATGACCACCGCATCATCGACGGCCGCGAAGCCGTGCTGGGCCTGGTGGCGATGAAGGAAGCGCTGGAAGACCCAGCCCGCCTCCTCTTTGATATCTGACCCACCCCCGTTGACGTCCCGCTGCGCGGGCCGTCATCCCCCCTCAAGGGGGCGACACCAGCGGCCCGGCGAAGCCGGTTCCGCGGTGTCTCCCGAAGGGGCCTTGCTTCGCTCGCCCGATTGTGGCCAGGCCAGGCGAGTGAATGACTGAAAGAATGAAATGACCAAAGCATTTGACGTGGTGGTGATCGGCGGCGGCCCCGGCGGCTACATCGCGGCCATCCGCGCGGCGCAGCTGGGCTTCAACACCGCCTGCATCGACGAGTGGAAGAACGACAAGGGCGGCCCGGCACCGGGCGGTACCTGTACCAACGTGGGCTGCATCCCGTCCAAGGCGCTGCTGCAGTCGTCCGAGCACTACGAGCACGCGGGCAAGCACTTCGCCGAGCATGGCATCGGCGTGCAGGGGCTCTCGCTCGACGTCGCCAAGATGATCGGCCGCAAGGACGCGGTCGTGAAGCAGAACAACGACGGCATCCTGTACCTGTTCAAGAAGAACAAGGTCAGCTTCTTCCACGGCCGCGGTTCGTTCGCCAAGGCGGTGGAAGGCGGCTACGAGATCGCCGTGGCCGGCGCCGCAACCGAGACGCTGGTGGCGAAGCAGGTCATCGTCGCCACGGGCTCCAGTGCCCGCGCGCTGCCTGGCGTGCCGTTCGACGAGGAGAAGGTGCTCTCCAACGATGGCGCCTTGCGCATCGGCGCGGTGCCGAAGAAGCTGGTGCTGATCGGCTCCGGCGTGATCGGCCTGGAGATGGGCTCGGTCTGGCGCCGCCTGGGCGCCGAGGTGACGGTGCTCGAAGCCCTGCCCACGTTCCTGGGCGCGGTCGACGAGCAGATCGCCAAGGAGGCCAAGAAGGCCTTCGACAAGCAGGGCCTGAAGATCGAGCTGGGCGTGAAGGTCGGCGACATCAAGACCGGCAAGGCCGGCGTCTCCATCGCCTACACCAGTGCCAAGGGCGAGGCGCAGAAGCTGGAGGCCGACAAGCTCATTGTCTCCATCGGCCGTGTGCCCAACACCACCGGCCTGAACGCGGAGGGCGTGGGTCTGAAGCTCGACGAGCGGGGTGCCATCGTGGTCGACGCCGACTGCCGCACCAACCTGCCGGGTGTGTGGGCGGTGGGGGACGTGGTGCGCGGCCCCATGCTGGCGCACAAGGCCGAGGAAGAGGGTGTGGCCGTGGCCGAACGCATCGCGGGCCAGCACGGCCACGTGAACTTCAACACCATCCCCTGGGTGATCTACACCAGCCCGGAGATCGCGTGGGTCGGCCAGACCGAACAGCAGCTCAAGGCCGCGGGCGTCGCCTACAAGGCCGGCACCTTCCCATTCCTGGCCAACGGCCGCGCGCGCGCGCTGGGCGACACGACCGGCATGGTCAAGTTCCTGGCGGACGCGAAGACGGACGAGATCCTGGGCGTGCACATCGTCGGCCCGATGGCCAGCGAACTGATCGCCGAGGCCGTGGTGGCGATGGAGTTCCGCGCTTCCAGCGAGGACATCGCCCGCATCTGCCATGCGCACCCTTCGCTGTCGGAGGCCACCAAGGAAGCCGCGCTGGCTGTCGACAAGCGCACGCTGAATTTCTGAGCGCCGCCGCAGCGTGCCTTCGGTCCGAGAAGTCTACGAAGCGGAACTGGCCGCGCGCGGCTACCAGAGCGACCCCGCACAGCTGCGCGGGGTCGAGGCTCTGGAGCGCTGCGCGACCGAGTGGGCGCAGTACAAGGAGCAACGCTCCAACGTCTTCAAGAAGCTGATCAACCGCCCCGCGATCCCGCGTGGCGTGTACATGTACGGGGGGGTGGGCCGCGGCAAGAGCTTCCTGATGGACTGCTTCTTCCAGGCGGTGCCGGTGGTGCGCAAGACGCGGCTGCACTTCCACGAGTTCATGCGCGAGGTACACCGCGAGCTGGCCGAGTTGCAGGGCACGGTGAATCCGCTCGATGCGCTGGGCGAGCGCATCGCGAAGCGCTACCGCCTGATCTGCTTCGACGAGTTCCACGTCGCGGACATCACCGACGCGATGATCCTGCATCGCCTGCTGGTGGCGCTGTTCGACAACGGCGTGGGGTTTGTCACCACCTCCAACTTCCGCCCGGACGATCTGTACCCGAACGGCCTGCACCGTGATCGCATCCTGCCGGCCATCGCGCTGCTGAACGAGAAGCTGGAGGTGCTGAGCGTGGACAACGGCACCGACTACCGGCGCCGCACGATGGAGCAGGTGCGCCTGTACCTCACGCCGCTGGGCGAGGCGGTCGACGCCGAGATGGACGAGGCGTTCACCCGCCTGGCCGAGGCGCACGACGAGAGCCCGGTGCTGCACATCGAGCACCGCGAGATCCGCGCGCGCCGCAAGGCCGGCGGCGTGGTGTGGTTCGACTTCCGCTCCCTTTGCGCAGGGCCGCGCTCGCAGAACGACTATCTGGAGATCGCGACCCAGTTCCACACCGTGCTGCTGTCCAACGTGCCTCGCATGTCGGTGCGGCTGGCCTCGGAGGCGCGGCGGTTCACCTGGTTGATCGATGTGCTGTACGACCGCCGCGTGAAGCTGATCCTCTCGGCCGAAGTGCCCCCCGAGCAGCTGTATACGGAAGGTCCGCTCGCGCACGAGTTCCCGCGGACGGTGTCTCGCCTCACCGAGATGCAGTCGTCGGAGTTCCTGGCGCTCGAGCACCGCACCGTGGATACGCGACTGACATGACCCGTCGGCTCGTCAGTGTCGTCATCGCGCTGCTGGCGGCGACCGCCGCGCACGCCGACGACGAGGCGGCCGAGCGCGCGCGCATCGGCGTCGAGCGGGCCACGGTGGAGCAGCGCTTCGCCGCCGAGGAGCGGGACTGCCAGACGCGCTTCGCGGTGAATGACTGCCTGCGCGCCGCGCGCAAGCGCCGGGCGGACGCCATGGCGGATCTGCGCCGGCAGGAGCAGACGCTGGACGATGCCGCCCGCCGGCAGCGTGCGGCGCAGCGCCAGGTGGAGCTGGATGAGCGCCAGTCGCCCGAGCGGCGCGAGGCCGAGGCGCGCGAGCGCCGTGAGCGCCTGGCCGCGCAGGCCGAACGCCAGGCGCAGGCCGAGCAGGAGGCGGCGCGACGCGCGGCGCGTGCGGCTTCAGCTGCCCGTTCGCCCGAGGCCGATCGGGTGCGCAGCCGCCAGACCGACGCAGAGGCGGCGCGGCGCAACCGCGAGGCCTTCGAGGCGCGTGAACGCGAGGCGCGCGAGCGCAAGGCGAGGGTGCTGGAGCGCGCCGCGAAGCCGCGCAAGGCGGCCTCCGCGCTGCCGCCGCCGGCGCGCTGACAGGCGGCTCCCCGCCTGTCGATGCGGGCCTCAGCGGCCCAGGGGTTCCAGCTTGACGATGACCAGCGACAGGTTGTCGCCGCCACCATGGGCGCGGGCGCGGGCCTTCTCGATCAGGAACTCGGTGGCCTCGCGCGGGGAAAGCGATGACAGCACGGACCCCAGCTCCTGCGGGCTGAAGTAGTGCCACACGCCGTCGCTGCAGGCCATGAGGATGTCGCCTGGCTCCAGACGCTCGATGTAGTGCAGGTCCATCGGCGGGTCGTCATCGGCGCCCAGGCAGCCCATCAGGATGTTGGACTGCGGGTGCACGTTGGCCTCTTCCTCGGTGAGCTGGCCCGCATCCACCAGCGTCTGCACGTAGGAGTGGTCCATCGTGCGCTTCACCAGCCGGTTCTGGTGGTAGTGGTAGATGCGGGAGTCGCCGGCGTGGACCCAGTGGCACTCGCCATCGGGATTGATCAGGAAGGCGGCCAGCGTGCTGTGCGGCTCCTGCTCGGAGGAGATCGCCGTCAGCTTGATGACGAGGTGCGCCTCGGTCACGATCTGCTTCAGCAGGGACGGCGGGTCGTCGTTGTCGGGCGAGTAGCGCTCGAACAGCTGGCGCGCCGTCATCATCACCTGGTCGGAAGCCTTGCGTCCGCCGCTGCGGCCGCCCATGCCGTCGGCCACGATGCCCAGCATGCACCCCTGCACCCGGTGATGGGTGAGCAGCGCGATCTGGTCCTGCTGGTATTCGCGGTCACCCTTGTGGATGCCGGTCGAGGCCGTGATGCGGTAGCCCTTGGAGGAACTGGTAGCCATGCTGGAAGCGATTGTGCACCCTGGGTGCGAATCTCGAAAAATGCTTTCGAAAGACGTATTATCGACCGATCCGGCCCATGGGCCGCAGCCCCGGCACCCTTGGACTCGAACCTGCATTCTCCCGAACGGCGGCTGATCGAGCTGCGCATGGAACACGCCGACCTCGATGCGCTGATCGACGGCGCCGCCGCGCAGACCCCGGTCGATGAACTGATGATGCGCCGCCTCAAGAAGCGCCGCCTGGCCCTGCGCGACGAGATCGCCCGCCTCGAGCGCGTGCTCGACCCCAAAGAGCCCGCGTGAGCGTCGGCCTCGTCGACCTCACGCGCGAGGCCTTCGCGGCGCTCGGGCCGCTGGCCCGGGCCGCCGACGACTTCCTGCCGCGCGAAGGCCAGACCCAGATGGCCATGGCCGTGGCCGCCACGGTGGAGGCGGGCGGCGTGCTGGTGGTCGAGGCCGGCACCGGTGTCGGCAAGACCTTCTCCTACCTGGTGCCGGCGCTGCTGAGCGGCGAACGCGTGCTGCTCTCCACTGCCACCAAGACCCTGCAGGACCAGCTTGCCGGCCGCGATCTGCCGCGGCTCGCGCAGGCGCTGGGCGTGCCGGTGCGGCAGGCGGTGCTGAAAGGCCGCGCCAGCTACCTGTGCCTGCACCGGATGGAACTGGCGCGACGAGACGCCACCCTGCCGGACCGAACCGCCGTGCGTGCGCTGGCCAAGGTGGAGCAGTGGGCCCAGTCCACCGCCAGCGGTGACCTGGCGGAACTGCCGGGCCTGGACGAGCGATCGCCGGTGATCCCGCTGGTCACCTCCACGCGGGAGAACTGCCTGGGCTCGCAATGTCCCAAGGCCAAGGCCTGCCACGTGAACCTCGCTCGGCGCGAGGCCATGGCCGCCGACGTGGTGGTGGTCAACCACCATCTGTTCTTTGCCGATCTCGCGGTGCGCGAGTCCGGCATGGCGGAGCTGCTGCCGACGGTGCGGGTCGCCGTCTTCGACGAGGCGCACCAGCTCAACGAGACCGGCGTGCAGTTCCTCGGGCGGCAACTGGGCACGGCGCAGGTGCTCGACTTCACCCGAGACCTGCTGGCCGCGGGTCTGCAGCTCGCGCGGGGCCTGGCGGACTGGCAGCAGCACGCCGCGGCCTGCGAACGCGCCGCCCGCGACCTGCGCCTCGTCGTCGGCCGGACGCCGCCTGGTGCCCGGCTGCGCTGGCAAGGGCCTGCACCCGATGGCGTGCCCGAGCCGGAATGGACGGCCGCGCTCAACGAGATCATCGCGGCCCTGCAGGGTGCCGCCGAGGCGCTGGACACGGTGTCGGAGATCGCACCGGACTTTCCGCGCCTGCACGAACGCGCGCTGTCCCTCACTGAGCGCACGCGCGCCTTCCTGGCGCCGCCCGCGGAAGGCAGCATCCGCTGGGTGGATGCCGGCAACCACCTGCGCCTGGTGGAGTCCCCGCTGGACATCGCGGAGGCGGTACGCAGCCGCATGCTGCGCCTGCCCGAGGCCGGTGCCGAGGCCTCGCGGCGCAGCTGGATCTTCACCTCCGCCACGCTGGGTGACGACGACCGCCTGACCTGGTTCACCGAACCCTGTGGCCTGCAGGACGCGCACATCCTGCGCGTCGGCAGTCCGTTCGACTACGCCCGGCAGGCCGCGCTGTACGTGCCGCGAGCCATGCCGGCCCCCAACGACCCGGGGCATGCGCCGGCGGTGGCCCGGTTGGCGGAGCAGGGCGCGCGACGCCTCGGCGGCCGCACGATGGTGCTCACCACGACCCTGCGCGCGCTGCGCGCCATTGGCGAACAGCTGCAGGATCGGCTGGGCAGCGAGGGCGCGCTGGAGGTGCTGGTGCAGGGCCAGCAGCCCAAGCGCCTGCTCATCGACCGCTTCCGCGAGGGTGACTCGCGCGGCCGCCCCGGTTGCGTGCTGGTCGCCTCGGCCTCGTTCTGGGAAGGCGTGGACGTGCCGGGGGACGCGCTGCAGCTGGTGGTGATCGACAAGCTGCCCTTCCCGCCGCCCAACGATCCGCTGGTGGAGGCGCGCGCGCAGCGCCTGCAGGCGCAGGGCCGCAACGCCTTCAACAGCTACTACGTGCCGGAGGCGGCCGTGGCCTTGAAGCAGGGCGCGGGGCGGTTGATCCGCAGCGAGGCGGACCGCGGCGTGCTGGTGGTGTGCGACCCGCGGCTCGCCACCATGGGCTACGGCCGGCGCCTGCTGGCGGCGCTGCCGCCCATGCGGCGGCTGGAGGCGGCCGATCAGTTCGAGGCGGCGCTGGATGCGCTGGGGGCCGACCCGGCTACCAGAACTTCCACCACGGGTCTCCGGGACCCTTGAAGCCCTTGCTCAGGAACTCGCTGGCGGGGTAGTTCTTCTCGAGCACGCGGCGGGTGTCGTCGCGCAGCTGCGCCATGCCCAGGGCATCGTAGGAGCGCATGAGCACGAACAACGCCTCTTCCAGCGCGGGCACGTCGCGGTAGTCGGCCAGGGCGGCCTGGGCCCGGTTGATCGCGGCCACGTAGGCGCCGCGGTTGTAGTAGTAGCGCGCCACGTGCACCTCGTACTGGGCGAGCGAGTTGACGATGTACGTCATGCGCGCGCGGGCATCGGGCGTGTAGCGGGAATCAGGGAAGCGGGTGGTCAGCTCGCGGAAGGCCTCGAACGATTCCTTGGCGGCCTTCTGGTCACGCTCGGACAGGTCCTGGCGGGAGACGAAGGCGAACAGCCCGAGGTTGTCGTTGAAGTTGACCACGCCCTTGAGGTACAGCGCGTAGTCGATCGCGGGGCTGGCCGGGTGCAGCTTCATGAAGCGCTCCAGCGTGGCCACCGCCTGCGCCGGGTCGTTCGCCTTGTAGTGGGCGTAGGCCTTCTCCAGCTGGGCCTGCTGCGCCAGCGGGGTACCGGCGGCGCGGCCCTCCAGCTTCTCGAACAGCAGCACGGCCTTGTCGTAGGCGCCGGCGCTCATCTCGTCGCGTGCCTCCGCGTAGATGCGGTTGGGGCTCCACTTCGAGGTCTTGTCGTCGTCGGTGGACGCGCAGCCGGCGATTGCCAGGGCGGCCAGCACGGCGGCCAGCGTCGATAATCGGTCTCGAAGGATCACGCGTCTGTCTCGCAGAATTGGGCCGAACCATTATATCGACCGACCCCTCGCCGGAAGCCCTGGACGACCTGCTCGAAGAGGCCGAAGCAGCCGCCGAGACGCGGGCCTTCGTCATCGACACCCCCTTGCACGGGGAGCGGCTCGACCGCGCCCTCGCCCTGCTGGCGCCCGAGTTCTCACGCAGCTACCTGCAACAGCTGGTCGCCGAAGGCGCGGTGCGGCTCGGCGGCGCACCGGCCCTGCGCAGCGCCACCCGCGTGCGCGCGGGCCAGTCCGGCACGATCGAGCTGCGACCCACGCCGCGTACCCAGGCCTTCCTGCCGCAGCCGATGCCGTTGGCCGTGGTGCATGAGGACGCCGACCTGCTGGTGATCGACAAGCCTGCTGGCCTGGTGGTGCATCCCGCGCCCGGCCACTGGAGCGGCACGCTGCTCAACGGCCTGCTGGCACGGGACCCCGCCGCTGCGGCACTGCCGCGGGCCGGCATCGTGCACCGGCTGGACAAGGACACGAGCGGATTGATGGTGGTGGCGCGGACACGCGCCGCCATGGACGGCCTGGTGCAGCGCATCGCCGCGCGCGAAGTGACGCGGCAGTACGTGGCGCTGGCGCACCGTCGCTGGGAGGGGCCTGCAAGACGCCGCGTGGAGGCCCCTATCGGGCGCGATCCGCGGCAGCGGCTGCGCATGGCCGTGGTCGACCTGCAGCGCCACGCCGGCCGCCCCGCCGCCACGGTGATCGAGTGCGTGGCGCAGGCCGCTGCCGGCTGCCTGGTGCGCTGCACGCTGGAGACCGGGCGCACGCACCAGATCCGCGTGCACATGGCCCACATCGGGCATCCCCTGGTGGCCGATGCGCTGTATGGCGGCGCGCCGGCCGGCGGCCTGGCGCGGCAGGCGCTGCATGCGGTGCGGCTGGCCTTCGAGCACCCCGTCACGCGGCAGCCGCTGACCTTCGATTCGCCCCTGCCGGCGGACCTGGCCGAGGCCCTCTCGGCGTGGGGCCTGGAGTACAATGAAGCGCACCGGCTCCAGAGCGAGCCCCCGGCGGCGGCCTGAACGGCCCGCCTGCCGCGGCCACGGCGCGGCGACGATCCGCTTTCGCGATGCCGCCGCGCGAACCCTCAGCCCCACGGCACCAGCGACGAGACCATGAACACGGCGGATGCCCGGCGCATCCTGGAAACCGCGCTGATCTGCGCGCAGCAACCGCTATCGGTGCGCGACCTGCGCGTGCTGTTCGACGACGCGCTCGGCGCCGACACCATCCGCGAATTGCTGGGCGAGCTGCAGCAGGCCTGGACGCAACGCGGCGTGGAGCTGGTCTGCGTGGCCAGCGGCTGGCGCTTCCAGAGCCGCCCCGAGATGCGCGAGTACCTCGACCGGCTGCACCCGGAGAAGCCACCGCGCTATTCGCGCGCCACGCTGGAGACGCTGGCCATCATCGCCTATCGCCAGCCCGTGACGCGCGGCGACATGGAAGAGATCCGCGGCGTCACCATCAGCAGCCAGCTGCTCAAGCAGCTCGAGGACCGCGGATGGGTCGAGGTGATCGGCCACCGTGAGGCGGCCGGCCGGCCGGCCCTGTACGCGACCACGCGGCAGTTCCTGGATGACCTGGGCCTGGCCTCGCTCGACCAGCTGCCGGAGCTGCAGAGCCCGTCGCCGCAGGCCGATGCCCTGGCCGGCCTCGCCGGCGAGCTGCCGGAGGCCCCCGGCGCCGATGGCGAAGGCGACGCCGCCATGGCGTCCGGCCTGCCCATCGAGCAAGGTCTCTTCGCCGATGAGACCCCCGTGCCGGCGGATGCGCCGGCTGCGCCCGCCGCGTCGACCCCAACGCCCCCCCACGAGGCCGACGACGCCGACGATCCGGACCACGCCCAAGCCCTGCCGACCTGAAGCGATGAACACCCCCCCCAGAGCCGCCCACGCGCCCGAGACCCCCGCCGAGCCCGTGCGCGAGCCGGACGAGGATGCGAAGCTGCCGCACGATGCAGTGCCCTCGGCCCCTCCCGCCGGTGCGGCCGTGCCTGAGGCGTCGTCAGAGGCCGGCCCGCCCGACGAGGAAGCGGGCGATGCGCCCGGGGCCGAACCCGCTGACGAAGCAGCCGCCGGCATCGACACGGCCGACACCGCCGATGGCGACCGTCCGGACAACCGCTTCCTGGACGTCATCTCCGGCCGCTTCGACGCCGAGGCCGAGGCCGCCGACGCCGCGCCGCCCAAGCGCGTGCTGCTGCCCCAGCCCGAGACACCCAAGCTGCACAAGGTGCTGGCCCAGGCCGGCCTGGGCTCGCGCCTGGAGATGGAGCAGCTCATCATGGAGGGGCGCATCTCCGTCAACAACGAGCCTGCCCACATCGGCCAGCGCATCCAGTACGGGGACCAGATCAAGGTCAATGGCAAGCCGATCCGCGTGCGCATCGCGCCGCCACCGGCGCGCGTGATCGCCTATCACAAGCCGGTCGGCGAGGTGGTCACCCATGACGACCCGCAGAACCGGCCCACCGTGTTCCGCAAGCTGCCCCGCCTGCAGCAGGGCAAGTGGCAGTCGGTCGGCCGGCTGGACCTCAACACCGAGGGCCTGCTGCTGTTCACCAGCTCGGGCGAGCTCGCCAACCGGCTGATGCACCCGCGCTTCGGCGTGGAGCGCGAATACGCCGTGCGCGTGCTGGGGGCGCTGGCCGACGAGGAGCGCCAGCGCCTGCTGGATGGCGTGCGCCTCGATGACGGCATGGCCCAGTTCGGCAGCATCGAGGACGGCGGCGGCGACGGCTCCAACCGCTGGTACCGCGTGACCATCCACGAGGGCCGCAACCGCGAGGTGCGGCGCCTGTTCGAGGCGGTGGGCCACGCGGTCAGCCGGCTCATCCGTATCCGCTACGGCGCGATGGTGCTGCCGCATGGCCTGAAGCGCGGCATGTGGATGGAGCTCGACGAGCGCGACATCCGCGAGCTCACCCAGGCCGCCGGCGTGCCGGAGCTCGGCCGCGAGGCGGCATCCGAAGGCAGCGGTCGCGGCCGCAACCAGCGGCGCGGCCGCGGCGACGGCCCACGGCCCCAGGGCGGCCCCGGCGCCCGGACGGACGGCCCGCCATCGGGCAACCGGCGCGGGCGGCCCGGCGGCGGCGCGGGCGGCGGTGGCAAGGGCGGCAGCGGCAAGGGGCAGGGCGGCGGCCAGCCCGATCCCATGAAGACGTCGCTCGGCTACATCGGCAGCGACAGCTTCAACCGGCAGCGCCGCGAAGGCGGCGGCCCGGGCGGCGGGCGGGGTGGTTCACGCCGCGGCACCGGTCGCGGGCGGGGTTGAGGCTAGAATCGCGGGCTTTGCCGAACTTTCCGGTTGCGGCGAGATTCCCTAGCATCAGCAGAACCCTTCCAGGAAGCCCCCATGGCCATCGAACGCACCCTGTCCATCATCAAGCCCGACGCCGTTGCCAAGAATGTCATCGGCCAGATCTACGCGCGCTTCGAGGCCGCCGGCCTGAAGGTCATTGCCGCGCGCATGGCCCATCTGTCGCGCCAGGAGGCCGAGCAGTTCTACGCCGTCCACAAGGAGCGCCCCTTCTTCAAGGACCTGGTGGACTTCATGGTCTCCGGCCCGGTGATGATCCAGGTGCTGGAAGGCGAGAACGCCATCCTGAAGAACCGTGACCTGATGGGCGCGACCGATCCCAAGAAGGCCGCCGCCGGCACCATCCGCGCCGACTTCGCCGACAGCATCGACGCCAACGCGGTGCACGGCTCCGACGGCCCCGAGACGGCGAAGGCCGAAGTCGCCTTCTTCTTCGCCGGCATGAACGTCTATTCCCGCTGAGCCGGGAACAGGCCATGCCATGACGGCCAACCTGCTCGATTTCGATCTCGAGGGGCTGGCCGCCTATTGCGCCACGCTGGGCGAGAAGCGCTTCCGCGCCACCCAGCTGTTCCGCTGGATCCACCAGCGCGGCGCCAGTGATTTCAGCCAGATGACCGATCTGGCCCGCTCCCTGCGCGAGAAGCTCGCGCAGCATGCGCGGGTCGAGGGCCTGGCCGTGCTCTCGCAGCACGAATCCGCCGATGGCACCATCAAGTGGCTGTTCGACGTCGGTGACGGCAACGCCGTCGAGGCGGTCTTCATCCCCGAGGACGACCGCGGCACGCTCTGCGTGTCCTCGCAGGCCGGCTGCGCGGTGGGCTGCCGCTTCTGCTCCACCGGCCACCAGGGCTTCTCGCGCAACCTCTCCACGGGCGAGATCGTGGCGCAGCTCTGGTTCGCCGAGCATTTCCTGCGCCGCCACCTCGGCCGCGACGAGCGGGTCATCTCCAATGTGGTGATGATGGGCATGGGCGAGCCGCTGCAGAACTACGCGGCCCTGGTGCCCGCCCTGCGCGTGATGCTGGACGACCACGCCTACGGCCTGTCGCGTCGCCGGGTCACCGTCTCCACCTCGGGCGTGGTACCCATGATCGACCGCCTGGCGCAGGATTGCCCGGTGGCCCTGGCGGTCTCGCTGCATGCGCCCACCGACGCGCTGCGCGACGCGCTGGTGCCGCTCAACCGCAAGTACCCGCTGGCCGAGCTGCTGGACGCCTGCCAGCGCTACCTTGAGCACGCCCCGCGTGACTTCATCACCTTCGAGTACTGCATGCTCGACGGCGTGAACGACCAGCCCGAGCATGCCCAGGCGCTGGTGGACCTGGTGCGTGGCCATCGCGGCACGGGCGTGTCGTGCAAGCTCAACCTGATCCCGTTCAACCCGTTCCCGGCCTCCGGCCTGCTGCGCTCGCCGCCACAGCGCGTGCAGGCATTCGCGAAAATCCTGGTTGATGCTGGTATCGTGACGACCGTGCGCAAGACCCGTGGCGACGACATCGACGCCGCCTGCGGGCAACTCGCCGGTGACGTGCGCGACCGCACGCGCGTCGGCGAGCGCATGGCGCAGCAGCGCACGGTGGTACTGAGAAGGGCGCCGGCCCCCGGCCGGACCAAGGAGACGACGCGATCATGACAACGGGCTGGGCGAGGGTGGGGCGGCTGTCCCCCGGGTGGGCCGTTGCGGCGGCGGCCGGCGTGCTGCTGCTGACGCTGGGCGGCTGTGCGAACCCGCCCCAGGAAGCCAGCGCGGCCGACATCGTGACGCCGTCCGACGAGACGGAGACGCGCCGTCGCGCGCGCATCCGCCTGGAACTCGCCTCCGGCTACTTCGAGGAAGGCAAGACCGAGGTCGCGCTCGACGAGCTGAAGCAGGTCATCACCATCGACCCGTCCTTCCCGGATGCCTACAGCCTGCGCGGACTCATCTACATGCGGCTGGGCGACAACCGCCAGGCCGAAGACAGCTTCCGCCGCGCACTGGCGCTGAACTCGCGCGATTCCAACGTGCATCACAACCTGGGCTGGCTGCAGTGCCAGCTCGGTCGCTACCAGGATTCGTTCCGTTCGTTCGAGGCGGCGATCGCCAACCCCGTTTACGGTGGCCGGGCCAAGACGCTGATGGCGCTGGGCCTGTGCCAGGCGCGCGCAGGCCTGCGGCCCGAGGCCGAGCGCAGCCTCGCTCGCGCCTACGAGCTCGATGCGGGCAACCCCATCATCGGCTACAACCTCGCGCAGCTGCTGTACCTGCGCGGCGACTACGCGCGGTCGCAGTTCTACATCCGCCGCCTGAACAACAGCGAGCTGGCCAACGCCGAGTCGCTGTGGCTGGGCATCAAGGTGGAGCAGCGCATGAACGACAACGTCGCGCTGGAGCAGCTGGCGGACCAGCTGCGCAAGCGCTTCCCGCAGTCGCGCGAGCGCGCGGCGCTGGACCGGAGGGCCTTCGATGAGTGAAGCGGAGGCGCCGCCGGCGCCGGCCGCCGGGGAGACCGCAGGGGCCATGCTGCGGCGGGCACGCGAAGCCGCCGGCCTGCATGTGGCCAACCTCGCCGTGAACCTGAAGGTGCCGGTGCGCAAGCTCGAGGCCCTGGATGAGGACCGCTACGACCTCCTGCCCGATGCCGTGTTCGTGCGCGCGCTGGCCTCCAGCGTCTGCCGCACGCTGAAGATCGATCCCCAGCCGGTGCTGGAACGCCTGCCGCAGTCGTCCAAGCCGCGTCTGGTGCAGGACGACGATGGCATCAATGCGCCCTTCCGGGCGCCCGGTGATGGCCCGGCACCCGGCTGGATGGAGCAGCTGTCGCGCCCGGTGGTACTGGGCGTGCTGGCACTGCTGCTGGCCGCGGTCGTGCTCGTGTTCCTGCCCGGCGCCCCGGGCAGCTCCGAGGCCCCACCGGTGGCGGCCACGCCGGTGCTGCCGCCGCCGGCCGTCACCGTGACGCCGGTGGAGCCGCCGCGCACCGCGCCGCTGACCGCGCCCGCTGTCGCCCCGAAGGCGGTGCTGGCGCCTGCGCCGGCTGCCACGCCGCCCGCGCCGCCCGCGCCGCCCGCACCGGCCCCTGTGGCCGCGCCGGCACCCGCGCCGGCACCCGCACCCGCGCCCGCGCCCGCTCCCGTGACGGCCGCTCCGGTTCCCGCGCCGGCCGCCGTGGTTCCGCCCGTGGCGCAGACCCGTGCACCGGTGGCCGCCGCGCCTGCATCCGCTGTGTCGCCTGCCGCCTGGCCGGCGGGCCTGGTGGCCTTCCGCACCTCGGGCATCTCGTGGATCCACGTGACCGACGCGCGCGGCCAGGACGTGCTGCGTCGCCTCATGGGGCCCGGTGACACGGCCACCGCCGCTGGCGCTGCCCCGCTGACGGTGATCGTCGGCAGCGTCGCCTCCACCGAGGTGCAGGTCCGCGGCAAACCCTTCAACCTGGCCCCCGTGAGCCGCGACAACGTGGCCCGCTTCGAAGTCCGCTGATGAACGATCAGGCCTGTCTGCCCATCGCGCCGGCTGCGCCGGCCCCCCGCCGCTCGCTGCAGGCCCGCGTGGCCTGGGGCGCGCGTGTCGTCACCGTCGGCGGCGACGCGCCGGTCCGCGTGCAGTCGATGACCAACACCGACACCGAGGACGCCATCGCGACGGCGATCCAGGTGAAGGAGCTGGCCCTGGCCGGCAGCGAGCTGGTGCGCATCACGGTGAACACGCCCGAGGCCGCCGCCCAGGTGCCCTACATCCGCGAGCAGCTCGATCGCATGGGCATCGACGTGCCGCTGGTGGGCGACTTCCACTACAACGGCCACCGCCTGCTGACCGACCATCCGGCCTGCGCGGAGGCGCTCTCCAAGTACCGCATCAACCCCGGCAACGTCGGCAAGGGCGACAAGCGCGATCGCCAGTTCGCGCTGATGGTCGAGGCGGCGCTGAAGTGGAACCGGCCGGTGCGCATCGGGGTGAACTGGGGCAGCCTCGACCAGGAGCTGCTGGCCAGCCTGATGGACGAGAACGCGCGCCGCGCCCAGCCCTGGGAGGCCCGCCAGGTGATGTATGAAGCCCTGGTCACCTCCGCCATCGAATCCGCCCACCGGGCCGAGGCCCTGGGCCTGCCGCGCGAACAGATCCTGCTGTCGTGCAAGGTCAGCGGCGTGCAGGACCTGATCGCCGTCTACCGCGAACTCGCGCGCCGCACCAACCACCCGCTGCACCTCGGGCTGACGGAGGCCGGCATGGGCACCAAGGGCACGGTGGCCTCTTCGGTCGCCATGGGCATCCTGCTGCAGGAGGGCATCGGCGACACGATCCGCGTGTCGCTCACGCCGCAGCCCGGCGAGTCGCGCACGCAGGAGGTGGTGATCGCCACCGAGATCCTGCAGGCCCTGGGCCTGCGCGCCTTCGTCCCCAGCGTCACCGCCTGCCCCGGCTGCGGCCGCACGACCAGCACCACCTTCCAGGAGTTGGCCAAGCAGATCGACGATCACCTGCGCGCGCAGATGCCCGTGTGGCGTGCCAAGTACCCGGGCGTCGAGAAGCTCAAGGTCGCGGTGATGGGCTGCATCGTCAACGGCCCGGGCGAGAGCAAGCATGCCGACATCGGCATCAGCCTGCCTGGCACCGGCGAGGCACCGGCCGCCCCCGTCTTCATTGACGGCGAGAAGGCCCTCACCCTGCGCGGCGAACGCATCGCGCAGGAGTTCCACCAGATCGTCGAGAACTACATCGACAAGCGCTTCGGCCACGCTCCGGCGTCGGCCGGGCATGCCTGAGCAAGGCTTCCATGGCTGAGAAACTGAGTGCCGTCAAGGGCATGAACGACATCCTGCCGGCCGCCGTGCCGCGCACGGAGAAGCTGCCCGACTCGCAGCTGTGGCAGTGGTTCGAGTCCGCCGTGCGCGACGTGCTGGCCCGCTACGGCTATCACTACGTGCTGACGCCGGTGGTCGAGCCCACCGCGCTGTTCGTGCGCGGCCTGGGCGAGGTGACCGACATCGTCGAGAAGGAGATGTACTCCTTCACCGACGCCATGAACGGCGACCGCCTCACCCTGCGGCCGGAGGCCACGGCCGGCATCGTGCGCGCGGTCATCGAGCACAACGCGCTGTACAACGGTCCGCTGCGCATCTGGACCATCGGTCCGATGTTCCGGCACGAGCGGCCGCAGAAGGGGCGCTACCGCCAGTTCCACCAGCTCGACGTGGAGGCACTGGGTCTCGCCGGCCCCGACGTCGATGTCGAGATGATCCTCATGGCGCGCGCGCTCTGGCGCGAGCTCGGCCTGGTCGAGGGGCGCGACGTGCGGCTGGAGATCAACAGCCTGGGCCAACCGGCCGAGCGCAAAGCGCACCGTGACGCGCTGGTGGCCCACCTGGAGGCCCATGCCGACCGGCTGGACGCCGACGCGCAGCGCCGCCTGCACAGCAACCCGCTGCGCATCCTCGATACCAAGAATGAGGCCATGCGCGATGTCGTGGAGTCCGCGCCCCGGCTGATCGATTTCCTCGGACCCGAGTCGCTGGCGCACTTCGACACGCTGCGTGCCTCGCTCGACGCCGTCGGCCTGGCCTACACCGTCAACCCGCGCCTGGTGCGGGGCATGGACTACTACAACCTCACCGTGTTCGAGTGGGTGACTGACCAGCTCGGCTCGCAGGGCACGGTGTGCGGGGGCGGGCGCTACGACGGACTCATCCAGCAGCTGGGCGGCAAGCCCGCGCCCGCCGTCGGCTTCGGCCTGGGCATCGAGCGCCTGCTGCTCCTGCTGCAGGCGCTGCAGGTGCCCGTGCCCTCGGCTGCCCCGGATGCCTACGCGGTCGTGCCGGCCGGTGTGCCGCTGCCAGCGGTCATCGCCGCGGTCGAGTCGCTGCGCGGTGCCGGTGTGCGGGTGCAGATGCATGCGGCCGGCCCGGAAGGCCCCGGCAGCATGAAGGCGCAGTTCCGCAAGGCCGACGCCAGTGGCGCGCGCTATGCGCTCGTCTTCGGCCCCGACGAGCTGGCCCAGGGCCAGGTCGGCGTGAAGGCCCTGCGCGGCGGCGATGGCACGCAGGTGCCGATGCCCCTGGCCGACCCGGCGTCCTGGGCCGTGAAACTACAATCCCCGGCTTGATCCACGCGCCCGGCGCGCGAGCGCCCCATCCATGGCACGACAACTCGACCTCGAAGAACAGGAACAGCTTGACCAGCTCAGGCACTTCTGGAAGCAATACGGCAACGCGATCACCTGGTTCCTGATCGCCGTGCTGGGCGGCTTTGCCGCCTGGAACGGCTGGCAGTACTGGCAGCGCTCGCAGGCCGCCCAGGCCTCGGTGCTCTACGACGAGATCGACCGCGCGGCTGGCGCTGGCGATCCGGTGCGGGCCGAGCAGGCCTTCAACGACATCCGCGACAAGTTCGGTCGCACCACCTACGCGCACCAGGGGGGCCTGATGGCCGCCCGCGTGCTGGCGCAGAAGGGCAAGGCCGATGCGGCGCGCGCCGCGCTGCAATGGGTGGCCGACAGCTCCGGCGACGCCGGCCTGAAGGCCGTCGCGCGGTTGCGGCTCGCCGGGCTGCAGGTGGAGGCGAAGGCCTTCGACGACGCGCTCAAGACCCTCTCGGCGGCCTTCCCGGCGCAGTTCGAGGGCCTGGCGGCGGACCGCCGCGGCGACGTCTACAACCTGCAGGGCAAGGGTACGGAGGCGCAGGCTGAATACGCCAAGGCCTGGAAGGCGCTCGACGCCGAGGCCGAGTACCGCACCCTGGTCGAGGCCAAGCTCACCGCGCTCGGCTTCGACATGCAGACGCTCAAGCCCGCCGCGCAGCCGGCCGTGAAATCATGATCGCCCGCGCGATCCGCTCCCGCGCCGGTCGCCTGGCCCTGGCCGGCATGGCCCTGGCTGCGCTGGCAGGCTGCTCGTCGCTGCCCTTCATGGGCGGATCGGACGACAAGCCGAAGCCGGCCGAACTGCAGGCCAACCCCAACCTGCTGGGTGTGCGGCAGGCCTGGTCGGCGCGCATCGGCGAGGTCGGCTTCCCGCTCGGCGTGGCCGTGAATGGCAACCAGGTGACCCTGGCCGCCTCTGACGGCACCGTGGTGGCCCTCGACGCGACCAGCGGCCGCGAGGTCTGGCGCGCCGCCGCCGGCGGTGCGCTGGCCGCAGGCGTGGGCTCGGACGGCACCACGGCGGCGGTCGTCACCCGCGGCCAGGAACTGGTGGCCATGACGGGTGGCCGCGTGCTGTGGCGCCAGAAGCTGCCGGTGCTGTCGTACACCCCGCCGCTGGTGGCTGGTGCGCGCGTGTTCGTGCTCGGCGCCGACCGCTCCGTGAGCGCCTTCGACGGCCAGACCGGCGCCCGCCTGTGGAGCCAGCAACGCCCCGGTGAGGCCCTGGTGCTGCGCCAGGCGGGCGTGCTGCTGGCCGTGGGCGACACGCTGGTGGCGGGGCAGGGCGGCCGTCTGGCCGGCCTCAACCCGCTGACTGGCAGCGTGCGTTGGGAGGCCCCGATCGCCATCGCCCGGGGCGTGAACGACGTCGAGCGGCTGGTCGACCTGGTCGACCGCGTCAGCCGCGAAGGCCAGAGCGTCTGCGTGCGGGCCTTCCAGGCGACGGTGGGCTGCGTGGACACGTCCCGCGGCGCCGTGCTGTGGACGCAGAAGGCCAGTGGCGCCACCGGCGTGCACGGCGACGCCACGCACGTCTTCGGCACCGAGAGCGATGGCCGCGTCGTCGCCTGGCGCCGTGACAACGGCCAGCGCGCCTGGCTCAACGACAAGCTGCAGTTCCGCGGCCTGGGCACGCCGCTGGTGCTGGGTCGTTCGGTCGTGGTGGGCGACGCGCAGGGCTTCGTGCACCTGCTGTCGCGTGAGGACGGCACGTTGCTGAACCGCCTTGCCACCGATGGCTCAGCGGTGGCGGCCGGCCCCGTGGTGGCCGCCAACACCCTGGTCGTGGTCACCCGTTCGGGCGGGGTCTACGGCTTCACGCCGCAGTAGCCGAAACCCGAGGCGCCCATGAAGCCCGTGATGGCCCTGGTGGGGCGCCCCAACGTCGGCAAGTCGACCCTGTTCAACCGCCTGACGCAGTCGCGCGACGCCATCGTCGCGGACTTCGCCGGCCTCACGCGCGACCGCCACTACGGCAATGCGCGCCAGGGTCGCTACGAGTTCATCGTCATCGACACCGGCGGCTTCGAGCCCGATGCCGAATCCGGCATCTTCATGGAGATGGCCCGTCAGACGCGCCAGGCCGTGGCCGAGGCGGACGTCGTCGTGTTCGTCGTCGATGCGCGGGCCGGCCTGTCCGCGCAGGATCACGACATCGCGCGCTACCTTCGCCGGCTGGGCAAGCCCACGGTGCTGGCCGCGAACAAGGCCGAGGGCATGCAGACCGGCCCGCAGCTCACCGAGTTCTATGAACTGGGTCTGGGCGAGGTGCATCCCGTGTCGGCCGCGCACGGCCAGGGCATCCGCAGCCTGGTGGAGGCCGCGCTCGACCCGCTCGACCTGCCCGAGGAAGACGACGCTGCGCCCCCTCAGGAAGCCGGCGTGGTCAAGCTGGCGGTGGCCGGCCGGCCCAACGTGGGCAAGTCCACCCTCATCAATGCCTGGCTGGGCGAGGAACGCCTGGTCGCCTTCGACCTGCCGGGCACCACCCGCGACGCGATCGCGGTGCCCTTCGAGCGCAACGGGCAGAAGTTCGAGCTGATCGACACGGCCGGCCTGCGCCGCAAGGGCAAGGTATTCGAGGCCATCGAGAAGTTCTCGGTCGTCAAGACGCTGCAGGCCATCGAGAGCGCCAATGTCGTCCTGCTGCTGCTGGACGCCACCCAGGGCGTGACCGACCAGGACGCCCACATCGCCGGCTACATCCTCGAGAGCGGCCGCGCGGTGGTGCTGGCGGTGAACAAGTGGGACGCGGTGGACGAGTACGCGCGCGAGGTGCTGCGCCGCCAGATCGAGGCCCGGCTTGCTTTCCTGAAGTTCGCCGAGCTGCACTTCATCTCGGCGAAGAAGCGGCAGGGCCTGGGCCCGCTGTGGGGCGCCATCGCGCAGGCCCACAAGGCCGCCATGACCAAGATGACCACGCCGGTGCTGACCCGCCTGCTGCTGGAGGCCGTGCAGTTCCAGTCGCCCAAGCGCTCGGGCATGTTCCGGCCCAAGCTGCGCTACGCGCACCAGGGCGGCATGAACCCGCCGGTGATCGTGGTGCACGGCAACTCGCTCGAACACGTGACGGACGCCTACAAGCGCTTCCTCGAAGGCCGCTTCCGCAAGGCCTTCAACCTGGTGGGCACCCCGCTGCGCATCGAGATGCGGACCTCGAAGAACCCCTACGCCGACAAGGAATAGCCGGCGGGGCCCTTGCAAGGCCGGCGCGGGGCCCCATCTCCCCCTCACGGGGCGCAAGCTGCGCCGCGCCGACCGGCCCACCCCGGCTCGCCCGGCACGCGAAAAAGCCGTGCCGGCGGGACCGATGTGGTAATGTGCAAGTTCCAGCAACGCTTGAACACGGAGAATATCGTGAGCAACAAAGGGCAGCTTCTACAAGACCCCTTCCTCAACACCCTGCGTCGCGAGCACGTGCCGGTCTCGATCTATCTGGTCAACGGCATCAAGCTGCAGGGCCAGATCGAATCCTTCGACCAGTACGTCGTCCTGCTGCGCAACACGGTCACCCAGATGGTCTACAAGCACGCCATCTCCACGATCGTGCCCGGCCGGGCGGTGAACTTCTCGCCGGCGGAGCCGGCCGAGGGCGGCGCCGGCTGAGCCGCGCCCCCCAGAGGCCGGGCCTCTCCGGCGGGCCAGCCCCGCGACCTGCTACCCGCCACCATACGACTTGACACCCACGTCCGACAAGCCCGCCGCCTCCGCCATCCTGGTGGGGGTGGACCTGGGGTTGCCCCATTTCGACGCCGAACTCGAAGAGCTCGGCCTTCTCGCCCAGACTGCCGGCCTCGAACCGGTGGGGCGCATCACGTGCAAGCGACGCGCGCCGGATGCCGCGCTGTTCGTGGGCAGCGGCAAGGCCGACGAGATCAAGATGCTCGCCACGGCCTCGGGCGCCACCGAGATCCTGTTCGACCAGGCGCTCTCGCCCGCGCAGCAGCGCAACCTCGAGCGCCACACCGGCCTGCCGGTGAATGACCGCACGTTGCTCATTCTCGAGATCTTCGCCCAGCGTGCCCGCAGCCATGAGGGCAAGCTGCAGGTCGAGCTCGCCCGCCTGCAGTACCTGAGCACGCGACTGGTGCGCCGCTGGTCCCACCTCGAGCGCCAGACGGGCGGTGCCGGCCTGCGCGGCGGCCCGGGCGAGAAGCAGATCGAGCTGGACCGCCGCATGATCGACGACGCGATCAAGCGCACCCGCGAGCGCCTGCAGAAGGTGAAGAAGCAGCGCCAGACGCAGCGCCGCCAGCGCGAGCGGCGAGACACCTTCAACATCTCGCTGGTGGGCTACACCAACGCCGGCAAGTCCACGCTGTTCAACGCGCTGGTGAAGGCCCGCGCCTACGCGGCCGACCAGCTGTTCGCCACCCTGGACACCACCACCCGCCAGCTCTACCTGGGCGAGGCGGGCCGCAGCGTGTCCCTGTCCGATACGGTGGGCTTCATCCGCGATCTGCCGCACGGCCTGATCGACGCCTTCCAGGCCACCCTGCAGGAGGCGGCCGATGCCGACCTGCTGCTGCACGTGGTGGACGCCGCCAATCCCCATCACCCCGAGCAGATCGCCGAGGTGCAGCGCGTCCTGCAGGAGATCGGCGCCGCGGCCGTGCCGCAGGTGCTGGTGTTCAACAAGCTCGACGCCCTGCCGGCGGACCGCCGGCCGCCCCATGGACATGATCTCTACGAGATCGAGGGCCACCCCGTGCCGCGGGTGTTCGTCAGCAGCCGCACGGGCGAAGGCCTGGACACGCTGCGCGAGCACCTGGCACAGGCCGTCGCCGACCGGGCCGGCGCCACGCGGGAAGCCCTTCCAGTCGATGCCTAGTCGTGATTGGGCACAATCGGGCCGAATTCGAGAGAAGACCAAGCGCATGAAATTTTCCTTCCCCAGCCTGGGCATGGCCGGCCTCCGTGGTCGGATCCGGGGCATGTTCAACCTCAACGACCCGCGCTGGGGCCGTGGCGAGGACAAGAACGAGGGCGGCGGCCAGCGGCCCGAGGGCAATGGCCATCGGCCCGAGGGCGGTGGCAACCGGCCGCAGGGCCCCAACCAGGGTCCGCCGGACCTCGACGAACTCTGGCGTGACTTCAACCGCAAGCTCGGCGGCCTGTTCGGCGGCAAGCGCGGCGGTTCTGGCGGCGGCTTCGGCGGCGGCGGGCAGGGCGGTGGCTTCCAGCCCGACATGAAGAGCGCCGGCGTCGGCGCCGGCCTGATCGCCGCGGTGGTGGTCGTCATCTGGATGGGCACCGGCATCTTCATCGTGCAGGAAGGCCAGCAGGCGGTCATCACCCGCTTCGGCAAGTACACCTCCACGGTCGGCGCGGGCTTCAACTGGCGCCTGCCATACCCGATCGAGCGCCACGAGGTGGTGTACGTCACGCAGATCCGCTCGGTCGACGTGGGCCGCGACAGCGTGATCCGCACCACCGGCCTGAAGGAATCGGCGATGCTGACCGAGGACGAGAACATCGTCGAGATCAAGTTCGCCGTGCAGTACCGCCTGAACGACGCCCGTGCCTGGCTGTTCGAGAGCAAGAACCCCGCCGAGGCCGTGGTCCAGGCCGCCGAGAGCGCCGTGCGCGAGGTGGTGGGCAAGATGAAGATGGATTCCGCCCTGGCCGACGAGCGCGACCAGATCGGCCCGCGCGTGCGGGCGCTGATGCAGACCATCCTGGACCGCTACAAGGTGGGCGTGGAAGTCGTGGGCATCAACCTGCAGCAAGGTGGCGTGCGGCCGCCCGAGCAGGTGCAGGCCGCTTTCGACGACGTGCTCAAGGCCGGCCAGGAACGCGAGCGCGCCAAGAACGACGCGCAGGCCTACGCGAACGAGGTCATCCCGCGGGCCCGCGGCGCGGCTTCGCGCCTGGCCGAGGAGGCCGAAGGCTACAAGGCCCGCATCGTGGCGCAGGCCCAGGGTGACGCGCAACGCTTCAAGCTGCTGCTGGCCGAATACCAGCGTGCGCCGCAGGTCACGCGCGACCGCCTCTACCTGGAGAGCATGCAGCAGATCTACTCGAACGTGACCAAGGTGATGGTCGAGTCCCGCCAGGGCGGCAACATGCTGTTCCTGCCGCTGGACCGCATCATGCAGCAGGTCGCGCAGCAGGGCGCCGCCGCCGAGGCCGCGCCGGCCATCAGTGCGCCGGCCGCCGTGACGACCCCGTCGGCGCAGGGCGATGCCCGGGCGCGCGACAACGCGCGCAGCCGCGAACGCGAGACCCGCTGATCGAGGCCCCGCCATGAACAAAGTCGGATTCATCGTCTCCTCCCTGCTGGTGGCGCTCGCGCTGGCCAGCTCCATGCTCTTCGTCGTCGACCAGCGCCAGTTCGGCGTGGTGTACGCGCTCGGCCAGATCAAGGAAGTGATCACCGAGCCGGGCCTCCACGTCAAGATGCCGCCGCCGTTCCAGAACGTGAGCTACATCGACAAGCGCCTGCTCACGCTGGACAGCGTGGACACCGAACCCATGCTCACCGCCGAGAAGCAGCGCGTGGTGATCGACTGGTACGTGCGCTGGCGCATCACCGATCCGTCGGAATACATCCGCAACGTCGGCCTCGACGAGGCCGCCGGCGCCAACCAGCTCAACCGCGTGGTGCGCAACGCGTTCCAGGAAGAGATCAACCGCCGCACCGTGCGCGAGCTGCTGTCGGCCAAGCGCGAGGAGATCATGTCCGACGTGAAGCGCGAGGTGATCGAGGCCGTGAAGGGCGCCAAGCCCTGGGGCATCGACATCATCGACGTGCGCATCACCCGCGCCGACTACGTGGAGGCGATCACCGAGTCCGTCTACCGCCGCATGGAGGCCGAGCGCAAGCGCGTGGCCAACGAGCTGCGCTCCACCGGCGGCGCCGAGGGCGAGAAGATCCGCGCCGACGCCGACCGGCAGCGCGAGGTGACGGTGGCCAACGCCTACCGCGACGCGCAGAAGATCAAGGGCGAGGGCGATGCCCAGGCCGCGGCCATCTACGCCGAGGCCTTCGGCCGCGATCCGCAGTTCGCGCAGTTCCACCGCAGCCTCGAAGCCTACAAGGCGAGCTTCGGCCGCCGCGGTGACGTGATGATCGTCGACCCGCAGGGATCGGAGTTCTTCCGTACCTTCCGCGGCGGCAACGCGCCCGCCCCGGCCGCGCCGCGCAAGTAGCCGCCACGGGGCAGCCGCCTTGAGCGCCGACGTCTTCTGGGCCGCGCTGGCCCTGATGCTGGTGTTCGAGGGCCTGCTGCCCTTCCTCTCGCCGGGCGGCTGGCGGCGCACCTTCCAGCAGATCCTGCAGTTGCGCGACGGCCAGCTGCGCTTCTTCGGACTCGTGAGCATCGTGCTCGGCCTCACCGGGCTCTGGCTGCTGGCCTGAGCCGGGCCGCCGCGGGCGACCTCGGTCGACCGCGTAGAATCCACGTTTTAACAGCCCCACCCGACGCCCATGTCCGCCTGGGTCCTGCCGGATCACATCGCCGATGTGTTGCCTTCCGAGGCCCGGCATATCGAAGAACTTCGCCGACTGCTCCTGGACACTGCCCGCGGCTATGGCTGCGAGCTGGTGATGCCGCCGTTGCTGGAGCACCTGGAGTCGCTGCTCACCGGCACCGGCGAGGCGCTGGACCTGCAGACCTTCAAGCTGGTGGACCAGCTCTCCGGCCGCATGATGGGCCTGCGCGCCGACACCACGCCGCAGGTGGCCCGCATCGACGCACATCTGCTCAACCGCCGAGGCGTCACGCGCCTGTGCTATTGCGGCCCGGTGCTCCACACCCGCCCCGACAAGCCCCACGCCACGCGGGAGCCGCTGCAGTTCGGCGCCGAGATCTACGGCCACGCCGGCCCCGAGGCTGACCAGGAGGCGCTGGCCCTGGCGCTCGATTGCCTGCGGGCCACGCAGGTGGGTCCGCTGACCGTGGACATGGCCGACGTGCGCGTGGTGCGCGCGCTGCTGGCGGGCCAGTCGCTCGACGCCGCACGCGAGGCGGCCCTGCACGCCGCCCTGGCCGCCAAGGATGCGGCTGAGCTGGCCAGCCTGTGCCGTGACCTGGCACCTGGCACCAGCGCCGCCCTGCAGGCCCTCACGCGGCTGTACGGCGACGAGGCCGTGCTGACCGAGGCCCGCGCCGTGCTGCCGGCGCTGCCGGGCGTGCACGAGGCCCTGGCCCAGATGGCCTCGCTGGCTCAGCAGGTGCAGGGCGCGGCCGTCCGCTTCGACCTGGCGGATCTGCGCGGCTACGCCTACTACAGCGGCGTGCGCTTCGGCATCTACACGCCCGGCGCGAGTGACGCGCTGGTGCGCGGCGGCCGCTACGACGAGGTGGGCGCGGTGTTCGGGCGCAACCGCCCGGCCGTCGGCTTCAGCCTCGACGTGAAGGAACTGGCGGCGGTTGCCGCCCGTCCCGCGCTGAAGGCCGCGGTCCGCGCCCCCTGGCTGGAAGCCGGCGCCGAGGCCGAGAGCCTGCGCGCGGCCATCGCGGCGCTGCGCGGCCAGGGCGAGACGGTCGTGTGCATGCTGCCCGGGCACGGCAGCGAGGTCGACGAATTCCATTGCGACCGCGAGCTGGTGGCCGACGGCGCCGGCGGCTGGTCCGTGCGTGCGCGCTGAGCCGCACCCCCATTTCCCATCCCCATTCGCAAAGAGCGATCTGTCATGACGAAGACGAAGGGCCGCAACGTGGTCGTGGTCGGCACCCAGTGGGGTGACGAAGGCAAGGGCAAGCTGGTCGACTGGCTGACCGAGATGGCGCAAGGCGTGGTGCGCTTCCAGGGCGGCCACAACGCCGGCCACACGCTGGTGATCAACGGTGTGAAGACAGCGCTGCACCTCATCCCCAGCGGCATCATGCGGCCGGGCGTGAAGTGCTACATCGGCAACGGCGTGGTGCTTTCGGCGGCCAAGCTGCTGGAGGAGATCGAGGGCCTGGAGAAGGCCGGCGTGGAGGTGCGCTCGCGCCTGCGCATCAGCGAGGCCTGCCCGCTGATCCTGCCCTTCCACGCCGCGCTGGACGTGGCCCGCGAGGCCCTGCGCGAGAAGGGCGGCACCGAGAAGATCGGCACCACCGGCCGCGGCATCGGCCCCGCGTACGAGGACAAGATCGCCCGCCGCGCGCTGCGCGTGCAGGACCTGAAGCACCCGGAACGCTTCGCCGAGAAGCTGCGCGTGCTGCTGGAGCTGCACAACTTCGTGCTGGTGAACTACCTGCATGCGCAGCCGCTGGACTTCCAGGCTGTGTTCGACGAGGCCATGCGCCACGCCGAGCTGCTGCGACCGATGATGGCCGACGTCTCGCGCGAGCTGAACGAGGCGCACCTGCACGGCGACAACCTGCTGTTCGAGGGCGCGCAGGGCACGCTGCTCGACGTGGACCACGGCACCTATCCCTACGTCACCTCCAGCAACTGCGTGGCCGGCAACGCCGCCGCGGGCGCTGGCGTGGGCCCGGGCATGCTGCACTACATCCTGGGCATCACCAAGGCCTACTGCACGCGCGTGGGCGGCGGCCCGTTCCCGACCGAGCTGGACTGGGAGACGCCGGGCACCGTGGGCTACCACCTGTCGACCGTGGGCGCGGAAAAGGGGGTCACCACCGGCCGCTCGCGCCGCTGCGGCTGGTTCGACGCCGCGCTGCTGAAGCGCAGCGCGCAGGTCAATGGCCTGTCGGGCCTGTGCATCACCAAGCTGGACGTGCTGGACGGCCTGAAGGAACTGCAGCTGTGCACCGGCTACGAGCTGGACGGCGAGCACATCGACATCCTGCCCATGGGCGCCGACGAGATCGCGCGCTGCAAGCCCGTGTACGAGACGCTGCCCGGCTGGACCGAGTCGACCGTGGGCGTGACCCAGTACGACAAGCTGCCGGTGAACGCCCGCCTGTACCTGCAGCGCATCGAGCAGGTGACCGGCGTGCCAGTCGATATCATCTCGACCAGCCCCGACCGGGACCACACCATCATGATGCGCCATCCCTACCTGCCCTGAGCGCATCCCGAGCACAGAGGAGCCCTGCATGCTGACTGAGGACGGAAAGCACCTGTACGTGAGCTACGACGAGTACCACAACCTCATCGAGAAGCTCGCGATCAAGATCCACCAGTCGGGCTGGCAGTTCGACACCATCCTGTGCCTGGCCCGCGGCGGCATGCGGCCCGGCGACATCCTCTCGCGCATCTTCGACAAGCCGCTGGCCATCATGTCCACCAGCTCCTACCGCGCCGAGGCCGGCACGGTGCAGGGCCACCTGGACATTGCGCGCTACATCACCACGCCCAAGGGCGAGATCAGCGGCAAGGTGCTGCTGGTGGACGACCTGGCCGATTCCGGCCACACCCTGCACAAGGTGATCGACCTGCTGCGGGGCAGCTACAAGCCCATCACCGAGCTGCGCAGCGCCGTGATCTGGACCAAGGGTCTCTCCACGTTCCAGCCCGACTACTCGGTGGAGTTCCTGCCCACGAATCCGTGGATCCACCAGCCCTTCGAGGGCTACGACAGCCTCACCCCCGACAAGCTGCTGGAGAAGTGGAAGATCTGAGCGCGCCCGGCGCTACCATCGGCTGATGTCCGAGCGCATCACCGACCTGATCCACCATCCGTACCAGCCGCCAGCCGGCTTTGAAGCGCCGCAGCCGGCGGTGCACAAGGCCTCCACCGTCTTCTTCGCCAGCGTGGCCGCCATGCGCGCGCGCGACTGGCGCCACAAGAACGGCTACACCTACGGCCTGCACGGCACGCCCACCACCTTCCTGCTGGAAGAGCGCATCGCCGCGCTGGAAGGCGGGCGCGAGTGCCTGCTGCTGCCCAGTGGCCTGGCCGCCATCGCCAACGTGGGCATGGCCCTGCTCGCCACCGGCGACGAGGTGCTGCTGCCTGCCAATGTCTACGGCCCCAGCAAGGCCCTGGCCGAGGGCGAGCTGCGCCAGTGGGGCATCACGCACCAGCTGTATGACCCGATGCAGCCGCAGGACCTGGCGGCCCGCATCGGCCCGCGCACGAAGCTGGTGTGGCTGGAGGCGCCGGGCTCGGTGACGATGGAGTTCCCGGATCTGCCGGCGCTGGTGCGCCTCTGCCGCGAGCGCGGCGTCACCTGCGCGCTGGACAACACCTGGGGCGCGGGCCTGGCCTTCAACGCCTTCGACCTGCAGCCGGGTGCGGCCACGCCGCTCGCGGTGGACATCGCCGTGCAGGCGCTGACCAAGTACCCCAGCGGCGGCGGCGACGTGCTCATGGGCAGCGTGGTCACGCGCGACGAGGCGCTGCATCACCGCCTGAAGCTCACGCACATGCGCGGCGGCTGGGGCGTGGGCGCGAACGATGCCGAGGCGGTGCTGCGGGCGCTGCCCAGCATCGCGCTGCGCTATCGCGCGCACGATGCGGCGGCTCGCGAGCTGGCGACCTGGCTGCGCGGACGCGCCGAGGTGGCCCACGTGCTGCACCCGGCGCTGGAAGGCGCCCCGGGGCACGCGCACTGGCGGGCGCTGTGCGGCATGCAGGATGCTGCCGCCGGCCTGTTCTCGGTCGTGCTCGATGCCCGCTTCGACACCGCGCGGGTGGACGCCTTCTGCGACCGGCTGCGCCTGTTCCGCCTGGGTTACTCCTGGGGCGGGCCGGTGAGCCTCGTGGTGCCGTATGACGTGCCGTCGATGCGACCGGCGTGGCCGCATGCCGGCGTGCTGGTTCGCTTCTCCATCGGGCTGGAAGCGGTCGAGGACCTCCGGGCCGATCTGGAACAGGCGCTCGGCGCGCTGCACTCCGGGTGAGTCCGGATGGCCTGGCATCGGTGCGCGGCCTTACGCTGCGCCACCGATTCGCCGACCTGCTGGACTGACTTGACGCCCACCACCACGCCGTCCCCCGCCCACGATGCGCCTGCCGAAGCGCCCGCCCCGGGCGCCCCGCCGCCGCCCCGCATGGTGGTCCGGCGCCTGGGCCTGAGCGCCCCCTTGCGCTGGCTCGCGCTCGGCGCGAAGGACCTGCGACGGCACATCGGCATCGGCGTCTTCTACGGCCTCTGCTTCTGGATGATGGCCCTCACGCTCGGCGCGGTGTTCCGGCACAAGCCCGAATACACCATGACCATCGTCTCGGGCTGTCTGCTGGTGGGCCCCTTCATGGCCATGGGCCTGTACGAGGTGAGCCGGCGCCTGGAGACGGGGGCCGAGGTCGCGCTCTCGCATTCCCTCACCTGCTGGGACCAGCACCTGGGCAGCATGGGCCTGCTGGTCCTGGTGCTGACGGTGCTGGAGCTGCTGTGGGGGCGCGCGTCGCTGGTCGTGTTCGCCGTGTTCTTCAACACCGGCATGCCCACCACCGCCACCGTGCTGGAGGCCGTGTTCAACCCGCGCAACTGGGAGTTCCTGGCCGTCTACACCGTGGTCGGCGGCGTGTTCGCCTCGCTCGTGTTCTGCAGCACGGTGGTGTCGATCCCGATGATCCTGGACCGTGACACCGACGCCATCACCGCGGCCATCACCAGCATCCGTGTCGTGTTCGAGAATCCGGGCGTGCTGGTGTTCTGGGGCGCGCTCATCGTGGTGATCACGCTGCTGGCCCTGATGCCCTGGGCACTGGGCCTGCTGCTGGCCGGCCCGCTGCTGGGCCATGCCACCTGGCACGCCTACCGCGACGCCGTGGGCTGGGAAGACGCGGCGCCTGCGGCCGCTGCCTGATCGGCGGCGACCAGCTCGCGTGCGGCGGCTTCCATCGCCGCGGGGGATCGGTTCGCCGGGCGCACCTGCACCGCCTGCGCAAAGCGCGGGAAGTTGCGTTCGGTCGATGCCGCATAGCCCGGGTCATAGTGGCGGGCCAGCAGCTCGCGCACCACGTCCTCGAGCGCGCCGGCGCGCACGGCCTGCTGCCAGGCCTGCACCTGGGCGCGGCCTCGGAGCGCTGTCAACGCGCCGAGCCGCTCGCAGAACAGCTCGCGGTCGTGCGTGAAGAAGGCGTAGTCCTCCAGCAGCAGGCGAACCCGCTCCTCGTTGCTCAGCTCCAGGCGGATGCAGTCGGCCGCGCGCATGGCGACGATCAGCGCCTCGGGCACGGCCACGTTGCCGACCTTGCGGCTCTCGCTTTCCACGTAGACCGGCCGCGCCGGATCGAGCGCGCGCAGGTGCTCCCAGATCAGCGTGTCGAAGCGCTTCTGCGATGGCTGCGGCTGGCCCGGGATGAGGCCCAGCACCGAGCTGCGGTGGCTGGCCAGGGCCTCCAGGTCGAGCACCTGGGCGCCTGCCTGGGCCAGCGCCTGCAGCCAGCGCGTCTTGCCGGAACCGGTGGGGCCGCAGACCACGCGCCAGGTGAAGCGGCTGGCCAGCCCGGGCAGCTCGGCCAGCACCACGCTGCGGAAGGCCTTGTAGCCGCCTTCGACCACATGCACCCGAAAGCCGATCTGCCCGAGCACCAGCGCGAGCGAGCCGCTGCGCTGGCCGCCACGCCAGCAGTACACCAGCGGCCGCCAGTCCTTGGGCTTGTCGGCCACGTGGGCGGCGACATGGCGGGCGATGTTGGCCGCCACCAGCGCGGCCCCGCGCTTGCGCGCATCGAACGGGCTGACCTGCTTGTACAGCGTGCCCACCTCGTGGCGCTCGGCGTCGTTGAGCGACGGCCAGTTCACCGCGCCGGGCAGGCGGTCTTCCGCGTATTCGGATTCGCTGCGGGCGTCGATGACGGTGTCGAACTCACCCAGCCGCGCCAGCGCCTGGGCGGCGGGCAGCATGTGGACGCTCATGGCAGCAGCCCGCGCAGCACCGGCCACACGTTGTTCAGCATGATCGGGTGCGCCTCCTCGCGCGGATGGATGCGATCGGGCTGGAACAGGCGGGTCGGGTCCGGCCCGTCGGCCACGCCCTTCAGCAGGAAGGGCACCACCGCGGCCTTGTGCTGCCGGGCCACCTTGGCGAACAGGCCGGCGAAGCGCTCACCGTAGTCCGTGCCGTAGTTGGGCGGGACCTGCATGCCCACCAGCAGCACGCGCGCGCCGGCCTTCTGCGCGGCCACCGTCATCTGCGACAGGTTCTCCTCCGTCATCGGCAGGGGCAGGCCGCGCAGGGCATCGTTGCCGCCGAGCTCGATGATCACGTGGCTGGGCTTGTGCTGGCGCAGCAGGGCGGGCAGCCGTGCGCGTCCGCCCGAGGTGGTGTCGCCGCTGATGCTGGCGTTGACCACCTGGGCGGTGATCTTCTCGCGCGCCAGCCGCTGCTCCAGCAGGGCGACCCAGCCGGTGCCGCGCTTCAGGCCATACTCGGCGCTGAGCGAATCCCCCACCACCAGGATCAGCGGCACGGCGGCGCCGGCCAACCCTGCATAAGAGCCGGCTAAGCCGGCCGCGATAAAGTGACGCCGCCGCCAACCGCGAGAGCCCATGTCCGATCCCATCATCTCCGTCGAGCACGTCCACAAGTCGGTCACTGATTCGACCGGCACCCTCGACATTTTGCGCGATATCGATTTCACCCTCGCGCCGCGCGAGACGGCAGCCATCGTCGGCGCCTCCGGCTCGGGCAAGAGCACGCTGTTGTCCATCATCGCCGGGCTGGACACGCCCACGAGTGGCACGGTGCGTCTGGCGGGGCAGGACCTGTTCGCGCTGGACGAAGACGAGCGCGCGGCGCTGCGCGCGCGCCAGGTGGGCTTCGTGTTCCAGAGCTTCCAGCTCATGGGCAACCTCACCGCGCTCGAGAACGTGATGCTGCCGCTGGAGCTGGCGGGCCGGCGCGACGCGCGCAAGGCGGCCGGCGAGATGCTGGCGCGCGTGGGCCTGGGCGAGCGGCTGGGTCACTATCCGAAGGTGCTGTCGGGCGGCGAGCAGCAGCGCGTGGCCCTGGCGCGTGCGTTCGTGGTGCAGCCGGCGGTGCTGCTGGCGGATGAGCCCACCGGCAGCCTCGACTTCGCCACCGGCGAGACGGTGATGCAGCTCATGTTCGACCTCAACCGCGAGCAGGGCACGACGCTGGTGCTGGTCACGCATGACCGCGGCATCGCCGCGCGTTGCGAGCGGCGCATCACCATCGAGGCGGGCCGCATTGCTTCGCTGGAGAGCACCGGGGCCGCGCAGCCGGCCTGAGGCCTGCCGGAGGCGCAGGCGCCGGTCAGAACGTGCGCCGCGGGATGGCCTTGTGGGCGGCCTGGACGAAGGCCTCACGCTGGGCCGCCGTGTCCACCTGGGCGGCGAGGGCGGCCACCAGATCCTTCAAGGTGGCGGCGCGCGCGGCCTCCTTGCGGAGCACGATGCGGGCCATGGGCCCGATGAACTTGCCCAATGCCTGTTCGAGCGCCGCGGATTCCTCCGCGCTGAGCTCGGGGCCGGTGCGTCCGGACACCGGCGCCGAACGCGGCACCGACGTCAGCGTCTGCGTGGCGGGCATGGGCCGGGTCTGGGCCGCGGCCGGCGCGCGCAGCGGCGTGGTGGCGCCGCGCGGCGGCGGCTGCGTGGCCGGCCGGCTGAGCCCGGCCGGCACGCTGGGGCCGAAACCGGACTGGTGAGGCACGCTGTGCGGTGCCCCCGAGGACACGCTGGGCGGGCCGCTGCGCGAGGCCGCGCCTGGTGAGCCACTGCGTGAGGGCGCCGTGGCGGGCGGGCCGGCCAGGAACTGCTCGCGTGCCTTCACGTCCTGGATTGACGGGGCGAGGGCCTCGCGCAGCTGGGCGCCCGACTGCGCGATCACGCTGGCCTTGCGCACCAGCACCTTGGCGAGCGGGCCGATGTGGCGGGCCAGTTCGGCCTCGACGTCGTGCACGGTCTCGTCGTCGAGCACCTGGCCTGCCGGCACCGTCTGGGTGAAGCCGGTGGCTGGGCCCTGGCGGCGCGTGGTGCCCGTGGCGGCCTGCTGCGTATCCACCGCGTACACCTCGTGCAGGCGGCCGTGCTTGTCCTCGTACTGGCCGAGGTAGCTGAACAGCTCGGCCGTGTCGTCGGTGATGCGCGAGATGACGTCGTAGTAGGCGCGCGAGACCAGCACCTGGTTGGGCTGGGCGAAGTCCATCACGCGCTGGGCCACGTTGATGCCGTCGCCGATGACGTTCATGCGGTCGTTGATGTCGGCGATCACGCGCACCGGCCCCATGTGCAGCCCGATGCGGGCGGTGAGCACGGTGCCGTAGCGCTGGGTGAGCAGATCGCGCAGCAGCAGGGCGGAGTGCAGGGCTTCCTCGGGGTCGCCCATGAAGCAGATGGCCGCGCCGTCACCGGTGTCGATGGCGATGCGCGATTCCTCCGGCACGCCGCGCAGGGCCTTGCCGATCAGTTCGTTGAACAGGCGCTTGACGGCCACCTGGTCATCGACCGAGCGGATGGAGTAGCCCACCAGGTCGAGGAACATGATGGTGCCCAGCAGGTTGCGCCGCTGCGATCCGGACGCACCGGAGGCGCCGCTGCCATACGGCTGGGAAGGCGCAAAGCCGGCCGCGGCCATGGCCCGGCGATCCGGCAGCACCTGGGTGGGGTCGCCGCCGCCGCTGCGCTCGGCGCCGGTCAGCGCGGTGCGGAACTCGGCCACCGACTGCGGCCGCTGCGACTCATCGGGGCGCATGGCCCAATCGATCGCCTTGAGCAGGTTCTCGCCGTATACCGACGCATCGGCGAGGGTGGAGGCGGGCATCATCGCGTCCTCGCGCACGCGCGCGGCGGATTCCACCGGCTTGCGGCCCGTGACCATCCAGTACATCACCGCGCCCAGGGAGTAGATGTCCGTCCAGGGCCCTTGGTGGCCCTGCGAGTGGTACTGCTCGAAGGGCGCGAAGCCCGGGCTCACGATGTTGGTGAGCTCGGTGTTCGCCACCACGCGGCGGGCCGAGCCGAAATCGAGCAGCACCGGCGAGCCGTCCGCGCGCACGTAGATGTTGTCGGGCTTGATGTCGCGGTGCAGGAAGCCGGCGCGGTGCACCTGCTCCAGGCCGTCGAGCAGCGGCCGCACGATGCCCAGCAGCGAGCGCTGCGTGAGCGGCGCGTTCTGCGGCACCCAGCGCTTGAGCGGCAGGCCCGACTCGTACTCCATCACGATGTAGGCCGTGCCGTTGTCGCGGAAGTAGCGCAGCACGCGCACGATGTGCGGGTGGCGGAAGGTGGCCAGTGCACGCGCCTCGTCGAGGAAGCGCTCCAGGCCCCAGTCGTACTGCTCGCGCACGTCGGCCTGGCCGGTGCGCACCAGCACGGTGTGGTTGGCGCCGCGCAGCGCGAGATCCGCCGGGAAGTATTCCTTGATGGCAACCGGCAGGTTCAGGTTGCCGTCGCGGGCCAGGTAGGTGATGCCGAAGCCGCCGCCGCCCAGCGGCCGCTCGATCTCGTACTCGTTGATGCGATAGCTGGCCGGCAGCGCCGCCGCGTCCACGGGCGGCGGTGGGGGCGGGTTGGCGGCCGCCGCGTTCACGGGCGCTCGCGCCTCACTGGTCGCCGATCATCTGCATGGCCTTCTCGAGGCTGCGGCGCATGCGGTTGAACGAGCTGCCCAGGACCGAGACCTCGTCACGGCCTTTCTCGGCGAACTCGGGCACGCCGAAATCGCCGGTGCTGATCTTGTCGGCGGCTTCCGACATGCGGCGGATGGGCCGCACGATCAGCCAGCTGAGCATGATGTTGAGCACCACGAAAACGGAGAAAAACACCGCCGCCAGGGAGATCATGAAGGTGGTGAAGGCGCGCTCGGCCTTGCGCAGCGGCACGTCCATGGGCACGGTCACGACCTGCGCGCCTACGATCTCGTTGTGCTTCCAGCCGAAGCCATTGGCCTCGCCGTAGACCTTGAGCATGGAAGGCGGCGCGGCCGCCGGCGTGCTGTGGCACTGCAGGCAGGCGGGGTTGCTGATCTGGATCGGCTTGGCGATGAAGAGGTTGCGGCCGGTGCTGGTCTGTCGCTCGGCCACGATCTCGCCCCGATCGGGGTACTGGCGGAACTGCTGGACGATGTCCGCCTCCCAGTCGGCCGTGCGGTTGCGCGGATTGGTGGGGTTGAGCACCGCTTCCTTGTAGTTGTACTCGGCGTACTTCTTGCGCAGCGTGCTGATGGCCTCGGTGGCGGCGAACGCGGGCACGGTCTGCGGCAGGAAGACCTCATCCATCTGCTTGATGAGATGCGGGCGGATCTGGTCGACCGTGTAGGCGCGCACCGAGAGCGCGGCCTCCATCATGAGGCGCGCGTCACGCACGACCTCATCACGGGCGTTCTCCTGCAGCAGCTGGCGTGACACCCATCCCGCCGCAGCGAAGCCGGCGAGGAACACGACGATGAGTACCAGGTTGAACTTGAGTCGAAGTCCCATAGCAGCCCTCTCCGATTGAGCCTTTTGCATTCTAACCACGCGGATCGAACCTTGACACGTGGGGCAGGCTTGCCGGGCCCGCGTTCCACCGCGCGGGACACCGGATGCGGCAGCCTTCGATAATGCCGGCATGTCCGCCCCCAAAGTCCTGTTCGGCTTCCATGCCGTCGGCGTGCGCCTGCGCACCGCTCCCGAATCCATTGTGGAGATCTACGTGGATCCGTCCAGGAAGGATGCACGGATGCGTCAGTTTCTTTCACGCGCGCAGGAGGCGGGCGTGCGCCTGGTGGAGGCCGACAGCCTGCGCCTGTCACGCCTGGCCGGCAGTGCGGGGCACCAGGGCGTGGTGGCGCGGGCGCAGCCGCTGCCCGCCAAGACCTCGCTCGACGACCTGCTCGACGCGCTGCAGGTGCCGCCGCTGCTGCTGGTGCTCGACGGCGTGACCGACCCGCACAACCTGGGCGCCTGCCTGCGCGTGGCCGACGGGGCGGGTGTGCACGCGGTGATCGCACCGAAGGACCACGCGGTGGGCATCAATGCGACCGTGGCGAAGGTGGCCAGCGGCGCGGCCGAGACGGTGCCGTACTTCATGGTGACCAATCTCGCGCGCACACTGGGCGAGCTCAAGGAGCGCCAGATCTGGTGCCTGGGCCTGTCGGACGAGGCGACCCAGTCGCTCTACCAGGCCGACCTGAAGACCGCCACCGCGCTGGTGCTCGGCGCCGAGGGCGCAGGCCTGCGCCAGCTCACGCGCAAGACCTGCGACTCGCTCGTGTCCATCCCGATGCTCGGCGCGGTGGAGAGCCTGAACGTCTCGGTGGCCAGCGGCATCTGCCTGTACGAGGCGGTGCGCCAGCGACTGGCCGCCTGAGGGCGGCCCACCGTCAGAGCACCAGGCCGCCCAGCCTGCGCAGCGCCGACTCGGCCTCCGCGTACAGGCCGATCTGGTGCAGCGACTGGGCTGTCGCCAGGTCGCCGCGCAGCAGCAGTTCGGCATGCAGGTCGCCGGCCTCGGTCTTGGCCAGTCCCGGCGTGGCCAGCGCGAGCTGGGTGTACTCGCCCGCGCGACCGCGCAGGCCGGCCTCGGCATGCAGCAGCGCCAGGTGCATCAGGGCGACGGCACGCTCCGTTGGGGCGGCAGTCTGGGCAGCGGCCTTCACCTGCTCCACCGCCGCGGCCATGCGCTCGTCCGTGGCGCCGCCCCCCAGGTGGGCGAGGGCGCGCAGCAACGCCGCACGGTCGGCCACGCGGGTCTCCTTGCCCACGAGGGCGAGGCCGGCCGTGAGCGCGGCGGCGGCCTTGTCGGCCTGACCCACCAGCAGCCGGGCCTGGTGCTCCAGGGCGCGCAGCCGTGCCGCCGAGGCGCCATCGGGCGCCTGCGCAGCCAGCGACTCGATCTGGCCGGTGAGCTCGTTGGCGCGCGCCCATTGACCCGTGCGGGCACGGTGCGTCGCCTCCTGCAGCATCACCTCGCCCAGCGCCACCGCCCACAGGCTCGCACCGCGGGCCTGCTGCGGGCCCTCGACCCGCTTCAGCGCTTCCGCCGCTTCCGAGAGGAAGAGGCGTGCCGTCTCGGGCGGCAGCAGCGGGTGCCGGGCAGCGATGGCGCCCGCTGCCGCCAGGGCCTGCACGCGGGCCAGCGGGGTGGGCAGGATGCGTGCGTCGGCGAGCACCGCTTCCGCGGCCTGCCGCAGGTTGCCCGCCGAAGCGGTGTGCAGGCTCCAGGCGCGGATCTCGACGGCGGCCTGCGAAGTGGCCTCGACGAGCGCGGGGTCCGCGCGATAGGCCGGGTTGTCCTGCAGCGCCCGGATCATCTCGCGGGCCCGTGCCGTCTGGCCGACCTGCGCCACGGTTCGCGCCAGGTCAACCGCCACCAGGGCGCGCACGCGAGGAGAGACCTGCACCGCGGCGGCCGGGTCGGCGCCGGCGGCGGTGGCGCCTGCGGCCCCGCCCGGGGCGCCCGCAGGCGCGCCACCCGCTGCCGCGCCACCCGAGGCGGCCGGGGCAGCGCCGCCACCGGCCTCGATGCGCGCTTCCAGCGAAGCGGTCGGATCACCGGGGGCCGCCACGGCGGCTTCCGTGCCCACGCCCTTGTAGCCGGCCGCCTTGGCCAGCGTCTGCGCGGCCTGCACGGCCTGTTCGACGGAGATGCCCTTGGCGCCGATGCGCTTGCCGCCCGCGGCCTGCACCAAAGGATCGTCCACGTCCGGGTCGCCGGTGGCCGGGCCGCCGTTCGCACGGGCCGCCGCGGCCGTGTCGCCGCCCTTTGCAGCGCTCTTGTCGAGCTTGTCCAGCTGGTCGATCAGCCCCTTGGTGCGCGCATCCTGCACGGGCTGGTCGGCCTTGCCGCCGCCGAAGAGGCCGTCGATGGCCATGCCGCCGGAAGACACGAGGCCGGCCCCGAAGGCGCTGGCCGCCACCAGCAGGGCGCCGCCGATCATGAGGTTGCGGTTCACCGTCATGCGCCCCTTGCCCAGGCCCAGTTCGGCCTCGAGTTCGCGGCGCACCTCCTCGCGCACCTGGTTCTCCAGCGCCTCGCGCGCCGCACGCTCTGCCGCCTGCTGGTCACGCTGCAGCCGGAAGTCCAGCGCCAGCTTCTCCTTCTCGCGGAGCTTGCGGCGCATGATCATCTCGGGCGTGACCTTGTCCACGAACACGCCGCAGTGCGGGCACTGGCGGTTCTCGGGCAGGTCCACGCGCTGGCCGCAGTTGGGGCATTCGAAGCGGTTGTCGAAGGCGCCGGTCATCATCGGGGCGAGCGCCAGCACCGGCGTGATCTCCACCGTGAGCCCGGCGGCCGTGAACTGCTCGCGCGCCTTGTCGGCGCGTTCGCGGTCCACCGCGGCGCCGATCTTGACGGAGGGCAGCGTGCGCAGGGCCTTGATCAGTGCCTCCACGCGGTCCGGCCGGATGCCAGCGGCCAGGGCCCTCGCCTCCACGTCTTCCAGACGCGCACTGCTGGGCAGCCGTGCCACCACGTCAAATCGAGGGACTTCGGTCGTGGCGGGTGCTTCCTGGGTCATCGGCTGTTCACCATCTGATTACTTCGACCGGTACAAGTGTATCCAGATGTCACCGACAGGAAAACGAAGAATGTCACGAAGGGGTGTGCTTGCAACAATGCCTGGATGGATGTCACGGTCGAATTGCACCAATGGATCCGCGCGGCCGCGCGGCTGGTGATCCTGAGCGGCGCAGGCATGAGCGCCGAATCCGGCGTACCCACGTTCCGCGACGCGCAGACCGGCCTGTGGGCGAACTTCCGCCCCGAGGAGCTGGCCACGCCCGAGGCCTTCCGCGCGCGGCCGGCCTTCGTGTGGGACTGGTATGAGGAGCGCCGTGCCCGCATGCGCGACGTGGCCCCGCATGCCGGACACCTGGCCATCGCCGATTTCCAGCGGCGGCATCCCGGCCGGCTCACCGTGGTGACGCAGAACGTCGACGGCCTGCATCAGCGCGCGGGATCGCCGGACGTGCTGGCCCTGCACGGCCAGATCGCGCAGGACACCTGGCTCGATCCGCCTCGGCCCTGCTGCGAGGCGGCGCCACCGGTGCCGGGGCGCCCGCCGGCCTGCGGCGTGTGCGGCAACCTGCGTCGGCCCGCCGTGGTGTGGTTCGGCGAGATGCTGCCCGCGCGGGAACTGGCGCAGGCCGAGCGCGCCGCGCGCGATTGCGACCTGATGCTGGTGGTGGGCACGTCTGGCGTCGTCTACCCGGCGGCCGGGCTCGCCAGGGCGACACGAGGGCGCGTCGTCGTGATCAATCCGCACGAGAGCGATCTCGATGATGCGGCTGATCTCGTGGTGCGGGGCACCGCGGCCGCCGTGCTGCCGAAGGTGCTGGCGGACGCCTGAGCGCGTCGGCTGCCAGCCCGTCAGACCCAGCCGGCGGCGCCCAGGGCCGCGCCGGCCGCGAGCAGCACCAGCAGGTGGATGCGCGTGCGCCAGACGATCACCGTGGTCACGGCCGCCACCGCCCACAGGCGCCAGTTGGCCAGGTCATAGCCGTGCGCGGTGGCGAGGATCCACCCCGTGGCCACGAGCAGGGCCACCACCACGGGGGCCATGCCCTGCTTGAAGGCCCGCACGGCGCGCAATTCGCGGTTCGCGTGGCCCCAGCGCGCGGCGACGTAGGTGAGCGTGGTGCTGGGCAGCAGGATGCCCATCATGCACAGCGCCATGCCCAGCACGGCCAGCGGCACGCCGCCCGCATTCAGCCCGACGTTCCAGCCGAGCAGGGCGATGAACAGCACGTTGGGCCCGGGGGCGGCCTGCGCGATGGCGATGGACGCGCTGAACTGCGGGTCGGTCAGCCACCCCTTGTCCTGCACCAGGAACCGGTGCATGTCGGGGGCCGTGGTGATCGCACCGCCTACCGCCAGCAGAGACAAGCCCAGGAAGTGCGCGAAGAGGGCGACCCAGTCGGCGGTGCCGAGCGTGGTGGTGAGCGTCAAGGCGCGATCCTCCGCCAGGCCACCACACAGGCCAGGCCGCCCGCCACGAGCAGCACCGCCACCAGCGGCAGGCGCAACCAGGCCACCGCGACGAACGTGGCCACGCCGAACAGCGCGCACAGGCCCTGGCCGAGCGGATTGCGCGCGAGCGCGGGCACGAGCTTGATGCCGGTGGCGGTGACGAGGCCGGCCGCCACCGCCCCCATGCCCCGAAGCGCACCGGCGACGTGCGGATCGGCCGCGAAGCGCGCGTAGACCAGCGCCAGGGCCAGGACCACCAGCAGCGGGCACACCAGCATGCCGGCCAGCGCCGTGAGCGCGCCGCGCAGGCCGAACCAGCGCGCGCCCAGCATCAGCGAGAGGTTCACGACATTGGGTCCGGGCATGATCTGCGCCACGGCCCATTCCTCGATGAACTCCTCCTTCGTGAGCCAGCGCCGCTTCTCCACCATCTCCCGTTGCACGACGGCCAGCACGCCGCCGAAGCCCTGCAAGGCCAGCCCGGTGAACGAGGTGAAGACCTCCCACAGGGAGGCGGGCCGCTCGGTGGTGGGCGGTGTGGCCGCTGGGCTGCTCATCGGCTGGATGATACGGAGGCGCGCTGTCGAAACGCTGTCCACGCGCCCGTGGCCAGGGCCAGGCCGGCGGCAATGAGTGCCAGTGCGCCGGCCAAGCTGGCACCGAGCGGCTCGGCCAGCAGCAACCAGCCGAGCAGGGCGGCCGTGACCGGCCCCAGCGCCTGGAACACGGTCACCCGCGTGGCGGCCTCGCGCGACAGGGCATACAGCCACGCGAAGTAGCCCGCGCCGCTGGAGATGCCGATGAAGACGACGGCACTCCACGCCGTGACCGACACCTCGCCCAGCCGCGCGTGGCCGCCCTCCGCCGCAGCCATCACCGCCAGCAAGCCCACCGCGGCGAGCATGGCGTAGGCGGAGACGGGCAGCGACGGATAGCGCCGGAGGTAGGGCCGGTACAGCACGCTGCACAAGGCCGCGAGCCCGGCCGCCCCCACGACCGCGGCCTCACCCCACCAGCCCGCTGCCGGCACCGCTTCGCGCAGCTTGGGCCAGAGGGCCACCGCCACCCCGCCCAGCGACAGCAGCACGCCGGCCAGCACCGGCGGCGTGATGCGCTCATGCCCCAGGGCCGCGGCCAGCAGCAGGGTGAACAGCGGGAACAGGCTGAACAGCAGGGCAGCCCGCGCCGCGGCGACATGCTGCAGGCCCCAGTTCAGCAGCGCGATGAGCACGCCGAACTGCACGATGCCCAGCACGGCCATCAACGCCAGATCGATGCTGGAGGGTGCCGCGTGGGCACGGCGCCAGCGGCGCCAGGCCGGTACGGCGAAGGGCAGCAGGCAGGCCAGGCCGATCAGGTAGCGCAGCAGCGCCAGCGTGAAGGGCGGAATCTCCCCCACCGCGAAGCGGGAGGCCACGATGGCCGCGCCCACCTGCACGCCCGTTGCGGCGGCGGCCAGCAAGGCGGTGTTCAGAGCGTCAGCTCCCAGGTTTCGCTCACCAGCTTGCGTCCATAGGCATGATGCGGCTCGCTGTGCACCAGGCGGAAGCCACGTGTCTGGTAGATGGCCCGGGCGGCCTTGAGCTGCCGGTGCGTCCACAGCACCACCTTGCGATAACCCTTGGCCCGGGCGAAGTCCAGCGCGGCATCGGTGAGCCGACTGCCAAGCCCCAAGCCTCTTGCATCCGGCGTGAGCACGAGCAGCCGCAACTGGGCCACGCGCGCGGACTTGCGCACCAGGAACACCGAGCCCACGCGCTGGCCCTGGCGTTCAGCGATCCAGCCCGCTTCGCGCGCGGGGTCGAAGCGGCGCAGCAGGCGGGCCGCGATCTCGGCCACCAGCGCCTCGAACTCGGCGTTGTACCTGTACTCCTTCGCGTAGACCTCGCCATGGGCCTGCACCACCCAGCCCATGTCGCCGGGCTGCAGGGGGCGAAGGGTCACATCCGGCGCGGTCTGCGCGTCGCTCGCCTCATGGGCCATCAGGCGTTGCGCGGTGCCCAGCGCCTGCAGCAGACGCGGCCGCTCCGGCGCGGGCAGGGTGCCCAGCAACTGAGCCGCCTCATCGCGCGACTTCTGCTGCAGCGGTGCGAACACGGCATGACCCGCGTCCGTCAGGCGCAGCAGGCTCTGCCGCGCGTCGTGGGGCGATGCCTCGCGGGCCAGCCAGCCGCGCTGCTCGAACCGGCGCAGGATGCGGCTGAGGTAGCCCGCGTCCAGATCGAGCTGGCGCACGAGCGTGGCCGCCGTCAGGCCCGGTTGATGCGCCACCTCGTACAGCACGCGCACCTCCGTCAGGGTGAAGTCGCTGTCCAGGTAGCGCTTCAGCACGCCGATGCGCTGCGTGTAGAAGCGGTTGAAGGCGCGCAGGGCCTTGACGTCAGCCGGGGCCACCGCGGGTGGCGTGGGGGCAGGGGTGGAACGCCGCATGGGGGGAGTGTCGGCCAGATACTTGACGCAGTCAACCAATTGCGCCGACCGGGCACTGGCGTTCCGCAGCGCCGCGCCCGCGGCTATGCTGCCATCGTGTTTCACCCCTTCGTCGCCGGACTGGCCTTTGCCGAATCGCCCCGCTGGCATGCGGGCGCGCTCTGGTTCTCCGACTTCTACCGCCGCTGCGTGGCGCGCGCCTGTCCCGATGGCCGGGTGGAGATGATGCTGTCCCTCGACGACCAGCCTTCCGGCCTGGGCTGGCTGCCGGGCGGCGATCTGCTGGTGGTGGCGATGATGAGCCGGCGCGTGCTGCGATGGGACGGTCACCACGTGACCGTGCACGCCGACCTGTCGGCGCTGGCCCCTGCGCCCTGCAACGACATGCTGGTGGATGGCGCAGGCCGCGCCTGGGTGGGCCACTTCGGCTTCGACTTGCCCGGGCGCGCCCCTTTCGCGCCCGCCAGCCTGATCCGCGTGGACCCGACGGGTCGGGCGCAGGTGGCGGCGCCGGTCCTGCACTTCCCGAACGGCACCGTGCTCACCCCCGACGGCCGCACGCTGATCGTGGCCGAGAGCTACGGCCAGCGGCTCACGGCGTTTGACGTGAAGGACGACGGTTCGCTCACCAACCGTCGGGTGTGGGCGAGCTTCGAGGGGCGCATCGGGCCCGACGGCATCTGCCTGGATGCCGAAGGCGCCATCTGGATCGCCTCACCCGTGAGCCGCGAGGTGCTGCGCGTGCGTGAAGGCGGCGCCATCACCCATCGCATCCCCACGCGCGAACAGGCCGTGGCCTGCATGCTGGGCGGCGAGGATCGCCGCACGCTCTATGTCTGCACGGGGCGGGTGATGGTCACGCCGGAGCAGGCGTGCGCGGCGCTGGGGAGCGAGATTCTGCAGATGCGGGTGGAGGTCGCGGGTGCGGGGATGCCGTGACAGGCAAAGACGAGGGAGCCATTCCTAGTACGCATGCATCGAATCCATGCTGGGGCCCGGCATACATGCGACTGAAGCCGGCCAACTTCAGCTTCAGCCCGGATCCAACTGTTGCGTGTAGCAGTAAGTCCAACGGCAACCGAGAGCGTTGTTGGCGCCACGTCGATGGACAGCTGCCCACAGTCAGTTGGTAGCCCGCCGTCGTTATCAAGGCGTTGAGGATCAATTCGCTCCACCAGAATGCACGGTCCAGCCTGTTGTCGGAGCAAGTCTTTGTGATAAACCCAAACCAAGTCAAAATTCGCACGAAGTGATGTTTGACCCCATTCCACCAATCGGGCGTAGAGGATCTCCAAAATACCCGACCGAAGGTAACATGGCTGAAGACTCTTTGGTGGCAGGCGATCAGCGGTCGTAGGCGATCTGGAATGGGGTTGGTGGTTGGACTTTGACTATGTAGTTTTCCATTATTCGGCAAATTTCATTGAATTTTCTCGAAACCCAGAGTGGCTGTTTGACTAGACGGAGTGGGTGATGGGATTGTTTGACAATATTTTCAATAAAGAGCAGATCGTCAATCTCCGCAAAGAGGTTGAGGGCAGAGGGCTTGAGCTAAAACGCCTTTTGGGTGTAAATGAAAAATTGCAATCCACCATCGGGATCCTAGAAGGCAAGATTCGAGAGTATCCAAGAGCAATTGCGGAAAAGGATCTAATAATAGCTGATCTTACCAATATTGCATCGAAGCTTGAGGTCGATGCTAACAGTATTGAAAGGCAGCTTGAGGTCAAGAGTCTTGAGTTTGCTGCGAGTTTAAATGAGTTGAAGTCTTCTCTTGAGGAAAAGGAGCGGATCGTTTCAAGATTGGAGGCTGCACTTCATGATGCTCATGTGGCCAAGTCCGCAATCGCTGAAAAACTGGGCGGGCTTCAGCGGCATATTGAACATCAGAAACTCAACTCTGATCGCATAATATTGGGGCTTCAGGCCAGAAATGATGAGCTGAGGGCCAGCTTGAATGATGGCGTGGAGAAATACAATCTTCTTCAGTGTGAATTTGAAGATGCTCGAAAAAGATTTGAAGCAAGGAGTCGGGAACTTGACTTGCGAGATTCGGAGTTGAGTAGAGAATCGCAGAGGCTTGTTTCGGACGGGTTGGAACTTCAGGAGAGGGTGTCAAATTTCAATTCGCGCGAGAAGTATTGGAAAGAATACATTGAGCCTCGCCTGAAAGAATATGATTCTCATCAAACTCTTGATGTGAGGGAGAAGCAGGTTGTGGACCGCCAATCTGCACTCACTGCTGAGGTGAACAGAAGACGGGAGGCGCTTAGTGCCAAAGAAGATGCCGCGAGGGTGGAATGGCAAGCGCTGAGGGCGAGGCAGCAAGAGCTTGGCCGAAAAGAGGCCGAGTTAGCGCAGTGGGCCAATAGACTTCAAGTATTTCAAGGTCGCGTTGAGCGGTTAGATAGAGATGAGGAGCAGCTGAAAAAGAGCTGTGCCAAGTTCGAAGAGCAGGAAGCGAATGCTCAAGAGCTACATTCCCAACGTCTCGCTCACATCCACGCTGAGCAACTGAATCTATCCAAGCGCGAGGCTCAAATAGCACAAGAGCGATCAGTGCTAGAGCAAAAAGTCAAGCTTGTCGAAGTTGGCCTGAAAAAGATCGAAAGGGAAAGGGAAGAAAGTGCGGAGTTGAGAAGAGATTCTAGGCGCCTGCTCGATCTGGAAATTGATTTGAGAGCTGAGGTTGCTTCGCTGAATGGACAGTTGGCACTCAAGGATAAGAAGAATAAGAATTTGGAGAGAAAGTGCAATGAATTGATCGGAAAATTGGGAGGGTTGGGCGGTGATGGGATTGCCCTTCTTCTGCAACGACCAAATGTCAGATCATGGCTGTTTCAAGGCTCAGAGCCCGAGAGCATGAGTGTTGAGCATGGGTATATATCCATTTCAGGCGAAGGGCCATGGGAGGCTGGCAATTTTCAAACGTACCTTGAGGAGCTTGGTTATGATCCTTGGTCGCTTCCTGATGAAGATGTTGAGTACGTGGTGGTTGGGCGTGAAGGATGGTCGGAGTCTGACTTACTGAGCCAGATCGATCTTCGTGGGGTGGGTGGCCTAAAAATCTATTCTCAGGAGATGTTTGTCATTAAGCTAATGACAGGCCTCGATCCATTCGACGACGAGGAGCCCGATCAAGATTTGTTTGATGCGTTCGCTGATGGGCACCCCGCGCTGGAATTTCTACGCTCACTGCCCCAACCTTGGCCAGAAGTTTCCGAGGATTCGGGAGGTATTGAGGCCCCTCCTTTGCACGAATTAGCAGGGGAATCTCCATTGCACATTATGGGCTACAGAGTTGGAGTTACTTCACCGCTTACATTGTCGGAAAGAAGGAAAGTACTCGTAGATTGCTTCGAGGCCAAAATTCTGGAATTTTCCGAAGAATGTGAAGATTCCTACAAGAGAAAATGGGGCAAGCAGCATAGCGCACAACGCTTGTATCGCATGGCTTATCATTTGAAGTATCTGGCAGATACTGTGGGGAAGGATGCACGCAGGCCACAAGCTAGGGAGCATTGGGCTGAAGATCTGAAATGGCTAAAGCAGCGTTATTACGGAAACTTTAAACGCAAGTTTTCCTGGCCCGGTGCATGACTGGACAAGTCAGATCTTTCACGGTCAGCCCGTACGCCCTCTTGGATCTCCGCCTTCGCGGGAATGGCACTTTTACGGCGAGCTCGACCCAGGAAGGACTGCTGTGTGCCGTGGCTAAATTAGCGACGGCAGAGGCCCGCCAGCCAGCCTTAAACCAGCTTCCGCAACAACCCGATCACCCGCTCCGTCCGCGGCCCATACGGCGGGCGCAGCAGCGCCGTGCCGGCGAAGCGGGACTGCACGAAGACGGGCTTGTCCTTGCTGAAGAGGCGGAAGCCGTGTTCGCCGTGGTAGCTGCCGATGCCGCTGTCGCCCACGCCGCCGAAGGGCAGGTTTTCCTGGGCGATGTGCAGCAGGCAGTCGTTCACCGTCACACCGCCGGAGACGGTGCGCGTGAGCACGCGTTCCTGCGCGGCGCTGTCGCTGCCGAAGAAGTACAGCGCCAGCGGCCGGGGGCGGGCGTTGATGTAGCCGATGGCCTCGTCGAGCTGCTCGTAGCCCACCACGGGCAGCACGGGGCCGAAGATCTCTTCCTGCATCACCGGTTGGTCGTCGCGCCCGTCCAGCAGCACGGTGGGCGGCAGCACGCGCGTGGACGCCTGTGCCGCATGGCCCTCGGCCCGCAGCACGCGGGCGCCGGTGGCGGCGGCCTGATCCACCAGGCGTTCCAGGCGCTGGTAGTGGCGCTCGCTCACGATGGTGGTGTAGTCGGGGTTGCCTGCGAGCGCCGGGTACATGCGGCGCGCCGCCTGCAGGAAGGCCTGCGCGAAGGCTTCGCGCCGGGCCGTGGGCACCAGCACATAGTCAGGCGCGATGCAGGTCTGGCCGGCGTTGAAGAGCTTGCCGGCCGCGATGCGCGCCGCGGCCTCGTCCAGGTCGGCTGACGGATCGATGATCGCGGGGGACTTGCCGCCCAGCTCCAGCGTCACGGGCACCAGGTTGGCCGCGGCGGCCTGGGCCACGATGCGGCCGACCTGCGTGGAGCCGGTGAAGAAGAGGTGATCGAAGCGCAGGGCGGTGAAGGCCTTGCCGACCTCCGCGTCGCCCTCGACCACGGCCATCTCGTCGGCGCCGAACCGCGCGCCCACCAGCTCGGCCAGCAGGGCGGACAGGCGGGGCGTCAGCTCGCTCGGCTTGAGCATCACGCGGTTGCCCGCTGCCAGCGCGGCCACCGCCGGCGCCAGCGCCAGCTGCAGCGGGTAGTTCCACGGGCTCACGATGCCCACCACGCCCAGCGGCTGCGGCAGGATGCGGCTGCTGCCGGGCAGGGAGTGGAAGCTGGTGGCCACCCGCCGCTGCTTCATCCACTTGCGCAGGTGGCTGCGGGTGTGGGCGATGCCGGCCTGCACGAAGAAGATCTCCCCGATCACCGTCTCGTGCACGGAGCGGTTGCCGAAGTCGGCGGAGATGGCCTGCGCGATGCGGTCCCCGCCGTCGCGCAGCAGGCTTTCCACCCGCGCCAGCCGGTCGAGCCGCGTGGCGCGGTCCGGGTACGGGTCGCGCCGGTACGCCTCGCGCTGGGTGGCGAGCAGGGTGTCGAGTTGCGGGGCGTGGGGCGCGCGGTCCATGGGGGACTCCCTTCAGGGCAGAGTCTCTATTGTGGCGCGTGCCGGCGGATCGCGTCCTTCACCTCGGGCGACACCACGAAACCGGGGCCGTATTTCGAGGCCAGCACTTCCGCACGAGCCAGGAAGGCGTCGATGCCCGTGCCATAGATGAACTGCAGCGCACCGCCCGTCCAGGCGGGGAAGCCGATGCCGAAGATGGAGCCCACGTTGGCGTCGTGCACCGTGGTCAGCACGCCTTCGGACAGGCAGCGGGCCGTCTCCACCGCCTGGCGGTAGAGCAGGCGGTCCTTCAGGTCCTGCATCTCCCAGGTGGCGCCCGGCTGGCCGAATAGCTCCGCCAGCTTGGGCCACAGCGTCTTCTTCGCGCCCTTCTCGGCCGGGTAGTCGTAGAAGCCGCCGCCAGCGGCGCGGCCGTTGCGATCGAACTCCTTGACCATGCGCTCCACCAGCAGCTCACCCGGCGTGGCGATGTAGGTCCTGCCCTCGGCGCGGTAGTCGGCGCGCGTCTGGTCCAGCACGTGAACCGAGAGCGACAGGGCCGTCTCGTCCAGCACGGCGAGCGGACCCACCGGCATGCCGGCCTGGATGCCGGCCTGCTCGATGACTGGCGCAGGGATGCCTTCGCCCAGCATCGCCGCGCCTTCCATCACGAAGGTGCCGAACACGCGGCTGGTGAAGAAGCCGCGCGAGTCGTTCACCACGATGGGGATCTTGCCCAGGGCCTGCACGTAGTCGAAGGCGCGCGCCACGGTCTCGTCGTCCGTCTCCTTGCCGCGGATGATCTCCACCAGCTTCATCTTGTCGACCGGGCTGAAGAAATGGATGCCCACGAACTTCTGCGGCCGCGCGCTGGCCTTGGCCAGGCCGGAGATCGGCAGGGTGGAGGTATTGCTGGCGAAGAAGCCGCCCTCGGCCAGCATGGGCTCGGCCTCCTGCGTCACGCGCGCCTTCAGCTCGCGGTTCTCGAACACGGCCTCGATGATCAGCTCGCAACCCTTCAGGTCGGCGGCGGATGCGGTGGGCGTGATGCGCGCCAGCAGGGCGGCCTGGTCATGCGGGCTCATGCGGCTCTTGTCCACCTTCGGCTGGGTCAGCTTCAGGCTGTAGGCCTTGCCGTGCTCGGCCTTCTCGGCGGACACATCCTTCAGCACCGTCTCGATGCCCCGGCTCGCCTGCGCGTAGGCGATGCCCGCGCCCATCATGCCGGCGCCCAGCAGGCCCACCTTGCGCGGCTTGAAGCGCCCCTGGAACGCCGGGCGCGACTGGCCGCTCTTGATGGCGTTGAGGTTGAAGAAGAACGTGTTGATCATGTTCTTCGCCACCGGCGACACGATCAGCTTGGCGAGGTAGCGGCTCTCGATGCGCAGGGCGGTGTCGAAGTCGACCATCGCGCCTTCCACCATGGCGGCCAGCGCCGCCTCGGGCGCGGGGTAGAGACCGCGGGTCTTCTGCTTCAGCACTGCGGGCGCCACGGCCAGCATGCCGGCCACCTTGGGGTTGGCAGGCGTGCCGCCGGGCATCTTGTAGCCCTTCTCGTCCCAGGGGTGCTGGGCGGTCGGATGCGCGTGGATCCAGGCCAGGGCCGCAGCTCGCAGCCCGCCCGCATCGGGCAGCAGTTCGTGCACCAGGCCCAGCTCCAGCGCCTCGCGCGGGGCGAAGAGCTTGCTTTCCAGGATGTAGGGTTGCGCGCCCATCAGGCCCAGCAGGCGGACCATCTTCGTGATGCCGGAGGCGCCGGGGATCAGGCCGAGCGTGATCTCGGGCAGGCCGAACTGGATCTTGGGGTTGTCCACGGCGATGCGGTGGTGGCCGATCAGTGCCACCTCCCAGCCGCCGCCGATCGCGCTGCCGTTCAGGCAACTCACCACCGGCTTGCCCAGTGTCTCCAGCGTGCGGAAGTTCTTCTTGACCTGCTCGATCTCGCGGAACACGGCTGCCGCATCCGAGGGCTGCAGGCGCATCGTGCCCTTGAGGTCGGCGCCGGCGAAGAAGGTGCTCTTGGCCGACGCGAGCACGATGCCGCGGATCGCGTCCTTGTCCTTCAGCACCTGCTGCGTGGCCTCGGTCAGGTCCTGCTGCCATTGCAGGCACATGGTGTTGACCGGCGAGCCGGGCTCGTCGAAGGTGAGGGTGGCGATGCCGTCGGCGAGTTCGTAGCGGATGGTTTTCATGAGAAGGTCAGACCCTTTCGACGATGGTGGCGATGCCCATGCCGCCGCCCACGCACAGCGTGGCCATGCCGTAGCGCAGCTGGCGGCGGTGCAGCTCGTCGATGAGCGTGTTGAGGATCATGGCGCCGGTGGCGCCCAGCGGGTGGCCCATGGCGATGGCGCCGCCGTTCACGTTCACCTTCTCGTGCGGCACGCCCATTTCCTTCATGAACTTCATGGGCACGGCGGCGAAGGCCTCGTTCACCTCGAACAGGTCGATCTGGTCGATGGTGAGGCCGGCCTTGGCCAGCGCCTTGCGGGCCGCCGGCATGGGACCGGTGAGCATGATGGTGGGGTCGGCGCCGGAGAGCGCGGCCGAGACGATGCGCGCGCGGGGCGTGAAGCCATGCGTCTTGCCCGCCTGCTCGCTGCCGATCAGGATGGCCGCCGCGCCGTCGACGATGCCCGACGAATTGCCGGCGTGGTGCACGTGGTGGATGCGCTCCACCTGCGGGTAGCGGCTGATGGCGACCTGGTCGAAGCCCATGGCGCCGAGCTGCTCGAACGCGGGCTTGAGCGAGCCCAGACCCTCCAGCGTGGTGTGGGGCTTGATGAACTCGTCGTGGTCCAGGATGGTCTGGTCCAGGAAGTCCTTCACCGGCACCACGGAGCCAGCGAAGAAGCCGCCTTCACGCGCCTGGGCCGCGCGCTTCTGCGATTCGAGCGCGAAGGCATCCACATCCTCGCGGCTGAAGCCCTCCAGCGTGGCGATCAGGTCGGCGCCGATGCCCTGCGGCACGAAGGCGGTCTGCGAGTTCGTCTCCGGGTCCTGCGCCCAGGCGCCGCCGTCGGAGCCGATGGGCACGCGGCTCATGCTCTCCACGCCGCCGGCGACCACCAGGTCCTCCCAGCCGCTGCGCACCTTCTGCGAGGCCATGTTCACCGCCTCCAGGCCCGAGGCGCAGAAGCGGTTGAGCTGCACGCCCGCGCAGCGCCAGTCCCAGCCGGCCTTCAGCGCGGCCACCTTGGCGATCACCGAGCCTTGCTCGCCGATGGGCGAGACCACGCCCATCACCACGTCGTCCACCTGGCCGGTGTCGAAGTCATTGCGCCGCTGCAGCTCGGTCAGCACGCCGGCCAGCAGGTTGACGGGCTTCACCTCGTGCAGGCTGCCGTCCTTCTTGCCCTTGCCGCGCGGGGTGCGGATGGCGTCGTAGACATAGGCTTCGGTCATGATGGTCTCCAGGCTGTCGTTCTCCCTCCCCCTCTGGGGGAGGGCCGGGGTGGGGGCGCGCGCAGCGTCACAAGGCTCGCTCCGGGGCGCCTTGCAGTATATTCATTTCACCAAGCAACTGCTCTGTAAAAATGGCGACACCCGAAGGCATCCCCCACGCCCGCTTCCCAGGCCGCGAACGCAGGCGCTTCGTCCTGGGCGGGGCGCTCGCCGCGGCCGGGCTGGCCACGGGGGCCGCGGCACAGGATGCGACGCCCTCCCAGGCAGTTGCCCCATCGCGCCAGCGCCTGCCGCTGGCCGACATGCATTCGCACTACGGCATGTTCCTGCCGCGCCTGTTCGGGCTCGATCTCGCGCGGCATCTGGCCGACACGGGCACGGTGCTGCTGGCCTGGTCCGTGACGGACGATCACCGCTGGATCGCGGTCGGTGGCGGCGGCTGGCGGCAGACGCGCGTGCCGGCCCCGGGCGAGCTGTGGGAGAACTTCCAGCGCCGCCTGGCCGGCTATGAGGAGAAGCGGGCCGCGTGGGGCGTGCCACGTGCCTTGACCCCGGCCGACGTGGATGCGGCGCTGGCCGGCCAGCCGATGGTGCTGATGGCCACCGAAGGCGCCAACTTCCTGGAGGGCCGCGTCGAGCGCCTGGCCGAGGCGCACGCCTGGGGCATCCGCCACCTGCAGCTGGTGCATTTCATCCAGAGCCCGCTGGGCGATCATCAGACGGCCGAGCCGCGCCACGGCGGCCTCACGCCCACGGGGGTGGAGGTGGTTCGGGCCTGCCGCCGGCTCGGCATCGTGGTCGACCTCGCGCACGGCACGGCCGGCCTCGTGGATGCCGCGCTCGACGCCACCGACCGGCCGCTGGTGTGGTCGCATTCCTGGATCAGCCCGCAAGGCGGCACCTGGCAGGACGTCCCCTACGTCGCCCGATCCCTCGCGCCCGCCAGCGCGCGCCGCATCGCCGCGGCGGGGGGCGTGGTCGGCCTTTGGTCGGTGCGCGTGCGGGGCGACCCGGCCTATCCGGTGCACAGCGTCCGCGCGTATGCGGAGGAGATCCTTCGCATGGCCGATCTGATCGGCCCCGCCCACGTGGCCTTCGGCACCGACATGGAGGGCGCCGGCCCCGGGCCCATCCTGTCCGACTACGTGGATCTGCGTGCCGTGGCGGACCTGCTGGCGCAGCGTGGCCTGGCCGAAGCCGACCTGCGCGGCATCTTCGCCGGCAACTACGCGCGTGTCGTGCAGGCCGCGATGCGCGGCGCCACCGCATCCTGAACCGCAACCCCAACCGAGACCGCCATGATCGAGAGAACGCTCTTCAACGCCGACCACGAGGCCTTCCGTGACGCCTTCCGCAAGTTCTGCGAGGGCGAGATCGCGCCGCACCACGACGCCTGGGAGGAGGTGGGCTACGTGGACCGCGAGGTCTGGCGCAAGGCGGGCGCCAACGGCTACCTGTGCGCCACGCTGCCCGAGGCCTATGGCGGCGCGGGTGCCGACAAGCTGTACTCGGTGGTGCAGATGGAGGAGCTGTCGCGCGGCGGCTGGTCGGGCATCGGCTTCGGGCTGCACAGCGAGATCGTCGCGCCGTACATCCTGCACTACGGTACCGAGGAGCAGAAGCAGCGCTACCTGCCGCGGCTCGCCAGCGGGGAGCTGGTGGGCGCCATCGCGATGAGCGAGCCGGCGGCCGGCAGCGACCTGCAGGGCATCAAGACCACGGCCATCCGGCAGGCCGACGGCAGCTACCTGCTCAATGGCAGCAAGACCTTCATCACCAACGGCTGGCATGCCGACCTGGTGATCGTGGTGGCCAAGACCGATCCGGCCGCCGGCGCCAAGGGCACGAGCCTGATGCTCGTGGAGCGCGGCATGCCCGGCTTCGAGAAGGGCAAGCGCCTGAAGAAGCTGGGCCTGAAGGCGCAGGACACCTCGGAGCTGTTCTTCGACAACGTGCGCGTGCCGGCGGAGAACCTGCTGGGCGGCGCCGCCTTCGAGGGCCGCGGCTTCATCTGTCTGATGGAGCAGCTGCCCTGGGAGCGCATCCAGATCGCCATCGGCGCGGTGGCCGCCGCCCAGGCCGCCATTGACTGGACGGTGCAGTACGTGAAGGACCGCAAGGTCTTCGGCCAGCCGGTCGCCGCTTTCCAGAACACGCGCTACACGCTGGCCGAGCTGCAGACCGAGGTGCAGGTGGCCCGCGTCTTCGTCGACAAGTGCCTGGAGCTGGTGCTGCAGGACAAGCTGGACACCGCCACCGCCAGCATGGCCAAGTACTGGACGAGCGACCTGCAGTGCAAGGTGATGGACGAATGCGTGCAGCTGCACGGCGGCTACGGCTACATGTGGGAGTACCCCATCACCCGCGCCTATGCCGACGCGCGCGTGCAGCGCATCTACGGCGGCACCAACGAGATCATGAAGGAGGTGATCACGCGGGCGATGGGGTTGGGCGGGCGGTAGGTCAGCAGCGGGCCGGCGCTACTTGCCGCCGGCCAGCGCCCGCTGGAAGTTCGCGAGCTGCGTGGCGCGCATCGCCTCCAGCTCGGCCGCGCTGCCACTGGTCGCCGGCGTGATCATCATCGCGACCAGCTTGTCCCGGAAGGCCGGGTCCTTCGTCATCGCCTGGGTGGTATCTGCCAGGGTCTGGGCGATGCCGGCCGGCAGGCCGGGCGGGCCGAAGATGGCGTACCAGACCTTCGTGTCGATCCCCTTGAAGGTGGCCGACTCGCTGAGCATTGGCACATCAGGCAGCGCGGGCGACCGCGCCACATCGGTCACGCCCAGCGCGGACAGGGCGCCACTGCGGATGTGCGCGGCGGCGGATGGCACGGTCAGCACGGCCAGGTCCACGTTCCCTGCCACCAGATCGGTCACGATCTGCGGGGCGCTCTTGTAGGGGACGTTGAGCAGCTCGATGCCGGCGGCCTTCTTGATCATCTCGCCGGCGAGGTGCAGGCTCGTGCCGGGGCCAGACGAGGCCAGCGACAGGGCGCCGGGCTTCGCCTTGGCGGCCTTGACGAGGTCGTCCGCTGCCTTGAACCCGAGGCCTGCCCGGGCCACCAGCACCATCGGCTGGGTGCCGATCAGCGCCACCGGCTGCAGCTGGGTCCTGCGGCCCTTGGCGCTGTCGGGGTCCGCCATCTGGAGCATCTCGAACTCGATGCCGTTGCTCACCACCAGCGTGTAGCCGTCGGGCGTGGCGCCGCTCACCCGCTGCACGCCGATGGTGCCGCCGGCGCCCGGCACGTTCTCCACGACCACGGACTGCTTCAGCCGGTTGCCCAGTTCCGTGGCATAGGCACGGGCGAACAGATCCGTGCCGCCACCGGCGCCGTAGGGCACGACCAGGCTGATGGGCCGGGCGGGATAGGTCTGGGCGAGGGCGGGCGCGCAGGCCAGCGCGGCGGCGACAAAGGCAAGTGCCAGGCGGAGGGTTCGAAGCATGGGTGTCCTCATGGGGGCGTCTCCCTCATGCTAGGCGCCGCCCTGGGTCCGCCTCTATAGCTGGAGATACAGCGCGCGGTCAGCCGACGGCGAGGCCAGCGGGGTCCAGCACCTCCACGAAGCGCGGATGCGTGCGGACGAGGCCGAGTTCGGCCAGTCGCCGCAGGGCCCTGGCCGCGCTGATGCGGCTCATGCCGCACATCTCGCCCAGGTTCTCCTGGCTCAGCCACACCTGGCGTGCGCGTGCCGTGTCCGGGCTGGCGCGTCGCTGCACCGAGACCAGCTTGTGCAGCAGGTGGCGAAGTCGCTCCTCGGGATCCTCGCTGTTGAAGGCCAGCAGCTTGCTGGCCAGCACGCGCTGCTTGCTGGCCATGATGCGGATGATGTCCGCCATCAGCGCGGTGGCCCGTTCGCCCGCGCCGACGATGTCTTCCGGTGCATAGGCCGACACCACGACGTCGGTCACGGCCTGGGCATCGACGTAGCGGGGCAGGCCGTCGAACGCCGCGCCCTCGCCGAACATCGTGCCGGGCCCCATCAGCTCCAGCAGGAGACGGCGGCCACTGCCATGCAGCATGGCGCATTGCACATAGCCTTCGCGGATCAGGTAGAAACATCTGTGGGGCATGCCCTGCGCGTACAGCAGGGTCCCCGCCGTCATCTGGCGCACCTGGCCGAGGGACGGCGTGGCGAGCCACTCGGCCGTGTGGCCCAGGCAGGCGTCCCATGATGCAAGGATGGTGGGATGGGGGGACACGGTCACGCTCTCCAGATACAGCACTGGCCGCGCCTTGGCGCTAGGCTGGCGCTTTCGACTCTACTGGAACGGCCTTGAAAATTGCAACCCTCGGCCCGGCTGGCAGCAACCACGACCTGAACACCCGGCGCTACATCGACTTTCACGCGCTGCACGGTGCTGAGGTGGTGTTCATCGACAACTTCATCGAGGCGGTGGAGATGCTGCGCCGCGGCGAGGTGGACCTGATGATCCAGGTCTGCGCGCATCACCACGTCGCCGAGACCATCGAGGTGCATCACCGGGAGGTCTTCATCATCGACTGCTTCATCGGCCGCACGCGCCCCATGGGCCTGCTCACGCGCGCCGATGTCGAGACGCCGGAGTCCGTGGGCTACATCCTGCCCACCGCAGGCTACTTCGAGCCGTCCCGCTACAAGCGGGAGGTGCATACGCTTTCCAATTCCGATACCGCGCGCCGCCTGCTGGCTGGCGAGTTCGACTCGGGCTTCACCTCGCTGGACGTCGCGCACGACCACCCTGGCCGTTTCCGCATCGACAAGGAAATCGGCGAGGTGGACGTGGTCTGGCTCGTGTATGGCCGCACGCGGGTGAACACGGGACCGATGATCGCGTGGCGGGAGGCACCCGCCCGGGCGGTGCTCGCGCAGCTGTCAGGCGATTGAAGGCCGGTCCCTGAAGCGGTTGATGCGCTCGAAGGCCGACGCCACGGCGATCAGCGTCTCATCGTTGCCGCGCGCTGCCACCAGTTGCAGGCCGAAGGGCATGCCGTTCGATGCCAGGCCGACAGGCATCGAAACCGCCGGGTTCCCGCTCAGGTTGAACGGGTAGGTGAAGTACGACCAGTCCACCGGGTTGCGGCCCTCGTGACCGCCCGGCACGTCGACCCCCAGTGGCGGGGCCGTGACGGGCATCGTGGGCATGGCGAGCACATCGAAGCGCGTGAAGGCTTCCTCGACCTGGCGCACGCCATCGGCGCGCAGCCGCGCGACTTCTTCCGGCGGGCGGTCCGGGCCGCGCTGCAGCAACACGCGCTTCAAGGCCTCGTCGATGTCGGCCTGGGCGATGTCATCACCGGCCTGTTGCCGCACGCGGGCGCCGATGGCGCCGTAGAACACCTCGTTCCAGGCGCCGTTCGGGTCCGCATCGAACAGGGGGCGGTCCATCGCCGCCACCATGGCCCCCTCGTCCGTCAGCCGGCGGGCCGCTGCCAGGCAAAGGCCGATGATCTCGCTGTCCGCGGTGCCGTAGCCCAGCGAGGAAACCCAGCCGATGCGCAGGCCGCGAATCGGCAAGCCGATCTGCGCGCTGGCGGCCATTGGCGGCGCGGGCACGCTGCCCGGATCGCGCGAGTCATGGCCTGTGATCACGTCCAGCAGCAGGGCGACATCCTGCACGTCGCGGGCGATCGGGGCCACATGCGCCACCGAGGGCGTGGCGGATGCAGGCCACACCGGCACGCGGCCGAAGCTTGCCTTGAAGCCCACCAGGCCGCAGAAGGAGGCCGGGATGCGGATGGAGCCGCCCCCATCGGTGCCCAGCGCCGCGGGCACCAATCCGGCGGCGACTCCGGCTGCGGCGCCGGCGCTGGAGCCACCGGGCGTGGCCTGCCGGTTCCACGGGTTGCGGGTGGCGCCCGTCAAGGGGGAGTCGCCCACGGCCTTGGAGCCCAGCTCGCTGGTGGTCGTCTTGCCGGTGATGACGGCGCCCGCCCGGCGCAGCCGCTCCACGGACGGTGCATCCGCCGCGGCCACGTTGTCCTTGAACAGGCGCGAGCCGAAGGTCTGCCGCAGGCCGCCGACGGCGATCAGGTCCTTCACGCTGACCGGCAGGCCCGCGAGCGGGCCGGGGTCGGTGCCCTCCGCTATCGCCCGGTCCACCCGGTCGGCGGCGCGCAGCGCGCCCTCGGTGTCGAGTGTCACGTAGGTGTTCAGGGCCGGCTCGAGACGCGCGGTGCGGGCAAGGTGGTTCTCGAGCACGCGCGTGGCGGTCAGCTCACGGGCGCGCACGGCGGCCACGATGGCCGTGGCCGACAGGTGGCAAATGTCGTCATCACTCATCCCGCGCAGTATGAGGCGCCGCCCGAAGCAGGGCCAATAGCCGGCGATACACCCGGGCAGCCAATGCGCCCCGTGCCAGGGGCGGTGCGGCCTCAGGCGACAATCGCTCCTCCAAGGAGGACCGCGCCCTGAGTTCCCGTCTTGCCTCGCTGCGCGCCCAGGCGCTCGCGTTCAGCCGCCGCCCGCTGGTGCGCGAAGGTGCGCGCGAGACGCTGCCCATCGCCCTGGGCATCGCCTCCTGGGGCCTGGTGGCCGGTGTCGCCATGGCCAAGAGCGGGATGGGCGTGCCGCTGGCGCTGCTGATGTCCCTGGTCACCTACGCCGGCTCGGCGCAGATCGCGGCGCTGCCCTTGATCGCAGCGGATGCGCCGGTGTGGGTCGTGTGGGGCACCACGCTGTGCGTCAGCCTGCGCTTCATGGCCTTCAGCTTCCACTTCCGACCCTTCTTCCGGCACCTGCCGCTGGGCCGTCGCATCGGCATCAGCTTCCTGATGGGGGACACCAACTTCGCCGTGTTCGCGCGGCGGTTTCCGGAGACGCAGGCCTTGCCGGGCGTGGCCTACACGGACTATTTCCTGGGCAGCGCCATCGTGAGCTTCGGCTTCTGGCAGGTGGCCATCAGCACCGGCATCCTGCTGGGCAGTGGCATCCCGGCCTCCTGGGGACTCGGCTTCGCGGGGGTGATGGCGCTGCTGGCGCTGACCTGCACCCAGCTTCGCACGCCGTCGTCGTGGGCCGCGGCCGTGGTCGCGGCCTGCGCCGCGGTGGCCGCCTACGCCTTGCCCATGAAGCTGAACGTGGTGGTGGCCATCGCGGCGGCCGTGGCGGTGGGTGTGCTGGGCGAGCGTGTCGCGGCGCTGCGGGGGCGCGCCAGCCGATGAGCCAGGGGGAGATGCTGATCACCATCATCGGCATGGCGCTGGTGGTGCTGCTGTGCCGCTCGGCCTTCATGCTCACCCGGGACGAACTGCCCATGCCGGCCTGGTTGCGCGAGGGCCTGCGCTATGCGCCGGTGGCGGCGCTCACGGCCGTGGTGGCGCCGGAACTGGTGCTCACGCGGGGCCACCTCATCACGGACTGGCGCGACCCACGTGTGTTCGGCGCGGCGGCGGGCCTGGCGTTCTACATCTGGCGGCCCAGCCTGTTCGGCACCATCGTCTGCGGCACCGGCGTGATGCTGGCGCTGCGGTTCGGGCTGGGGTGGTAGCGCTGCAGACACGCGTTTGTGGCAAGCTTCCGCCATGTCCGCTTTCGCGCCCCTGAAGTCCATCCAGGCCGGTCCGCTCGACGTCTCGTACGTGGACGCCGGCCCTGCTGACGGGCCGGTCGTCTTCCTGATGCACGGCTTCCCGTATGACATCCACGCCTTCGCCGAAGTCGTCCCGCCGCTCACGCAGGCGGGCTGCCGCGTGATCGTGCCCTACCTGCGCGGCTATGGTCCCACCCGCTTCCGGGACGCCGCCACGCCGCGCTCGGGCGAGCAGGCCGCGCTGGGCGCCGATCTGCTGGCGCTGATGGATGCGCTTGCCATCCCGCGCGCCGTGCTGGCGGGCTACGACTGGGGCGGGCGCGCCTGCTGCGTGGTCGCGGCCTTGTGGCCCGCGCGCTGCACAGGCCTCGTCTCCTACAAGAACTACAACCTCTTCGACCACTCGCGGGCGCTGGAGCCCGACACGCCCGCCAACGAGCGCAGCCTCTGGTACCAGTACTACTTCCACTCCGAGCGCGGGCGCGAGGGCCTGCGGCGCCACCGCCGCGGCATCGCCCGGCTGCTGTGGGAGACCTGGTCGCCCACCTGGCGCTTCGACGCCGCGACCTTCGAGCGCACGGCGCCGGCGTTCGACAACTCGGACTTCGTCGAGGTCGTGATCCATTCCTACCGGCACCGCTACAACCTGGTGCCCGGCGATCCGGCCTATGCCGAGATCGAGCGGCAGCTCGCGGCGCAGCCGCCGATCACCGTGCCCACCATCACCTTCGACGGCGAGGATGACGGCGTGCGGCCCCCATCGCCCGCATCCGCCCACGCGGCGCGCTTCACCGGGCCGCGCGAGCACCACATCGTCCCGGGCGCAGGCCATAACCTGCCGCAGGAGAAGCCGGCCTTGTTCGCCCAGGCGGTGCTGCGGCTTCTGTCCAGGCACTGATGGTCTCGCCTGTCGAGAAGCACGCTGCGGTCGCGCAGCCGGCCTTGGCCGTGGTCGTGCCCACGTTCAACGAGGCCCCGAACATCGCCCCGCTGGTCGCGCGGCTGGAGCAGGTATTGGCCGGGCGCCCCTGGGAGGTGGTCTTCGTCGATGACGATTCACCCGATGGCACGGCGGCCGTCGTCCAGGCGCTGGCCCGGGAAAAACCCCATGTGCGCTGCCTGCTGCGCCTGGGCCGGCGCGGTCTCTCGCGCGCGGTGATCGAGGGCATCCTCAGCACGTCCGCGCCGCTGGTGGCGGTGATGGATGCCGATCTGCAGCATGACGAGTCGGTGCTGCCGCGCATGCTGGCCCTGCTGGATGCGAACCAGGCCGAAGTGGTGGTGGGCAGCCGCTACGTCGCCGGCGGCGGGGTGGGCGAGGGCTTCGACGCCGGCCGCGAGGCCATGAGCCGCGTCGCCACCTGGCTCGCGGGCGCCGTTCTCCATGTGCCGCTGGCCGATCCGATGAGCGGCTTCTTCGCCCTGCGCCGCAGCGTGTTCGAGGGCGCCGTGCGGCGTCTGTCCGGCGAGGGATACAAGATCCTGCTGGACATCCTGGCCTCCGCGCCCCAGCCGCCCCGCGTGGCGGAGGTCCCGTACCAGTTCCGTCCGCGCCTGGCCGGTGTCAGCAAGCTGGATTCGGCCGTGGCGTGGGAGTTCGCCCTGCTGCTGATCGACAAGCGCATCGGCCGCTGGGTGCCTGCGCGCTTCGTGATGTACGCACTGGTGGGCGCCTCGGGCGTGCTGGTGCACATGGCCGTGCTGTGGGCCCTTTTCCGCGGCGTGCGCGTCGGCTTCGACGCGGCGCAGACGGCGGCGACGATGACCGCGATGACCACGAACTATGCCTTGAACAACGTCTTCACCTACCGGGACCGCCGCCACCGCGGCCTGGGCTGGCTGCGCGGCCTGCTCAGCTTCTACGGCGTCTGCGGATTGGGCGTGGTGGCCAACGTCGGCGTGGCCAGTGCCATCTTCGACCGTTCGCAGGGCGCCTGGCTGCTCGCGGCTGTGGCCGGCGTCTTCGTCGGCACGGTGTGGAACTACGTGGCGAGCCGTGCAGTCACCTGGAGGCGCGGATGAGCGCCGCTGCCGAAGCGACCCCTCCGGATCCGGCAGGGTCGGCCCCACGTCGGCGCGAGCGCGGCGGGCCGCTGGCCATCGCCGCCCTCGTGGCAACGCTGGTCCTCGTCACCATCGCGACCTGCGTGCCGATGCAGAGCAACGACTTCTGGCTGCAGGCGCGCGTGGGTCGCTGGATCATCGAGAACGGTGAGATCCCGCGCACCCTGCTGTTCCCCTTCACCGAGGTGCGTGACCGGCCCTTCAACGTCCACGAGTGGCTGCCTTCGGTCCTGTTCCATGGGTTCATCGTGACCGTGGGTGAGGACAACCTGCGATTGGTGCTGGGCGCGCTCGGTCTGCTGCTGTTCGGCCTGGCGGCCCGCCTGGCCTGGCGCCTGACGCACAGCCTCGGCGCCAGCCTTCTGCTGGGGCTGGTTGCGGTCGCGGTCGCGAACTATCGCCACTACCTGCGGCCGGAGATCGTGGCGCTGCTCCTGCTGCTGTGGCTGCTGCACCTTCTTGTGGCCTGCCAGCAGGACGGCCGCTGGCGGCGGCTGCTCTGGGGCCTGCCGATCGCCTTGATCTGGGCCAACTCGCACGGGTCGTTCCTGCTCGGGCCAGTCGTCGCCGGGCTGTTCGCCACCGGCGAGGGCGCCCAGGCTGCTTGGCCCCTGCGGTCCCGGGACCGAACCGTCTGGCTGCCGGCCGCCCTTCGTGCCGGTGGGCCGTATGCGCTGCTGGCCCTTGCCATGGCGCTGGCGAGCCTGGTCAATCCGCTCGGCTGGGGCATGTACACGTTCGCCTTCGAACTGACGCGCTCCCAGGTGGCGCGGACCTTCCTGACCGAGTGGCTGCCCACGCTGACGCCGAAGTACATCGACACCCGGTTCGTGCTGCTGTTCCTGGCCGTGTTCGCCCTGAGCTGGCTGGTGGCCGTGCTGCGGCGGGACCGCCTCCGCTGGGCCGACTGGCTGCTGCTGGCCGCCTTCAGCGTGCTGGCCTTCCGGGCGCTGCGCTTTCCGGTGCTGTTCGGGTTCATCGCCCTCCTGCCCTGCGCGCGCGCGATCGGCTGGCGGCCGCGCGCCGCGGTTGAGCGGGCCCTGCTGGCAGGCACCACGGCGCTCGCCGCGCTGGGCATCGCGCTGGTGGTGAAACACGGCAATGGCTACGGTGCCTGGCCGTACTTCGCGCCCTCGGCCAACTTCACGCTGATGATGCGCGAGAAGATCGAGGATCCGGCGCTGCAGGGCAACGTGCTGAACCACTTCGTGCTCGGCGCCGAACTGATCCACCGGGCCTGGCCGCGCCTGAAGCCGGTGATGGACTCGCGCATGGACTCCTATGGCGACTCCTACTTCATCTCCATCCTCGACCTGCTGAACGACGAGGAGCGCCTGCGCGCCTTCGTCGCCCACTATGACGTGCGCTACATGCTGCTGATGCGCGAGGATTTCGATGAGCGCGTCCGGCGCATGTCGAACCTGCGCGCTGACGGCTGGCGGGTGCACTTCATGGATCACAAGGCGGTGCTGCTCGCCCGGGAGTCACCACGCCCCTGACGCCGCTATGTCAGCAGGCTGCAGGCGGGTGGCCAGCAAGATCCTGCAAGCCTCGGTAACATCGCCCGCCTGACCCGCAGCACCCCCGCGGGATTTCCATCTCACGAGGATGCCAGACATGCAAGACGGATCGATCGCACGCCGGGAGCGCGCGACAGGGAGGACGATGGCCGCTTGGGCGGCGACGGCAGCTGCGCTGCTGCTGGCCGCGTGCGGCGGCGGACAGGGCGGCGGCGCGCCGCCCGGCTTCGGTGGCCCGCCGCCAGCGGTGAGCGTGGTCACGGTACAGCCGGGCACGCTGCCGGTCGCCTTCGAGTTCTCCGGCCAGACGCAGGGCTCGCGCGAAGTCGAGGTGCGCGCGCGCGTCACCGGCATCCTGCAGAAGCGCAACTACACCGAGGGCCAGCCCGTGCGCGCCGGCCAGTCGCTGTTCACCATCGACCCGGTGCCTTTCCAGACGGCGCTGGCCCGCGCCGAGGCCGATCTCGCCGCCGTGCAGGCGAGGGGGGCCAACGCCCGGCGCCTGGTGGAGCGCCTGCAGCCGCTGGCGGAAAGCGGCGTGGTGAGCCGGCGGGACCTGGATGACGCGCTGGCCGCGCGCGACGTGGCCGAGGCCGATGCCAAGGCGGCGGCGGCGCGGGTGAGCGAGGCCCGGCTGAACCTCGGCTACACCCAGGTGGTGGCGCCGGTGGCCGGCGTCGCTGGGGGAGCCGCCAAGTCGGAAGGCAGCCTCGTGTCCGGCCCGGACGTCCTGCTGACGACGATCGTGCAGCTGCACCCGCTGAAGGTGGTCTTCGGCGTCCCGGACGCCGAGCAGGCCCGCATGCAGGCCGACCAGCGCGAAGGCCGCCTGCTGTTGCCGCCGCAGGGCTTCTCGGTCCAGGTACAGGCCGCCGACGGCACGCCGCTGGGCGCGGGCGGCCGGCTGGTCTTCAGCGAGCCGCTGGTCGACGCCGGCACGGGGACCGTGCGCTCGCAGGCCGAGCTGCCGAACGCCGACGGCCGGCTCAAGCCCGGCCAGTTCGTGCGCGTGCGGCTGACTGGCGCCACGCGACCCGACGTGATGCACGTGCCGCAACGTGCCGTGCTCGAGGGGCCGCAGGGCAAGTTCGTCTACGTGCTGGCGCCCTCCGACAAGCCGGAGTTGAAGGGCGCGCCGGTGGCCACCATGCGGCCGGTGCAGGCGGGCGAATGGGTGGACCTGCCGGATGGCAAGGGCTGGGTGATCCGTTCCGGCCTGAAGGCCGGCGACCAGGTCATCGTGGACGGCCTCATGCGCATCGGGCCCGGTGCGCCGGTGCAGGTGGCGCCGCCGGCCGGCGCGGCCTCCGCCCCCGTGAAGCAGTAAGGGGGGCACATGTTCTCCCGCTTCTTCATCGACCGCCCGATCTTCGCGGCGGTGCTCTCCATCTTCATCATGATCGCCGGCCTGGCCGCGATGCGCGTGCTGCCGGTGGCGCAGTACCCCGAGATCGCGCCCCCGGTCGTCACGGTGCAGGCGATCTACCCCGGCGCCAGCGCCCAGGTGCTGGAGCAGACCGTCGCCGCGCCGATCGAGAACGCCATCAATGGCGTCGAGCGCATGCTCTACATGAGCTCCACCTCGGCGGGCAACGGCGTGGTCCAGATCCAGGTGACGTTCGAGATCGGCACCGACGTCAACCAGGCCGCGCTGAACGTGAACAACCGCGTCAAGCAGGCAGAGCCACGCCTGCCGCAGGAGGTGCGCCGCCAGGGCGTGACGGTGGAGAAGGGTTCGTCTTCCTTCCTGCAGGTGCTGGCGTTCTATGCGCCGGACGGCCGCTACGACGACCTGTACACCAGCAACTACGTCACCCTGAACGTGCTGGACGCGCTCAAGCGGGTGCCCGGCACCACCAACGTGCAGATCTTCGGCGCCAAGGACTACGCCATGCGCATCTGGCTCAAGCCCGATCGCCTGGCGCAGCTGAAGCTGACCACCGCGGACGTGGCGCGCGCCATCAACGAGCAGAACGCGCAGTTCGCCGCGGGCAAGGTGGGCCAGGCGCCCACCAGCGGCCGGCAGGAGCTGGTCTACACCATCACCACCCGCGGGCGACTGACCGAGCCGGCGCAGTTCGAGGACATCCTGCTGCGCTCGCAGCCCGACGGCTCCGCGGTGCGCCTGCGAGACGTGGCGCGGGTGGAGCTGGGCAGCCGCGACTACGACTTCATCGGTCGCATCAACGGCAAGCCGGCCACGCTGGTGGGCATCTTCCTGCAGCCCGGCGCGAATGCGCTGGAGGTGGCGGGCGAGGTGAAGTCGGTCATGGCCGGCCTCTCGCAGCGCTTTCCCGACGGCCTGAGCTACTCGATCCCGTACGACACCACACGCTTCGTCGAGGTCTCCATCCGCGAGGTGCTGAAGACCCTGGCCGAGGCCATGGTGCTGGTGTTCCTGGTGGTGTTCGTCTTCCTGCAGAACTGGCGCGCCACGCTGATCCCCACGCTGGCCGTGCCCGTGTCGCTGATCGGCACCATTGCCGGCCTGCTGCTGCTGGGCTACTCGATCAACACGCTCACGCTGTTCGGCATGGTGCTGGCGATCGGCATCGTGGTGGACGACGCCATCGTGGTGCTGGAGAACGTGGAACGCATCATGCACGAGGAGCACCTGCCCGCGCGGGAGGCCGCCGTGCAGGCCATGCGGGAGGTGACTGGCCCGGTGATCGCCATCGTGCTGGTGCTGTGCGCGGTGTTCGTGCCCATCGCCTTTCTCGGCGGCCTCACCGGCGAGCTGTACCGCCAGTTCGCCATCACCATCTCCATCGCCGTCGTCATCTCCGGCGTGGTGGCGCTCACGCTGACGCCGGCGCTGTGCGTGCTGATCCTCAAGCGCGAGCACAAGGGCGAGAACCGCGTCTTCGCGGCCTTCAACCGCGGCTTCGGCGCGGTCACCCACCACTACACCTCGGGCGTGGGCTTCCTGCTGCGCCGGGGCGGCATCGCGCTGGCGCTGTTCGTGGGCATGGTGGCCGTCACCGCCGGCCTGTGGCGCGCCACGCCGGGATCGCTGGTGCCGGATGAAGACCAGGGCTTCTACATTGCCGCGGTCATCCTGCCGGATGGGGCCTCGCTCGAGCGCACCGACAAGGTGGTCAACCAGGTGCTGGAGGTGATCCGCTCCAACCCCAACAACCTGGACGCCGTCTCGTTTGCCGGCTTCGACTTCCTGGGCGGGGGCTTCCGCAACAACGCGGCCACCATCTTCGTGACGCAGAAGCACTGGGACGAGCGCCAGGTGCCGGTGCAGGCCCTGGTGGGCGAACTGTTCATGAAGACCGCGGGCATCCAGGAGGCGCTCGTGCTCGCCTTCAACCCGCCGCCGATCTTCGGCCTGGGCAACGCGGGCGGCTTCGAGTTCTACATCCAGAACCGGGGCGAGGGCGGCCCGGCCCGCCTGTCCGAAGTGACGCAGCAGTTCCAGGCCGCGGTGATGCAGAGCAAGCAGCTCGCGGGCGTGCAGACGCTCTGGCGGGCGGCCACGCCCCAGCTCTACGTGGACGTGGACCGCGCGCGTGCCAAGGCGCTCGGCGTGCCGGTGGACGCCGTGTTCGACACGCTGGCGGCGACGCTGGGCTCCTACTACGTGAACGACTTCAACAAGGCCGGTCGCACCTGGCAGGTACTGATGTCGGCGGATCCGGCCTACCGCCGCCAGCCCGAGGACATCGGCCGCATGTGGGTGCGGTCCGACAAGGGCGAGATGGTGCCGGTCTCCGCGCTGGCGACGGTGCGGCACGCGGCCGGCCCGGAGACGCTGGACCGCTTCAACAACCTGCCGGCGGTCAAGCTGTTCGGCCAGGGCGCGCCCGGGGTCAGCTCGGGCCAGGCCATCGCGGAGGTGGAGCGCATCGCCACGCGCGTGCTGCCGCTGGACTTCAGCTTCGACTGGGGCGGCGCCTCGTTCCAGGAGAAGCGCTCCAGCGGTACATCGGGCCTGGCGCTGGCGCTCGGGGCGCTGATGGTGTTCCTGATCCTGGCGGCCCAGTACGAGCGCTGGTCACTGCCGCTGTCGGTGCTGCTGGCGCTGCCCTTCGGCACCTTCGGCGCCCTGGCCGCGGTGTCGCTGCGCGGACTGACGAACGACGTGTATTTCCAGATCGGGCTGGTCACGCTGCTCGGCCTGGCCGCGAAGAACGCCATCCTGATCGTGGAGTACGCGTCGCTGAAGGTCGCGGAGGGCATGAGCGCGTCGGCCGCCGCGCTGGAGGCCGCGCGCCTGCGATTCCGCCCGATCGTGATGACCTCGCTCGCCTTCATCCTGGGCGTCGCGCCGCTCGCCTTCTCATCGGGTGCCGGTGCCGGCGCCCGGGTGTCGGTGGGCACGGGCGTGATGGGCGGCATGCTGGCCGCGACCTTCCTGGCGATCTTCTTCGTGCCCTGGTTCTTCCGGCTGCTGGTGGATCACCGCCTGCGCGAGCAGCGCAGCACGCAGGCCCTGCGGGAAGAGGCGCGCCTGGCGCATCAGCACGCAACGGGCAACCGCCCGGCTTGAGCGGACGGGCCGGTGCGGGGGCTCAGCGGCGCGGTGCGCAGGCCGGCTGGCCGGCGGCGGCCGGTCGGCAGGGGTCGCCCGCCATCAACCCGGGCGGATGCGCGCCGGACCGCGCCGGCATGGCCGTGAGGTACACCGCCGCCGTGATGGTGCCCACGGCCGCCAGCAGGGTGGCGAACAGCAGGTACCAGGGCCAGCTGCGGGCGGGGTGCATGAAGGTCCACAGGTCGGCCGGTGCCTCCGGCACTTCCAGCGGCATGGGTCGGCTGGCTTCCTCGGCGCGACGGATCCAGCGGTCATGCTCGGCCCGACGGTCCGGGTCCTTCAGCACGTCGTAGGCGGCGTTGATCGCGGCCATCGCACGGGGGGCGTTGGCGTTGCCGGGCATCTTGTCGGGGTGGTACTTCTGGGCGAGGCGACGATAGGCGGCTCGCACGCGCTCGGGCGGCGCGCCGCGCTCGACCTGGAGCACGTCGTAGTAGGTCGCGAAGGCAGAAGTGGGCGTGGTGGCGGCCATCGCTACAATTTTTGTAGCTTGCGCCGGACTCGTCCAGTCCCGGAGGCGTTCAGGCCCGCATTCTGTGGGCTGGGCGCTACAAAAATGATGGCAACCGGGCGCGTGCGTCCAGGGTTTGCCAGCGCTCAGCTGACAAAACTGTTCGAACGCGCGCGTGTCTTGTCAGTCCCGGCCTGCCAGCGGCGTGGCACGGAACGAAAAAATCCCCTGGGAGCGCAGGCCCCGAGGGGATAAGCAGCCGGGGAAGAAACTTGAAAAGACCCCGGCAGGTTCACTGGACACGCAAGTCGCGTGCCCGTTGAAGGGGCTACTTCTTGGCAGGCGGCTTCGCGGCGGCGGCCGGCGCGGGCTGCGCGGCGGTTCCGTTGCCGGCCGGCTGAGCCAGTGCGGGCGCCACGCCCAGGCGCTTGGCCAGCGCTTCGTCGAGCGCGCGCAGGCGGGTGTCGACCTGGGGCTTGAGTTCGGGCACCAGCTTGGCGAGCAGGGCCCGCTGCATGTCGCCGCCCAGGGCCTGGTACTTCGAGAAGGCCGGCGATTCCAGCATGGCGGCGACCTGGCGCAGCTCATCCTCGGTCAGCCTTTCCTCCAGCAGCGTGCCGATGGTGGTGGGGGCGAGCTTGAGCGCGCGCTCCCGCACCATCGGGTGCACGTCCTGGAAGAAGCGGTCGGCGTCCTGCTGGGCGCCCTTGGCCAGGGCCTCGCGCTTGTCCGCGGGCACCTGGCTGTCCAGGTAGTCGGCCACTTGCGACAGCAGTTCGTTGGCGGGCTGGCGCGCCAGGTCACGGGCCATGGCCTCGATACCGGGCTGCTGCACCTTGAGGATGCGGCTGATGAGTTCCTTCTTGCCGTTGCCATTGCCGGCAGCGGCGGCGGCGGGCGCGGGGGTGGCCGTCTGGGCCGAGGCGACGCCGGCGGCCAGCGCCAGGAGCCACGAGATCAGGATGGATCGGGTCATGAGATTTCCACAAGCCCGCGCGCACATGCCGGTGCGCGGGCGCGACATGAAACGGGCAGGCGAAAAAAGGGGCCGGCATGCCGACCCCGGAGCCCTTGATGAGAAGCTTGCAGCGCGCAGGGAAACGAACCGCTGCGAAGGTCAGATCGCGCCGGCGGGCAAAAGGTTCCGCCCGCCGGCCGCAATCGGGCCCGCGGGGACTCAGCCGCCCTTGCCGGCGCGCTTGCCGGGGTTCTTCTTGCTGCGCGTGGCCGTGCCGCGCTCGCGGCTGATGCGCTGGCCGGTGCCTTCCTTGGCGATGCGGTAGCCTTCGGCGGTCTTGGGCGCGGGGGTGCGCTTGCGGTCGGCTTCGGTGACGATCTTGTTGCCCATGGGGCGACTCCTGCGGGTTGACAAAACCTTGGAAGATACCATCCCGCGCAGTCCCGGTCGCCGCCGCAGGTCAGCCGGGCCGTCGCGCCTCCAGTTCACGGATGGCCGCGCGGGCCTCGTCGCCTTCCGGGATCGGCCGGCCGCTGTCGCGCCAGGCGACCGCGGCTTTGAAGCCTTCGGCCTGGGCATAGCGTCGGAACCACAGGCCCTCCGGGTTGTGCCGGGTGATGCCGTCGAACAGCGTGGCCAGGCTCTGGGTCTGCTCCAGGCCCATGTTCAGCAGCACCTGGTTGACCACCATCTTGTGCATGGCCAGGTGGCTGCGCGGCACGCCGGCGATGCGCGTGGCCAGCGCCATCGTGGCGGCATCCAGCGCCTCGGCCGCCACCACCTCGTTGGCCAGGCCCCATTCCAGGGCCTTGCGGCCGTCGATGGTGTCGCCGGTGAACATGAGCTGCTTGGCGCGCGTGGGGCCGAGGCGGTAGGTCCACATCGCGGTGGTCGGGCAGCCCCACACGCGCGTGGGCATGTAGCCGATGCGGGCATCCTCGGCCATCACCAGCAGGTCGCAGCTGAGCGCGATGTCGCTGCCGCCAGCGGCCGCGTAGCCGTGCACCTTGGCAATGGTGGGCTTGGGGCTGCGCCACAGGCTCATGAAGTCTTCCGTATTGCGCTTCATGTAGGCGTAGTCGTCGAGCGGGTCCCAGGGGTGGCGCTCCTGCTGGCAGGGGTGGTCGATGCGCCCCTCGCCGAACTGCGCCAGGTCGTAGCCGCCGCAGAAGCCCTTGCCGGCGCCCTCGACCACGATCACATGCACCTCGTCCTGGGCGTTCGCCCATTCCACCGCGGCGCGGATCTCGCGCGGCATGGCGTCATTGATCGCGTTCAGGCGCTCGGGCCGGTTGAGGAGCAGGCGGGCCACGCGCGGGTGGGTCTCGTCCTGGGTGATGCGCAGGGTGCTGAAGTCGGGCATGCGTGTCTCCGGATGGGGCCGCGGCAGTGTATGCCGCGTGCGGTTTCGCACGGCGCGGCCATCCGCCGCCGGACGGTGTCAACGGATCGCGGGGCTCGCGCGCTACGGGGTCATGACCCCTCATCTCATGCGCTTGGCGCTCGCGGGCGCGCTGGCCGCGGCGCCGCTGGCGGCTTCGGCCCAGCAGGTCGTCACGGCCGGGCAGGAGCTGCACCTGCGCGCCGGCCCCGACATGGACTACCCGCTGGTGGCCGTGCTGGGCCCCGGCATCCAGGTCATCGTGCAGGGTTGCCTGGCCGACTACCGCTGGTGCGACGTGAGCTATGGCCCCACGCGGGGCTGGGTCTACGGCATGAACCTCCAGGTGCCCTGGCAGGACCACTGGGAGCCGCTGCCCGCGGTGGCGGCCGTGGTGGGCGTGGGCATCCTCGCGTTCGTCCTGCACGACTACTGGCGCGACCACTACCGGGACCGCACCTGGTACCGCGACCGCGACCGGTGGGTGCGCCCGCATCCCGTGCCGGCCCGGCCGCTGCCCTACGCGCCGCACCCGCCCGTCTACCGGGAGCCGCCCCGCCAGGTGGTGCCTGCGCCGGGTCACCGCCATGGCCATCCGCCGACGTACGGCCCGCCCCGGCTGGCGCCGCCGGATCCGCACGCGCGCCCCAGCCAGCCGCCGCCGCGGCGTGACCGCGTGCAGCCCGCCCCGGCCCCGCAGCGGCCCGAACCCGCCGCACCGGCGGCCCGGCCCCTGCGCAACGACCCCAACAGCGGCTGGGACAGCCGCTACCCGGACGCGCCGCGCGCCGACCGCCCCTGAGGCACGGCGCGCGCGCCTTCCCCACGTAATACCCATCCGGCCGGCACGCAGGCAGGGGCGCACCTACAATCCGCCCTCTCTGCCCGCCGCCATGAACGCCCTCGTCGACGTCTCGTTCTTCCCGCGCGCGGCCAAACCGCTCACCGCCTATCGCAAGTACTGGGCGCACCGTTTCGGCCCCACGCCCTTCCTGCCCATGAGCCGCAGGGAGATGGACGCGCTCGGCTGGGACAGCTGCGACGTCATCCTCGTCACTGGCGATGCCTACGTGGACCACCCGAGCTTCGGCATGGCCGTGATCGGCCGCGTGCTGGAGGCCCAGGGCTTCCGCGTGGGCATCATCGCCCAGCCCGACTGGCAGAGCGCCGAACCCTTCAAGGTGCTGGGCCGCCCGAACCTGTTCTGGGGCGTGACCGCCGGCAACATGGATTCGATGATCAACCGGTACACGGCGGATCGCAAGCTGCGCAGCGACGATGCCTATACGCCGGGTGACGTGGCGGGCCGGCGCCCGGATCGCGCGGCCATCGTCTACAGCCAGCGCTGCCGCGAGGCCTTCAAGGACGTGCCCATCGTCCTGGGCGGCATCGAGGGCAGCCTGCGCCGCATCGCGCACTACGACTACTGGTCCGACAAGGTGCGCAAGAGCATCGTGCTCGACGCCAAGTGCGACCTGCTGCTGTACGGCAACGCCGAGCGCGCGCTGGTCGAGGTGGCGCACCGGCTGGCCGCGCGCGAGCCGGTGCACACGATCACCGACGTGCGTGGCACCGCCTTCGTGCGCCGGTCCACGCCCGAGGGCTGGTTCGAGATCGACTCGACCGAGGTCGACCAGCCAGGCCGGGTGGAGGCGCACGTCAATCCCTACCAGACCGTCAGCGAGCAGGCCAAGGGGCAGGGCGGTGCGTGCGCGAAGGACGACACGGGCGCGCAGCCGATCACCGTGCTGCCGCGGGCGAACGCGCGGGTGACGGTGCCGCCGCGCGACCGCTCGGTCATCCGTCTGCCGTCGTACGAGCAGGTCAAGTCCGATCCGGTGCTCTACGCCCATGCCAGCCGCGTGCTGCACCTGGAGACGAACCCTGGCAACGCGCGCGCGCTGGTGCAGGCGCATGGCGAACGTGACGTGTGGCTGAACCCGCCGCCGATCCCGCTGACCACCGCCGAGATGGACCACGTGTTCGGCCTGCCGTACGCGCGCAGCCCGCACCCGGCCTACGCCGACGAGAACGGCCGGCACGACGGGGCGACCAAGATCCCCGCCTGGGAGATGATCCGCTTCAGCGTGAACATCATGCGCGGCTGCTTCGGCGGCTGCACCTTCTGCTCCATCACCGAGCACGAGGGCCGCATCATCCAGAGCCGCAGCGAGGCGAGCATCCTGCAGGAGGTGGAGGAGATCCGGGACAAGGTGCCCGGCTTCACCGGCGTCGTGTCGGACCTGGGCGGCCCCACCGCCAACATGTACCGCATCGGCTGCCGCTCACCGGAGATCGAGGCCGCCTGCCGCAAGCCGAGCTGCGTGTACCCGGGCATCTGCCCGAACCTGAACACCGACCACAGCGCGCTGGTGCAGCTGTACCGCAAGGCGCGCGCGTTGAAGGGCATCAAGAAGATCCTCATCGGCTCCGGCCTGCGCTATGACCTGGCGGTGCAGTCGCCCGAGTACGTGAAGGAGCTGGTGCAGCACCACGTGGGTGGCTACCTGAAGATCGCGCCCGAGCACACCGAGGCCGGGCCGCTGGGCAAGATGATGAAGCCCGGCATCGGCAGCTATGAGCGCTTCCGCCAGATGTTCGAGAAGTACTCGAAGGAGGCGGGCAAGGAGCAGTACCTCATCCCGTACTTCATCGCCGCCCACCCGGGTACCAGCGATGAGGACATGATGAACCTGGCGCTCTGGCTCAAGCGCAACGGCTTCCGCGCCGACCAGGTGCAGACCTTCTACCCGAGCCCGATGGCCACGGCGACCGCCATGTACCACTCCGGTCGCAACCCGCTGCGCAAGGTGGGCCGCGCCAGCGAGACGGTGGACATCGTGAAGGGCGATCGACGCCGGCGGTTGCACAAGGCCTTCCTGCGCTACCACGATCCCAACAACTGGCCGCTGCTGCGCGAGGCGCTGAAGGCCATGGGCCGTGCCGATCTCATCGGCAACGGCAAGCAGCACCTCATCCCGACCTTCCAGCCGGCCACCGATGGCAGCTATGCCAGCCCGCGGCGCAAGAACGCCACGCCGGCGCAGCCGCGCAAGGGCCGCATCCTCACGCAGCACACCGGCCTGCCGCCACGCAAGTCGCGCTGAGGCGGCCCGGGTGCGCCGATCGCCTCAGGTGGGCATCGTGTGCAGGGGAATGTCGCGCTCCACGGCCAGCGCATCCAGCTCGGCCCGCGTGCGGCCCGCCAGGAAGGCGGCGATGGCCTGGTGCGTGGCCGGCGCGAACATGGCCTTCACGTCGCTGGCCGCCACGCCCGCTGCTGCGCACAGGGCGGCCGCAAAGTGCGGCTCCAGGGCGGCCACGGCCACCCGGCCGTCCTGGCACGGATAGACGCGATAGCCCGCGTGCGCGCCGCCGACTGAGCCGGTCGGCTGCGTCAGGCCCCAGCGGCGGGGCAGGGCGAGGTAGCCGGCGGCATCCGACAGTGCCACTTCCAGGTACATCCCGGCCGGGTGCGCCTCGCCGCTGGCGCCGTAGCGCTCATGATGGCGCAGCGCGGCCTGCAGCACCGCCTCGGCGGCCATCAGCGAGCCGGCCATGTCGGCATACAGCGTGGCCGGCAGCTCCAGGCCGGGGATCAGGCCGTTGTCCGCCAGGTATGTGAGGTCATGGCCTGGCTCCTCGGCGCGATCACCCGGCGCCCCGACGATGGCTACCTGGCTCAGGCTCGGGTAGCGGGCGCGCAGCTCGGGCCAGCCGAGGCCCAGCTTGACCAGCGCCGACGGGCGGAACGAGGTCAGCAGCACGTCGGTGCGCGCGAGTTCCTGGTGCAGCGCCGCCTGGCCATCCGGCGACTTGAGGTCGGCCACGAGCACCTTCACGCCTTCATGCAGCTCTTCGTAGGCCGGCCGGTTGTAGAGGCCCATCGGGTCGCCGGCGGGCGGCTCGATCTTGGTGCAGGTGGCGCCCATGCGGCGGCACCGCATCAGCGCGGCGGGGCCGGGCAGGTTGAGGGCGAGGCTGAGGATGCGGATGCCGTGCAGGGCGGGCGGGGTCTTGCTCATGGGCAATGAGCCTAGCATGGGCGCCGGCGCACCGCGCCCGGGGCGGGTAGGCCCGGATGCCGCTGGATCGTTGGCTTGCTAACCTTCCAGTGCATTCCAACCCCAGCAGGAGACTCCGGATGAAGATCAGGCAGATCATGGTCGTGGCCCTCGGCGTGGTCGCCGCGGCCCTCGCGCAGGCGCAGCCCGCCTGGCCCTCCAAGCCCGTCGCGCTCGTCGTGCCGTTCGCCGCCGGCGGCCCCACCGACGTCGTGGCCCGCACGTTCGCGGCATCGATGACCAAGACGCTCGGCCAGTCCGTGGTGGTGGAAAACCGCCTGGGCGCGGGCGGCACGGTGGCAGCGGGCGCCGTCGCCAAGGCGGCACCCGATGGCTACACCTTCTTCATCCACCACAACGGCATGGCGACCTCCACCGCGCTGTACCGCAAGCTGGCCTATGACCCGCTGGCCGACTTCGAGTACGTGAGCCAGGCGGTGGACGTGCCCATGACCCTGCTCGCCCGCAAGGACATGCCGGCGGCCAACCTGCAGGAACTGCTGGCCTACCTGAAGGCCAACGAATCGAAGGTCAACCTCGCCACCGCCGGCCTGGGCGCGGTGTCGCAGCTGTGCGGCATGCTGTTCCAGCGCGCCGTGGGTCTGAAGTTCACCGAGGTCCCGTTCCAGGGCACCGCCCCCGCCATGAATGCGCTGCTGGGTGGCCAGGTCGACCTGCTGTGCGACCAGACCACGCAGACCATCCCGCAGATCAAGGCCGGCAACGTCAAGTTGTACGGCGTCACGACGAAGAGCCGCATCAAGTCGCTGCCCAACGCCCCCACGCTGACCGAGCAGGGCCTGAAGGATTTCGAGGTCGTGGTCTGGCACGGCATCTACGCGCCCAAGGGCACGCCGAAGCCGGTGATCGAGAAGATGAACGCCGCCGTGCGTGCCGCGCTGAAGGACCCCGACGTGGTCAAGCGCATGGATGACCTGGGCGCCGAGATCGTGCCGGACGCCAAGCTCACGCCGGAGGGCCTGCAGGCCTGGCTGAAGGCCGAGATCGACAAGTGGGGGCCGATCATCAAGGCCGGGGGCAAGTTCGCCGATTGAACGGGCCGCAGGGAGGGGCGCACAATGGGGATCGGAGGCTTCCCATGACACCGCGTCTCTTCGTGGTCTGCGCCATCGCCGGCGTGCTGCTGGTGCTGGCCAGCCCTTCCATCGCCCAGACCCTGTACCGCTGGACGGACGACAAGGGGCAGGTCCACCTGTCCGACAAGCCGCCTGCCAACGCGAAGGATGTGAAGGTGGTGCCGATGCCGCGCGACGACGTGCCGGCCAGTGACCGCGCGGCCGCGCAGACCCGTGCCGCGGCCGACCGTGCCCGCCTGCAGCAGATCGACACGCAACGGGCCGCGGTCGCGGCGCAGGCTGCCGCATCCGCCGCCGGTGGCGATGCGGACAAGGGCGGCGCGGCCGGCACCGCGGCGAAGCAGCCGGGTGAGTCCGACTGTGCCTTCCGGCAGCGCGCCTACCAGGCCAGCGCTGCCTGCTGGGGCGGCTTCCGCCTCGCCAATGGGGGCTTCAAGGAAGGCGCCCTGGAGAAGTGCGGCCCACCCCAGTCACCGCCGGCGTGCCAGTAGGCGCGCGGCCCGGCGCGGTGCCTCAGAGCGGCAGGCCGACGTAGTTCTCGGCCAGCGCAGTGGACATCGCGCGCGAGTTCACCAGGTAGTCCAGCTCCGCCTCCTGCAGTTTCTGGCCGATGCCCTCGGTATCCGGGAAGCGGTGCATCAGGCTGGTGAGCCACCACGAAAAACGCTCGGCCTTCCAGATGCGGCGCAGGCAGCGCTGCGAGTAGGTGTCGATGCCGGCGTCGGAGCGCTCCTGGAAGTGCTCGATGAAGGCGCCGGACAGGTACTTCACGTCGGTCGCCGCCAGGTTCAGGCCCTTGGCCCCCGTGGGCGGCACGATGTGCGCGGCATCCCCGGCCAGGAACAGCCGGCCAAAGCGCATGGGCTCGGCGACGAAGCTGCGCAGCGGCGCGATGCTTTTCTCGATGGTGGGGCCGGTGATCACGCGCTCGGCCAGTTCCGGGTCGAGCCGGCGGCGCAGTTCATCCCAGAAGCGCTGGTCGCTCCAGTCTGCCACCTGGTCGTCCAGCGGGCACTGCACGTAGTAGCGGCTGCGCGTCAGGCTGCGCATGGAGCACAGCGAGAAGCCGCGCTCGCTGTTGCCATAGACGATGGCGTGCGGCGACACGGGCGGCACGTCGGCCAGCACGCCCAGCCAGCCGAAGGGGTAGACCTTCTCGTACTCGGTGATGCGGTCCTTCACCGCGGCGCGGCTGGCACCGTGGAAGCCATCGCAGCCGGCGATGAAGTCGCAGGCGAGTTCGTGGGTCTGTCCGTCCTTCTGGTAGCGCACGACCGGCTGGGTGCCGTCGAAGTCGTGCAGGCTCACGTTCGCGGCCTCGTAGACCGTGGTCAGGCCCTGGGCGGCCCGCGCTTCCATCAGGTCGCGCGTCAGCTCGGTCTGGCCGTAGGCGGTGACGACCTTGCCGCCGGTGAGGCCGTGCACGTCGATGGGATGCCGCGCGCCGGAGAAGACCAGCTCGATGCTGTGGTGGACCACGCCCTCGCGGCCCACGCGCTCGCCGACGCCCGCCTCGCGCAGCAGGTCCACCGTGACCTGCTCCAGGATGCCGGCGCGGATGCGGCCCAGCACGTAGTCACCGGTCTGGCGCTCGAGGATCACGTTGTCGATGCCGGCCTTGTGCAGCAACTGGCCGAGCAGCAGGCCCGAGGGGCCGGCGCCGATGATGGCAACCTGGGTACGCATGAATGTCTCCTGGAATGCCGCTCACTGTAGGAGGCTCCGGCAGGATCCTGCCATCGCCCACGGCATCCGTTGTGCGATCATCGCCCCGCTTGCGCGATCATCGCGCAATGCCTGCGCACCGGAGGCGCCATGCCCATTGCCCACGCGGACTACATCGCCGGCCTTGCCAAGGGCCTGGCCGTGCTGGAGAGCTTCGACACCGAGCGCCAGCGCCTGAACGCCACCCTGGCCGCGCAGCGCGCCGGGCTCACCCGCGCCGCCGCACGGCGCCATCTGCTCACGCTCACCGAGCTCGGCTACCTGGAGACCGACGGGGCCTTCTTCTGGCTGGCGCCCAAGGTGCTGCGCTTCTCGGGCAGCTACCTGGCCTCGGCCCGGCTGCCGCGCGTGATCCAGCCCACGCTGAACCGGCTGGCCGCGCACACCGGTGAGTCGTTCTCCGCCGTGGTGCTGGACGGCGAGCAGGTCGTCATCATTGCCCGCAGCGGCCCGACGCGCCTGCTCGCCTACGGCCTGCACCTGGGCGCGCGCCTGCCGGCCCATGCCACCTCCACCGGGCGCGTGCTGCTGGCCGCCAAGACCCGCGCGGAACTGCAGGCCTGGATGAAGGGGCGGGATCTGCCGCGGCTCACGCCGCACACGCTGGTCGATGGCCGGGCCTTCCGCGCCGCGGTTGCCACCGCGCGCGAGCAGGACTGGGCCGTCGCCAGCGAGGAACACGAACTCGGCGTGAACGCCCTGGCCGTGCCGCTGCGCGACATGCAGGGCCGTACCGTCGCGGCACTGAACGTTGTGGCGGCCCCGCATCGGCTCACCGCCGACGCGCTTCGGGAGGGCCTGCTGCCGATGCTGCAGGAAGCTGCGAGGGAGCTGCGCCCGCTCCTGTGAGGCCGATCGCCTGCATATGCAAACAACGAATGATTCGTTGGGTTTTCATGACCGCATCCCCAGAATCCGGTGCCATCCCTGAGGAATCCGAGCATGAACCCCCGAATCAAGACCGTGCTGGCAGCCGCGCTCATCGCCGCCAGCAGCGTGGCCAGCGCCCAGCAATCCCTCCTGAACGTCAGCTACGACGTGGCGCGCGAGTTCTACAAGGACATCAACGCCGCCTTCGTGCCCCACTACAAGAAGACGACCGGCAAGGACCTGAAGATCGAGCAGTCGCACGCCGGCTCCAGCGCCCAGGCACGCGCCGTGGCCGACGGCCTGGATGCGGATGTGGTGACCATGAACACCACCACCGACGTGGAGTTCCTGGCCGACAAGGGCGTGGTCGCGAAGGACTGGGCCAAGCGCTTCCCGCACAACGCGGCGCCCACGACGTCGACGATGCTGTTCCTCACCCGCAACGGCAACCCCAAGGGCATCAAGGACTGGGACGACCTGGTCAAGCCCGGTGTGCAGGTCGTGGTGGTGAACCCCAAGACCGGTGGCAACGGCCGCTATGCCTACCTCGCGGCCTGGGGCTATGTGAAGAAGAAGGGCGGCTCCGACGCCGATGCGGCCGTCTTCGTGGGCAAGCTCTACGCCAACGTGCCGGTGCTCGCGCGTGGCGGGCGTGACGCCACCACCGCCTTCCTGCAACGCAACATCGGCGACGTGCTGATCACCTTCGAGTCCGAGGTGGTCTCGGTGGACCGTGAATTCGGTGCCAACAAGGTCGACGTGGTCTACCCCTCCATCAGCATCGTGGCCGAGAACCCGGTGGCGGTGGTGGAGCGCACGGTGGCGAAGAAGGGCACGGCTGAAGCCGCGAAGGCGTACCTCGACTTCCTCTACTCCGATGCCGGCCAGGAGATCGCAGCGAAGCACAACATCCGCCCGCGCAACCCGGCCATCCTGAAGAAGTACCAGGCCTCGTTCAAGCCCATCGCCCAGTTCACGGTGCAGGAGCTGTTCGGTTCGCTGTCCGAGGCGCAGAAGGTGCACTTCAACGACGGCGGGCAGTTCGACAAGCTCTACACGGTGAAGTGACGGGCCGTCTGCCATGACCGCTGCTGCCCTCCCGCTGCCCGCACCGGCCGCCGCGCGCGCGGCCCGCTCGGGCGCGGCCACCCGCCAGGTGCTGCCCGGCTTCCACCTCACGCTGGGCTACACCGTGCTGTATCTGAGCCTGATCGTGCTGATCCCGCTGTCGGCGCTGGTGTTCAAGACCTTCACGCTCACCTGGGATCAGTTCTGGGCGGCGGTGTCCTCTCCGCGCGTGGTCGCGTCCTATCGGCTCACCTTCGGCGCCTCCTTCATCGCCGCGCTGGTCAACGTGGTCTTCGGGCTGCTGCTCGCCTGGGTGCTGGTGCGCTACGACTTTCCTGGCCGCAAGTTTGTCGATGCGCTGGTGGACCTGCCGTTCGCGCTGCCCACCGCGGTGGCCGGCATCTCGCTCACGGCGCTGCTCGCGGGCAATGGCTGGATCGGTTCGCTGCTGGAGCCGCATGGCATCCAGCTCGCCTTCAACCCCAATGGCGTGCTGATCGCGCTCATCTTCATCGGCCTGCCCTTCGTGGTGCGCACGGTGCAGCCGGTGCTGGAGGAGTCCGAGCGCGAGCTGGAGGAGGCCGCGGCCTGCCTGGGCGCCACGCGCTGGCAGACCTTCCGCCACGTCATCTTCCCGGCCATCGCGCCGGCGCTGCTCACCGGCTTTGCCATGGCCTTCGCGCGCGCCGTCGGCGAGTACGGCTCGGTGATCTTCATCGCCGGCAACATGCCCATGGTCTCGGAGATCACGCCGCTCATCATCATCGGCAAGCTGGAGCAGTACGACTACGCCGGTGCCACCGCCGTGGCGCTGGTGATGCTGCTGTTCTCATTCGCGTTGCTGCTGGTCATCAACGGCCTGCAGGCCTGGCAGCGGCGCCGTTCGGGAGGGCAGTGAGATGAGCACCGTGGACCTGAGCCGCCAGCGCGTGAGCACGACCGAACCCGCCTGGGTGCGCTACACGCTGATCACGGTGGCGCTGGGGTTCGTGCTGCTGTTCCTGGTGCTGCCGCTGGCGGCGGTGTTCGCCGAGGCGCTGCGCAAGGGCTTCGGCGCCTATCTCGACGGCCTGCGCGAGCCGGATGCCTGGTCGGCCATCCGCCTCACGCTGATCACGGCGGCCATCGCCGTGCCGCTGAACCTGGTGTTCGGCGTCGCCGCCGCCTGGTGCATCGCCAAGTACGAGTTCCGCGGCAAGGCCTTCCTCACCACGCTGGTGGATCTGCCGTTCTCGGTGTCGCCGGTGGTCGCGGGCCTGATCTACGTGCTGGTGTTCGGCGCGCAGGGCTGGCTGGGCCCGTGGCTGGCTGCGCACGGCATCAAGATCGTCTTCGCGGTGCCGGGCATCGTGCTGGCCACGGTGTTCGTCACCTTCCCGTTCATCGCCCGCGAGCTGATTCCGCTGATGCAGTCGCAGGGCAACGAGGAGGAGCAGGCCGCCATCGTGCTGGGCGCGACCGGCTGGCAGACCTTCTGGCATGTCACCCTGCCCAACATCAAGTGGGGCCTGATCTACGGCGTGATCCTGTGCAACGCGCGCGCCATGGGCGAGTTCGGCGCGGTGTCGGTGGTGTCGGGCCACATCCGCGGCCAGACCAACACCATGCCGCTGCACGTGGAGATTCTCTACAACGAATACCAGTCGGTGGCCGCGTTCGCGGTGGCCTCGCTGCTGGCGCTGCTGGCCCTGGTGACGCTGGCGATCAAGTCGGTGGCGGAGTGGAAGCAGGCGCGTGCGTTCGAAACGGCCGCCGTGCTGCCGCCGGAAGCGCCTGGCTTGCGCGACCCGTCCCATCCCCGGACCCTGGCCCCTGGAGTGACCGCATGAGCATCGAGATCCGCAACGTCAGCAAGAACTTCGGCGACTTCCAGGCGCTGGCCAACGTGTCGCTGGACATCGGCTCCGGCGAGCTGGTGGCGCTGCTGGGGCCCTCGGGCTGCGGCAAGACAACCTTGCTGCGCATCATCGCCGGGCTGGAGACGGCCGACGCCGGCAGCATCCTCTTCGCCGGCGAGGACACCACCGACGTGCACGTGCGCGAGCGCCAGGTGGGCTTCGTGTTCCAGCACTACGCGCTGTTCCGCCACATGACGGTGTTCGACAACGTGGCGTTCGGCCTGCGCATGAAGCCGCGCGCCTCACGGCCGTCGGAGGAGGTGATCCGCCGCAAGGTGCACGACCTGCTGAACCTGGTGCAGCTCGACTGGCTGGCGGACCGCTTCCCGTCGCAGCTCTCCGGCGGCCAGCGGCAGCGCATCGCGCTCGCCCGCGCGCTGGCGGTGGAGCCCAAGGTGCTGCTGCTCGACGAGCCCTTTGGCGCGCTCGATGCCAAGGTGCGCAAGGAGCTGCGCCGCTGGCTGCGCCGGCTGCACGACGACCTGCACGTCACCAGCATCTTCGTCACGCATGACCAGGAAGAGGCCCTGGAGGTGGCGGACCGCGTGGTGCTGATGAACGCCGGCCATGTGGAGCAGGTCGGGTCCCCGCAGGAGGTGTGGGACCATCCGGCCAGCCCGTTCGTCTATGGCTTCCTGGGCGACGTGAACCTGTTCCAGGGCCGCGCCCACGAGGGCGAGGTGCACCTGCCGGGCCTGCAGCTCGCCGCGCCGGAGCATGCGGCGGCGCAGAATGCCCGTGCGGCCGCCTACGTGCGCCCGCACGACCTGGACGTGGAACGCTACGCACCGGGCGGCGGGCTGGACGCCCAGGGCCGCCCGCGGGGCATCGTGGCGCAGCTCGCCCGCGCCATCGTGGTCGGCCCCATCGCGCGGCTGGAACTTCTGCCCGCCGAAGGGACCCAAGCAGGCGAGCCGCGCGCGGCCGACCCGATCATCGAGGCGCAGATTCCCGCGGAACACTTCCGTTCGCTGGGCCTGCGCGAGGGCGAGACCCTGGTGGTGACGCCGCGCCGTGCCCGCGTGTTCGTGGAAAGCGCCAGCTGACGGCCCCTGCCGCCGGCGGCCGCGCCGGTTGAGGGAAAATCACAGTCATGTTCTTCCAATGGTTCGACAGCGCGCCCCGTCGCGTGCTGGCCGCCGTGGCCGCGATCTGCGTGGCCATGCTCGCCTTCGGGCTCTACCTGCAGCATGGCCCCGCCCAGCTGGAGCCGTGCCCCATGTGCATCGTGCAGCGCTATGCGCTGATCCTGGTGGCCGTGGTCGCGGCCGTGGGTGCCGCGCTCAAGGGTCGCGGGGCCCATCTCGCCAGCGGCGGCCTGCTGGTGCTGTTCGCCGGCTTCGGCGCCTTCGTGGCCGCGCGCCAGAGCTGGCTGCAGTGGTACCCGCCCGAGATCGCCTCATGCGGGCGTGACTTCTACGGGATGATCGAGACCTTCCCGCTCAAGCGCGCGATCCCGATGATCTTCCGCGGCAGCGGCGACTGCACCAAGATCGACTGGACTTTCCTCGGCGGCTCCATCGCGAACTGGTCGTTCGTGTGGTTCACGATCTTCACCGTGGTCGGCCTGGTGCTCGTGCTGCGCCAGTGGCGCCGCCGTGACCCGCGCGGTGGCTCGCAGGCTGTGATGGCCTGAAGCGGGCAGCGCCGGCCCGGGCGGCTGGCGCGCCTCAGGCGAGCTGCTCCGTGCGCAGCAGATGGCGGCTGAACCAGGCCGCCGCCAGATCCCCTACCTGTTCGAGCGGCTCGCCGTGATCCAGGTGCGTGCCGGCGCGCGGCACCACCGCCAGCCGCTTGACGCCGCCCAGCAGATCCAGCACGCGCTCCAGCCGGGCGAGGCCGGATGGATCCTCGTGGCCGCCGATCAGCAGGGTGGGGGCGCTGACCGAGCCCAGTGCCGCGGCGCCGGCCAGTTCGGGCCGGCCGGAGTGCGCCACGATGGCCGATACGCGCGGCCCGAGCTGCGCCGCGGCGATCAGCGCGGCGGCGCTGCCCGCGCCCTTGGCCAGGAAGCCGAGCGGCATGCCGCGCACGTCCGCGCGCGCGGCGGCCCAGGCGGTCGCCAGCTCCAGCCGGCGGGTGAGCAGGGCGACGTCGGGGCGGTGCGGGTCGCGATGGCCTTCCGCCTCGGCCTCGGTCGCGGTGAGGGGGTTGAACAGCAGGGTGGCGATGCCGGCATCGTGCAGGCGGTGGGCGATGCGGCGGCTGCAGGCGTTGTGGCGGCCGTCGGGGCCGGCGTCGGCGAACACCACCAGGCCGATGAATTCGACCGGCACGGTCAGGTCACCCGGCAACCACGCACTGCCGCAGGGAATGCGGATTTCGACCGGCGGGGCGGCGCTCATGAGGCTGCGCATCGTCGTCTCCTCGATGGCGGGTGCGGGCCGCACCCACGCACCCACGATAGAGCAGCCGCGCCGACTTGTCAGCGGCCGTGAAACCGGGGTTTACACCAGTTTCTTCACGAACACCATGCTGCGACGGTCCCAGTTGTACTTGCGCTTGCGCGCCTCGGGCAGCCACTCGGGGTCGACCTGCGCGAAACCGCGCTTCAGGAACCAGTGCATGGTGCGGGTCGTCAGCACGAAGATGCTGTCCAGGCCCATCGCGCGGGCGCGCTGCTCGATGCGCTTGAGCACCTTCTCGCCATCGCCCTGGCCCTGGCTCTGCGGCGACACCGTGAGTGCGGCCATCTCGCCGGTGCGGGCCTCGGGGTAGGGGTAGAGCGCGGCGCACGCGAAGATCACGCCGTCGTGCTCGATCACCGTGTAGTTGGCGACGTCGCGCTCGATCTCGGTGCGGTCACGCTTGACGAGCGTGCCGTCGCGCTCGAACGGCTCGATCAGCTGGATGATGCCGCCCACGTCGTCGGCCGTGGCCTCACGCAGCTCCTCCAGCTTCTCGTCGATCACCATGGTGCCGATGCCGTCGTGCATGTAGATCTCGAGCAGCAGGGCACCGTCGGTCGCGAAGGGGATGATGTGGCTGCGTTCCACACCGGCCTTGCAGGCCTTCACGCAGTGCTGCAGGTAGAACGCGATGTCGGTGGGCTGCTGCGGCGTGGGCAGCGCGGCCAGCAGGCGCTCGGCCGCGGCCAGCGGCAGCTCGGTGTCGATGGGGTTGTCCTCGCCCTCGGGTTCGTCGGGGTTCAGCCGCACGCCCGGCACCTCGGTCATGAACAGCAGCTTGTCGGCCTGCATGGCGATGGCCACGCTGGTGGCGACTTCCTCCATCGTGAGGTTGAAGGCCTCGCCGGTGGGCGAGAAGCCGAACGGCGACAGCAGCACCATCGCGCCGTGGTCCAGCGTGCGCCGGATGCCGGCGATGTCGACCTTGCGCACCAGGCCCGAATGCTGGAAATCGACGCCGTCGACGATGCCCACCGGCCGCGCGGTGATGAAGTTGCCGGAGATCACGCGCACGGTGGAGCCGGCCATCGGCGTGTTGGGCAGGCCCTGGCTGAACGCGGCCTCGATCTCGTAGCGTAGCTGGCCCGCGGCCTCCTGGGCGCAATCGAGCGCCACGCTGTCGGTGATGCGCATGCCGTGCGAGTAGCGGGCCTCGTGGCCCTTGGCGCGCAGCTGCTCGTTCACCTGGGGGCGGAAGCCGTGCACCAGCACGACCTTGACGCCCATGCTCTGGATCAGCGCCAGGTCCTGCGCGATGGCGGGCAGCTTGCCAGCGGCGATGGCCTCGCCTGCGACACCGACCACGAAGGTCTTGCCACGGTGCATGTGGATGTAGGGCGCGACCGACCGGAACCAGGGGACGAAAGTGAAGTTGAAGATGGCGGACATCGGCCGGAGGGGACGGTCAATCGTGAGAAACGGCACAGTGTAAGCGCAGCGACCGTCGTATCGTCGCGGTCATGAACACGCTGGTCGCGGGCTTCTGGGGGGCCTATTTCGGCACCGCCGCCCTGATGATGGTGCTGTCGATCGCGGCCTTTGCGCGCGCGCATCGCCGCGTGGCCAACATGGCGGCCGTCTCGGCCGGCCTGTCGGCGCTGTACGTCATCGCCTTCCTCGGCCTGCTGCCCGTGACGGGCACTGTCGAGTCGAGGCTGCTCGCGCACGTGGCGGTCTTCTCCTCCATCGGCCTGGCGATGATGCTGCTGGCCATGCTGGGTCTGACGCGCCAGCCCGGTGTAACGCGCCGCGCCTTGCTCCTGCTGGGCGTGCCCGGCCTGGCCGCGCTGGGCCTGGGCTGGGCCGACGACGCGCTCAGTGCCCTGGCCTGGGGCGCCGGCTATTCGTTCAGCGTGGGCGCGGTCATGCTGGGCATGACGCTGCGTTCCGCCGTGCGCGGCGACCGGCAGGCCTGGATCGCCGTCACCGGCGTGGCCTGCATGCTGGTCGCGGTGAGCGGCCTGTGCTGGATCGCCCTGGACCGCGATGCGCCCTGGACGGTGCATGCGGCCAGCGCCGTCGCCGGCATCGCCTACCTGGGCGTGATGGCCACCGCGCTGTGGACGCGCTACAGCTACCTGCTGGAACTGGCGGCGGTGATGGCCCATGGGCCCAGCTACGACCCTGTCACCCGCATGCGCTCGCACAGTGAAACCGGGCAGATGGTGGGCAGCGTCTTCTTCCGCCGCGAGGAGGGCGTCCGCCCCGTGGGCCTGATCGCGATCTGCGTGGCCAACCTGCACGCCCTGGAGAGCCTGCACGGCCGCGCCGCCTTCAACCATGCGCTGTTCATCTGTGCCAGCCGCCTGCGCCGCTGCGTGCCGCCGCAGGTGGAGATGGGGCGCCTGGGGGAGGATGGCTTCCTGCTGCTGCTGCGCAACCCCTCGGACCTGCAGCGCATGCACGAGCTCGCGCGCACCCTGCGCCGGCGCCTGTCGCGGCCGGTCGGCCTCAGCACCTCGGGGCAGGCCGCCGCGCTGGATGCCGAGCGCACCGACTGGGTGGCCGAGGTGGGCATCGGCCTCGTGGCGGCGCACACCGAGGTGCGGCCTTCGCAGGCGGTGGCCGCTGCCCGGGCCAATGCCCGCACGGCGCTCAGCTACGCCAGCCGGCTGGCCGTGTCCGACCCCGTCACGGGCCGCATGACCGAGCTGCCGCTGGACGAAACGCCGCCGGCCCGATAATCCAGGGCTTTTCCCGGCGCGCCGTGCGCCATCGCCGCCTTGGCTGCCGCCCCCGTTCCCGCCCCCGCATCCGCACCCGCCCCCCTCTCGATCACCTTCCCGGACCACCTGCCGGTGTCCGCCCGGCGCGAGGAGATCATGGCGGCGATGACGGCGCACCAGGTCGTCATCGTCTGCGGCGAGACCGGTTCGGGCAAGACGACGCAGCTGCCCAAGATCGCGCTCGCGCTGGGGCGAGGCCGTCTGAACGCGGCCGCGGGCAGCAAGGGCCGGCTGATCGGCCACACGCAGCCGCGGCGCATCGCGGCCTCCAGCGTGGCCAAGCGCATCGCGCAGGAGCTGGCCACGCCGCTGGGCGAGGTGGTGGGCTACAAGGTGCGCTTCCAGGACCGCCTGGCGCGCACGGCCTCGGTCAAGCTCATGACCGACGGCATCCTGCTGGCGGAGACGCAGACCGACCCGCTGCTGTCGGCCTACGACACGCTGATCATCGACGAGGCCCACGAGCGCAGCCTCAACATCGACTTCCTGCTCGGCTACCTGCGACAGCTGCTGCCGCGGCGGCCCGACCTGAAGGTGGTGGTGACCTCCGCCACCATCGACGCCGATCGCTTCGCGCGGCACTTCGCATCGGCCCGCGGGCCGGCGCCGGTGATCCAGGTCTCCGGCCGCACCTACCCGGTGGAGCAGCGCTGGCGGCCGTTCGAGGAATCGCGCGAGTTCGACCTGAACGATGCCATCGCGGAGGCGGTGGACGAGCTGTGGCGCGGCAACGCACCCGGCGACATCCTCGTCTTCCTGCCCGGCGAGCGCGAGATCCGCGAGGCGGCCGACCACCTGCGCAAGCACCTGGCCCACGACGTGATGACACGCAACGCCGAGGTGCTGCCGCTGTTCGCGCGCCTGTCGCAGGCCGAGCAGGACCGCGTATTCGACAGCCACGGCGGCCGCCGCATCGTGCTGGCCACCAACGTGGCCGAGACCTCGCTCACGGTGCCGGGCATCCGCTACGTGATCGACACTGGCACGGCGCGGGTCAAGCGCTACAGTTTCAGGAGCAAGGTGGAGCAGCTCCTGGTGGAGCCGATCAGCCAGGCAGCCGCCAACCAGCGTGCCGGACGCTGCGGCCGGGTGGCCAATGGCATCTGCATCCGCCTGTATGACGAGGCCGACTTCGCCGGCCGCCCGCGCTTCACCGATCCGGAGATCCTGCGCTCGTCGCTGGCCGGCGTCATCCTGCGCATGAAGTCGCTGCGGCTGGGCGCGGTGGAAGACTTTCCCTTCATCGAGGCGCCGTCGCGGCGCGCCATCGCCGACGGCTACCAGCTGCTCGGCGAGCTCGGCGCGGTGGACGACGCCAACGAGCTCACGCCCATCGGTGCGGAGCTGGCGCGGCTGCCGCTCGACCCGCGCGTGGGCCGCATGATCCTGGAGGCGCGCGGCCGCGGGGCGCTGCACGAGGTGCTGGTGATCGCCTCGGCGCTGGCCCTGCAGGACGTGCGCGATCGTCCGCTCGACCTGCAGGCGCAGGCCGACCAGCAGCATGCGAAGTTCGACGACGAGAAGAGCGAGTTCTCGGGCTACCTGCGGCTGTGGCAGTGGCTGGACGAGGCCCGTGGGGGCCACGGGAAGGACCACAAGCTCTCCAACCGCCAGTACGAGCAGCTGCTGCGGCAGAACTTCATCAACGTGCGGCGGGTGCGCGAATGGCGCGACGTGCACAGCCAGCTGCTGACGGTGGTGACGGAGCACAAGTGGCGCCTGAACGAGCAGCCGGCCAGCTACGAGGCGCTGCACAAGTCGATGCTGGCCGGGTTGCTCGGCAACATCGGCTGCAAGCTCGACGACGAGGACGTCTACCTCGGCGCGCGCGGCATCAAGTTCCACCGCCACCCGGGCGCGCACCTGAAGAAGCGCCCCGGCCGCTGGGTGGTGTGCGCCGAGCTGGTGGAGACCACGCGCCTGTTTGGCCGCGGCATGGCGAACATCGACCCGCAGTGGGTGGAGGAGGTGGCGGACCACCTGCTGAAGAAGCAGCTGCTCGACCCGCACTGGGAGAAGAAGGCCGCCGAGGTGGTGGCGCTGGAGCGGGCCACGCTCTACGGTCTGGTCATCTACAGCGGCCGGCGCACGCCCTTCGCCCGGGCGGACCTGCCGGGTGCGCGCGAGATCTTCCTGCGCGAAGGCCTGGTCGCGGGCCAGTGGGAGACGCGGCTGCCCTTCCTGGCGGCCAACCAGAAGCTGGTGCGCCAGGTGGAGGAGCTGGAGCACAAGGCGCGCCGCCAGGACGTGCTGGTCGACGAGGAGCTGATCTACGCCTTCTACGACCAGCAGGTGCCGCGCGACGTGTGCGACGGCGCCTCGTTCGAGCGCTGGTACCGCGAGGCGAGCCGCGGCAAGCCCGAGCTGCTGCGGCTCACCCGCGACGAACTGATGCGGCATGAGGCCGCGGGCATCACCAGCAACGCCTTTCCCCGCACGGTGAAGCTGGGCGGCGTGGACTGCACGGCCTCCTACCTGCATGAGCCGAGCGACCCGCGCGACGGCGTGACGGTGACCGTGCCGCTGTTCGTGCTGAACCAGGTGGCCGAGGAGCGCGCCGAATGGCTGGTGCCCGGCATGCTGAAGGACAAGGTGCAGGCCTTGCTGAAGAGCCTGCCGCAGAAGCCGCGCTCGCGCTTCGTGCCCCTGCCCGAGGCGGCGACACGCATCGCCCAGTCCCTGGCCGAACCGGACCGCTGGGCCCGCGGCAGCCTGACGGATGCCCTGCTCAAGATCGTGCGCGATGCCACCAGCCTGGACGTGAAGCGCACCGACTTCAAGCTCGACATGGTGCCCGCGCACCTGTTCATGAATGTGCGCGTGGTCGACGAGCACGGCCGCCAGCTCGGCCAGTCACGCAACCTCGGCGCGCTGAAGGCGGAGCTGGGCGCGCAGGCGCGCGGGGCCTTCCAGGCGCTCGCCGGCCTGCGGTCGCAGGCGCCGGCGCCCGGGGGGCCGTCCCCTGCGTCCGTCGCGCCGGCGCCGGCGCCAGTCGGCACCCCCACGCGAGCCTCCGGGCCGGCGCCAGCCGCCGCCCCTGCGGTGCAGGCCGAGCAGCGCTACACCGCCTGGACGTTCGGTGAGCTGCCCGAGCTGCTGGAGATCCGCCGCGGCGGCACCAGCCTGATCGGCTTCCCGGCGCTGATCGACCGCCAGGATGCGGTGGGCATCGAGGTGTTCGACGAGCCCGAGGTGGCGGCCGCGAAGCACCGTGCCGGCCTGCGCCGATTGTTCGCGCTGCAGTTGCGCGACGCGCTGAAGTACCTGGAGAAGAACATCCCGGACCTGCAGCGCATGGCGGTCGCCTTCATGCCGCTGGGCACGCAGGAGGAACTGCGCGACCAGATCATCGAGGTGGCACTGGAGCGCGCCTTCCTGCTCGATCCCCTGCCGGCGACGGCGGCCGACTTCCAGCGGCGGGTGGAAGAGGGCCGGGGCCGGCTGAACCTGATCGCCCAGGAGGTCGCGCGGCTGGCCGGAACGATCCTCGTCGACTACGCGGCAGCGGCGCGCAAGATCAAGGACACGCGGAACCACCCCGAGGCCGTGGCCGACGCCACGCAGCAGCTGCAGCGCCTGATGCCGCGGCGCTTCCTCGCGGCCACGCCCTGGCCCCGCCTGCAGCACCTGCCGCGCTACCTGAAGGCCATCGTGCTGCGCCTGGACAAGCTGCGCGGCGACCCCGCGCGCGATGCGGCGCGGCTGGCCGAGCTGCGCCCGCAGGAGCAGCGCTACTGGCGTCTGCTGGCCGAGCGCAAGGGCGTGCAGGACGAGCGCATGGAAGACTTCCGCTGGCTGCTGGAGGAGCTGCGCGTGAGCTTCTTCGCGCAGGAGCTGCGCACGCCGCAGCCCGTGAGCCTGAAGCGGCTCGACAAGGTCTGGGCGCAGCTGGACGCGTGATGGCGCGCGGGCCGCGTCAGGCCCCGCGCTGCAGCGCGGCGATGGCGCTGTTGGCCAGCCGCAGGCGCTCGGCCATGGTGCGCATGATGAACGCGTGCACCTGGATCGCCGTCTCCGGCGCCGTCGCGTGCAGCCGTTCCATGCCGGCGCGGCTGAGGCCCCAGACCACGCTCTTGCGCTCCGCCACCACGTTCGCCGAGCGCGGTGCCCGGTCGTACAGGGCCATTTCGCCCACCAGGGTGCCCCCCATCAGGCTGGCGAGCCGCTGGCCGCGGCCCTGGTGCGGCAGCCGCACCGCAAGCCGGCCGTGCTCGATGAGGTAGAGGCCGTCGTCGGACGGGTCGCCCTGGGTCATCAGCGTCTCGCCACTGCGCAACTGCCGGCGCTCCAGGTAGGGCTCCAGTGCGGTCCAATGCTGCTCACCGCCCAGCTCACGCGAGAGCCAGCCGGCGAGAGACTCCTCGCTGACCTGCGGGTCCAGGCCCTGCGACAGCAGCAGGCCCTCCTCGGCTTCGTCCAGGGCCAGGTCCAGCGAGGCCCGGATGACGACGCCCGGGCCGGCTTGGGCAAAGGCGGCTTCCGTCCCGCGCCCCAGGCCGCAGACGACCAGCCGCACCTGGTTGGCCGCCGCCAGCTGCGCGATCTTGGTGAAGGTGAGTGCGGCGGACGAGTCGGCGCTGTCCACGTGACTGAAGTCCAGTACCAGGTCGCGCTCGATCGGTCCGGCCGGTGCCTGCAGGAAGCCGCGCACGCGATCCAGCACGGTGCTGGCGGTGCCGAAGAAGATCACGCCCCGCAGCACAATGACGCGGATGGCCGCCCCGTGGCGTGACAGCATGTCCCGATGGCGGGCCGGCCGCTGCACCGAGCTGCGGATGCCGGTGCCATCCAGGTCATGCTGGACCACGCCGAGCCGGCTGTAGCTGAGCGCGAAGTTCAGGCAGCTGGCCAGGATGCCGGCCAGCACGGCCACGGTGAAGCCGACCATGGCCGTGGTGCCCAGGATCACGATCACCAGCAGCCAGTCCGACCGGGTGAGGCGGGACCGCGCGACGATCACCCATTCGTGCAGCAGCAGCATGCCGATGTACAGCAGGAAGCCCGCCAGCACCGGGCGCGGCAGCCAGCCCAGCAGCCAGGGGGAGAGCCAGATGGCGGCCAGGCAGACCAGGCCACTGATCACGCCCGCCAGTCGGCTGGTCACGCCGCTTTCCAGCAGCACGGCCGACCGGCCCACGGAGACGATGCTGAGGTAGCCGCCGCAGGCGGCGATGGCCAGGTTCAGCCAGCCGTGCTCGCGCAACTCGCGGTCGAAGGAGATGTCGCGGCGCGCCATCACTTCGAGTCCCGAGGAGCTGAGCAGCAGCGTGATCACGGCCACGGCGACCACGGCCAGCATGTCCACCCACTGCACGAGCAGCGGCTGCCACTGCAGCGCCGACCAGTCCTGTGCCCAGGGCGGCGACCACGTGGCCGCCACACCCGCGTCGAACAGCCAGCCGTCCGCACGCGCGTTCTCCACCGGGATCGCCAGGAGCTTCAGCGCCAGGATCAGCACCGCCGCCGTCCCCACCAGCACTCCCGGCATGACCGCCGGATGACGCCATCGCCGCAGGATGACCACGTACAGCAGCCCGAGGGCGATGGTGGTCATCACCAGCGGATCGCGCACGCGGGTGGACAGCCACAGCATCCAGACGCCCGGAACGGGGAAATCGGTGACCACGCGGAGACCGCCGGTGGCGATCAGCCAGCCGGTGGAGGCGAGGAAGCCGCCGATCACGGGATAGGGAATGAAGCGCACCGCCGAGCCCAGGCGCGCCGTGCCCAGCACCAGGAAGAGCACGCCGCACAGCACGGTCGTGGCCATGACCAGCGCGAGCAGGTTGGGCCCCTGCACGGCCGTCGACACACTGCCGGCGACCGCGGCGGTCATGCCGGCCAGGATGGAGGTGGTGTTGCCGTCCGGTCCGGCCACGGCAAAGGGCAGCTGGCTGCGCAGCGCCAGCCAGAGCGCGCCGACGGCCGCGTTGACCAGCGCCAGCCCGAGTGCCAGCGAGAGCAGTCCGGGGTACTGCCACGGGAACAGCAGCGCCGCGTAGGAAAAGGCGTAGGCCAGCGCCACGGCGCCGCCGATCAGTCCCCCCGTGACGTCTCGCAGGCCCGGCCGTGGCCAGCGGTCATGCTCCTTCTCCATGGAGCGCGATCATACGCATGCCAACTTTGGGCTGCGGTACAAAACCGAATGCCGCCCGGCGCGCGCCTTGGCTACCGTCAGCGCTCTCATGGAACCGCAGATGGATCGACGCAGCTTTCTTGAATCGTGCACCGCGCGGGCCGCCGGCGCTGGCGGTCTGGCCGCCGCCCTGGCCGCCTGGCAGGGGCCGGTGCAGGCGCGCACGCATGGCCGTGCGCTGCTGGTGGACGAGCGCGGTGATCCATTGAAGGCCGCTTCGCTCAAGCCGCGCACCAACTACGTGTTCCACTACCCGTTCGAGGCCACGCCGGTGTTCCTGCTGGACCTGGGCAAGGCGGCCGCGCCGGTCGCCCTGAGCAGCAAGGCCGGCGGCGTCTACCAGTGGCCGGGCGGCGTGGGCGCGCGGCGCAGCATCGTCGCGTTCTCGGCCATCTGTTCGCACCAGCTCGTGTACCCCACGCGCGACGTCAGCTTCATCAGCTTTCGCGCCCAGCGCGCGCAGCGCGGCCTGCAGGACGACCTGATCCACTGCTGCGCGGACCACAGCCAGTACGACCCCGCGCGCGGCGCCGAGGTGCTGTCCGGCCCGGCGACGCAGCCCCTGTGTGCCGTGCTGCTGAACCACGATGCGCGCGCCGACACGCTCACGGCTGTGGGCACCCTGGGCGGCGAGCTGTTCGACGAGTTCTTCCGCAAGTACGAGGTGAAGCTCAGCCTGGACGTGGGCTCGAACGCGAAGCGCCCGGTCGCCGGCCAGGCCACGGTGCGCGAGCTGGACCGCTTCTGTCGCAACCTGGTCCGTTGCTGACCGGGCCTCAGAGCCTGGCGAGGCGGTCCAGCGCAGTGCGCAGGGTCTCGTCCTTCTTGGCGAAGCAGAAGCGCACCACGCGCTGGTCGAAGCCATCGCCATAGAACGCCGACAGCGGGATGGCGGCCACGCCGATCTCGGTGGTGAGCCAGCGGCAGAAGGCCTCTTCGCCCAGGTCGCTCACCTGCGAGATGTCCACGCACTGGAAGTAGGTGCCCTCGCTGGGCAGCATGCGCAGGCGGGTGCGCGCCAGCCCGTCACGGAACAGGTCGCGCTTGCGCTGGTAGAAGGCCGGCAGCTGCAGGTAGGGCGCGGGATCGGCCATGTAGGTGGCCAGCCCGTGCTGCACCGGCGTGTTGACGGTGAACACGTTGAACTGGTGCACCTTGCGGAACTCGGTGGTCAGCACCGCGGGCGCGGCCACGTAGCCCACCTTCCAGCCGGTCACGTGGTAGGTCTTGCCGAAGCTGGACACGATGAACGAGCGGGCCGCCAGCCCCGGGAAGCGCGCCGCGCTCTCGTGCGGCCGCCCGTCGTAGACCATGTGCTCGTAGACCTCGTCGCTGATCACGAACACGTCGGTGGGGGCCAGCAGGTCCTCCAGGCGCTGCATCTCCTCGCGCGTCCAGACGGTGGCGCTGGGGTTGTGCGGCGAGTTGATCATGATGGCGCGCGTGCGCGGCGTCATCGCCGCGGCAATGCGGTCGAAGTCGGGGCGGAAGGTGCCGGGCACCAGCGGCACGCGCACCACGGTGCCGCCCGCGAGCTCGATGTTGGGCACGTAGCTGTCGTAGCAGGGCTCCAGCACGATCACCTCGTCACCCGGGCGCACGATGGCCAGCACCGCCGTCAGGATGGCCTGCGTGGCGCCCGCGGTCACGGTGATCTCGCTCGCCGGGTCGTAGCGCCGGCCGTAAAGGGCCTCGACCTTGGCGCTGATCGCCTCGCGCAGCGCGGGCACGCCGGTCATGGGCGGGTACTGGTTCAGGCCCTGGCGCATGGCGCCGGCCACGGCATCCACCAGCTTCGGGTCGCAGTCGAAATCCGGGAAGCCCTGGCCCAGGTTGACGGCGCCCTTCTCGGCGGCCAGGGCCGACATGACGGTGAAGATGGTGGTGCCCACGGCGGGCAGCTTGGTGGTGACGGCGGGCGTGCGGGGCGTGGTCATGGTGGCAAGGTCAGAGGTCGTAGTCGGAGCCGTGGCCGGCCAGGGCCTTGGCGATCAGGTTGCGGTCCAGGCGGTCGCTCAGCAGCTCGGCGAAGCGGATCACGAACTGCCGCAGGTAGGCGCCGCGCTTGAAGGCGACGCGCGCGACGTTCTGCCCCACCAGCGGCCCGAGCGGCCGCACGACCAGGTCGGCGGCGGCCGACTCGTCGCGCACGGCCATCTCGGCCACGATGCCGATGCCCAGGCCGAGGCGCACGTAGGTCTTGATGACGTCGGAGTCGATGGCCTCCAGCACGATGCGTGGCGTGAGCTTGCGCGCCGCGAAGGCGTGGTCGATGCGCGTGCGGCCGGTGAACGAGGGGTGGTAGGTCACCAGCGGCTCGGCGGCGATGTCCTCCAGCGTCACGCGCTCCTTGCGGGCCAGCGGATGCCCGCTGGGCACCACCAGCACGTGCTGCCACTCGTAGCAGGGCAGGGTGACGAGATCGGGGTAGTCGACCAGGGACTCGGTGGCGATGCCGATCTCGGCCACCTCCTCGATCAGCATCCGGGCCACCTGGGCGGGCGAGCCCTGGTGCAGGCTGATGTTGACCTTGGGGTAGGCCTCGCGCAGCTTCGCCACCGGCACCGGCAGCACGTAGCGGGCCTGGGTGTGCGTCGTGGCGATGGAGAGCGTGCCGCTGTCCTGGGCGCTGTACTGCTCGCCGATGCGCTTGAGGTTGCCCACTTCGCGCAGGATCAGCTCGATGCTGCGCAGCACGTGCTGGCCGGGCTCGGTGACGCGCTTCAGCCGCTTGCCGTGGCGGGCGAAGATCTCCACCCCCAGCTCTTCCTCCAGCTCGATGATGGCCTTGGACACCCCGGGCTGCGAGGTGTGCAGGGCCTTGGCCGCCTCCGTGAGGTTCAGGTTGCGCCGCACGGCCTCCTGCACGAAGCGGAACTGGTGAAGGTTCATACTGAAATTCTTCTAAGAGAAGAATTCATTATGCCATCCAGGCCTACTCCAGCGCGATGCGGGCGACCAGATCCAGCACCCTGTCGTCCTCGCCAACGGAGCGGCGCAGCGCCACGGTGACGCCGGGATGCCGCGCCTCCACCTCGCGCACCAGCACGGGCAGGTCTTCCCGGGCGTGGCGGCCGGTGCCCAGGAACATCGGCACCACGGTGAGGGTGGTTGCGCCGGCAGCCACCAGCTCGTCGCAGGCGGCGCCCAGCGAGGGCTCGTTCAGTTCCAGGTACGCGCAGCGCACCGGCACGCCCGGCTGGGCGGTGCGCACGCGTGCCGCCACGGCCTCCATCGGCAGGCGCCACAGCGGATCGCGTGATCCGTGGCCGAAGAGAATGATCGCCTTGCCCATGGTCATCGCCTCAGGACGAGCCAGCCGAAGGCGCCGAGCGACAGCGCCGTGTAGATGAGCCCGGGCGCGGCGGCGGCCAGCCAGGGCTCCCAGTCGCGCAGGTTGCCGATGTAGCCGAAGACGTTGTTCAGCAGGAAGAAGCTGATGCCGATCAGCACGCCGCCGAACACGTAGGTGGTGATGCTGCCCGAGCGGAAGTGCAGGTAGGCGAAGGGCAGGGCCAGCACCACCATCACCATGCAGGACAGCGGGTAGAACAGCTTGCGCCAGAACTCGATCTCGTAGCGCTGCGAGGTCTGCTGGTTGGCCTCGAGGTGGCGGCTGTACTGGAACAGCGCGATGGTGCTCATGCGGTCGGGCCGCAGCAGGGCGACGGACACCATCTCCTGCGTGATCTCGGTGGGCCAGCGCAGGGTGGGGTGCTGCGTGCGCTCTACCCGGGCGGTGGCGGCATCCTGCGGCGGGAAAGCGGTGCGCTCGGCGTCCTGCAGCAGCCAGGCGCCGTCGTCGCCGAAGCGCGCGCGCTTCGCCTGCGTGATGGCCACCAGGAAACCCCGGGCGTCGGCCTCGAAGATGCGCACGCCCTGCAGGTCACCCTCGGGCGAGAGCGCGGTCACGTTGACGTTGAACGAGTGGTCCTGCTGCCGCTCCTTCAGCCAGGCGCCCGTCTGGCCGACGGAGATGCGCCCCTGGAAGCGCGCCTTCAGCAGCTGCGCCGTCTTGTCGGCCAGTGGAGCGAGGTAGTCGCCGGTGGCGAAGGTGATGAGCGTGAAGGCCAGGCCCAGGACCAGCAGCGCCCGCAGCGCCCGCACCGGCCCGAGGCCGCTGGTACGCAGGATGGTGTATTCGGACGACTGCGCGAGCCGCGCCATCACGAAGATGGTGCCGATCAGCACCGCGATGGGCAGCAGCTCGTACAGGTGGCTGGGGATGCGCAGCGCCACGTACAGCAGCGCCTGCGTCACGCGGTAGGGTTCCACGCCCTTGCCCAGGTCCCCCAGTTCGTCGACGAAGTCGAAGAAGAAGAACAGCGCCAGGAAGCCCACCGCCACGAACAGCACGGCGTAGCAGACCTCGACATAGATGAGGCGGCGGATGGTCTTCATGCGCGGCCGGCGCGCAGGCGCCGCAGGGTGCCCGCCAGGGCCCAGTTGTTGTGCTGCTTGGCCAGCCACAGCACGCTGGCGGCCAGCGTGCCGCCGTGCAGGGTGAGCATGAAGGCCCAGAAGCCGGTGCGGCCGGAGCCGATCCAGCTTTGCCCCAGGTTCAGCAGGTTGTAGTACACGATGAAGGCGAACAGCGCGAAGACGAGGTTGCCGCTGCGGCCCACGCGTGGGTTCACGCTGGAGACGGTGATGGCGAGCACCACGAAGTTGAGCGCGGCCAGCGCCAGGCCCACCCGCCACGCCAGCTCGGCCAGGTTGATGCGGCTTGGCTCCTGCAGCAGCGCGAGGGTGGAGCGCGTCTTGGCCGGGCTTTCCTGCTCGGCGGCCAGGGTGCCGGAGCGCACCTGGCTGCCGTGCTCCTCGAACTCGCTGATGCGCAGGCCGCCGTCCTTGAGCGAGGTTTCCAGGCGCTGGCCGTTGGCGAGCAGCAGGAACTGGTTGTCCCCCATGGTCTCCACGCGGCCGCTGCGGGCGGAGGTTACCGTCTCGCGGTCCCGTTCGATCGTGGAGATGAAGATGTTGCGGCCCGAGCGGTTGTCCGGGGTGTCCTTGTCCAGGAAGAACACGCGCCGGCCGCTGGCCGACTCCTGGAACTGCCCGGGCGCCACGCGTTCCAGGTCACCGCGGCGGCCATAGCGGTCCTTCAGTTCCTGCGTCTGCTGGTTGGCCCAGGGCCAGACCACCAGCGCGAGCGCGGCCACCACCACCAGCACCGGCCAGGCAAAGGCGAACAGGGGCCGCAGCAGCGACGACAGGCCGCGCCCGGCCGCGAACCAGATGACCATCTCGCTGTCGCGGTACATGCGCGACAGCGTGCTGACGATGGCGATGAACAGCGACAGCGTGAGGATGGGCGGCAGGTAGCCCAGCACCGTGTAGCCCATGACCATCATCACTTCCTGCGGGTTCACGCTGCCGCGGCTGGCCTGGCTGAGCGTGCGGATGAGCGTCATCGTCATCACGATGGTCACCAGCACCACCAGGGTGGCCCCGAAGCTGCGCGCCAACTCCTTGCGCAGGGTCGAATGGAATAACATCGCCGGATTATGGACTTTGAACTCAAGACCCTGGATGCGGCGGCCGCGGCCGCCGAGAAGTGCGACGTGCTCGTGGTGGTGGTGCCCGAGGGGCAGTCGCACGGGCAGGACGCGGTCTCGCACCTGGTCGCGACGGCCCTGGAAAGCGGCCACTTCGAGGCCAAGCCCGGCAAGCTGCTGCAGGCCTGGCGGGCCGAGGGCGTGGCCGCGGCGCGCGTGGTGCTCGCCGGCGCGGGCGATGGCAGCGGCCGCCGCGTGATGGCGGCCGTGCAGGCCGCGGTGGCCACGGTGCGCGGCACGCCGGCGCGCCGGCTGGTCGTGCTGCTGCCCGCCACCGCCGGTGACGATGCCGTGCGTGCCGCCGTCTGCGCCGCGGCCGATGCGAGCTACGTCTACGTGGCCACCAAGTCCAAGCCCGAGGGCCGCGCCCTGCGCAAGGTGGTGGTCGGCGTGTGGGATGCCGCAGCGCGCCGCGCCGCCTTCGATCGTGCACGGGCCACGGCCGCGGGCGTCGAGCTGGCGCGCGAGATGGCCAACCTGCCGCCCAACGTGGCCACGCCCACCCGCCTGGGCGAAGAGGCGAAGAAGCTGGCCAAGGCGCACGGCTTCGGCTGCCAGGTGATGGGCCAGAAGGAGCTGGAACGCCTGGGCATGGGGTCCTTCCTCGGCGTGGCGCGCGGCTCCGCGCAGCCGCCGCGCTTCATCGTGCTGCGCCACGACGGCGGCCCCAAGGGCGAGGCGCCGGTGGTGCTGGTGGGCAAGGGCATCACCTTCGACACCGGCGGCATCTCGCTCAAGCCGGGTCCCGAGATGGACGAGATGAAGTTCGACATGAGCGGCGCGGCCAGCGTGCTCGGCGCCTTCCGCGCGCTGGGCGAGGCCAGGCCCAAGGTCAACGTGGTCGGCCTCATCGCCGCCTGCGAGAACATGCCCGACGGCCATGCCTACAAGCCCGGCGACGTGCTGACCAGCATGAGCGGCCAGACCATCGAGGTGCTGAACACCGACGCCGAAGGCCGGCTCATCCTGTGCGACGCGCTCACCTACGCCGAACGCTTCAAGCCGCGGGCCGTGATCGACATCGCCACGCTCACCGGTGCCTGCGTGATCGCGCTGGGCGCGGTGCGCAGCGGCCTGTTCGCCTCCGACGACGCGCTGGCCGCCAGCCTGCAGGCCGCCGGCGAGGCCGCCCTCGACCCCTGCTGGCGCATGCCGCTGGACGACGAATATGCCGAGGGCCTGAAGACGAACTTTGCCGACGTGGCCAACGTCGCCGGCCGCGCCGCCGGCGCCGTGACCGCGGCGAAGTTCCTGCACCGCTTCGCGCAGGCTTATCCCTGGGCGCACCTCGACATCGCCGGCACGGCCTGGAAGGGCGGCGCCGCCAAGGGCGCGACCGGCCGGCCCGTGGGTCTGCTGGTGGAGTACCTGATGGCCGGCACTTCCGCGGCCGCATCCCCGGCGGCGCCCGCCCCGCGCCGCCGCGCGCGCCCGGCGGCGGCCTGATGCGCCCGGCATGACGGAAGTCGCGTTCCACTTCAACGTGCCGGACAAGCTGGCCTACGCGTGCCGCCTGGTGCGCAAGGCCAGTGGCGCCGGTGCGCGGATCGTCGTCACCGGCGAGCCGGACGACCTGGAGGCGCTCGACGTGTCGCTGTGGACCTTCTCCGCGCTGGAGTTCATCCCGCACTGCCACGCGCAGCGGGCCGAGCCGGCGGTGCTGGCGGCCTCGCCGGTGGTGCTGGCGCCCTCGGCCGCGGCGGCGCCGCACCAGCAGGTGCTGGTGAACCTGGGCGGGCCGGTGCCCGAGGCCTTCGAGCGCTTCGAGCGGCTGATCGAACTCGTCACGGCCGACGACGGGGACCGTGCGCAGGCCCGCCAGCGCTGGCGGCACTACGCCGACCGCGGCTATGCGATCACGCGGCACGACCTCGCCGCACGGGAGGCCCGCTGATGGCCGGCCGCGCACCGCCCCGGTTCGTGCCCACCCTCACGGAGGTGGTCCAGAAGCCCAGCACGCCGGCCACGCCGCCGGTGCCGCTGCCGCCATCGGCCGACCAGATCGCGCAGCGCGTGCTGCAGCGCGTGGACCTGGTGCTCGATCGCAAGCTGCGCGAGGCCATCGCCACCGTGGTCGTGGAGCAGACCGCGGCGCTCGCGCCGCGTCTGCGCGAGCGCATCGACGTCGCGGTGCGGGAGGCCGTTGCCCATGCTGTCGCCGAGGAAATGAAGGCGCGTCAGCGGCCCGGGCCCTGAACGGGCGGACGCTTGCCGCATCAGTACGGGTTGCCCCGCATTCGCTCGGCTGATGCCCGCGTGGGCAGCCCGGTTCCTAGACGTTTCCCTATGGCCCGGGCCTGTAAATTGCGATATGGTCGCGCCCGTTGAGCAAAATAGTGTTCTCAACCCCTTTCCCTACTCTGGAGGTTTTATGCAAATCAAGTTGGTTGCCGCAGCGGCGATCGCCACCGTATCCGGCCTGGCCTTCGCGCAAGACATGGTCGTCAAGATCGGCCACGTGGCTCCGCTGTCCGGTGCCCAGGCCCACTACGGCAAGGACAACGAGAACGGCGTCCGCATGGCCATCGAGGAACTGAACGCCCAGGGCGTGACGATCGGCGGCAAGAAGGTCAAGCTCGAGATCCAGGCCGAAGACGACGCCGCCGATCCGAAGCAGGGCACCGCCGCCGCGCAGAAGCTGTGCGACGCCAAGGTCGCCGGCGTGGTCGGTCACCTGAACTCCGGCACCACGATCCCCGCCTCCAAGGTCTACAACGACTGCGGCATCCCGCACGTCACCGGCGCGGCCACGAACCCCAACCTGACCAAGCCCGGCTACAAGACCACCTTCCGCATCATCGCCAACGACAACGCCTTGGGCGCCGCGCTGGCCCTGTATGCCGCCGACACGCTGAAGCTGAAGAAGGTCGCCATCATCGACGACCGCACCGCCTACGGCCAGGGCGTCGCCGAAGTGTTCAAGAAGACCGCGCAGTCCAAGGGCATGCAGGTGGTGGACGAGCAGTTCACCAACGACAAGGCCACCGACTTCATGGCCATCCTGACCGCCATCAAGTCCAAGGGGCCTGATGCCATCTTCTACGGCGGCATGGATCCCCAGGCCGGCCCGATGCTGCGCCAGATGGACCAGCTGGGCATGAGCAACGTCAAGTACTTCGGCGGTGACGGCATCTGCACCAGCGAGATCATCAAGCTGGCCGCTGGCGCCAAGTCGCTCGACAACGTGATCTGCGCCGAAGGCGGCGCCTCGCTGGACAAGATGCCCGGCGGCAAGGCCTGGAAGGAAAAGTACGACAAGAAGTACCCCGGCCAGTTCCAGGTGTACAGCCCGTACACCTACGACGCCACCTTCCTGCTGGTCGAAGCCATGAAGGCCGCCAAGTCCACCGACCCGAAGGTCTACACCCCCTTCCTGGCGAAGTCGGCCTACAAGGGCGTGACCTCCACGATCAGCTTCGAGCCGAACGGCGAGCTGAAGAACGCCGCCACCACCCTGTACACGTACAAGGGTGGCAAGAAGGCCCCGATGTAAGCTGTTGCGTGACCGCCGGGGCGCTGCCCCGGCGTGCCTGCCAAGCCGCCTTCGGGTGGCTTTTTTTCGCCCGGCCTGCCGGTGCCCCCTCGGTCGCGCTGCTACAATCGCAGGCTTGCCGGAGAGGTGGATGAGCGGTTTAAGTCGCACGCCTGGAAAGCGTGTGAGGGTTAATAGCCCTCCGCGGGTTCGAATCCCGCCCTCTCCGCCAGCAATGCGTTTTCGGTAGTCCGATCCAGACCCCCGACCCCCCTTGAAAGCCCCTAACCACGGGGCTTTCTTGTTTTCTGTCGTCCAGTTGGGGGCATTGCAAGCCGGCGGGGGCTGGGGGTATTGTTAGGGGTACCGGCTCAGACGCATGGGGGTATCCACCCGCAGCGGGCCGGTTCCGGAGGGCTCCATGCCGCTGACCGATACCGCGATCAAGAAGGCCAAGCCGGGCGCCAAGCCCGTGAAACTGGCCGACGAGAAGGGGCTTTACCTGCTGGTGGCCCCCACGGGCTCGAAGCTGTGGCGCTGGAAGTTCCGGGTGGATGGCAAGGAGAAGGTGCTGGCGCTGGGCGCATACCCCGACGTGAGCCTGGCACAGGCCCGGGAAGGCATGGCGGAGGCGCGCAAGCTGCTGGCGGCAGGCACGGACCCCATGGCCCGGCGCAAGGCCGAGAAGGTGGCCCGGAAGCTGTCTGCGGAGAATTCGTTCGCGGCCGTGGCCCGGCTGTGGTGGGAACACTGGAAGACCACCCGCAGCGAAAGCCATACGGGCTACGTCATTCGGCGACTGGAGGCGGACGTTTTCCCGGCCATCGGTGCGCGCCCCATTGACGCCATCGAAGCCCCTGAATTGGTGGCCATGGTCAAGGCCATCGCGGAGCGCGGCGCACTCGACATCGCCAAGCGCGCGCTGCAGACCACGGGGCAGGTATTCCGCTACGCCATTGCCCACGGCAAGGCCACGCGCAACCCCGTGGCCGACATCAAGCCCGGGGACATCCTGCCGGCCCGCAAGAAAGTGAACTATGCGCGGGTGGACGCCAAGGAGCTGCCCGAGCTTCTGCGGCACATCGAAGGCTATCAAGGCGCGGCGGTCACTCGACTGGCCATCAAGCTGATGGCGCTGACGTTCGTGCGCACGTCAGAGCTGATCGGCGCGCGCTGGGAAGAATTCGACCTGGACGCGGCGCGCTGGGACATCCCGGCGGAGCGCATGAAGATGAAGACGCCCCACATCGTGCCCCTGTCGGCACAGGCCGTGAACATCCTCAAGGCGCTGCATATCGTGACGGGCCATTCCCCCATGGTGTTCCCCGGCGAGCGTGACCATGAAAAGCCCATGAGCAACAACACCATCCTGGGCGCGCTGGCACGCATGGGCTACAAGGGCCGGATGACGGGCCACGGGTTCCGGGGCATCGCGTCAACGCTGTTGCACGAAATGGGGTTCAACCATGCCCATATCGAATTGCAGTTGGCCCACCAGGAGCGCAACGCAGTGAGCGCGGCCTACAACCATGCCACCTACCTGCGCGAGCGGGCCAAGATGATGCAGCAATGGGCGGACTATCTGGACGGCTGCACCACGGGGAAGGTATTGACGTTTACCCGCAAGGCCGCGTGATTGGGATGAACATCCCGCACTACAAGGTGTAGGTCCCCTATTCACTGACGAAAACGGCAAGAACAACAAGAAGGGTTTCAGGCTACAGCTGCCGACGGTTAACTGTCCGGAAATCCAAGCTGGGCGCGGCTTACAGGCCTATTTGGTGTCCTTGCCGTGGCAAGTAGAACCATGTTTTTTCCGCAGTTCCAACCGGCTTCATTAGTCGGACCGCAATGATCTGTCCTATGCCAGCGGCGACGATGCTGGCTCAGAAAGGACAGACCAATGCACGCCGAAGCAACGAAGCCCAGTTCTATCTCACCCCACTACGCTCGCGCAAAAACCGCGTGCGCACATTTCCAGATTGCGCGTTCGACGCTTTGGCAGTGGACCAAAACCCGCCAGGGGTTCCCACAGCCATTGAAGGCCGGCGAGAAGGTCACGCTGTTCGACATCAACGCCATTGACGCCTATCTCAAGGCGCAGGCGGGGAAGTGAGGGCAGGGCGATGACCGACAAAGAAAAGGCCACTCCCTCCGAGAAGAAAGCGGCCCTGGAAGCGATCCGGGCGCAGTTTAAGGGTACGAGTACCAACACACAATGCGCGCGGCTCCTGGACGCCCTGGCGCGCTTTCCGGTCACCACGTTCGAAGCCATGCGGTTTCTCGACGTGTATCACTGCCCGGCCCGCGTGCTGCAGTTGCGCAAGGCGGGCCACAACATCGTGACGCACTGGCAAACCGTGGTGACGGAAGCCGGCGCGAAACACCGTGTTGGGCTCTATGCGCTGGAACGGGGGGTAAGCCATGAAGCTACCCCCTGATTGGCTGAAGGAGTTGGAGCTGCTGGCGTGGCGCTTCGCACACTTGGGGATCGGGCCAGACCTGGCCGGCATGACGGCCGCCGAGCTAGCGGCTGTCTATGCATACCTCGTGCGACTGGCTGCAGGTGGGCGATGACGAAGCACAAGGCGCCACCTGACCCGCGCGGCGGGCACGTGCGGGTGTATTGGGCGCTGCTCGATAGCCCCGCGTGGCGCGCTTTGTCCCATGCTGACGTGCGGGTGTACCTGGCGATGCGGCGCAAGCTGGGGCGCACGAACAACGGCGACATAGACGCGACGCTGGCCAAGATGAAGCACGCGGGCATTTCCAGTAGTTCCACGCTCGCCACGGCGCTGCATCGGCTGGAAGCACTCGGATTCATTGAGAAGACGCGGCAAGGCGGAATCGCGGCCGGTGGCAAGCTGTGTAGCCTGTATCGCTTCACCGATGAACCGACACTTGACATTGCAAAGGCAGGGGTCAAGGCCGGGCCGGCGACGGATGAATGGCGCAGGTTCACCAGCATCGCGGAGGCGCGCGCGGCCGTGCGCATCTTCACCCGGAAAACAACCCCCAAGGTTCGAACATCGAAGCGGAACAGTGCGAGCATCGAATCGGAGGTGGGCGCTACCGATTCGAACATCGAACATGCGGCCGCTTCTCCGGTTCGAACATCGAAGCGGACGCGGAACACGGCAAAGGCGCTGCAACCCGCATGAACACTGGGTTTGCGGCCGATTCAACAGACCGTTCGCGGAAGTCGCCCACTGCTTCGAACATCGAACACCATTGCATTGTTGCCACCCCTACGGGCGATGCGGTATGTTGAAAGATGTCAACACATTGCAATGTCCTAGTGACCGCAGCACGCGCGTGCAACGCCGGTTTCGCCAGTTGATTTCGGAATCTGTGGAGGCGACCAGGAAAGGTCTGGGGCTGGCCTCCGGCGCTCAATCTGACCCGGGCGGCTTTGGGATACCCAGAAACAGAAGAGTGCGGAGAACGTTGCCTAGCAAGAAGGAGCCAATGATCAGAATCCACTGGCCAATCCAGAACCAGAACGGTTCCCGCCATTCGGGGTATGAAGAGAACATGCTGCGCGCGGTGTCGTCTGCCCAACTGGCCAGGAACATTGAGCCATTGAGACACGCGATGACCGATACCCACAAGACCCGGTTCGACTGCCGACGCGCGACGTCTTTCCAGAGTGACGAATCCCTTTCGGCTCGGTCGATGTTCGGTGTGTTGGTCGCGCGAGCGGCGGGAGGCTCGCTTGCAGCTGAACCATCATCTGGTGCCGGGCTATTCGCAAACGCGGTCGCACGGCGCTGCTTTTCTCTAGCCTCGGCCAGAATCTCCTTGCGGTGGTCAGGTGGAAGGCGCCACAAGGCAACCATGTCACGGGCAATTTCTTTGCGAGCTTCCGGATCCTCTGGCAGTGGCATCACTAGTTCCTCCTACGCGCGACCCCTGCAGCGTACTTCGCGGCAGCGTCATTGCGCAAATCGCCTTGTTGACGCCACCTTGTGCGCGCCGATGGGTAGGGTTCAGGTCCGTGTCACCACTAGCGGCTGAATCATGGGAAGTGGCGGAATGAGATGGGGTGCGGGCCGACCTGGCTACAGAGCAAAGGCCGAACACCTGCAGCGGGTGGACATCCGCGTTTGGCACCGGGGCGGCTACCTGCGGGCGGGCCGGTCATTCACATGGAGCTGGAACGTGGGCGGCGACCCGGCCGGCTCCATTGGCGTGCTGGTGAACGATGCGCACTCCCTGCGCCTGGAGTACATGGTGGGCAGCGGTGACAACCGGCGCGACGGCAGCCAGATGATCCATTTGACGCGCACCCCCTGCCACCTCGGAGGCGCGCGGCCGTGGTTTGTCTGCCCCCTGTGCCATCGGCGCGCGGGGCTGCTGTACCTGCGCTGGGGGCGTTTTGCTTGCCGGCCATGCCAGCGGGTGGCCTACGCTGTCCAAAGTTGCGACCGACTGGACGCGCTGTGGCGACGGCAGGCCAAGATTGAAAGCCGGTTGGGCGACAACTGGAAGCGGCCCAAGGGCATGAGGCTTCGCACCTATGACCGGCTCATGGCGGCGCTGGTGGACTGCGAGGAAAGGCGCGATGCTGCATTTGCATCGGTAGCAGCGCGGCTGCTGGCCTTGGACCGAGGGTTGTGAGGCGTAGGCGAAATCGCTGATGGACAGGCGCCGCAACACCGGTCAATGTAACTCCGATTGAGAGCTTAATAACCTAAGGAGAATGCGAATGTGGAAGATCATTTCGGCCCTTCTTGTTGCGGCTGCGACGGCGGGGTGTACGACGATGATTGCGGGGGCTGTTGCTGTGGGAACGCCTGAGGAAATCAAAAGATCGTCCTACGTGACCAGCATTGCATCGCCGAAGCCACTGGGAACCGTCAGCGCGTGCCTCAAGACTGCACTGCTGCAAGCAAAGAGCGGCTCGAGGCCGGCGCAGTTCTCCTATCGAGACACCGGCGCCGAGCCACACCAGTTCATCATCAGCAACAACGTGCCTTCCACGTGGAGCGGCGCACGGCCAGAAATTCTGGCTTTGGTTGAAAGCTCCAGCAACGGGCGCGGTGGTTCAGTGACGCAAATCTGGGCGCACCCGAGGTTGTTGAGTGACGGGGGCTCACAGGGATATCTGGATCGCACGGTTGAGCTGACCAGACCATGCACCAACTAGACTTCGGTCCTGCCTTCTGCCACGCGAACGACTGGGGGGGGGCGGGGGGCTTCCAGGCTTCGGCGACCGTCAACTGGAAACCACACTCGGAGCCACGCGCGGAAATTCTTCCGCCATGGGAATCTGGCAATCAAACGCGCGCGGCCCGTCAGGGAGTCACTTCGCACGGCAGGGGGTATTTTTGGGGGTAGATCGGATCCCGAGAAGGCCGAAACCTAGCGTTCATGCGGGTTGGCGGGGATGATGTGAAAGACGCCCTCCCGCCATACAAAGCTCGTAAGTGTTTGATTGCTAAGGGAATTTGAAATTTTAGCAGGCAGCACTTATCAAAGCAAATATCAAAAGCCGCAGCGAGCAATCGTTGCGGCTTTTGTCTTTTCGAGTGTGCTCCAAGCTCCATCACGCTGAGTCATCGCAGTCTGTGCAGGGCTGCAAAGTTTTTCAGTGGTCGATCTGCGCATGAGCCCCGTGGTACGGTTAAAAAGCCGTCGCTCCAAGTCATTGCGTAGCGCACGGTATCCACTCGCACGGCAGCGCCCTCGTCAACAGGGCCGATTTGTCATCCCCCCTCGCTGATAGCCAAGTCTCTGACCACCCCATGCCGCAGAGGCCGGCACTGCTGTGCGCTTTTCATTTCTGCACAGGAGCACACCACATGGCAACAACCCCTAACCCAACCTCATTCCAACCTACTTTTAGACGTGTCGCCCAGCAAGGTCGGCACGACGACATCTTTGCGGTGATTTCCATGCTGACCGGCAAGACCACGGATGCGATCTTCCGCCAGGCGGAGGGGTTAGGCTTGCCGAAGGTAGGCCCCTTTCATGCGTGGATCGATGGCGACATGATCGCCAAGCTGCTTGCAGGAGGCGGCCTCGTCGCAACGGTCTGGAAGGAATGCTCCAGCTACAAGGACTTGCCCGAGGTAGCCATCGTGATGGTAGATTACGACGCCGACTGGGAGGTGGGGCGTTGCGCGCTTTACCACCGGGGCACCTCCAGCGATGGAAAGACAGCGCAGCCCTACTTGGTTGACCCCTACCCGCATGCAGATAGCAAACTGCACCTACGTGTAGGCACCGCCGAGTTGAGTGGACTGCCTCCGTCGTGGTTCATCGGTGTCACGCAGATGGCGAAGACCGCTGGGAAGTGACCCATGCGCGGGCCGTACCTGTTCCCCGCGCTGCAAGGCCAGACGGTCACGGCCCTGCGCGTATGCGATCCCGCTGCAAACCCTTCGGCAAAGCCTACACACTTCGGAGCCATCGTCCTGCAATGCGAGCGCCACGCCCTGCTGTGCTATTGCCCTGTGCGGTACTTGCTCTACCCCCACGGCAGCAGCTTCGGCCAATGGGGCGACACCACCGCCGCCCTGCCATTTCGGGCCATCCTGTGCGAAGTAGAAGACTTGGAGGACTGGCTGCCGATCACAGCGGGAGCGCATTGGTCGCACCACGTTGTATCAGCGCCATGCCCGGTGGGCGAGGTTCTGGCCGAAGCACCGCAAATGGTCAAAACCGAAGACGCGGCCGATTGGCGATTGGCTTTCCGGTTCACGGGCAGAAGGCAGCTGCGGCTGTCCCGCATCGCTAAACACAACCGCCTGCAGTTCGTGCAAGCAGAGGCGGATCGGGCTGGCTAACGCTTGCCCTTGCGCGTCGGCAGTTCCTGCATCAGCTCGTCCGCTGTCAGGCCCAGCCCCTGAGCAATCCGCCAGATGTTGTACAGGGTCAGATTGCGCTCGCCCCGTTCCACAGCGCCCACGTAGTTGGCGTGCAGGTCAGCCTTCTCGGCCAGCATTTCCAGCGTCATCTGCCGCTCGATCCGGAACTCCCGCAGCCTGCTGCCGAATGCAGCCTGCACCCGGTCGCGCTCCTGCACGAAGCGTGCTTCGAGCGGTTGCGGCTTGTTGACGAGCACCCGGACCATGCCGGGTAGTCTGTTTATTCACACCCAATCAATCCACAAACTATCCGTTTGTTTGCGGCAAACTCACACCATCAACCAAACGGATAGTTGTTCTCATAAAAGGAGGTTCTACGTGTCCAAACGATCAGAAAAGGAAACCTGCGAAAACGCAGACTTGGTGGCTGAGCTTGAGTGACCCTGTAACGCTGAAACCAAAGGGAGGGAGATACATGTTCAGCCGAGTCCTTGTTCTACTGGCACTCATGCTCGCCGTCTGTGCTGCGCATGCGGAGGGATCCTTGCTCAAAGTACCGACCCGCGAAGGAGTCGTGACCACGTTGTTTTGGGAGGCCGCGCCCGACGCCAAAGCCACTGTGTTCCTGTTCCCTGGTGGAGGTGGTGGCTTCGGCAAAGTCGAGGACGGCAAGGCCACTGGAGGTAACTTCCTCGTGCGGTCAGCGCCGTACTTCCTTGCCAACGGCTTCAACGTCGCGATCTTTGGACGCCCCAACGACATGGACGAACTGGGCTGGACGGAGCGAACCGAACCCAAGCACATGACCGACGTTGCCAAGGTGCTGGAGTTCGTGAAGCAGAAAAGTAGCCTACCCGTGTGGATTGTAGGCACCAGTCGCGGCACCGTCTCAGCCACAGCGATGGCGATCAACGTCCATGACCCGGCCATAGCTGGGCTAGTGCTGACCTCCAGTGTGGTGCGCTATGCAACGCCGGGTGCAGTTCCGCGCCAAGACCTCAAGGCCCTCACCCTGCCGGTACTGGTCTATCACCATGCTAAGGACGCCTGCAAGCACTGCCAGGCCAGCGAAGCACCGCTCATCATCAAGGGACTCACCAACGCGGCTGTCAAAAAGTTGATGGTGGTCGATGGCGGGGCCAACCCGAGCGGGGACGAATGCGCGGGCCAGCACTGGCACGGCTTCATCGGCATGGAGCACGAGGCGGTTGACCAGATTGCCAGATGGATCAAGTCGCCTGCCAAATGAGCGTTGCGCCCCTGGTGCGGGGCAGCGAAGTTATCGGCAGCTTGCCGTAGCCGAAAGTGCCCTTGCACAATCGGCACGCCGCTGTATCACGGTGGCCATCGCGGGATAGATCACACATCCCGCCCCATCCCTCTCCGGCGTGCCGCCGCGCGGCATCGCCTCATCCTTCCCCCTTTCGCCGAGCACCTCGGGCATGCACGCATTGCCCCGAGCGATGCCGGCTGCGTGCGCCGGAGCCTGTCCTTATTGGCGGAGAACTCCCGATGCACGACTATCCCCTCACCTATTCCAGCCCCCGCGAGGTCGGTCTGCGCCGACTCGCACATCGCCCGTTGTTTGGACTGGGGCGCGTGGTCGCCACACCCGGCGCCCTGAACACCCTTGCCACAGCCCAATGCAATCCGGTTCGGCTACTCCAGCGACACCAGCACGGCGACTGGTGCGACACCGGTGAACTGTGTGCCGACGACAAGGACGCCAACGACCGCGCCCTGTTGACGGGCGGCCGCCTGCTGTCCGTCTACCGCGTGGATGGCATTCGGCTCTATGTCTTGACCGAAGCCGTAAACGAGGAATCCGGCCAGCGCGATAGTTCCTGCATCCTGCTGCCTTCGGAGTACTGAGATGCTGGCATCCGACACACCACGGCCCACACGGGCCTTGTTGACGCTGCTGCCCCGGTTGCTGGTCAATGCCCGGCATGAGCCCGACTTCGATGCCTGCGATGCCACCGTGCTGGTGCAGTTGGCCGAGGCCGCCGAATTGCTGCAACGCATCTTCCAGCTGGGCATCTCTGCCACAGGACAACTGCTGGCCCATGCCTCGGTTCAGGTCGAAACCGGTGAACTGGATCAAAGCACGGTCGAAGCTCTCGGATGGCTGCTGGCCGAACTCGGCGATGCGGCCGCCGCCTGCGTCGAACTGGCGGCACCATGCCGGCAGGCAACGGCAGACTTCACCGGAGCACGCCATGGCTAAGAATTCCCCAGCCCCCTCCGCACAGGTCAACCTCTACACCCGCGCCGCACTGGCCGAGAACACCCACCGCAGTTACCGGGTGGACTTGGCCCACTTCAGAGCCCATGGCGGCACCATCCCCACGACAGCGGTACAGCTCGCCGAATACCTGGCCAGCGCCGCGGACACATTGGCCGTGGCCACCCTTCAGCACAGGCTCATCGCCATCCACCGTGCGCATCTGGAAGCCGGGCATGCCTCACCCGCCATGGACTCCCTGGTCAAGCGCACCATGCAGGGCATTCGGCGCACGAAGGGCACAGCCCAGCGGCGCGTCCGCGCACTGGTCAAGGACGACATCATTGAGCTGGTCCTGACGGCAGAGAAACAGAGGCCGATGAAGGCCGCGCGCGACGCGGCACTCATCCTCATTGGCTTCGCAGGGGCGTTCCGTCGATCCGAGCTGGTGAGCATCCGCAATGAGGACATCACAGTGTTCGACCACGGCCTGGAAATCAACATCCGGCGCACTAAGACGCAGCAGGAGAAGGGGCACACGGTGTTCATCCCTTGCGCGAAGTCCTCGCGCTGTCCTGTCAAGGCGCTGGAAAACTGGCTGGTGCTAAGCGGCATCGAATCCGGCCCCGTGTTCCGGCCCATCAACAGACACGACCAGATCGCCAGCCATGAAGCCCTGACGCCGCAGTCGGTAGCCCTGGTACTGAAGGAAACAACGCACCGTGCCAAGAGCACGGACGCGGCAAAGTCAGTGGCGGGCCACAGCCTGCGCGCGGGCTACTGCACGGAGGCGGCCAGCGTAGGCATTGCGACACACATCATCATGGAGCAGACGGGCCACCGGTCGAGCGCCACGCTCGCCAAGTACATCCGACCCATTGCTCGTCGCAAGACGCCAAGCCTCCTCTAAGCGGATAGCGAACCTTTCGATCTGGCAACTTGCGCCACGTAGCGCGATGAAAGACCGTCGCCACTCCGCAAGCAAGACATCGTTGATCCATCTGCAACCATGAAAGGCCGACAAAGCAACTGACTCTTGAAAATTTTGCACTATCCTGTCGTGGTTTGCCCCAATCTGGTTGCCGCCATGTCATCAAGTACTCGTGAGGGCGAGATCCTCACCATCAAGCAGGTAGCCGAATACCTGAAGGTCACCGAAAGGACGATCTACAGGTTGGCCGCTGCCAAGAAGATCCCCGCCTTCAAGGTCGGGGGCACTTGGCGGTTTTCGCTGGCCGACATCGACAGCTGGATCAAGCAGCAGTCGATGGAGGGCTTGGACACGGGGCGAGATTCGGCCGGCGAAGCCGGAGAGCAAATTCAGGACAGGGAGAAGAAGTAATGCTGGGACTGACGCTACGCGAGGAATTCCGGGGCAAGCGCCTCAAGGGAACCGCGATTGAACTGTCGAACGACACCAATACCGGCGCGACGCAGATCGCCGCGCAGTCGTTCCTGGAGATTACCTACCCCACGCATGACCTGCTGAAAGGCATCGAGGCCGTAGGCCCGGACCAAGGGCGCCCGGTCGTGGTGATCGGTGAGCGAGGGCTTGGTAAGTCTCACTTGATGGCCGCGCTGTATCACGCGGTGAACGATGCCGCCTCGACGGGTGCTTGGCTGAATTCCTGGTCCACTACGTTAGGTGATCCGCAGATCGCCAAGATCGGCCTTCGCAGCGGCATGCAGGTGATTGGTGAGAGCCTGCATCGTCAGCGGTACAAGTTTCTTTGGGACTTGTTGCTGGAGCGGCACCCACACGGCACCTACATCAAGGGCAAGTGGGAGGGCATGGGTGCGGCGAAGACCGACATCCCGTCTGACAAGCTGATTCTCGAACTGCTTGAACACACCCCCACGATGCTGCTGCTGGACGAGTTCCAGACATGGTTCGACGGCCTGACGAACACCAAGCAGTACCCGTGGAAGAACTGGGCCTTCAACTTCATCCAAATCCTGTCGGAGATTGCCAAGGAGCGCCCAGACCTGCTGGTGCTGGTGATCTCGGTGCGCAACGGCGGCAGCGACGCCTACCAACAGGTGCACCGCGTCAACCCGGTGGCCATCGACTTCAAGGCGGGCGGAAACGCTGAACGCATTCAGCAAGACCGGCGCCGCATGCTGCTTCACCGCCTCTTCGACAACCGCCTTCAGATTGCGCCGGCCAGCATCGAAGCCTTGGTCGGAAAGCATGTGGCCGAGTACTTCCGGCTGCTTGACGTGCCTTCCGCAGAGCAGGAACGCAAGCGCCAGGAATTCACCGAATCTTGGCCCTACGCACCGCATCTGCTTCGCCTGCTGGAAGAGCAAGTGCTGATCGCCACCGACGCGCAGGAAACGCGCGACATGATTCGCATCCTTGCGAACCTCTATAAGAGCCGTGGCGAGGTCGCGCCGGTGCTCACAGCCGCTGACTTCCGGCTGGATGACGACGCCTCGGGCATCGGTGCGCTGCTGGACTCGGTGTCCAACGAGCATCACCGCACGTTGCGGGCCAAGGCGCAGCAAAACATCATCTCGGTGACCGAAGCGGTCAGTGAGCACGCAACTTTGGCACCCCACTTGCAAGAGATCGTGGGTGCCTTGTGGCTGCGCTCTATCGCCGTCGGCAACCTCGCCGGTGCGGAACCGCAGACCTTGCAGGTTGACATCACGCGCAGCAAGGCCGTTGATGACAACGCCTTCAATGTGGAGCTGGCAACGATTGTCGAGAACAGCTTCAACATCCACCAGGACGGCAACCGGCTTGTGTTCCGCGAGGAGGAGAACCCGCGCGCCAAGCTGATGGCCTGTGCTCGCAATGACAAGCTCTTTGCTGATGGCTCCGACCAGGCACAACTGGCCAAGCAGATTCGCTATGTCATCGGAGGCACTGACGAGGTGGCGAAGACCTTCCGCGTCATCGCCTTGCCCAAGTCATGGCAGACGGACCCATGGTCTACGTTGGATGAGTCTGAACAGCCGGAACGCTGGGACGACCGCCTGCCCATCCTGGTGCTGCCAGAAGAGCCTGACAACATCGACGCACGCCTCGGTCGCTGGCTCAAAGACCACCTGCAGAAGCGCCGCAACACCATCCGCTTCCTGTTGCCGCGTGCGGGCTCGACCAACGCCTTCCAAGACCGAGACTTGCTAATCCTCGCGCGTGCCGAAATGAAGGCGCAGGAATGGAGCAGTCAAGGCCCCGAGTACAAGAAGCTGCACACCGAATATCAAGGTGCCCTGCGCGACATCCTCAAGAAGCGGTTCGACCGGTTCGCTGTGGTGCAGCGATGGAACTTCGCTGACCCCGCGCAATGCCGCTTCAGCGTGGAAAGCCTGAAGAAGCAAGGCGCGCAGATTCCCGAAGGCATCGAAGAGGCGTTGACCAACGATCTTTTCGTACCCGAGGACTTTGAGGATTTGGTGCTCGAAGCCGCCTCCGAGAACTCGGCGGTGGGCAAGCTGCTGCGTGAGTTGCAGGAGCCGCGGCCTGCGGGCCAGGACTGCATTCCTTGGCTCGGCGAAACCTCGATGAAGGAACGCATCCTTCGCCTGTGCGCGCGCGGAAAGATCGTCATCAACCTGCGCCAAATGGAATGGCTGCAAACCAATCCCGGTGAGGACGAGGACACCGCATGGCGGCGCTTGCGTCCCAAGCTCTCGTACACCGGCCGTCAGCTTGACGAAGTCTTCCTGCTTGAACCCTCTGCGGTGCCTGCCACCGGCGGCACCACGCCGACAGCACCCACTGGCACGCCCGGCACGCCAAACACTGGCGGGGGGCTGTTCGGAGGCGGCACCAACCCTCCCGCACCTCCTGGGGTGAACGAACCAACACCGGGCGGACAGCCTGTGCCTCCGGCCAGTAATGGCGGTGGCATCTTCGGTGGCTCCGCAGCCAACGGCACCCCGCGCATTCCGCTGCACACCCCGCCCACCTCTCCGCTGAACCTGATCGGAAAGCTGGAAGGCTGGGGCATCGGCCCGGCGACGCAGGTTGCCGAGGTTTCCATCAAGGTGTCTGCCGCCACTGGCGCACAGCTCAAGGAGCTGCTGAAGAAGCTGCCCGATGGCATGACGTTCGAGCTGAACCTTGAGAAGGAGGACAAGTAATGGCCCTCCATCCTGAAATCCTGAAGGAACTGACCAAGGGTTCCGCCGCCGATGCTTGGGGCGTCATCGTCAAGAGCGCCACGGAGATTGCCTCCAAGCCCTTGGCCGTTGGCAACGCCCCGAGCGAAGTCATCAAGCGCGACCGAGAGATCGGCGCCTTGGACAACTTCCTGTCCGCCAGCGGCTGGGACTTGTGGAGCAGCTTCGGCGATTCCGTTGAGCGGACTTCGGACCGTCTCGCGCGCTGGTGGGCGGAGCCGTACAGCGCCAAAGCCGTACTGATTCTGGACGGCCTGTCACTGCGCGAACTGCCCTGGCTGTTGCAAGGTGCCAAAGAGCGCGGCTTCAAGTTGCACGAAGTCTCGGCCAACGCCTCGGAACTCCCAGGCGAGACCAACGAGTTTGCGCGCGCCCTTGGGTTTGGCAGCCGCAGCCAGCTTCAGAACAACGGCGCTGGCCTCGCGCATCGTCTTCAGCCCGCGCAGACCGAAAGCCTGGACATGCCGTGGAAGGACTGCGAAGGCTTGGTCAACGGTGCGCCCAATTGGGTGTTCTGGCACCACTGGCCTGACAGCAAGATTCACGATGCGGCCGTCGCCGGTCAAGGTCTCGACACACTGACCAAGGATGCCGCCGATCAGCTCACCAGCGATGACTTCTGGTCGTTCGTCGAACGCCTTGCAACCGGCCGCCGTCTGGTCATCACATCCGATCATGGCTACGCCGCCACAGGCTACTTCCCTGATGCCGAAGGCGATGTCGGTCAGCATCTCAAGAAGACCTTTTCAAGCGGACGCAGCGTTGCTGGTGTTGGCGAAGCCGGGCCCTTCGTGCCCCCCGTCGCCCTGCAATTGAATAGCCCGCACGGAGCCCACGTGCTGGCGTTAGGCCGTAGGAAGTGGAAGAGCCAAGGCGGCTATCCGACGCTAACGCATGGTGGGCTCTCGATACTGGAGGTTTTGTCGCCTTGGGTTGAGATAACCAAGTGAATAGGCAAATGAAATATTTTGGAGTAACAGCTCATGGCCCAAGCTGACTTATTAGTCGACCTCGTAAGAAACGCCACTAGTGGCGATCAGCTTGCATTTCGCAAGGCTGCTGAGGGATTGATTCAGGAAGAAAAACAAAAGGGCCATCGCCTTCTGGCCGAACGCTTGGCTAAAGCATTGCAGCCCAATGTGTCACAAGCGCGCCCATCCCCACCCAAACCGATGGGTGGCGCGGCACAAAAGGAATTGTTTTATGAGATTACTCCAGAGCGCAAGCTCGATAGCCTAGTCCTTCCTGAGAAGATAAAGATTCAGGTGCAAGAACTCATCGAAGAGCAGCACCGATCTGAACTACTTCATGCTCACAATCTCAGTGCACGCAGCCGAGTATTGCTGGCGGGCCCTCCGGGAAATGGGAAAACGACCCTGGCGGAAGCTCTGGCGTTTGAGCTGATGTACCCCTTAATCGTTATCCGCTATGAAAGTTTGGTGGGGAGTTATCTTGGGGAGACCTCTAGCCGATTGAAGAACGTTCTTGACTATGCCAGGACGCAACGTTGCGTTTTGTTCTTCGATGAATTCGAGACTCTGGGTAAAGAGCGGGGTGATACCCATGAAACTGGAGAAATTAAGCGTGTCGTTAGTAGCCTGCTGTTGCAGCTCGACGAGATGCCTGATTACGTGGTCGTAGTGGCTGCAAGTAATCACCCTGAACTTCTGGATAAGGCCGTATGGCGACGTTTTCAGTTGCGCATTGAATTACCCACTCCGACGCGTAGGCAGCTAACCCAATACATTGACTCAATAGCCAAACGATGCTCTGTGAATTTTGGGTACGAAGCGGAAACTCTGGCGAAACACCTTTTAGGGTTGAATTTTGCAGAGGTGGAGGAGTTTTGCCTAGGAGTTGTTCGGCGCGCGGTTCTCGACCTCAAAACAGAAGATGCTCAACAAATCACCAAGCTGAAGTTAGAGCAGTGGAAAGGGCGCTTGCGGCCAACCGTTAAGCGCACAGAGGTGGTGGAACGTGAGCAAGAAGGGACTAACTCCTAATGGCGACCTCGCTTCCTCTTCTCGTCTTCCCTCGGGCAAAGACAATTGCGCCGCCAAAGGGTAACGGTTTCCCTTCTAGCCAGCCGCACCTTCCGGGGCACGGGAAGCAAGTCGTTCGTCTAGGTGGACAACTGACGGCTCTCCAGGAAGACTTTGACCGCTACAGGGCAAGTGTGAGCAGCTCTGTAGCGGGCTTCGAGCCTGAAACAGTATTGGTGATTGAAATCGCCGGGAGTATTGATGAGTTTCGTCAAGCGACTGAGGCCATTGGGCTTGAGTGGCTAGGTGAATGGGATGTCGATGACATCCCTCCTGATGACGATTTCTTTGAACGAAATACCAAAGGGGAGCGCACCGCCAAAGCCGTCAAAGGTCGGATGTTCTTGTCACTCGGGAACGATGCAGGGATGCGGGAGCTTTTGTCTCTTTGGAACGCTTGGGCAAATAGCCAAACGCTGCCATTCGGTAAAACCAAGTGGCGAGATGTATTTAACCAGACCGTTCAAATCCGTCGCTGGGGAATCGAAGAAGCATTGCGCGAAACTGGGATGCTGGACCGCTGGAGGGATTTGCTTGATCCGGTCAATCCTAGTGAACCGATCCGCTGCCAGATCGAGATGTTTTATCGCAAGTCAGAAGAGAAGCGAGCTCAGACCGAGCGCAACATCGCTGCGCTTCTTGAGGCTGCTGGCGGAAGAGCTTTGGGTGGCTTTATCGACATGCCAGAGATCGGATTTCATGCTGTCAAGGCAGAAATTCCGGCTGAGAGCATTCGACGACTTCTGGTCGACCTCGATTCGGAATCTCACGACACTGACATCCAACTATTCAAATTCCACGGGGTTATGTATTTCCGCCCTACCGGTCAGAGTCTTGCTTTGACAGAGGAGGGCGCCGGAGTTGAAACAGAAATATCTGAAGGAGAAGTCGATCTACCTCCGGTGGTCGCCATCTTGGATGGCGTTCCAAACTTGCAGCATCGCGCCCTGAAAGGTCGGCTTGTTCTCGATGACCCCGACAATCTTTCATCAAAGTATTCTCCGGGCGAACGAAAGCACGGTACGTCAATGGCATCTCTGGTGGTTCACGGAGAGATGCTAGATGGGCACTCTGATCCACTGCGGCGTTTAGTCTACGTCTCACCAATCATGGAGCCCGACGCGCAGTCGATAGATCGACGAGAGCATGTGCCCGATGAAGTCTTTTTTGAGGATCGCATTGCGCGTGCTGTCAAGCGTATGTTCCAGGGTGAAGGAACTGTTCCCGCGCAAGCACCTAGTGTCTGCGTAATCAATCTTTCGATTGGCGATCCGGAACGCCCTTTCATTCATACACCGAGCCCATGGGCACGGCTACTGGATTGGCTATCGTGGAAATACCGCGTGCTCTTCTGCGTAAGCGCAGGAAATCACCCTGATGCTATCGACATTGGATTGCCTCATTCGCAGTACCAGTTGTTATCAGATCGGCAGAAGGTGGAGCACCTTCTGAAGTGCATTCAGACGCAACTGTCCAGCCGACGGATCTTGTCACCTGCTGAAGCTATAAATGTCATCTCGGTCGGTGCAACGCATGCCGATGGGGTTGACGCTTACTACCAGGGACAGCGAACTGATCTATTGCCGGACGCACGTCTATTCAGCCCTGCCGCGCGGCTGGGCCATGGATTCCGCCGTGCGGTCAAGCCAGAGGTACTTTTCCCTGGTGGACGGCAGCTATATAGGACTCCAGTTTCAGACGCTCACACTGTCTATCAGACTGATCGCGGACTTCTCCCCCCAGGTCACAAGGTTGCATGGGATAGCACTCAGGCAGGGGATTTGTCTCAGACGGTCCATACCCGTGGAACCAGTAATGCCACGGCCCTCGCTACGCGGAGTGCAGCAAAAATCTACGAAGTGCTTGAAACCTTGCGCACGGAGAGTCGAGAACTCATTCCGCAAGGGTTGATTTCAGTACTCATCAAGGCACTTCTTGTTCACGGCGCAAAACAAGATGACGACGCTTGCAAGGTAATAGCTTCCGCGTTGAAGACGCCTCAAAATTCCAGGCAGTTTAAAGAGGTGATTGCACGTTATCTTGGCTATGGTGAGGTCGCGGTTGAAAGAGTGCTGGCGTGCACTGAGCAGCGCGGCACTGTCTTGGGTTGCGGCGAAATACGTGAGAACGAAATACACGAGTTTCGACTTCCTCTTCCGCCGGGCCTTTCCACTAGCCAAGTATGGCGTCGGATGGTGGTGACTTTGGCCTGGTTCAGCCCTGTGAATCCAGACCATCGGAATTTCCGCGAAGCGAAACTGGAACTTTCTCCCGTGGGCAGCTGGGGTGATCTACCACTTAAGCTTGCACGCACTGATGGAGACCACAATCAAGTCCTGCGCGGAACGGTGCAGCACGAGGTTGTCGAGGGCTCAAAGCAGGTTGCAGCATTTCAAGATGGGGACAGCATCCTGTTGCATGTCTCCTGCAAAAAGGATGCGACCGCGCGACTTGACGATGCGATTCCCTATGGGCTTGCCGTCACACTGGAAGTCGCCGAGGGTGTCCAGATTCCGATTTATGAACAGCTTCGCACCAGACTGCAGGCGCAAGTGGCGGTCGGTGCAGTTGAGGGAACACGCTAATGGCTACAAAAAAAGAACTCTTGGCACAGGAAGTTGCCAAGGCAGTCGGTGCAGGAAAACCGGTCGCGCTTGAAACCGTTGACTTCAACGATCCTGACCGTCCCAAGACATGTCTGGAGGTGGACTTCCCGATCCTGCCGGTCAATCAGGTGGCGATCATCGAGGGCAACGCAGGTAAGCCCATCTACCAAATGTCCAAGTGGTGGGCGCGGCGCCGTTCCAGTGTGTTCCGGTCGATGCTGATCGCGGCAGCGACCAAGGCCCCCGAGGACAAGTCGCACGCCGCCAAGCTGGTGTGGGACAACTACTACGCCAATCACCAGAAGAAAGGCGCGTTCAAGCATCTGAAGGTGGCCGACATCTTCATGGGCGGTGGCACCACGCTGGTGGAAGGCTCACGCCTTGGCATGCAGATGGTTGGCAATGACCTGAATCCGGTCGCTTGGTTTGTGGTCAAGCAAGAGCTCGCGAACGTCGATCTGGACGAGGTGAAGCGTCTGCTCGCCGACATTGAGGCCGAGGTCAAGCCGCAGATCATGCCGTACTACTACTGCGATGGCCCGGAGGGAGAAAAGGGCACTTGGACGCACCTGCCGACGAAAAAGGTGATGCCTGCCGACTTCGATCCGCTGAGCATCCCGCGTGAGGAACGTAAGGAGTACCGCTACGAGGGCCCGGAGATTATTTACACCTTCTGGGCTAAGCACGGGCCTTGTCAGGTGACGGGCTGTGGCCACCGTACGCCGATCATGAGCAGTCCAGTAATTGCCGTGAAGACGATCACTGTCAAGCACTGGGAGCACTCGTGCAGCAACTGTGGTATTCGATTTCATATTGAAGCTGAAGCCGCCCGAATGGCGCCCGATGCTCCCTTGTTTGTTGCGTCCTCGGAACAGCCCTACGCGCTGCTTGATCCTGTTCAGGGCGTAACTTGTCCGCACTGCGCACATAACGCCGCCGCCCATACGCACCCCAAAGATGGATTAGTTGTTGTTGGTGACCGAGGTCAAATCAAACTCGGCAAAGGTACGAACAAGAAGGTCGAGTTGAGCCTTTTGGTGCATCCGCAGTGGCTGGCCGGTTCGCCCAAGCAAGACGCAAATAGCCAGCCATATGGTGGATCGGCGCAGGATGATGTTGTGACGACTGCACGCTGGGATCATGAGCGCGCGTCGAAAATTCGATTGCTGGAAGTGCGAGGCAACTTGCCTGAGGAAGTGACGTGCCCTGAAACGCAAGTCACTTTTCCGACAGATCGCGCCAACAAGGCTGGCAATGGGAAGTTTACTTGTGCGCAATGCGGCACCACTCAGGACATCATCTCAGCATTGCGGCCGACAGAAAAGACTGCGCCTTTTGGCGCCTATGCGGTTCAGGGCTACGCTCCAAAGCGTGATATGTCAGGAAAGCCCTATAGCGGCCGCTTCTTCGGCGCGTTCGATGTCACGCATGCCAACCAGTACGACGCTGCCCTAGCTGAATGGGAAGTACGTAAGGATGCTGATCTAGCGGACTATTGGCCGCAATCTGACATTCCACCAAGCCTGCGTGCGATGGTTAAGGATTTGATAGCCAATGGGCATGGCTATAAAAAATGGGCGGACATGTTTAGCGCCCGCCAGCTTTTGGTGCATGCACAGTTGCTGAAGGCAATTGTCACCATAGGAGACTATGACTGGGCCACGCGCGAGTACGTGCTTGGTGCGTTTCAGCAATATTTGCGCAATCAGTGCCTGTTTAGTTTTTGGAATCCACAGCGAGATACGCCTGAGCCGATGTTCTCGAACAGTAACTACCATCCGAAGTTAACGGTAGTTGAGAATTGTGTATTTCCTGACCTCGGTCGTGGTAATTGGGCGTCCAGCTCAGAGGGGATTCTTGAAGGTCGCGAATGGGCTATTGACCCTTGGGAAGTTGTCAGTGTGGAAAGCCTCAGCCGGCAAGACCCAGCTCTGGCTGAAAGGCTAAGTGGGAAAAGTGAGAAGGTGAAGCCGGGCGATCCAGTATTGAACGTGGATGTTCGTCAAGGCTCATCCACCAATCTACACGAGCTTGAAACAGCAAGCCTAGACTTGGTCATCACGGACCCACCATTCGGCGATCTTTTGCAATATTCCGAGCTTGCTGACTATTTTTATGTCTGGCTGCGTTTGGCACTTAAAGGCAAATATCCTGAAATTTTCGAGCCGGAATACACCCCAAAGTCGCTGGAAGCCGTTGCTAACAGCTTTCGCGAGCCGGAAGACTCAAACGGTTTCTATCAAAGGCTGCTCACGCAATGTTGGCGCGAGGCGCACCGCCTTTTGAAGCCAAGTGGAATCCTCGCCTTCACCTTTCATCATAGTGAGGATGAGCCTTGGGTGGCAGTGCTTGAGTCTCTGTTCGATGCGGGCTACTACCTGGAAGCGACTTACCCAATTCGATCAGACGAAACCAAAGGTGACAACGCTGAATTCGGGGCGCAAAAAATCGAGTACGACGTCATCCACGTCTGTCGCAAGCGCACAGAGGAACCCAAGCCGGTGAGCTGGGGCCGCATGCGCCGTGAGGTGATGGCCGACGTACGCCAACTCCAGGCGATGCTTGAGAACCATGCAAAGGAAGGGCTGCCAGCGGCTGACATCCAGGTGATCCGGCGTGGCAAGGCGTTGGAGTACTTCTCTCGGCACTACGGCAAGGTCTACGTTGACGAAGGGCGAACGATCTCCGTCAAGGAGGCGTTGGTCGGTATCAATCAGTTGATCGACGAGGATGCTGACAAGGGCAAAGAGCCTCCGCCGGTCAACGCCGAGCCGATCACGCGGCAATTCCTGCGCACCTTTGGGAGTGCCGCCGAAATGAAGCGCGATCAGCTGCAGAAGTTCCTGAAGGGCTCCATCACAACGCCGGACGAATTCGAGCAGCGCGGTTGGTGCTCAGAGAAGAGCAAGGTGTTCACGCGCGTGAATCCGCTGGACTTTGCCCGTGAATGGTCTGGCAAACACAAGCGTCGCCTCACCTCCGATCTCGATCAGGCGCTGGTGCTCATCGGGGCCTGCTTCGATGGGAGTGGCATCAACGCGGCCGACACACTGAAGAACGAGAACTTCAAGCCGCACGTGGCCCTGAAGCCCTTGCTGGAGTGGCTGCATAGGCACGGCCCCGATCAGGCAAACCGGAACGCGGCTTCGCGCGCGGTGTCCATCTACAACGCCTGGGCCGCGACGCAGACGGCCATGCCGCAGCAGACTTCCCTGTTCGAGGAGTACGAGGTATGAAGCAAACCCTAGACACCGTCTGGCAGCGGCGCGGCACCAGTTGGGTGTGGGACGAAGAGGCTCGCAACCAAGTTTGTGAGGCTGGGCAAGTCTGGAGCTTGCGGCAGTTTTTGCAGGCGGTTGGCAATTGGCCTGACGACCTGCCTAGCAACGACAACAACACGGTGGTGGTGGCCGGGCTGGAAGCCAGCCTTGACCTGCTGACGCCGGAAGATGCGGAAGCCTGGTTGGGCGATGCCATCAAGGACGCCATTCTCTCGTTCCAAGCCTATTACGAGGGCGAAGCGGCGCTGATTTTCTGGCTGCCGGCAGGCCAGGGCCGCATCAAGCTCAACCCGGCCACTGACTCCATCGAGTGGCGCTGTGCTGCCCCCCATAGTGAAAGCCTGTTGGCCTTCGGCCGCATCCTTTGGGGCGAGGCCAACGAGTACCCGCAGGAAATCTTGCTGCGCGAAGGCGCCAAGGCCGCCGGCCTGTTCCACCTGCGGATTACGTGAGGCCCGCGCGTGGATAAGGAGCTTCAGTTTCAACCCGGCGAGCGCATCAGCCATCACGAGTTTGGTTCTGGCGTCGTTCTTGACCCAGCCCGTGACGGGTACCTGCGAGCGTTCTTCAGCATTGGCGAGCGCCGCGTTCCTGTCGCGGCGGTGCGGCGCCAGCTGTCACGCACCGAGCGCATCTTGCGTGCCGTTGATGGCGGCGAGGATCGCGCGCGGAAGGCATGGCTGTCCTACGAGGCGCACGCACTGCCGGTCATGGAGAGCGCATCGGCGCTGACTTCCGCCAAGATCGACCTGCTGCCGCATCAGGTGGTTTTGACCCATCGGATCGCCACCGCTTCACCCCGGCGCTATCTCATCGCCGACGAGGTGGGCCTGGGCAAGACCATTGAAACTGCGCTGATCCTCCGCGAGCTGGCCAGCCGAGGCGAGCTGAACCGCGCTTTGATGGTCGTGCCCGCAGGCTTGGTGCACAACTGGCACCGTGAATTGAACGAGGTGTTCAACCTCGACTTCGAGGTGTTCGGCTCCGAGGGTGACATCACCGACCGCAAGACCAATGCGTTTGCCAAGCATGACCGCCTGATCGCCAGCATTGACACCCTGAAGCGCCCCGCGCGTATCAAGCGCCTGCTTGATGCACCTCGTTGGGACTTGGTGGTGTTTGATGAAGCCCACCACCTGACGGCCTACCGTAACGGCGGCAAGGTCAGGAAGACCGAGAACTACAAGCTGGCCGAGGCGCTGAAGGATCATTCTCGTGACCTGATGCTGCTGTCGGCCACACCGCACCAAGGCAATCACTTCCAGTTCTGGATGCTGGCGCAGTTGCTCAACCCGACGCTGTTCGGCAGCCCGGAAGAGATGTTGGAAAACCGGCACCGCCTGAACACGGTGATGTTCCGCCGCACCAAGGCGGATGCATGCCAACCCGATGGCTCACCGCTGTTCGCGCGGCGGTGGGTTCACACCGAATCCTTCCTGATGTGTGCGGAGGAGCGGCTGTTCTACGAGAAGCTGCGCGAGTACCTGGAAGACGGTTTCAACTTGGCGCGGCGCCAAGGCAGCAAAGGGCAGGCGCTCGGATTTCTGATGGCGATCTTCCAGAAGATTGCTGCATCGAGCTTTGCGGCTGTCAAGCGCACGTTGAAGCGCCGACTGCTGATGCTGACCTTGCACGAGGCCCTGCTGCGTGACAAAGACCTGGACATTGAAGGCCGGGAGAGACTGACTGACGAAGCCAGAGAGCTGATCCATGACGAGTTCGGCTTGGCGCGCGATCCGATTGGCCG
>NZ_JAYRZR010000002.1:0-133136 GCF_041916345.1 Ramlibacter sp.
GCCACAGCCGGGCACCTGCGCAGCGTCCAGCGCCAGCCCGAGCGGATCAAGAGCTACTTCGAGCATGAGCCTGTTCGCTATGCGGCTTGATTCAACTTCATTGATGCCGACTCAATAGTAACGCCAACTCACCCCGTTTGGATCGTAGGCAGGGGCTGGAAAGAAGCTGGCGAGCTCAAAGTTGGGAGAGCTACGCCAAGATTTGTGGAGATTCTTGATGGAGTGCGGGCAGAGGTGAGTGGATGGACGCCTATCTATGCAACCACTGATACGAGCATCGTCTGGGTGCCGCAGTCGAACAAAGGTGAAAGCCTCTATCACCCTGGTACCTTGTACGACGTTTCGCGTAACAGGTATGTCATGGACGAAGAGCAGCCTCAATATTCAAAAGCCGCGTGGTGGGGCGAGGACCGCGGGCTGAAAGGCAAAAAACCCGGTAAAGAGCACCTCTACCGAGCCACGGTGTACAACATCGAGGTGGAGGATTTCCACACCTACTACGTGGGCGAGCGTGGGACCTGGGTGCACAACAAGAACTTGCAGATCAACTTGCAAGGCGGTACTGGTTTGACCGCGCGGGTCAACCCTACCGTTTTTCATACCCGGGCTGAACTTTTGGCCTACCTGCGCAAGAACGCTGCCTCGATTCCAAGCGATTCGATTTTCATCATCCGCAGTCAGTTCGAAAGCCAATATTTGTGGCGTGGCGAGCCGCAACCCCGAAGCGCGAAGTTTGAGGACAAGGTGCCGTCCCGTCTCTACAAGCGGACTCAGAACTCCAAGGGCGAGACCCTCCCCGTGAACTATGAGTACGCTGTTGTGTACCGCGATGCCCGCTATCCCGAACAGGAGCTGCGTTATCTGGCGGTCGAAGGCAGATTGGACGACTTCACCTTTGTCGACAATAAGTTGCTTCTCTTCAAGAACGACGACGAGCTTGGCGTTCTTGATTCGATGTATAGAACCGCCTTGCGATTTCAGCAGAATCCTGCCGCTGCCGAAAGAATGCTCTACCAGTTCAATCCCCGCTTGGATGGAAAGGCATCGGCGGAGCTGATCAGAGCGCAGAGTTTCTTGGATGATATCGTTGCCGGGAGAAAGGGATATGGCTTCGTTGACAACAGAACGCCGACCCCAGCTGAAGCCGCACTAAACAATCTCATCGCCCAGATGATTCAGGCGGGCCGGTTTCTAGTGAGAGACGCACCGTTGTCTGCCTATACACCGCAACCGCAGGAGGTGCTTGAAGAGGGCGCTGGACTCAGCGTCGGTGAACTCGAACTCGACCATGTCTACCTTCAGCTGCAGCAGGCGCGCCAGTATTGGCTGGACCAAGGTGCCTCTTTGTCGCAGTTGAACAAGGCTCGCTTTGCGGTAGCCGACCTGCCCGCGGGGTGGGCCGCGCGCGCTGATGGCGATCATCTGATCACGCTCGACGCCCGTGGTGCAGGCTGGGGCTGGTATGTGGATGCAACGCCTGCAGACAATAGCGAGTTCATGCCGGTGTCGGCAGATCCGACCACGCAGAACGCCCTCGGCGACTACGACGCCCCTGTGGGCGGGCCTGCGGCAGGCAAGCTCGATCTACTTACAGTGCTGATTCATGAACTGGGCCACGTGCTCGGCATGCCCAGCACTGCCTTCTCAGACAATGTCATGAGCAGGTATCTTGCCCCTGGTCAGCGTCGGCTCCCCGATGCGGTCGACATCGCAGCTCTTGAGGCTAGCGGTATGCCGTACTACGTGGGTCCGAGCATCGTCTTTGTGCGACCGCCCGACGAGGTGGCCGTCTCTGTGACTGGACCTAGTACGCAAGCAGGCCCAGTGACGGTTGCGCAAGCGTACGAGCTTGCCGGCTGGCAACTGACAGCGGGTAGCGGTCGATCTGTCGTCGATGCGGGCGGACCTGTCACTTTGAGTGAAAGCGCAACGAGCCACACCAGCCTAGCGCAAGCCTTCCACCTCGGAGCGAACGACCGCTACCTCACCTTCACAACTGATCGCCTTGACCTGGATAGTGGTTCCACCGGCCCAGCCGACGCTTTCGAGGTCGCCCTGCTGGACCCCACCTCCTACGACTCGCTGCTCACCGATGGGAGCGGCAACGCAGGCATCGGCCTGCCCCTCGGCGACGCCGCCCTCAACATCCAGCGTGGCCCAGACGGCCAGTTGGTCGAACGCCGCAGCACCGGCATCACCAGCGTCACGAACGCCGACGGCAGCGTCACGTACAGCATCGACCTGCGTACCCTGAACGCAGGCGCGAACGCTGGCCGCGCTGTGCTTCTGAGCTTCGACCTCATCGGCTTCGGCGCCGCCGACAGCCAGGTCACCATCCGCGACATCCGCACAGGCAGTGCACCGCAAACCGTGGACGACACGGTGACCACGGCCGAAGACACGCCGCTGGTCATCGATGCACTTGGCAATGACATCGACGCCACTCAGCCAGGCAACGTCCCTGCCATCGTGAGCGGCCCGGCCCACGGCATCGTCTCGGTCAACACCGACGGTACCTTCACCTACACCCCCAACCCCAACTACCACGGCCCCGACAGCTTCACGTACAACGTAGGCCCGGCCGCTGGCGGCGTGGCTGGCGTGGACGTCTCCAAAACGGCGACGGTCCACATCCAGGTGACCTCCGTGAACGACGCGCCCATGGTTTCGCCGGTGGGAGCGTCGACGGCCGAAGACACGCCCCTGTCGCTCAGCCTGCTCGCGCAGGCCACCGACGTGGATGGCGATGCGTTGACGCTGTCGCTGGAAGGCTCCGACGGGCCGCAACACGGCACGGTGCAGCTGCTGGATGGCGGCGTGGTGCTCTACACCCCCGACGCCAACTACTACGGCACGGACAGCTTCACCTACACCATCAGCGACGGCCAGACGAGCGTGAGCGCGCGGGTAGATGTGCAGGTGACGGCCGTCAACGACACGCCGACCCTGGGCGACCTGTCCATCACTCTGGCCGAAGACGGCTCGGCGCTGGTGAATCCGCTGGAGGCCGCCAATGACATCGACGGTGATGCGCTCACGCCCGCCATCGTCAACGGCCCGCTGCACGGCACGGTGACGCTCAACGCCGACGGCACCTTCACCTACCAGCCCGACGCCAACTACAGCGGCGCGGACAGCTTCACCTATACGGTGTCAGACGGCGAGTTGGTGTCGCAACCCGCGACGATCCACGTCACGGTCACCCCCGTGAACGACGCGCCGACGCTCACCGGCCAGTCGCACACGATGGCCGAGGATGGCGCTGTGGCGATGGACCTGCTCGCCACCGCCGCCGACGTCGACAGCACGACCCTCGCGGTGAGCATCGTGAGCGGGCCCGCGCACGGCACGCTGACGCTCAACGCCGACGGCACGTTCAGCTACCGCCCTGAGGCGGATTACTTCGGCGCCGACAGCTTCACCTACCGCGCGGGGGATGGCGAACTTGAGAGCGGCGTTGCCACGGTGAGCATCGATGTGACGCCCGTCAACGACGCACCTGTGCTCGCCAATCAAGCCCAGGCCGTGCCGGAAGACGGTGCGTTGGATATCGACTTGCTCGCCAGCGCGGCCGACATCGACAGCACCGCCCTGGCCGTGCTGATCGTGGACGAACCGCTGCACGGCACGCTCATCGCGAACGCCGATGGGACTTACGGCTACCGTGCCAATGCCGACTACAACGGCCCCGACAGCTTCACCTACACGGTGAACGACGGTTCGCTGCTGTCAAACGTCGCCACCGTCAGCATCTGGGTGACGCCTGTCAACGACATGCCGACGCTGGACGACCAGTCGTTCGCAGTTGCCGAAGACGGCTCGTACGCGGGCGATCTGCTCGCAACCGCCGATGACATCGACAGCACCAGCCTCACGCCGCTGGTCGTCGACGATCCGGCGCACGGCACGCTGACCGTGCACGCAGACGGCACGTTCACGTATGTCGCCGACCCGGACTACTTCGGTCCCGACAGCTTCACCTACGTGGTGACCGACGGTGAACTGATGTCCGAAGTGGCGACCGTCACCATGACTGTGACGCCGGTGAACGACGCGCCGACCTTGGGGGGCCAAACCCATACGGTCGCCGAAGATGTGGAGCTGGCGGGCAACCTGCTGGCGACGGCGGCCGACATCGAGTGCGCCACGCTGGCCGCCACCATCGTGACCGGCCCGAGCCACGGCACGGGGACCGTTAGTGCCGACGGCACCTTCAGCTACCAGCCGCACGCCAACTTCAACGGCACCGACACTTTCACCTATACGGTGACGGATGGCGACCTGGTCTCGAACGTGGCGACCATCGCGATCGACGTCAGCGCCGTGAACGACGCGCCGACCCTTGCGGGGCAGACGTTGACGGTCGCTGAAGACGGTGACCTCGCGGGCAACCTGCTGGCGAGCGCGAGCGACATCGACAGCGCCACGCTCACGGCGACCATCGTCACAGGCCCGAGCCACGGCACGGTGACCGTTAGTGCCGACGGCACCTTCAGCTACCAGCCGCACGCCAACTTCAACGGCACCGACACTTTCACCTATACGGTGACGGATGGCGACCTGGTCTCGAACGTGGCGACCATCGCGATCTACGTCAGCGCCGTGAACGACGCGCCGACCCTTGCGGGGCAGACGCTGACGGTCGCTGAAGACGGCGACCTCGCGGGCAACCTGCTGGCGAGCGCGAGCGACATGGACAGCGCCACGCTCACGGCGACCATCGTCACAGGCCCGGCTCACGGTACGCTGGCCCTGAACGCCGACGGCACCTTCGGCTACAAGCCGGACGCCAACTACAACGGCGCTGATAGCTTTAGCTACACAGTGACCGACGGCGAGCTGGTGTCCAACGTAGCGACCGTCACGATCGGCGTCACTGCCGCCAACGACGCTCCCGCGCTGGCCGGCCAATCGCTCGTCCTTGCCGAGGATGGCGAGTTGACCGGCAACCTGCTGACGAGTGCGGCTGATATCGACAGCGCCGCCCTGACGGCGACGATCGTCGACGGCCCGTTCCACGGCACGCTGACGCTGAACGCCGACGGCACCTTCAGCTACAAGCCGCATGCGGACTACAACGGCACCGACAGCTTCAGTTACACCGTCACAGACGGTGAACTGGTGTCGAACGTCGCGACGGTCACGATCGGTGTCTCGGCGGTGAACGACGCCCCGACGCTGGCAGACCAGTCGCACACGGTTGCCGAGGACGGCGACCTCGCAGGTAGCCTGTTGGCGAGCGCTGCCGACATCGACAGCGTCGTGCTTACGGCGGCCGTCATCGACGGTCCGACCCACGGCAAGGTGACGGTCAGCGCAGACGGCACGTTCAGCTACAAGCCGCACGCGAATTACAACGGCCCGGACAGCTTCACCTATACGGTGACGGACGGCGATCTGTCGTCCGGCGTAGCCACCGTGACCATCACCGTGACTCCAGTCAACGATGCTCCCACGACGGGTGACCAGTCGATGTCTGTTGCAGAAGACGGGGTTCTTGCCGGCAACCTGCTCGCCGCTGCCGCGGACATCGACAGCAGTGCGCTGACCGGCAGCATCGTCTCCGGTCCGACGCGCGGAACCGTGATGCTGCATTCGGACGGAACCTTCACGTACCGGCCCACCGCTGACTACAACGGTCCGGACAGTTTCACCTACACCGTCACCGACGGCGAGTTGGTGTCGAACGTTGCGACCGTCACCATCGGTGTCACGGCCGTGAACGACGCCCCCACGCTGGCGGGTCAATCGCTCGTCGTGGCCGAGGACGGCGAGCTGACGGGGAACTTGCTCGCGACGGCGACCGACATCGACAGTTCCGCGCTGACCGCGTCGATCGTCAACGGCCCGGCCCACGGTGTGCTGACTGTCAATTCGGACGGCACCTCCAGCTACAAGCCGACCGCCAACTACAGCGGCACTGACAGCTTCACCTACACGGTGACGGATGGCGACTTGGTGTCCAGCCTGGCGACTGTCACGATCGCCGTGACGCCAGTCAACGACGCGCCGACCGCGGGAGATCAGTCGATGACGGTCGCTGAGGACGGCGTGCTTTCCGGCAGCCTGCTGGCTGCCGCCGCCGACATCGACAGCGTGGCGCTCACTGGCAGCATCGTCTCCGGCCCTGCCCATGGCGCGGTGACTCTGCACGCAGACGGTACGTTCACCTACCAGCCCGACGCCAACTACAACGGCCCGGACAGCTTCACCTATGCGGTGACCGATGGCGGTCTCGTCTCGAACCTCGCGACGGTCACGATCGGCGTTACGGCCGTGAACGACGCGCCGACCCTGTCGGGCCAAGCGCTGACGGTTGCCGAAGATGGTGAACTGACGGGCAACCTGCTGGCCGGCGCGGCCGACATCGACAGCGCCCCTCTCACGGCGACGATCGTCGACGGGCCGGCCCACGGCGCGTTGACGGTCAACGCCGACGGCACCTTCAGCTACAGGCCCCACGCCAACTACAACGGCACCGACTCCTTGACCTACACGGTGACGGACGGCGAACTGGTGTCCGTCGTCGCCACGGTCACCATCGTCGTGACGCCAGTCAACGATGCGCCCACGGCGGGCGACCTGTCGCTTGCCGTTGCAGAAGACGGGGTGCTCACCGGCAGCCTGCTCGCGGTTGCCGGGGACATCGACAGCACGGCGCTGTCGGGCAGCATCGTCTCCGGCCCGATGCATGGCGCGGTGACGCTGCATGCGGACGGTACATTCACCTATCGACCGGCTGCGGACTACAACGGTCCTGACAGCTTCACGTACACCGTGACCGACGGTGACCTGGTCTCGGATGTGGCCACGGTGACGATCGGTGTCGCTGCGGTGAATGACGCGCCGACCCTGGCGGGCCAAGCGCTGACGGTTGCTGAAGATGGCGAGCTGACCGGCAACCTGCTGGCTGGTGCCAGCGACATCGACAGCGCTACGCTGACGGCGACAGTCGTCGACGGCCCCGCCCACGGGACGTTGATCGTCAACGCCGATGGCAGCTTCAGCTACAAGCCGGCTGCCGACTACAGCGGCCCAGACAGCTTCACGTATTCCGTCACCGATGGTGCATTGGTGTCGAACGTTGCCACGGTCACGATCGGCGTGACCGCGGTCAACGATTCGCCCTCATTGAGCAGCCAGACGCTGACGGTCGCCGAAGACGGCGTGCTGACCGGAAACCTGCTGGCAAGCGCGGCAGATGTCGACAGCGCCACACTGACGGCCACGGTCGTCACGGGTCCGGCCCAAGGCGTGCTGACGGTTCACGTGGACGGCACCTTCAGCTACAAGCCGAACGCTAACTACAGCGGCCCGGACAGCTTCACCTACAAGGTGAACGACGGCAGCCTGGACTCGGATACAGTCACGATGAGCATCGACGTGACGGCAATCAACGACGCCCCGGTGGCCGGCGCGTTCAACGCGGAGCTGAACGAAGATTCCGCTGTCAGCTTCACGTTGCCGGCCAGCGACTTAGACACGCCCGCAGCGCAACTGCACTACTTGGTCGTGAACGCTCCGCTGCACGGCACGGTGCAGCTGACGACCCATGCGGACGGTACCGTGACGGCGAAGTACACACCGATCGCCAACTACAACGGCACCGACAGCTTCACTTACAAGGTGAGCGACGGCACGCTGGAGTCAAACGTCGCCACCGTGAGCTTCAACGTCAAGGCCGTCAATGATCCGCCGACGTGGACCAGCACGCCGCCGACGCGCTTCGAGATGTCGAACATCACCGGCCCGGACAGCGGGCGCGTCTTCAAGGTGGCCGGCCCAGCCGGCAGCACGACCACGCTGACGTTCGACTTCACCTCGCGCGAAGCTTCGTATGACAACGAGATCGGCCTGTTCCGCGTCGATGACGCAGATGGCCGCATCGGCAACCTCATGCCCAACGACGCCGGCTATGCCAAGGCCGCGCTAGCGTCAAACCGCGCCATCGTGATCTTCGCTAGCGGCGCCGACGAGGGCGCGGTCAAGACCGTGACGCTCACGGGCGGCCAGTTCGTCGGTACTTACCTGATCCAGGACGGCACCACATCCAAGTGGCGCCACAAGAACCCGAACAACCAGACCAGCAAGGAGCCGGTGGCGTTCTTCTCGCTGGCGCAGGCCAATCCCGATGGCGACTTCGACCACATCAAGGCCGACTGGAGCGTGGACTCGGCCGGCCGCCCGACGCTGGCCATCCGGTGGGAAGATCTCACTGGCGGCGGTGACCGTGACTACGACGATGCGGTGATCACGGCCACCGGGCTGCGCTCGACTACTCAGAAGGCCTTCGTCTACGACGCAAGCGCTGTCGATGTGGATGGTGACACCGTGACGTACTCGATCAAGCAGGCGCCGAGCGGCGTGGCCATCAATGCGGCGACCGGCCAGGTCACCTGGGCCAAGCCAGTGGCAGGCAACCACACGTTCACGGTGTCAGTGACCGACGGCAAGGGCGGCGTGGCCGACCAGACCTTCACGCTGACCGTGGCGGAGGCCAACACGGCACCGACGGCGCGCAACGCGTCCTACGAGGTCGATCGCGACAGCAGCATCCGCATCGACCTGCGGGCGCTGATCGCAGATGCGGAAGGTGATGTGCTGACGCTGATGGTGAGCAACCCTGCAAAGGGTACGTTGACGAAGAACGCGGACGGGACGTACACGTACAAGCCGAATCGAGGGTACACCGGGACGGACACCTTCTCTTACACAGTCAGTGACGGGAGGACAAGTACAGCGGCGAAGGTCTCTTTGCAGGTGAGATGAGGGTGCTGATATGCGCACCAAGTCGGGCCCCCTGGCCTAGACGCCACGTTCACTCGTCCGTGCACACCCAACCTTCTGCTGATCCTGCCCTTCGCCCGCCGTTCCCTCGCAGGCATGATGTCCCCCACCCCGCACCTCCCCTCGGCCCATGCATGCCCCGCCTTCCCATTGCCCTCCAGCACCCCCGATCGCCGCTCGACTCGGCCGCCTCATCATGACTGCTGGCCTGGTGGCGGCCCTGTCCGCCTGCGGTGGCGGCGGTGGCGGACCCTCGGAGCCTGCCCAGCCTGACTTGCCGCCCACGGCCGCCAGCGGCCCTCACGAATTCGAGCAATGCAACGACGTGCCCACTGCCCTGAGCGTGGTCCGCGAGCAGGTGGATGGCCGCTGGCAGACGCGGCGCTATGTCGCGCGTGGGGCGCAGCCGCTGGCCCTGATGGTGGCCGCGGCGCCGCTGGAGACGGCGAAGAACCCTGAGGGGGTGCTGTCCCACGGCCCGCTGCTGGCGCAGAACTGCACGCCGGCAGGCACGGGTCGGGTGCAGACGCTGAGCGTGCGTGTGCGCACCGAGGGCTTCTTCGAAGGCGCCGCGGGCGATCACCTGGCGTTCGGCCTGCGGGCTTTCTATCCCACCGCCAACCGCGCGGGCGAGGAGGCGTACGACGCCATCGGCGTGATCTTCCACCGCTGGTGGGGTGGCGTGCTGGGTGAGCGGTTCCGGCGGCCCGGTGGCAATGCCATCGGCCCGGCCGAAGGGCCGCAGGTGGCGCTGCGCGATGGCGTGGATTACCTGTTGGAGATGGAGGCGCAGGCGCAGCAGGTGCGCTGGCGCGTGACCGTCACGGGCAGTGGGGAGAGCACCGGCTGGAAGAGCTATGCGGCCCCGGCCGACTTTGCGCCGGCCTCGGGCACGGGCTTTCTGATCGCGGTGCTGTGCAACGACGACAACGCGCGCTGCGAAGGCTTCGACCGCCCGTTCCGGGTGGATGTGCGGGAGATGGTGTTCGGCTGGTTGTAGCCCAGGGCGCCGTGTTCTACGCCCCGACCGGCACGTAACGGTCGCGATTGCCGGCCAGCCAGTCGCGGGACGCGCGCGAGTCCTGCTGTGAAGGGTGGAAGTCGCGGCGGAAGTACTCGCGCCAGGGTTGCCAGGTCTGGCGGATCAGGCCGCGGCGGCCGAACAGGTAGCTCGCGCCGCTGGTCCATGTGCGCCAGCGCCAAAGGGTGCCGTCACGATGGAGGTTGTTCAGCGTCTGGCGTAGCGTGTCGATGAGGAAGACGGTGGTGATGCGGCGCATCCACTTCACGCGCCACTCGTGGCTGCCGCCCAGGGCCTGGTACAGGTCGAACGCGGTGGACTTGTGCTCCGATTCCTCCGCGCTGTGCCAGAGCCACAGCGTCTTCAGCCGCGCATCCTGGTCGCCCAGCAGATCGGCGTTGGTCAGCATCCAGTCCGCGAAGATGGCGGTGAAGTGCTCGTTGGCAGCGGTGATGCCGAGCCAATGACGCACGTCCGCGCCTTCCATGAGCTTCAGGCGCTTGCGTGCACGCGGCTCCCAGTCGTTGACCAGGCCGAGCTTTTCCAGGTGGGCGTTGTACAGCCCGTGCAGGCGGCGGTGCGTGGCCTCCTGACCGATGAAGCCCTTCACCTCGGCCTCGAACTTCGCCTGCTGCTCGGGGGGCAGGGCCTTGAAGCCGTTGCGCACCGAGTCGATGAAGAACTGCTCGCCGATCGGGAAGCTCATCGACAAGGCGTTGAACAGCGCCGTGCGGAACGGGTCGCCAGCGCACCAGTGGCGCGCAATGGGCGCCTCCATGTCCACGAGCAGGCGGCGGACGACGAGTTCGGTCATTCAGGGCTCCGGATGGGGTAGTGTGGTACGTTCGGGTACCGGGCGCGATGATGGTGGGAAGGGCTGGTACTGTCAAGTACCGGGCCACGACCGACCGACAATCGCCGGGCCCGTCACGCCGGACCATGGCTGAAGCAGAAACCGCCATCACCGAACACCGCCACCGCCTGCTGGAAGGCATGGCACGCGCCGTGGCCGCCAAGGGCTACGCGGACACCACCATTGCCGATGTGGTGCGAGAGGCCGCTGTGTCACGCCGCACCTTCTACGAGCACTTCGCGACCAAGGCGGACTGCCTGGTTGCCCTGTACGAGGCGGCCAGCCACAACGCGCTGCGCGTGCTGCGCCAGTCGATCGACCCCGGGCGCGACTGGCAGGGGCAGGTCGAGCAGGCGATGCAGGCCTACCTGGCCTGCCTGGCGCAGAACCCCGTGCTGCTGCGCACGCTGTTCATCGAGATCCTGGGCCTGGGCCCGACCGGGCTGGCCGTGCGCCGGCGCATGAACGGCGAGCTGGCCGATTTCATGCTGCAGGTGATCAATGGGGAGGGCCGTGCGCGGCTGCAGCCGGAGCTGGCGATGATGGTGGTGGGCGCCGTGAATGAACTGGTCTTGCAGGCTATCGAGCAGGATCGTGTGCGCGATCTCACCCAGCTCGCTGCGCCGGCGGCCTCGCTGGTGCGTGCCGTGGTGGGCCGTTGAAGCCAGAAGGAGCCATCGCTTGAGCACCGAGCCGACGATCGACGGACTGGGCCTCACTTCGCGCTGGGTCGCGGCACTGCGCGAGCGGGAGTCGCTGCGTCCGGATCGCCTGTTCGATGATCCGTACGCCGCCGCACTGGCGGGTGACGCGGGCCGTGCGCTGGCGGCAGCGGTGGAGGCGGACTTGCCTGCCATGGCCGGCACGCGCGGCCTGGCCGTGCGCACGCGCTACCTGGACGACATGCTGGCGGCCGCCGTCGCGGAGGGGGTGCGCCAGATCGTGATCCTGGCGGCCGGCATGGATGCCCGTGCCTACCGCCTGCCGTGGCCGCCCGGCACGGTGATCTACGAGGTCGAACGCGGCGACGTGATGGCGCTGAAGGATCAGGTGATGGCCGATCTGGCGGCGCAACCGAAGGCCGAGTGCCGCCCCGTGCGGATCGACCTGCGTGAGGACTTCGCCGCTGCGCTGCGCGCGCAAGGCTTCCGCGACGGCGAGCCCGCGGCCTTCCTGGTGGAAGGCCTGCTGATCTACCTGCCGGATCGTGCCGCGGTGCTGCGCATCCTGCGCGAGGTCGCGGCACTCGGCGCGCCTGGCAGCTGGATCGGCCTCGACGTGGTGGGCGAACAGTTCCTGTCCTTGCCCATGGTCGACCCCGTGCAGCGCCGGCTGGCGGGCATGGAGGCGGGCTGGTTCTTCGGTACCGACGACCCGGCCGCCCTGCTGCGCGAGGCCGGGTTCGAGCGGGTGAGTGTCTCGGCCTCCTCGCGCTTGCCGTATGCGCCCGCGCGCCCGGCCGAGCGCCAGGAGGGATCGGCCAAGCTCGCCGGCGACGCGTACTACATGGTCACGGCCCGCCGCGGCGCGGGCCTGCTCAGTCGAGCTTGAAGCCCAGCGCGGGCAGCATCGCCTTCTCGCGGGCGAACTGTTCGCGCGCGTAGCGCAGGTAGCCCTCCGGGTCCAGCAGGTAGGGCTCGGCGTCGTGGTCTTCCAGGATGCGCAGCACGGCGGGCGCCGACATCGCCTGCCGAAACGCCTTGTGCAGCCGCTCCACCGTGGCGGGGGCCATGCCGCGCGGGCCGACGAGGCCGATGGGCGAATAGACCGCCACGTTGTAGCCCAGCTCCCTGGCGGTGGGCACCGCCCCCAGCCGCTGGATGCGCCGGTCGGTCAGCGTGGCCAGCACGCGGACCTTGCCCGAGAGGGCCACGGGGCCGACGCTGGGGTCGCCGTACACGTCGAGGTGGCCACCCAGCAGCGCCGTCATGGCCTCGGTGCTGCCCTTGTACGGCACCATGTTGAACCGGCCGCCCGCGGCGCGCGCGAGCTGCTCACCGGCGATGCGGTTCGCGCTGGCCACGCCCACGTTGCCGTAGCTGATGACGCCGGGCCGCGCCTTCGCGTCGGCCAGCAGCTCCTGCAGGGTCTGCCAGGGTGCGTCGGCGCGCACCACCACCATCGTCGACAGGCTGGCGAGGCCGATGACGTAGGTGAAGTCCACCAGCGGATCCCACGTGACCTTCTGCAGCAGCGGATGGCGGATCACGGCGTTGTGCATCAGGGCCAGGATGTGACCATCCGGCGCGATGCCCTGCGTGGCCAGGCTGGCCGTGCCCGGGATGGCGCCGCCTCCGGGCCGCGACAGGATCACCAGCGGCTGGCCCAGTTCGGCCGCCACCTGTTCGCCCATGGCGCGCAGCAGCACGTCGCCAAAGCCGCCGGGCGGCACCGGCAGGATCACCGTGATCGGCCGCGAGGGGAACGGCTCAGCGGCGGCGCGTGCCCAGGGCGTGGCCAGGGCACTGGCGCCCAGTACGCCGCAGACACGCCGACGGGTCAGCACGCCAGCTTCCACAGGGCCGAGAACGAGCGCAGGTAGCGGTGGTAGAGAAAGACCTCCCAGTCGGGCGAGGTGGCGGTGCCGCGCAGCAGGTAGTGCACGCCGGCGTTCTGCGCCGAGGGGGCGATCTGGATCAGCAGGTCGAGGCCGTCGAGGGTGAAGCGGTCCTCGCTGTCGGTGAAGGCCTGCGACGGCAGCGCCATCAGCGCATCGCGGCGCTTCAGGGCTTCACCGGCGTCCTGCCAGTCGCCGACACCGGCAACGAACTCGCCATCCACCACGTAGCACAGCGCGGAGCGGATCGCCTCCGCCTTCGCGCCGGCCAGCGTCAGGCGGGCCAGGCGCTGCCATTCGCGCAGCGCCTGCGTGATCGATTCGCGCGAGGTGGCGGCGGGGATCAGGTAGCGCACCAGGTCCTGCAGGGCATGCGACAACGCCACGTAAGAGGACTGGCGGATGCCAGCCTTCACGATGGTGTAGAGCTTGTCCTCGGTGGCCTCGACCTTGGACAGGTAGCCCTGGATGTCGTAGCGGTCGAGCACCGCGCGCTCGGGTGCGATGCCGGGCTGCCCCGTGCGCACGTACAGCTGCATGGTGCGGTTCCTCATCACCTCGCGGATGTGGTCGCACAGCTCCAGGCCGGCGTGGTCGGTCTCCATCACCACGTCGATCAGCGCCACCGATGCCATGCTGATCTCCGGCCGGCCGAGCGTGAGGCTGTTCAGCACCTCGATGCCCTGCGCCTTGCTGCCAGCGGTGTGCAGGCGGATCGGCAGGCCGTAGACCTTGAAGTGGCGCATGGCCAGGCGGGAGACCTCCAGCACGTCGGGCTCGTCGTCGACCAGGATGACGTTGAATTCGGACAAGTGCATGGCCAGGGGCTCCTTTCGCGGGGGCGGCTGTGAAGGAAAGTGGGTCGTGCCGGCTCAGTCCGGCACCGTGCGGGGCAGCGTGATTGTGACGGTCGTGCCGGCGCCTGGGGTCGATTCGACGTGGACGCCGCCCTTCATCTGCGCCGTGACCAGGGTGTGGACGATGGTCATGCCCAGGCCGCTGCCACCGCGGGACCGGCCAGTGGTGAAGAACGGCTCGAAGAGGCGCGGCAGGTGCTCCGGCGCGATGCCCTGGCCGAAGTCGCGGACGGTCAGCCGGTAGCCTTCCGTCGGCGCAGGGCCGTCATCGGCGAGCGTGAGCTCGACGCGCCCGCCAGCGCCTTCTGCATAGGCGTACCGCTGCACGTTGGCCAGCAGGTTCAGCAGCACCTGCGACAAGGCGCCGGCGTAGCCGGTCCAGGGGCCGGTGGGGTCGGCCATCGTGTTGTGCACCGTCACCTGGATCGGCGACTGGCGGCTGGTCACGGCGAACAGGTTCAGGGTCTCGGCCACCACCTCGGCCAGTCGGCACGGCTCACGCACATCGGTGATCTGGTTGACGGAGACCTTCTTGAAGTCCTGCACCAGCTTGTGCGCGCGCAGCGCGTTGCGCGCGATCAGGCCGGTCGCGTCGGTCAGATCCTCCGCCATCATCCGGCCTTCCTCGGTCTGGGCCAGCGCGGTCATCGGCGCCGACTGCATCCACTTGCCGAGCAGTCCGGCGGCGGTGTGGATGATGCCCAGCGGGGTGTTGAGCTCGTGCGCCACGCCGGCCACCATCTGCGCCACGGAGCGATGGCGCGCCAGCTCGGATTCATCGCGCACCAGGCGCTCGTTCTCGCGGCGCAGCCGGTCCATCGCCAGATGCGTGCCGACGCGTGCCAGCAGCTCGTGGGCGTGGAAGGGCTTGGCCACGTAGTCCACCGCGCCCAGCTCGAAGCCACGCACGATGTCGCCGGTATCCGCCCGGGCGGTGAGAAAGATCACCGGAATGTCGCGCCATGCAGGCGCGGCCTTGAGGCGCGCGCAGGTCTCGAAGCCGTCCATCCCGGGCATCACCACGTCGAGCAGGATCAGGTCAGGGCGCAGGGTCTCCAGCACCTGCAGGGCCTGCTGGCCGTTGGTGGCCACGCTGATCGCGTAGCCCTTGTCGCGCAGGATCGCCGTCAGCGCCTGGATGTTCGCGGGCGCGTCCTCCACGATCAGGATGCGGCTGGGCGGGCTGGGGGTGTTCATGTTGATGGGGCGGGCGGCTCAGCGAGCGCCTCACGCAGTGTGGCATGCGCATCGGCCAGCGCATAGGCGCTGACCTGGTCCGCGAAGCGCTGGAAGAGCGGCGGCGACAGGACCTGCTGGAACAGGCCGCGGTGGGCTTCCAGCAGCTCGGTCGCGCCGGCGTCGAAGCGTTCCAGCAGGGTCAGCATCTCGCGCATCACCTCGGCCTGCGCGAGCGTGTCGCCCTGGGCGGCCATGCTGGCCGATGCGGTGGGCACACCGATCTCGGGCTCCTGGGGCAGGGCGTTGATCACCTGGGCGACGAAGGGGCGCCAGGTGTCGCGGAAGGCTGCGTGCGCTTCAGCAACCGCGTCGGGCGCGGCGCGCGCCCGCAAGGCCTGTTCCAGCGCGCCGGCGGCGGCCTGGACCCGCACCGCGCCGAGGTTGGCCGCGACGCCGCGCACGGTGTGGGCCAAGTGCTCGGCACTGGGCCAGTCGCCGCGGTCCAGCGCCTGTGCGATCTCGTCGGCCGTCGTCGGCTGGCGCACGAACTGGCCCAGCAGCTTGGCGTACAGCGGGCGATTGCCGGCGAGGCGTGCGAGCGCACCGCGCACGTCCAGGCCCTGGATCCGCGACAGTCGATCCTCTTCGGGCGTTGGCGGCTCCTTGGCCTGCTCCTGCGCCGGCTGCTGCATCACCGGCTGATGGTGGCGTGCCAGCGCCGCGAACAGCAAGGCCGGGTCGATGGGCTTGCTCACGTGATCGACCATGCCAGCCGCCAGGCAGCGCTGGCGCTCCTCCAGCGTCGCGTGGGCCGTCATCGCGATGATGGGCAACGCCGCGAGGCGCGGCTCAGCGCGGATGCGCGCGGTAGCCTGGAAGCCATCCATCTCCGGCATCTGCAGATCCATCAACACCAGGTCGTAGTCGCGTCGCTCGTCCACCAGCCGCTGCACGGCCTGGCCGCCGTGGTGGGCGATGTCCACCGTGATGCCCGCGCCTTCCAGCAGCTCGGCGGCGACCTGCTGATTGATCTCGTTGTCTTCGACCAGCAGCACGCGTAGCCCGGGAAAGCGCGGCATCGCAACGGCTGCCTCGGCCGTGTCCTGCGAGGCATCTGGCGCACTGGCGCCCACGGCCGCGACCAGCGAGTCGATCAGCATCGTGCGCGTGACCGGCTTCAACAGGTAGCCATCGAGCTGCAACTGTTCCGCCTCTTCGCGGATCTCCTCGCGGCCGAAGGCCGTGACCAGCACGAGGGCGGGTGGCTTCTTCAGCGAAGCGTCGTCGCGGATGCGGCGGGCCGCCTCCAGCCCGTCCATCCCGGGCATGCGCCAGTCGAGGTAGACCACGTCATACGGTTCGCTCGCGTCCATCCCGCGCACGGCGGCCAGGGCCTGCGCACCGGATTCCACCACGCTGACCTGGCGGACGAGGCCGGCGAGCGCCTCCTGCAGGATCTCGCGCGCGGCCGGGTTGTCGTCGGCCACCAGCACGCGAAGCCGTGCCAGCTCACCCGGCACGGGGGCGACGGTCGCCCGTGCGCTGCCCAGGCCAAAGGAGGCCGTGAAGGTGACGGTGGTGCCCTGGCCGGGCGTGCTGGCGAGGTCGATCTCGCCCCCCATCAGCTCCACCAGCCGGCGGCAGATGGTCAGGCCCAGGCCGGTGCCGCCATGCTTGCGGGTGATGGACATGTCGCCCTGGGTGAACGGCTCGAACAGGCGATCCGCCTGCTCCTGCGTCATGCCGATGCCGGTGTCCTGCACCGAGAAGCGCAGCTCGCAGCGGTCATCGGCCTGGGTGATCAACGCCACCCGCAGCTGGATCTCGCCGCGATCGGTGAACTTCACCGCATTGCTGACCAGGTTGGTCAGCACCTGCCCGAGGCGAAGCGGATCGCCGCGCAGCACCGGCGGCACCGAGGGGGGCAGGCGGGCCAGGAACTCCAGGCCCTTGTCATGGGCCTTCTGCCCGGTGACGGTGATCACGCTGTCCAGCACCTCGTCGAGCGCGAAATCGGTCGTCTCCAGGCTCAGCTTGCCGGCCTCGATCTTGGAGAAGTCGAGGATGTCGTTGATCACCGCCAGCAGCGAGGTGCCCGCCGCATGGATCTTGGTCAGGTAGTCGCGCTGCTTCGGGTTCAGCGGTGTGCGCAGCGCCAGATGCGACAGGCCGATGATCGCGTTCATCGGCGTGCGGATCTCGTGGCTCATGTTCGCGAGGAACAGCGACTTCATCTGCGTGGCCTCTTCGGCCCTTTGCCGGGCGCTGGTCAACGCCTTCTCGAGCTGCTTGAAATCGGTGATGTCCTGGGTCACGCCGTAGATGTCGGTGGGCTCGCCAGCGGCGTTCTTCACCACGTGGCCGAGCGCGTGGATCCAGACGATGCGCCCGTCCACGGGCCGCTTGTAGGCGTAGGTGGAGTCGTAGACCGGAATGGTGCCCGCCACCGCCGCATTGAACTGCGCCATGGTGGCTTGGGCCGCCTCCTCGTCGCCCGCGAAGACGTTGCGCGACCACTCGTCGATGCGGTACCGATGGTCCGGGGCCGGCAGGTCACCGAAGATGCGGGCTGCCCGCTCGGACGAGTTGTACCAGCCGGACCCGTCCAGCGGCACATGCCAGTAGCCCGACTTGGTGAGGTCCAGCGCGCTGTCGGCCAGGAAGTTGATGTGGCGCAGCGCCGCCTCGCTGGCGCGCACCTGGTCCAGCAGTTGCTGCGTGCGCTGGCTGCGCTGCAGCATGTCGAGCTTCAGCGCCACCAGGGGCGCCAGCTCGTCGAGCAGGGCCCGCTGCTGGGGTGAGAGCTCGGCTTCCGTGGCGATCTCCAGCACGGCCAGCACCGCGTCGGAGGCGACGATGGGGACGGCCGCCCGGGCGCGCGGGCCACCGCCGGGCGGCTCGGTCCGATGCATCACGCGGCGCTGCACGGCGGCCTGGCCGGCCAGCCCTTCACCCGGAGAAAAGGCCGCGACGCCGGCCCCTGTGTCCAGCCCGTGGCCGCCGGCGAAGTGGAAGCGCCCGTCCTGCGCATCGAACAGGTGAAATGTGCCTCGCCCGCCACCGATCATGGGCATCAGCGCCGCCAGCAGCGGCGGGCCCAGTTCGGCAGGACGCTCGGCGCCGAGCAGGCGATCGGCAATGCCCGCGAGGCAGGTCTTCACCCACAGATGACGGTCGGCCTCGGCCATGTCCTGCCGGTAGCGCTCGATCGACCGGGCCAGCGCGCCGATCTCGGTGGCATCGTTCAGGAAGCCGATGGTGGCGCCGTGCTCGCGTGCGGTGATCGCGCGCACGCTGGCATCCATCTCGGCGAGCGGGCGCACCACACGCCGCTGGTGGAACAGCACCAGGCCCGCCAGCACGATCACGGCCACGCCCAGCAGGGCCAGGAGCACCCGATCCATCCAGGCGTGCCGTGCCAGCAGCAGGCTGGTGAGGGCCAGCGCCGAGAGCAGGACGATCACGACTGTGGTGACCTGGCTGGCGCGGCGGATGTTCATGCGCGGGGGCCAGTTTAGCTTGCGTGCCCCGTGCGGCAAGCCCCTGCCGGCTGCGCACGAAAAAGCCCGCCGAAGCGGGCTGGGATCAGGCGTGCGGGCCGATCAGCTGTGGAACTTCACCACCAGCGGCACGATGAGCAGGGCCACGATGTTGATGATCTTGATCAGCGGGTTCACGGCGGGGCCGGCGGTGTCCTTGTAGGGGTCGCCCACGGTGTCGCCGGTCACGGCTGCCTTGTGCGCCTCGGAGCCCTTGCCGCCGTGGTTGCCGTCCTCGATGTACTTCTTGGCGTTGTCCCAGGCGCCGCCGCCCGTGCACATGGAGATTGCGACGAAGAGGCCGGTGACGATGGTGCCCATCAGCAGGCCGCCCAGCGCCTTGGGGCCGAGCGCGAGGCCGACGATGATCGGCACCACCACGGGCAGCAGCGACGGGATCATCATTTCCTTGATGGCGGCCTTGGTCAGCATGTCGACGGCCACGCCGTACTCGGGCTTGGCCGTGCCTTCCATGATGCCCTTGATGGTGCTGAACTGGCGACGCACCTCGATCACCACCGAGCCGGCGGCGCGGCCCACGGCCTCCATCGCCATGGCGCCGAACAGGTAGGGGATCAGGCCGCCGATGAACAGGCCGACGATCACCATCGGGTCGCTCAGGTCGAAGCTGATCTTCTGGCCGTAGGTCTCCAGCTTGTGGGTGTAGTCGGCGAACAGCACCAGCGCGGCCAGGCCGGCGGAGCCGATGGCGTAGCCCTTGGTCACGGCCTTGGTGGTGTTGCCCACGGCGTCCAGCGGGTCGGTGATGTCACGCACGGAGGAGGGCAGCTCCGACATCTCGGCGATGCCGCCGGCGTTGTCGGTGATGGGGCCGTAGGCGTCCAGCGCGACCACGATGCCGGCCATGCTGAGCATGGAGGTGGCCGCCACCGCAATGCCGTAAAGGCCGGCCAGGGCGTACGCCACGATGATGGCGGCGCAGACGAACAGCACGGGCCAGGCGGTGGAACGCATGGAGACACCGAGGCCGGCGATGATGTTGGTGCCGTGGCCGGTGGTGGAGGCCTGCGCGATGTGGCGCACGGGCGAGTACTGCGTGCCGGTGTAGAACTCCGTGATCCACACCAGCGCGCCGGTGAGGATGAGGCCCACCGCGCAGGCGCCGAACAGGCGGATCTGCGAGCCGGTGGCGCTGATCGAGTTGTCCGGCATGATCCAGACGGTGACGCCGTAGAAGGCGATCAGCGACAGCACGCCGGCGATGGCCAGGCCCTTGTACAGGGCGGGCATCACGTTCTTCATGCCCGGCGAGGCCTTCACGAAGAAGCAGCCGATGATGGAGGCGACGATGGACACGCCGCCCAGGGCCAGCGGGTACAGCACCGCCTGCACCGAGGCGCCGGCCACCAGCAGGGCGCCGAGCACCATGGTGGCAATCAGCGTCACGGCATAGGTCTCGAACAGGTCGGCCGCCATGCCGGCGCAATCCCCCACGTTGTCGCCCACGTTGTCGGCGATCACGGCGGGGTTGCGGGGGTCATCCTCGGGGATGCCGGCTTCCACCTTGCCCACCAGGTCGGCGCCGACGTCGGCGCCCTTGGTGAAGATGCCGCCGCCCAGGCGCGCGAAGATGGAGATGAGCGAGGAGCCGAAGGCGAAGCCGATCAGCGGATTGAGCAGCTTGGCCAGGCTCTTGTCGGGGGTGAGGTTGCCGTTGCCCACCAGGAACCAGTAGAAGGCGGTCACGCCCAGCAGGCCCAGGCCCACGACCAGCATGCCGGTGATGGCGCCGCCGCGGAAGGCGACGTCGAGCGCCGGGCCGATGCCCTTGGTGGCCGCCTGCGCGGTACGCACGTTGGCGCGCACCGAGACGTTCATGCCGATGAAGCCGCAGGCGCCGGAGAGCACGGCGCCGATGACGAAGCCCACGGCCGTCTGGCCGTCGAGGAAGGCGCCGATCAGCACTGCGAGCACCACGCCGACGATGGCGATGGTCTTGTACTGTCGTGCGAGATAGGCTGCCGCGCCGGCCTGGATGGCCGCCGCGATTTCCTGCATGCGTGCATTGCCCGCGTCCTGCGAGAGGATCCAGCTGCGGGCCCAGAAGCCATAAGCCACGGCCGCGAAGCCGCAGACGAGCGCCAGGATCAGCGCCGAGTTGCCAGTCATCGAAATTTCTCCTGTAGGTCGCTTGAGTCGTCGAGGGGCGCCACGCTAGCGGCACCCCGCTGCGTTGCTTCCTCGTCGCTCCGGGCTCGGAGACGATTGGCCAACGCAGGGACTATAAGGGCAAAGACGTGACGGATTCACGTCAGCGGCAGGAAAGTGCGGGGTGCGAAACTAGAATTCAGGGTTTCCCCCGATTTGCCCGTTTCATCCCTTACAACGAAACCATGTCCCTCGATCAAGTCACCCCCGGCAAGCATGTTCCCGACTCGTTCAACGTGATCATCGAGATCCCCATGAATGCGGATCCCGTGAAGTACGAGGTGGACAAGGAGACCGGGGCCATCTTCGTGGACCGCTTCATGTCGACGTCGATGCACTACCCGACGAACTACGGCTACGTGCCCAAGACCATCAGCGGCGATGGCGACCCGGTGGACGTGCTGGTGATCACGCCGGTACCGCTGATCCCCGGCGTCGTCGTGCCTTGCCGGCCCATCGGCATCCTGAAGATGCAGGACGAAGCCGGCGATGACGCCAAGGTGCTGGCGGTCCCCATCGACAAGGTGCTGTCGATCTACACCCAGTGGCAGAAGCCCGAGGACCTGAACCCGCTGCGCCTGAAGACCATTGCGCACTTCTTCGAGCACTACAAGGACCTGGAGCCCGGCAAGTGGGTCAAGGTGCTGGGCTGGGAAGGCCCTGAGGCCGCCCGGCAGGAAGTGCTGGAAGGCATCGCCAACTACAAGAAGGCGCACGGCTGACGCCGTGGCGGGCCTTCAGGCCCGGTGCGGGTCGGGGTAGATCAGGCCCTTGAGGCCCAGCAGGCCGAAGCGGTCGAAGGGGCGCCAGCCGCCCTCCGGCTGCGCCAGGCGGTCAGCGACCGCGAACCAGGCACTCGGGTTGAGCCCGATGCCGAAATGGCTGGCCACCACCTCGATGTTCTCGATCTCGGGGTGGTCGTGCCGCTGGATGCTGCCCTGCCACGCCACCACGCCGTCCGAGCGCGAGTAGACGCTGGTCGTCGGCACCGGCGGCGCCTGCGGCAGATCGAACTGCGCATGTTCGCGGTCGATGTCGCGCCCGCTCGTCAGCTCATACAGCCGCCAGGCGTTGGTCGACTTGGGGTGGCCCGAGAACGGCGTGCCCAGCGTGATCACGCAGCGCACGCACTCCGGCAGCTCCTTGGCCAGCTCGCGCGCATACACACCGCCGAGGCTCCAGCCCACGAGGCTGACCTTGCGGCCGGTTGCCTCGCAGGCCTGTCGCACGTCGCGCTTGGCGCGTTCCAGCACACCGGCCCGCGGGCCGAAGTTGAAGCCCTGGTTCCAGCCCTCGGTGTCGTGGCCCATGGAGGCCAGGTAGCGCCGCAGGGGCAGGGTGGAGGCATCGCTGGCCGAGAGACCGGGGAACACCAGCACGGTGTGGCCGTCGCCGCGTGGGGCCCGCTGCAGGGCGGGCCATGCCGGCAGCACGGCGCCGAACTCCCACGGGGCACGGAATTCGAGGGCGAGCAGGGCCAGGCTGGGGGGGGCGTGGGGGGCGGTGGAGGGCGTGCGAAGGGCCATGGGCGGGGAGAACTGCAGTCCTGCCTGGGTTGGGATCTCCCACGCTAGCACCTTTGGCGCGCCCCGCGCCCCGCGTTTGCCCGTGTTTAGGGGGGCGGCCCGAATTGCGCGTCACCTTGGCGACGCGAAAGCGGGTTCAGGCGGGTCGATCCCGCTGCCGGCCGACGTGCGCGCCTCAATCCGGCCTGCGCAGCGGGCTGCGGGCGGCCAGGTGCTGCAGGTAGCCCTGCACGCCGTCGCCCTCGCGGTCCAGGAAGCGCTCCACGGCCTGCGCGAAGCCCGGGTGGGCCAGCCAGTGCGCGCTGCTCGTTCGCACCGGCAGCAGCGCACGGGCCATCTTGTGCTCGCCTTGCGCGCCGCCCTCGAAGCGCCGGATGCCCTCGGCCAGGCACCAGGCGATGGGTTGGTAGTAGCAGGCCTCGAAGTGCAGGCAGTCCACGCGCTCCAGCGCGCCCCAGTAGCGGCCGTAGGCCACCTCGCCATCCACGGCGATCAGGCTGCTGGCGATGGGCTGGCCGTTTCGCTCGGCGATGAAGAGCACCCAGGCCTCAGCCTGCGTGCGCGCCATGCGGTCGAAGAAGTCCGGCTGCAGGTAGGGCAGGTTGCCGTGTTCGAGGTAGGTGCGTTCGTAGCAGCGGTAGAAGAAGGCCCAGTCCGCTGGCGTGATGGCCGCGCCGCGCGCGTGGCGGAAGGTCACGCCGGCCTCGGCCACCTTGCGGCGCTCCTGCCGGATCTTCTTGCGCTTGTCCTGCGTCAGCGTGGCCAGGAAGCCCTCGAAAGCTTCAGCGCGGCCGGTTTCCCCGCCGGGCCGCCCCAAGGGGAAACCAGCCCCCTCGGGGGGCAGCGCTGCCCCTTCAGGGGCGAGCGTGGGGGCCGCATTCTGCCAATGGAACTGGATGGTGTGGCGCTGCAGCAGCTCTGACTGGACGCACGCGGCGATGTCGTCCTCATTGCCGAACAGCAGGTGGAAGGACGACAGGCGCTGCTGGCGGCACCATTGCAGCACCGCCTGCAGGAGTGCCGCGCGTTCAGCCGGGCCGCGGGCCAGCAGGCGCGGGCCGGGGACCGGCGTGAACGGCACGGCGCACAGGGCCTTGGGGTAGTAGCGCAGGCCGGCGCGCGCATGGGCCTCGGCCCAGGCCCAGTCGAACACGTACTCGCCGAACGAATGGGTCTTCAGGTACAGGGGGCAGGCGGCCACGAGGGCATCGCCTGACCACAGCGTGAGGTAGCGCGAGGCCCAGCCCGTGTCCGCGCAGGCGCTGCCACTGGCATGCAGGGCATCCAGGTAGGCGTGTCGCACGAAGGGCGTGGGCTCGGCGCAGCCGTCCACCAGCGCGTCCCAGTCGCGCGCGGGCGGCATGGCGCCCTCGGGATACACCCGGATGACATAATCCTCGGCCTTGTCTGGCACGGCTTCCATGGCTCTCACAATCTGCACGGCGCAACTGAACGTCACGGTGGGTGACATGGCGGGCAACGCACGCCGCATCATCGACGCGGCGCGTGCCGCCTACGAGCAGGGCGCGCGTCTGGTGCTCACGCCGGAGCTCTCCATCTGCGGCTACCCGGCCGAAGACCTGCTGCTGCGGCCCGCGTTCATCGCCGCCTGTGATGATGCCGTACGCGAGGTGGCCCGCGAGCTGGCGGGGTTGAAGGGCCTGCATGTGGTGGTGGGCCACCCGACGGGGGATGCCCTGCGGGACCGCTCGGTGCAGGTGCAGCGGCGCTACAACGCGGCCAGCGTCCTGGGCGAAGGCCGCATCCTGGAGACCTACGCCAAGCGTGAGCTGCCCAACTACCAGGTGTTCGACGAGTACCGCTACTTCACCCGGGGGCAGGGCACCTGCGTGTTCCAGGTCGAAGGCGTCAACGTCGGCCTGCTGATCTGCGAGGACGCCTGGTTCGAGGAGCCGGCCCATCTGGCGCGCGCGTCCGGGGCCCAGCTGCTGGCGGTGCTCAACGCTTCGCCCTTCCACACCGGCAAGAGCAATGAGCGCGTGGCCCGCATGGCGGACCGCGCACGCGCCGCCGGCCTGCCGCTGGTGTACGCGCACCTGGTCGGCGGGCAGGACGAGGTGGTCTTCGACGGCGCGTCGTTCGCCGTGCAGGCCGATGGCACGCTCGCCGCGCGCGCGCCGGGCTTCCGTGAAGACCTGTTCATGGTGCAGGCCGAGCCCACGCCGGATGGCGTCCGCCTCGCGGGCCGCGTGGACGCCGCACCCGACACCGACGCCGAGCTGTGGCACGCGCTGGTGCTGGGCGTGCGCGACTACATCGGCAAGAACGGCTTTCCCGGCGTGCTGCTGGGTCTGTCGGGGGGCATCGATTCCGCCCTGGTGCTCGCGATCGCGGTCGATGCGCTGGGCGCGGACAGAGTCCGCGCGGTGATGATGCCCTCGCCCTACACGGCCGACATCTCCTGGATCGACGCCGCCGAGATGGCGCGGCGCATGGGCGTGCGCTACGACGAGATCTCCATCGCGCCCATGTTCGAGTCGTTCAAGACCGCGCTGGCGGCGGAGTTCGCCGGCCGCCCCGAGGACACGACGGAAGAGAACATCCAGGCCCGCATCCGCGGCGTGCTGCTGATGGCGCTGTCCAACAAGTTCGGCAGCATCGTGCTGACCACCGGCAACAAGAGCGAGATGGCCACCGGCTACTGCACGCTGTACGGTGACATGGCCGGCGGCTTCGCGGTCATCAAGGACCTGCTGAAGACCACGGTGTTCCGCCTGGCGCGCTGGCGCAACGCGAACGATCCGTATGGCACCGGCGCCGACCCGATCCCGGAGCGCATCATCACGCGGCCGCCCAGCGCCGAACTGCGGCCCAACCAGGTGGACCAGGACAGCCTGCCGCCCTACGAGGTGCTGGACGACATCCTCTCGCGCTACATGGAGTGGGACCAGAGCATCGAGGAGATCGTCGCCGCCGGCTTCGACCGCCCGACCGTGGAGCGCGTGGCGCGGCTGATCCGCATCAACGAGTACAAGCGTCGCCAGGCGCCAGTGGGGATTCGGGTCACCCACCGCAGCTTCGGCAAGGATTGGCGCTATCCTATTACCGGCAAGTTCCGAGCCTGACCGTCCCCGCATCCCCCTGGAGAACCCATGAAGCAGATCACCGCCATCGTCAAGCCTTTCAAGCTGGAGGAGGTGCGCGAGGGCCTGGCCGAATGCGGCGTGACCGGCCTCACGGTGACCGAAGTCAAGGGCTTCGGCCGCCAGAAGGGCCACACCGAGCTCTATCGCGGCGCCGAGTACGTGGTCGACTTCCTGCCCAAGGTCAAGGTCGAGGTGGTGGTGAAGGACGAAGACGTGGATCGCTGCGTCGACGCCATCGTCAAGGCCGCGCGCACCGGGAAGATCGGTGACGGCAAGATCTTCGTCACCACGGTCGAGCGCGTGGTGCGCATCCGCACCGGCGAAGAGGACGAGACGGCCGTCTGATCAGAACTGGCTCACGTCCACGCCGCGCGGCCGCGTGCCGGCGGCCTGCACCAGGGCCTGCAGCAGCGGGGCGGGCGCCTCGCCCACCGTGATCAGGTCCATCTGCCAGTCGCTCATGAAGCCGTTGGCAACGCTTTCCCGCAGGAAGCCGAGCAGGCGCGTGTAATACCCGCCGCTATCCAGCAGGCCGACCGGCTTGGCGTGGTAGTCGAGCTGGCGCCATGTCCAGGCTTCGAAGAATTCCTCCAGCGTGCCGATGCCACCCGGCAGCGCCAGGAAGGCGTCCGCGTGCTGCGCCATCAGGCTCTTGCGCTGATGCATGTTGTCGACCACGTGCAGCTCGGTGCAGTCGGTCTTGGCCCATTCGCGCTCCACCAGGGCGCGCGGGATCACGCCCACCACGCGCGCGCCGGCGGCCAGGGCGGCATCGGCCAGCACGCCCATGAGGCCGTTGTTGCCACCGCCGTAGACGAGCTGGCCGCCGTGCGCGCCGATCCACTGGCCCACCTCGGCGGCCGTGCGGGCGAACGACGGATCGGCGCCGGGGCGGGAGCCGCAGTAGACGCAGATGGAGAACGTCGGCTGGGTCATGCTTGAAACCTCTGCAGGAGCGCGGCGATCCAGATGCCGGCCGCCAGGAGCAGGGCCAGCAGCACGGCGGCGCTGCCCATGTCCTTGGCGCGTTTGGACAGCGCATGCCACTCGGGGCCGATGCGGTCGATGGCGGTCTCCACGCCTGTATTGAGCAGTTCCACGATCATCACCAGCATCACCGAGCCGGCCAGCAAGGCCGTCTCGACCCAGCTGCGGCCCAGCCAGAACGCCGCCGGGATCAGCACCACGGCCGCGCAGGCCTCCTGCCGGAAGGCGGATTCGCCCCAGCCGGCGCGCAGGCCTTGCAGCGAATAGCCGGTGGCGTGCCAGATGCGGCTGAGACCGGTGCGGCGCTTCTGCGGATTGACCTCGGCGGCCAGGGCCTCATCGGGAGCGGACATGCACGCATTCTCGCCGAGTTGGGTGACGGATCAGCGTGGCGGCGGTGCGTCCACCAGGCGGGTGCCAGCCCAGACGTCGTGCCAGAACTGCCGCTCGCGCTGCAGCCGGCTGGACAAGGCCCACACGGCCACCCAGCCCAGGAAGAGGGCGGTCAGCTGCCAGCCGGTGAAGGGGCGTGCCTGCAGGGCGGCCAGGGGCGGCACCACCCAGATCCAGCAGTACAGGTAGCGCAGCAGGGCGCGGCCCTGCGTCACGGCCCGGCCATGGCGGTCCACCACGCGGATGCGCCAGGTGCGCATGGCGAGCGTCTGGCCCTTGGACCAGCACCACACGCAGTAGACGCCGCACACGACGAACAGGAAGCCCTGCAGCAGTTCGTGCCGCGGGTCCATGGCGTGGCGCATCTGGCCGGCAATGCTGAACACGAGGCCGGCGCTGAACAGCACGCCGAACAGCAGCATGCCCTCATACAGCCAGCAGGCCATTCGCCGCGCGAGCGACGGCGCGGTGAGATCCACGGGGCTGCTCAAGGCTGGACCATGAGCGCCCCGGGCGGGGGCAGCAGGGTGTGGTGGTCGACCTCGGCGGCGCCGGCGATGCGCGGCGTACGGGCATCCGGCCGCTGCGGCGCGGGGGTGCGGGTCAGCTTCTGCGGCGGCACGGGCTGCACGGCGGCTGCCGTGGTGGGGGCAGGCGGCTTCGCCTTCTGGGCCCCGGCCGCGAGGCGCCGCTTTTCCTCGGCCGAGAGGGCCTGGTACGCCTCCCACTTGGCCTTGCGGTCATCGGCGGGCACCTTCTGCGTCTCGGCGAAGTTCAGCCGGGCCTGGGTGCGCTGCTGCGGCGAAAGGGCCGCCCACTCGGCCATGCGGCTGTGCAGGCGCGCCTTCTCGGGCGGCGGCAGGGTGGCGTAGTTCTGCGACAGGGCGATCCACTTGCGCTTGTGCCCTTCGGACAGCGTCGACCAGGTGACCTGCAGCGGCGCCAGGGCCTGCTTCTGGGCGGCGCCCAGCTCGTTCCAGGTGGGGGAGGCCTCGGCACGCGGGGTGGCGGGCGTGGCGGGCCTGGCGCGGCCGTTGGCCTGCGCCACGGTGGTGGGGCTCGTGTGAAGGCCGGGGCCGGCCTGCGCCTGCATCACAGCCGCCGCAGCCGCGCCGCCCGCGAACACGAGCGCCCCCACGGCGACCAGCCAGGGTGCACTCAGGCGATTCGGGCGGGTGGCCGGCATGGAGGCGTCGGGAAAGGGTCAGTCCGGGTGGGACTGCAGGAACTGGATGAAGCCCGGGTCGGTGTAGGCGGCCGGCGGGAGGTCATCGGTCAGGAGGGCGGCGTCGACTTCGGCCAGTTCGCTGGCGCGGCGGTCGGCCTGGAAGCCGTGCAGCGTGACCAGGCCCGCCACCAGGGCGATGAGCGGCAGGACGGACGCGATGCGCGTCCACAGGCCGCCTTCTTCCGGCAGGGCGAGCGAGCCCGCGCCGCCGCGGCTCACCACGATGGGGGAGGGGGCCACCTTGCGGCTGGCCACCGCCCGCACGCGCGCGGCGCGCAGCCGCTCGCTCACCTCGTAGGGCAGATCGGCCTCGGCCGCCGACAGGCGCGCGGCGACACGGCGGCCGAACTGGTCGGCCGCGTGCTGCTGTGCTGAGATGGTCGTCATGGATGGATCCCTTTTGCCTTCAGAGCCTTGCTGAGGGCCTGAAGTGCCCGTGAACAATGCGTTTTCACGCTGCCCACCGAGCAACCCATGGCCGCTGCCGTCTCGGCGACGTCCATGTCCTCCCAATAACGCATCAGGAACGCCTCCCGTTGACGCGCTGGGAGCTCCAGGATCTCCGCTTCGATGTCACGCAAGATCTGCGCCCGGCGCACGGTGTCTTCCGAGCTCTCCGTGGCCTGGGACTCGTCTGCGGCGTCGTAAGTTTCCAGCAGATCGAAATCCCCGTCTTCGCCTGCGGCTTCGAAGTCCCCCAGATTGGAGAACAAAGCATTACGCGTCTTCTGCCGGCGGAACCAGTCGAGCGTGCTGTTCGACAGGATGCGCTGGAACAGCATGGGCAGCTCTTCGGCCGGCTTGTCGCCATAGTGCTCGGCCAGCTTGAGCATGCTGTCCTGCACGATGTCGAGCGCGGCTTCGTCGTCGCGCACGTGGTAGACCGTGCGCTTGAAAGCCCGCCGCTCGACGCTTCGCAGGAAGTCGGAGAGTTCGCGTTCGGTGGCCAAGGCGTCCGGGCTGGTGGGCAGGGGCCGGGTCTGCAGCGTGGGAAGCGCAGGCGGCGCGGCATTATGGCACCGGTGCGACGCACGGCTGGGCAGGGGCTTGCTGCGGTGCGATAATGCGCCCGCAAGTCAAAAGGCAAACGAGCCCGGGTCCGGCGGCGCAATCGGCCTGCCCATGGCACGAGGTTCTAAGTCCCGACGCAGCTTCACGAGAGCGTGTGAAGGGGCACCCCAAGGTTCTGTTTCAGGAAACCCGAAAGGTTGATCATGGAAATCTCGAAGGCGGAAGTGTCCGCCGCCGCTGCCTCCGGCAGCTATGCCACCGCCACCGGTGGTGCCACGCAAGAACTCCGCGGCGCTGAAATCCTCGTCAAGGCCCTGCAGGCCGAAGGCGTGAAGTACGTCTGGGGCTACCCGGGCGGCGCGGTACTGCACATCTACGACGCGTTCTACAAGCAGGACACCATCCAGCACGTGCTGGTGCGGCATGAGCAGGCCGCGGTCCATGCGGCTGACGGCTACGCGCGCGCCACCGGCGACGTCGGCGTGGCCCTGGTCACCTCGGGCCCCGGTGTCACCAACGCGGTGACCGGCATCGCCACCGCCTACATGGACAGCATCCCGATGGTGATCGTCACCGGCCAGGTGCCGACGGCGGCCATCGGCCTCGACGCCTTCCAGGAGTGCGACACGGTCGGCATCACGCGCCCCATCGTCAAGCACAACTTCCTGGTGAAGGACGTGCGCGACGTCGCCGAGGTCATGAAGAAGGCCTTCCACATCGCCCGCAGCGGCCGCCCCGGCCCGGTGGTGGTGGACATCCCGAAGGACGTGTCGTTCAACAAGACCCCCTACGCCGGCTACCCGGACAAGGTGGAGATGCGCTCCTACAACCCGGTGCGCAAGGGCCATGGCGGCCAGGTTCGCAAGGCGGTGCAACTGCTGATGGCGGCCAAGCGGCCCTACATCTACACCGGCGGCGGCGTGATCCTGGGCAATGCCACCGACGAGCTGCGCACCCTGGCCAACCTGCTGGGCTACCCCGTCACCAACACGCTCATGGGCCTGGGCGCCATGAGCGGCACCGATCCCAAGTTCCTGGGCATGCTGGGCATGCACGGCACGATCGAAGCCAACAACGCGATGCAGAACTGCGACGTGCTGCTGGCCGTGGGCGCGCGCTTCGACGACCGCGTGATCGGCAACCCCAAGCACTTCGCGCAGAGCGAGCGCAAGATCATCCACATCGACATCGACCCCTCGTCGATCTCCAAGCGGGTGAAGGTCGACATCCCCATCGTGGGCGACGTGAAGGAGGTCCTGGCCGACCTGATCGCCAACATCCGCGAGGCGGGCGTGCGGCCCGATCCGGCGGCGCTGGGCGCCTGGTGGGAGCAGATCGACGGCTGGCGCAAACGCGACTGCCTGAAGTACGACCGCGGCAACAAGGAAGTGATCAAGCCGCAGCACGTGATCGAGACGCTCTGGAACCTGACCAAGGACGTCGACACCTACATCACCTCCGACGTCGGCCAGCACCAGATGTGGGCGGCGCAGTTCTACAAGTTCAACGAGCCGCGCCGCTGGATCAACTCCGGCGGGCTGGGCACGATGGGCGTGGGCATCCCGTATGCCATGGGCATCAAGCTGGCCAAGCCCGACAGCGAGGTGTACTGCATCACGGGCGAGGGCTCGGTGCAGATGTGCATCCAGGAGCTGTCCACCTGCCTGCAATACAACACGCCGATCAAGGTGATCAGCCTGAACAACCGCTACCTGGGCATGGTGCGCCAGTGGCAGGAACTCGACTACGAGGGCCGCTACAGCCACAGCTACATGGACGCGCTGCCGAACTTCGTGAAGCTGGCCGAGGCCTACGGCCACGTGGGCATGCTCATCGAGCGCCCGCAGGACGTGGAGCCCGCCCTGCGCGAGGCCCGCAAGCTGAAGGACCGCACGGTCTTCATGGACTTCCGCACCGACCCGACGGAAAACGTCTGGCCGATGGTGAAGGCGGGCAAGGGCATCACCGAGATGCTGCTGGGCAGCGAAGACCTCTAAACCTCAAAGGACGGCCGGGCTATCGCGTGTCGAGCCTGCTGCTTACCGGCAGCGGGGGAGGGCACCGAAATGCCTGCGCCGCAGACTCATGAAACACATCATCGCAGTGCTGCTGGAGAACGAGCCTGGCGCTCTCTCCCGCGTGGTGGGCCTGTTCTCGGCCCGTGGCTACAACATCGAATCGCTCACCGTGGCGCCGACGGAAGACCCGTCGCTGTCGCGCATGACGATCCAGACCACCGGGTCGGACGACGTCATCGAGCAGATCACCAAGCACCTCAACCGCCTCATCGAGGTGGTGAAGGTGGTCGACCTCACCGAAGGCGCCTACACCGAGCGCGAGCTCATGATGGTGAAGGTGCGCGCCGTGGGCAAGGAGCGTGAGGAGATGAAGCGCATGGCCGACATCTTCCGCGGCCGCATCATCGACGTGACCGAGAAGAGCTACACCATCGAGCTGACCGGCGACCAGAGCAAGAACGACGCGTTCCTGGTGGCCATCGACCGCAGCGCCATCCTGGAGACGGTGCGCACCGGCGCCAGCGGCATCGGCCGCGGCGAAAGAATCCTCCGCGTCTGAAGACGCCCCCCCAATTCCAACGACTGATTTCTAGGAGAGAACCATGAAGGTCTATTACGACAAGGACTGCGACCTGAGCCTGATCAAGGGCAAGACCGTCGCCATCATCGGCTACGGCTCGCAGGGTCATGCGCACGCGCAGAACCTCAACGACAGCGGCGTGAAGGTCGTGGTCGGCCTGCGCAAGGGCGGCGCCAGCTGGGACAAGGTCGGCAAGGCCGGCCTGAACGTGATGGAAGTCAACGACGCCGTGAAGTCGGCGGACGTCGTCATGATCCTGCTGCCCGACGAGCAGATCGCCGAGGTGTACCGCAACAACGTGGAGCCGAACATCAAGCAGGGCGGCTCGCTCGCCTTCGCCCACGGCTTCAACGTGCACTACAACCAGGTTGTGCCGCGTGCCGACCTCGACGTGTGGATGGTCGCGCCCAAGGCCCCCGGCCACACCGTGCGCAGCACCTACACCCAGGGCGGCGGCGTGCCCCACCTGGTGGCCGTGCACCAGGACAAGTCGGGCCGCGCCCGTGACCTGGCCCTGAGCTATGCGATGGCCAATGGCGGCGGCAAGGCCGGCATCATCGAGACCAACTTCAAGGAAGAGACCGAGACCGACCTGTTCGGCGAGCAGGCCGTGCTGTGCGGCGGCGCGGTCGAACTCATCAAGATGGGCTACGAGACGCTGGTGGAAGCCGGCTACGCCCCCGAGATGGCCTACTTCGAGTGCCTGCACGAGCTGAAGCTGATCGTGGACCTGATCTACGAAGGCGGCATCGCGAACATGAACTACTCGATCTCCAACAACGCGGAGTTCGGCGAGTACGTGACCGGCCCTGAGGTCATCAACGAGCAGTCGCGCGAAGCCATGCGCCACGCGCTCAAGCGCATCCAGAACGGCGACTACGCCAAGATGTTCATCCTGGAAGGCCGCACCGGCTACCCCAGCATGACGGCGCGCCGCCGCAACACGGCCGCCCACAGCATCGAGGTGGTGGGTGCCCAGCTGCGCGCCATGATGCCCTGGATCGCCAAGAACAAGCTGGTCGACCAGACGCGCAACTGACGAGGGTGCCGTCATTCCCGCGCAGGCGGGAATCCAGGAGGCGGCCGGATGGCCGCCTTTTTTTCGCCCGACCCCCGCGCGCCTTAAACTACCGTCATGCACGATCCCCAGCCCGAGTCCGCCGATGGCATCGTGGTGCGCAAGCGCCGCAAGGGCATCTACATCCTGCCCAACCTGTTCACGCTGGCGGCGCTGTTCGGCGGGTTCTATGCCGTGGTGATGGCCATGAACGGCCGCTTCGACCTGGCGGCCACGGGCGTCTTCGTGGCCATGGTGCTCGACAGCCTCGACGGGCGCGTGGCCCGCATGACCAACACGCAGAGCGCCTTCGGCGAGCAGATGGACTCGCTCTCGGACATGGTGTCCTTCGGCGCCGCGCCCGCGCTCATTGCCTACGAGTGGGCGCTCAAGGGCCTGGGGCGCTGGGGCTGGATCGCCGCGTTCGTCTACTGTGCCTGCGCCGCGCTGCGCCTGGCTCGCTTCAACGTGAACACTGCGGTCGTGGACAAGCGCTACTTCCAGGGCCTGCCTTCCCCGGCGGCGGCGGCGCTGGTGGCGGGCTTCATCTGGCTGATGACCGAGTACGGCATCAAGCCCTACGACGTGAACTGGGTGATGTTCGCCATCGCCCTGTACGCGGGCCTGACGATGGTGACGAACGTGCCGTTCTACAGCTTCAAGGACATCAGCATGAAGAAGAGCGTGCCCTTCGTCGTGATCGTGCTGATCGCCCTGGGCATCGCCGTCATCAACATCCACCCGCCGGTGGTGCTGTTCGGCATGTTCGTGATCTACGGCCTGTCGGGCTATGTGCTCTATGGCTGGCGCAAGGCGCGCGGCGAGCGCGCCAGCGTCATCAGCACCTCCACCGACGAGCCGGAAGAAAGCGGGCTGCACCGCTAGCCCTTGCGGCCGGTGCATCTGTGCTACATTCAATGACCATGAAGCGAATCGCGCTGGCCCTACTGCTATCCCCCCACGGGCGGAGACGGTAGCGCACGCGCATTTCCCGGATCACGGCCCGTATGCACCAGCAGCGGGCCGTTTTTCTTTGTCGGGGCTGCTGGTTCCCACCCACCGAGCGAGAAGAACCATGCCGATGTTGAAGAACCCTGCCGCCAAGTACCGCCCGTTCGCGCCGGTCGTCCTGAAGGACCGCACCTGGCCCGACGCGGTGCTGACGAAGCCGCCCGTGTGGTGCAGCGTCGACCTGCGCGACGGCAACCAGGCCCTGATCGAGCCGATGGACATCGAGCGCAAGCTGCGCATGTTCCGCATGCTGGTGGCGATCGGCTTCAAGGAGATCGAGGTCGGCTTCCCGTCTGCCTCGCAGGTCGAGTACGACTTCCTGCGCAAGCTGATCGAGGAAGACCTCATTCCGGCCGACGTGACGATCCAGGTGCTCACGCAGGCGCGCGAGCCGCTGATCCAGCGCACCTTCGAGGCCCTGCAGGGTGCCCGCCGCGCCATCGTGCACCTGTACAACGCCACGGCACCGGTCATGCGCCGCGTGGTGCTGGGCCTCGACGAGGACGGCATCGTCGATCTGGCGGTGACGAACGCGCGCCTGTTCCAGCAGCTGGCCGCGCGTCAGCCCCAGACGGAGTGGATCTTCCAGTACTCGCCCGAGATGTTCTCCGGCACCGAGCTCGCGTTCGCCAAGCGCGTGGTCGACGCGGTGACCGAGGTCTGGCAACCGACGCCCGATCGCAAGTGCATCATCAACCTGCCTTCGACGGTGGAGCATTCCACGCCCAACATCTTCGCGGACATGATCGAGTGGATGCACCGGCACCTGGCGCGCCGCGACAGCATCGTGCTGTCGGTCCATCCGCACAATGACCGCGGCACGGGCACCGCGGCCGGCGAGTTCGCGGTGATGGCGGGCGCCGACCGCCTGGAAGGCTGCCTGTTCGGCAACGGCGAGCGCACCGGCAACCTGGACCTGGTCAACGTGGCGCTCAACCTGTACAGCCAGGGTGTGGACCCGGGCCTGGATTTCTCCGACATCGACGAGATCCGCCGCACCGCCGAACACTGCACGCAGCTGCCGGTGCACCCGAGGCACCCGTACGCGGGCGATCTGGTCTACACCTCGTTCTCGGGCAGCCACCAGGACGCCATCCGCAAGGCCTTTGCGGCGCGCCGCGAGGGCGACCTCTGGGACATGCCCTACCTGCCGCTCGACCCCAAGGACCTGGGCCGCTCCTACGAGGCCGTGATCCGCGTGAACAGCCAGTCGGGCAAGGGCGGCATCGCCTACCTGCTGGAATCCGAGTACGGGCTGGAGCTGCCGCGCCGCCTGCAGATCGAGTTCAGCCAGGTGGTGCAGGCCGTCATGGATGCGAACGGCACCGAGCTCACGGCGGCCGACCTGTGGCGACTGTTCGAGGGCGAGTTCGCGCTCGACCGGTCGGCCGTGGCGCACCAGGTGCTGGCCATGGGGGCCGGCGAGGAGGTGACGCTCGATGCGCAGGTGAGCGCGGGTGATGCGACCTGGCAGATCCAGGGCACCGGCAACGGGCCGATCGCCGCCTTCGTCGACGGCCTGTCGAAGGCCACCGGCGAAAGCATCCGCGTGCTCGATTACCATGAGCACGCGATTGCCGCCGGCGCCGATGCGCGGGCCGTCGCCTACCTGGAAATGCGGGTGGGCGACCGCACGCTGTTCGGCGTGGGCATGGATTCCAACATCGTCTCGGCGTCGCTCAAGGCCATCGTGTCCGGCCTGCAGCGCGCGCGCCAGACCAGCCAGCAGGAGGCAGCATGTCCGACCAATTGATCATCTTCGACACCACCTTGCGCGACGGCGAGCAATCGCCAGGCGCCTCCATGACCAAGGACGAGAAGCTGCGCATCGCGCGCCAGCTCGAGCGCCTGCGCGTGGACGTCATCGAGGCCGGCTTCGCGGCCAGCTCCAACGGCGACTTCGAGGCGGTGAACGCGATTGCCGCCGCCATCAAGGACTCCACCGTCTGCTCGCTGTCGCGTGCCAATGACCGTGACATCGCCCGCGCGGCGGAGGCGCTGAAGCCCGCAGCCCGCGCGCGCATCCACACCTTCATCGCCACGTCGCCGCTGCACATGGAGAAGAAGCTGCGCATGACGCCCGATCAGGTGCTGGAGCAGGCGAAGCAGTCGGTGCGCTTCGCGCGCAACCTGTGCGGCGACATCGAGTTCTCGCCCGAGGACGGCTACCGCAGCGAGGTTGATTTCCTCTGCCGCGTGCTGGAGGCGGTGATCGCCGAGGGCGCGACCACCATCAACGTGCCCGACACGGTGGGCTATGCGGTGCCCGAGCTGTACGGCAACTTCATCAAGACCCTGCGCGAGCGCGTGCCCAACTCCGACAAGGCGATCTGGTCGGTGCATTGCCACAACGACCTGGGCATGGCCGTGGCCAACTCGCTCGCCGGCGTGAAGATCGGCGGCGCGCGCCAGGTGGAGTGCACGATCAACGGCCTGGGCGAGCGCGCGGGCAACTGCTCGCTCGAAGAGGTGGTGATGGCGGTGAAGACGCGCCGCGACTACTTCGGTCTCGACGTGAACATCGACACGCGGCACATCGTCGCGGCCAGCCGCATGGTGAGCCAGACCACCAGCTTCGTGGTGCAGCCGAACAAGGCGGTGGTGGGCGCCAATGCCTTCGCCCATGCCAGCGGCATCCACCAGGACGGCGTGCTCAAGGCGCGCGACACCTACGAGATCATGCGCGCGGAAGACGTGGGCTGGAGCGCCAACAAGATCGTGCTGGGCAAGCTCTCGGGGCGCAACGCCTTCAAGCAGCGCCTGCAGGAACTCGGTGTGCAGCTCGACAGCGAGGCCGACATCAACAGCGCCTTCACCAAGTTCAAGGAACTGGCCGACCGCAAGAGCGAGATCTTCGACGAGGACATCCTCGCGCTGGTGAGCGACGAGGCAGTCACGCACGACCAGGAGACCTACCGCCTGGTGTCGCTGCGCCAGCACAGCGAGACCGGCGAGCGGCCGCAGGCCGAGGTGGTGTTCTCGGTCGACGGCAAGGAGGTGCGTGGCACATCCGATGGCAACGGGCCTGTCGACGCCTCGCTCAAGGCCATCGAAAGCCACGTGAAGAGCGGCGCCGAGATGGTGCTGTACTCCGTCAACGCCATCAGCGGCTCCACCGAGAGCCAGGGTGAGGTGACAGTGCGGCTGCAGAACTCCGGCCGGGTCGTCAACGGCGTCGGCGCCGACCCTGATATCGTTGTCGCGTCAGCCAAGGCGTACCTCAGCGCGTTGAACAAGTTACAAAGTAAAGCAGACCGCGTGGCGGCACAGGGCTGAGGGTTAGCCCCTATAATTTGTGCGAAATCTTAGGATATGTTCCTAAGTGCTTGATTCATGTATGTTTTCCGTCCCTTCCCTGGGGTTCGCGCGGTCGAGGTGCCAGGAAGTTCCCCGAGGGATGTCGCGAGGAGAGACACGTTTTGAACAGGTTCGCACAATCCCTGGCCTGCGCGCTGCTGGCCCTGGCCTTCGGGACGGTCGCCCACGCGCAGTCCGAGTCGCGCGTGGCCAAGCGCGATGGCAAGCCCACCGTCACCAAGAAGGCGCGCGTCAGCAAGTCGTTTGATGCCCAGTCGGGCAAGGTGGCCAGCCGGCCGGCGAAGCGCAGCGTGGTGCGTGCCGCCGTGCCGCCACGCCCCTCGTACGGCCAGCTCGCCGGCCTGCACACGGTGCAGGACGACCTGGACCTCAAGTCCTCCGTGGCGCTGGTCATCGACCAGGACACGCGTGAGGTGCTGCTGCGCAAGAACGACATGGCGGTGCTGCCCATCGCCTCGCTCACCAAGCTCATGACCGGCCTGCTGGTCAGCGAGGCCGGCCTGCCCCTGGACGAGCCGATCACGATCACCCAGGACGACGTCGACACCGAGAAGGGCACCGGCTCGCGCCTGAAGGTCGGCACCACGCTCTCACGCGGGGAGCTGATGCACCTGGCGCTGATGGCCAGCGAGAACCGCGCCGCCCATGCGCTGGGCCGCACCTACCCGGGCGGCCTGAACGCCTTCGTGGAGGCGATGAACCAGCGGGCCCGCCAGCTCGGGATGAACGACACCCGTTACGTGGAACCCACGGGCCTGTCGAGTCGCAACCAGTCGAGCGCGCAGGATCTCGCGCGCCTGGTCGCCGTGGCGGGCAACGACCCCATGCTGCGTGAACTGTCCACGTCGCCCGCGCATGAGGTCGATCTCGGCACGCGCACGCTCAAGTTCAACAACACCAACCGGCTGGTGCGCAACCCCGAGTGGGACATCGTCCTGCAGAAGACGGGCTACATCTCCGAAGCCGGCCAGTGCCTCGTGATGCAGGCCAAGGTGGCGGGCCGCAAGCTCATCATGGTGTTCCTGGATTCGGCCGGGCGCCTCAGCCGCATCGGTGACGCCGAGCGCGTGCGCCGCTGGGTGGAGGCCACGCCGCAGCGCATCACCCCGCCGACTTCCGGCACGCTCGCGCCCAGCGGCAACATCGTGATCCGCCAAGTCAACGGCTGATTGCACCACCGCCCGGCGGTGGCGGCTTTCAGGCCGCCATGCGCTGGGTGGGCGGCTTGTGGCCGAGCGCGGCCGAGATCTCGTTGGCGGTGGCCTGCAGCTTCGAGAGCCAGGCCTCGTCCAGCCGGTCGGCCGGTGCCGAGATCGACAGGCCGGCCACCAGCTTGTCCTGGTCGTCGTAGATGCCGGCGGCCATGCAGCGCACGCCCAGTTCCAGTTCCTCGTTGTCCCGCGCAATGCCGTACTGGCGCGCCTTCGCGAGCTCGCGCTCCAGCGCGGGCAGCTGGGTGATGCTGTTGCGCGTGTGGCCCGCCAGCCCGGTGCGGGTGGCGTAGGCGCGCACGCGCTGGGGGTCGTCCGCGGCCAGGAACAGCTTGCCGGTGGACGTGAGGTGCAGCGGGGCGCGCCCGCCGATCGCGCGCACCACCTGCATGCCAGAGCGTTCGCTGTAGGCGCGCTCGACATAGACGATCTCGTCGCCCTGGCGCACGCTCAGGTTCACCGGTTGCTGGATCTGCTTGTGCAGCTCCCGCATGGGCGCCAGCGCCGCGTCACGCACGTTCAGGCGCGCCTTCACCAGGTTGCCCAGTTCGAGCAGCCGCATGCCCAGCCGGTAGCTGCCGGCCTCGGGACGATCGACGAAGCGGCCCACGGCCAGGTCGTTCAGGATGCGGTGCGTGGTGGAAGGGTGCAGGCCGGTGCGCGCACTGATTTCCTTGAGCGAGACCGCGTCCTCGCGGGAGGCCAGCACATCGATGAGCGCGAACATGCGCTCGATGACCTGGATCGTCGGGGTGGCGTGGGGCTGGGAATCGGTCTTTCGCATGCCACGCCATCTTATCTGATGAAATGGAACGGGGCCGCGAATCCGGCGACGATGGGCCGGCAATGGCGGGCCAGTGGAACCTCAGGTATGGGCGGGGCCCTGCGCGGCGACCCAGCGCCCGTCGACCAGCACCTCGTGCGGGTTGAAGCGCGCCTTGTAGCTCATCTTCGGGCTCTCGCCGATCCAGTAGCCCAGGTACACATGCGGCAGGCGCAGCTTGCGCGCTTGCTCGACCTGCCAGAGCACGCTGTAGGTGCCGTAGCTGGACCCGCGGTCGGGCTCGTAGAACGTGTAGACGGCGGAGATGCCGTCATTCAGCACGTCGAGGATGGACACCATGCGCAGCGCGCCGGGGGTGCCGTCGGCGTTGCGCTCACGGAACTCGACCAGGCGCGAGTTCACCCGGCTCTGCAGCAGGAACTGCGTGTACTGATCGATGCTGTCGTGGTCCATGCCGCCACCGGCGTGGCGCCCTGTCTGGTAGCGCAGGTACAGGTGGTAGTGCTCGGGCACGAAGCACAGCTTGAGCACGCGGGCCATCAGGTTGCCGTGCTGCTGCCAGGCGCGGCGCTGGCTGCGGGTGGCCCGGAACGCATCGGCCTTCACGCGCAGGGGCACGCAGGCGCGGCAGCCGTCGCAATACGGGCGGTAGGTGAACATCCCGCTGCGTCGGAACCCGTTGGTGACCAGGTCCGAGTAGGCGTCGTTGTGGATGAGGTGACTCGGCGTGGCGACCTGGGACCTCGCCTGGCGGCCCGGCAGGTAACTGCACGGGTACGGCGCCGTGGCGTAGAACTGCAGCGTCTGGAGCGGAAGGTCCTTGAGGTGCGTCACTCGGAGGCCGGCATGCGCAGGAGTGCGTTCCAGTATACGGGGAGGAACTGCCAGCGTGGTGTCTCTTCCGGGGTCACGCGGGCGAGGTGTTGCACAAAGTCGGCACGCGCGATCTCGCGTGCGCCCAGCGAGGCGAGGTGCGAGGTGTTCTGCTGGCAGTCGATCAGTGCCACGCCCGCCTGTCGGCACCACGCCACGAGCGCGGCCAGCGCGAGCTTGGAGGCATCCGGCACGCGGGTGAACATGGACTCGCCGAACACGGCGCGTCCGATGGCCACGCAGTAGAGGCCGCCGGCCAGCTCACCGTCGATCCACGTCTCGACACTGTGGGCGTACCCGGCGCGATGCAGGTTCACGTAGGCCTCGACCATGTCCGGCACGATCCAGGTGCCGGACTGGCCGTTGCGCGGACTGCCGGCGCAGGCGCGGATGACGCGCGCGAAGTCGTGGTCGAAGCGGATCTCGAAGCCCGGGTCGCGCAGCAGTCGCGCGAGCGTCTTGCGCAGCGAGCGGTGCAGCCGGAACTCACCGGTGTAGAGCACCATGCGCGGGTCGGTGCTCCACCACAGGATGGGCTGGTCGTCGCTGAACCACGGGAAGATGCCATTGCTGTAGGCCCGCCGGAGGGTGTCCACATCGAGCGCGCCGCCGGCTGCGAGCAGGCCGGGCGCAGGCTGCCGTTCGTCCCACGCGCGCGCAGGGTCGGGGAAGGGGTCACCGGGTTGAAGCCAGGGCAGTCGCATCGCGGCATCCATTGTGCCGATGCAGCGATGGTGCCTGGGCGCGAGTGGCTCAATCGCCAGCGGCGCGCCGCAGGCGCCGCTGGCGCTCCTGCCGGATCAGGATCGCCCAGCCTGAATACACGAGGGCGTAGGCCGCCAGGCCCAGCACGACGCCGGCCAGCGGAAAGCCCACCAGCAGGGCCGGCCCCCACGAGGCCACCTGCTCCCAGATCGCGGCGGGCCAGGTTGCCGGTGCGGTCCAATCGAACGCCGTCGCGACCTCTGAGGGCGTTCCCGCCACGCCCGGGGGGACGACAAAGGAGCCGAGGAAGGCCGAGAGGCCCCAGATCGGCGCCATCGTGAAGGGATTCGTCAGCCACGTGGCCGCCGCCGCCGCGGCGACGTTGGCGCGCAGCGCAACGGCCGCAGCCATGGCCGCCGGCATCTGCAGGGGCACCGGGAACACGCCAATGCCGATGCCCAGCGCCACCCCCAGCGCCACGCCGCGCCGGTGCAGCACCCACAGGCGGGGATGTTCCCGCAGGTAGTGGCCCAGCCAGGCGAACCCGCGCGTCTGTTCCATCGTCTCAGCGGTGGGCAGCCAGCGGCGAAGGCGCTTCTTGAATTCGGCCATGGGGCAGCAGGTCTTGCGTGAAGAATGGCGCCGGAGGAATGGACGCGCCCGGCAAGAAGGCGCACGCCTGACCGAGACTTTAGCAGCGGCCAGCCGCCGAGGCCACTTCCGCGGCTAAAGTCCGCGACCATGAACGTGATCCTGTTTCTCGGCGGCCTGGGCCTGCTGGTGGTCGGTGCCAACACGCTGGTGAGAGGGGCGTCCGGCCTGGCGCTGTCCTTCGGCATCAGCCCGCTGGTCGTCGGGCTGACCATCGTCGCCATGGGCACCAGTGCGCCCGAGGTGGCCGTCAGCATCGGCGCCGTGATGGACGGCCGCAACGACATCGCGATCGGCAACGTCGTGGGCAGCAACATCTTCAACGTGCTGTTCATCCTGGGCCTCAGCGCCTTGATCACGCCACTGGTGGTGAACATCCAGCTGATCCGGCAGGAGGTGCCGATCATGGTGGGGGCCGGCCTGGTGCTGCTCGCGCTGTCGCTCGACGGGCGGGTGTCCATGCTGGACGCCGGGCTCCTATCGGCGCTTCTCGTGGCCTACACCGTGTTCCTGATCATGCAGTCGCGCCGCGAGACGCAGGCTGCGCAGGAGGAACTGGCCAGCGAGGTCCATCCGGTCGCTGCCGGTGCGTGGGACAGCCACTGGGCCGCGCAGATCGGCCTGATCGTCGCGGGTCTGGTCGCCCTGGTGTTCGGTTCGGACTGGCTGGTGCAGGCCTCGGTGAACTTCGCGAAGGCCATGGGTGTGAGCGATCTCGTCATCGGCCTCACGATCGTCGCGGCCGGCACCAGCATGCCGGAGGTCGCGACCAGCATCACGGCCGCCATCAAGGGTGAGCGCGACATCGCCGTCGGCAACGTCGTCGGCAGCAATACCTTCAACATCCTGGGCTGCGTCGGTCTGTCCGGCCTGGTGTCGGGTGACCTTGGCCTGAACATCGCGCCGGCCCTGCTGGCCTTCGACATCTGGGTGATGCTGGCCGTGCTGCTGGCCTGCCTGCCGGTCTTCATGACCGGTCGCGAGATCGCGCGCTGGGAGGGCGGCGTGTTCCTGGGCTACTACGTCGCCTACGTGACCTATCTCATCCTGGCGGCGCAGCAGCACGACGCGCTGCAACGCTTCTCCGGCGTCATGCTCGGCTTCGTGGTGCCGCTGACAGTGGTGACCCTGGTGGTGGTCATGATCCGTCGGCCGGCGAAGGCCGATGGGCCGTCGTGACGGGGCCATGCACAACGGGGCCATGCAAAAAGGCCAGCAGGCATGAACCTGCTGGCCTTTGCATTTCTTGGCTCCCCGACCTGGGCTCGAACCAGGGACCTACGGATTAACAGTCCGGCGCTCTACCGACTGAGCTATCGGGGAACAGCCTTCGATTATAGCCACATTTTTTCGAGGTTCCGCAGCCGCCTCATCAAAGTGATGCCGTGAGGGCCAGGCGCACGGTGCGTGGCGCACCCGGGTACAGGTAGACGTGACCGAACTGGTAGGGCGATTCGCGCCACTGGCGGCGATCGGCGAGGTTGTCGATGCCCAGCGACCAGGTGGTGTCGATGCCGTTCACGCGGCGTTCGTAGCGCAGGCTGGCGTCGACGCGGGTCCACGCGGGCAGGGTGATCGAGCCATCGGGCAGCACGCTGCGCTGTCCCTCGTGTGAAAGTTGCCCGGCCAGCTCCAGCCCTGGCACCGCGGGCAGCTTCCAGCCGGCCTGCAGCCGCAGCACCTGGCGCGGCACATTCGTCGGCCGCTGGCCGTTGACCGCGGGCTCCGCGATGCTGCCCTTGCGCTTCGCGTTCAGCAGCGTCAGGCCGCCGCCGACTCGCCACGGGCCCTCGCGCCACTGGCCGCTCACCTCCAGTCCGCGGTGCAGGGCCGAGCCGTCGTAGCCGCCCACGCAGGGCGTGAGGCCCAGGCGCGAGCAGGCGTCGAGGTTGCTCACGGGGCGCTGGATGCGGAAGGCCGCGAGCTGCCAATCAAGCGCACCGTGCGTCCCCTTGAACCCGGCCTCGATCTGCCGTGACTTCAGCGCAGGGAGCGCGGCACCGGCGTTGACGTACTGCGAACTGCGATTGGGCACCACCTGCGACTCGATGCCCAGGCCCCAGCTGGCATAGGCCAGGGTCTTCGGCTGCAGCTTCCAGCTGAGCGCCAGCCAGGGCGTGGTGACGGCCTGCTCATAGGCCGTGGGGCGGGAGCCATCGGTGCGCACGCTGTCACGGTCCAGCCGCGTGTGGCGCAGGCCCAACCAGGTGGTGAGGCGGTCGTTCCAGCGGATGGCATCCTGCAGGCTGAACTCCAGTGCGTTCTCGTCGCGGTTCGTGTTCTGGTCGGTCAGTGTGGGGTCGGCTGGCAACACGGCGGTGCCGTCCACCTGGCCAATGCCGACCCAGTTGTAGGCCTGCATCTGGAAGCGGTTGCGCACGCGGCTGGCCTGCACGCCCAGCGTGAGGTCGTGGCGCGCACCGCCCGTGGCCCACTGGCCGTGCAGGCGCAGAGCCGCGGCGTCCTGCCGGCGGCGCTCGTTCTCGCTGCGGAAGTCGTACTGGTCGAAGCTGCCGTCGCTGCAGTAGCGGTCGTAGTTGTTCTCGGTGCTGCAGCCGTAGGGGAATGCCATGCGGTCGTCGGTCTTGAGCCGTTGCGAACCCAGTTGCGCCACCCAGCGCCAGCCTGCGCCCAGCGTCTGCTCGTAGCGCAGCGTGCCGGTGAGGCCTTCCATCACCACGGGCAGGGCCCAGGGCTGGTTGTTGAGGTTGAGGCGCGGGTCGGGCACCGCGGGCAGGGCGGTCCCCAGCAGGCTGAAGCCGGCCTGGCTGGGCTGCGACTGACGGCTCCACTCGAACTCACCTGCCAGCACGCTGTCGCGCGTTAGCCTCCAGTCGGCCGCGAAGGCCACCAGGCTGCGTTCCCCATCGAGTTGCCGGGTCTGCGGGCGCAGGCGCTCCTGCGCCACGTTCAGCCGGTAGCCGAAGACACCGCCATTGCCGGCCCGACCACCCAGGTCCACCGCGGCCAGCACGCTCGCGCGCTCGGTCCACTCCAGCCGCACGGTGCGCAGGTCAGTGGCGGTCGGCCGCTTCACCGCGTAGTTCACCAGGCCGCCCGGCGCGCTGGTGCCGGCCTGGATGCCGCTGGTGCCCTTGAGGATCTCGATGCGGTCCTTGTTGTCCAGTGGAATCGCCGTCTCGGCGCTGATCGGCAGGCCTTCGCGGCGGTAGTTGAAGCGGTTGTCCAGCGTGAAGCCGCGGATGCTGAGGAAATCCCAGTAGCCGGGTGCGTTGTAGGCATCGGCCACCGAGGCGTCGAAGCCGGTCAGGTCGGCCAGTCGCCGGGCGCCCGCGGCCTCCATGGCCGAACGGCTGACGATGCTGGCGGCCAGCGGCAGCTCCTGCAGGGGCACGTCGCCAAAGCCGGTGACATCGGCCGGGCGGGCAGCGCCTCCGCCAGTGATGACCACCGGCTTCAGCGTGGCCTGCTGGGCGTGCGCCTGCGCGGCGGTGAGCGCGATCAGCAGGGCGACCGCGCGGTGGATGGGATGGTGGGTTGCCACGACGTCTTCCTTCAACGTTTGGTGGCAGGTCGGCTTGCGGAGGGCGGGATCGCGTGGCCCGGGAGAAACGGGTCACACCGCCTGGTGCTTGCTTCCCTGCGCGAGGATTACCTCAATCAGGTTCAAAGGGACTTTCTCAGTCGCGGCCGGCGAAGGCCGCAACACCCCTAGCGGATGCCTGGCGAACAAGGCGTCAGGCAAAGCGAATTCTAAGGCGAATGAAAAGGCCCGCGCGAAGGCGGGCCTGGTGAGGGGCGCGATGGGCGCTCAGTCAAATACCGGCGACTCCACGCCCAGCACCTTGTGCAGCTTCGGGCTGGTGGTGGTGTACTGCAGGTGGATCTTGCCCTTCTCGGGGAAGATGATGGGCGCGGCGCCGAAGGCGGCCAGCGCGCATTCATGGAAGCCGGAGAGGATGAGCTTCTTCTTGCCGGGGTAGGTGTTGATGTCACCGACGGCGAAGATGCCGGGCACGCTGGTGGAGAACTTCTCGGTGTCCACCACCAGCTGCTTGCGCTCAATGTCCAGGCCCCAGTCGGCAATGGGGCCGAGCTTGGGCGACAGGCCGAAGAAGACCAGCAGCATGTCCATCGGCACCACGCGCGTCACGCCGTCGCCGCCGGTGACCTTCACGCCGGTCATGCGGCCATCGGCCTCGTCGAAGCCGGTGACCTGGCCCACGATGAACTGCATCTCGTAGGCGTCGCACAGCGCCTTCATCTTCGCCACGCTGGCGGGCGCGGCCTTGAAGCCATCGCGCCGGTGCACCAGGATCACGCTCTCGGCCTTGTTCGGGCCCTCGGCGGTGAAGTTGAGTGTCCAGTCCAGCGCGGAATCGCCGCCGCCCACGATGACGAGGTTCTTGCCCGAGAAATCCGCCGGGTTGCGCACGCGGTAGAACACCTGCGAGCCGTCGAAGCGGTCCAGGCCTTCGACCTTCAGCGTGCGTGGCTCGAAGGCGCCCACGCCGGCGGCGATGAAGATGGTCTTGGTCAGGAACTGCGTGCCCTTGGAGGTGGCCACGAAGAAGCGGCCGTCGTCCTGCTTCTGCACCGTGGTGACCGTCTGGCCCAGGTGGAAGGTGGCGCCGAAGGGCTCGATCTGCTTGAGCAGGGCGTCGGTCAGTTCCTTGCCGGTGCACACCGGAATGGCCGGGATGTCGTAGATCGGCTTGTCGGGGTACAGCTCGATCGGCTGGCCGCCCGGATAGGCGAGCGAGTCGATGACGTGGGCCTTGATCTCCAGCAGGCCGAGCTCGAACACCTGGAACAGGCCCACCGGGCCGGCGCCGATGATGACGGCGTCGGTCTCGATGGGGCCGTCGTGCGCGCCGGCGGTGCGGATCACTTCTTGATTCAGTTGCGGTTCCATGATGCGTCAGCGGACGAGCTCGGACAGCTTGTCCGTCTTGTCCTTCCACTCGTCGGCATCCGGCAGGGCCGGCTTGCGCTTGGTGATGCTCTTCCAGCCCGGGGCGCGGGAGAGCTCGGCGTTGAGGGCGGTGAACTTGACCTGGTCCGCCGGGACGTCCTCTTCGGCGTAGATCGCGTTCACGGGGCATTCGGGAATGCAGACCGCGCAATCGATGCACTCATCGGGGTCGATCACCAGCATGTTCGGCCCTTCGCGGAAGCAGTCCACGGGGCAGACGTCCACACAGTCGGTGTATTTGCAGCGGATGCAGGATTCGGTGACGACGTGAGTCATTGTGGTGCGCGTGGCAGGGGAAAACCCTTGATTTTATTGGCAATCTCGCAAGGCGCCGGCCGGATTGTGCGTGGCCGCACCGGCGCCAGGGTTGCGAAAAGTCAACGGATGCGGCTCTCAGGCGACGAGAACGGCCCCTGCGGTCTTGTGCGAGGCCGTGTCCACCAGCACCAAGGCGCCCAGCGCGCGCGAGCGCACATAGGGCAAAGTGGCCAGTGGTTCCTGCAGTTGCAGCTCCACTTCGCCGATGGCGTTGGGGGCGAGCTGGGTGGCTTCCTCCTCGGCGAGCGTGTGCACGTCGAGCTGGTGCACGATGCGCCGCACACGGGCCTTGACCCAGCGGTGGCCGTGCAGGGCCCAGTAGGTGCGGCCGGCCACCAGGGGCTCATCGTCCAGCCACGCGACGGTGGCCTTCAGCTCGCGGCTGGGCTCGAAGTGGCCTGGCGACAACAGCCAGTCGCCGCGCGAGACGTCCACCTCGCGGTCCAGGACCACGCCGGCACTGTGGCGGGCGATACCGACAGCGGGTTCCCGCACCGCGTTCAGCACCTGGGCTACGCGGGCGGTCTGCCCGCCCGGCAGCACGGTGACTTCATCGCCTGGCGACAGCGTCCCGGTGGCCAGGCGGCCCCAGAATACCCGGCGGCCCTGCGAGGTGTCGGCGGAGGAGGCGAACTTCTCCACCCACTGCACCGGAAAGGCCGCGGCCTCCTGTGTCTCGGGCGGTGTCACGTCGAGCTGTTCCAGCCACTGCAGCAGGCTGTGGCCCTGGTAGCCGCACCAGCCGGGCTGGGCTTCCACCACGTTGTGGCCCTTGAGCGCGGAGATGGGCACGATGGCACGCGGCTGAACGCCCGCCGCGCGCGCAAAGGTCTCCAGCGCACCCCGGATGTGGGCGAAGGCCAGCGCGGGGTCTTCCACCGCGTCGAGCTTGTTCACCGCGAACAGGATGGCGGGCACCCGCAGCAGGTGGCACAGCAGGGTATGGCGGCGCGTCTGCGGCAGCAGGGTCAGGCCGGCATCGCGCCAGTCGAGCTTGGTGGCATCCACCAGCACCACGGCGGCATCGGCACTGGAGGCGGCCGTGACCATGTTGCGGGTGTACTGCTCATGGCCGGGCGCGTCACCGATGATGAACTTGCGCGCCGGCGTGGCGAAGTAGCGATAGGCCACGTCGATCGTGATGCCCTGCTCACGCTCGGCCGTGAGGCCGTCGGTGAGCAGCGCGAGATCCGTCTCGCCTGAGCGCGACACGCTGGCCAGCTGGTCCTGCAGGACGGCGCGGCTGTCGACGAGCAGGCGGCCGATCAGCGTGCTCTTGCCGTCATCGACGGAACCGCAGGTGATGAAGCGCAGCGCGGCGTCGTGGTCGTGCTCGGCATGGGCCAGAGCGGCATCGGCAGTCATCGTTTCCATCAGAAATACCCGTCCTTCTTGCGCTTTTCCATCGAGGCGTCGGAGGTCTTGTCGTCCATGCGGGTGGCGCCGCGCTCGCTCACGTCAGCGGCCAGCGTCTCGGCCACTACCTCGGTGGCGTTCGCCGCCGGGCTCGCCACCGGGCACGTGCAGGTGATGTCGCCCACCGTACGGAAGCGCACCGTGCGCGTGACCACGGTCTCGCCCTCACGCGGCGGCGTCAGCTCGGTCACCGGCACCAGCAGGCCGCGGCGCTCCACCACTTCGCGCTCGTGGGCGTAATAGATGGAGGGCAGGGCGATGGCCTCGCGCTCGATGTACTGCCACACATCCAGCTCGGTCCAGTTGGAGATCGGGAACACGCGGAAGTGCTCGCTGGGCTGCAGCCGGGTGTTGAACAGCGTCCAGAGTTCCGGGCGCTGCGCCTTGGGCTGCCACTGGCCGAAGCTGTCGCGGTGGCTGAAGATGCGCTCCTTGGCGCGGGCTTTTTCCTCGTCGCGCCGCGCGCCGCCGATCAGGGCGTCGAAGCGGAACTCCTCGATCGCCTCCAGCAGCGTGACCGACTGATGCGCATTGCGGCTCTCGCCGGGGTGGGCCAGCCGCACGGTGCCGCGCTTCATCGATTCCTCGACGCTGCGCACGATGAGTTCAGCACCCAGTTCGCGCGCGCGCTGGTCGCGGAAGTCGGTCACCTCGCGGAAGTTGTGGCCGGTGTCGATCATCAGCAGCGGGTAGGGCAGGCGGCCGCGGCCGAAGGCCTTCTCGGCGCAGCGCAGCAGCACCAGCGAGTCCTTGCCGCCGGAGAACAGCAGGGTCGGCCGCTCGAAGGCGCCAGCGACCTCGCGCAGGATGAAGATGGCCTCTTCCTCCAGCGCATCCAGGTGGCGGTTGCTGATGGGCGCCAGCAGGCGCGGCTCGGTACGGGCGTTCATGCGGCCACCTGTTCAGTCTGCTTCACGTCGGTCGGCTTCACGTGCAGGCCGCATTCCTTGGCGGCCTCGTCTTCCCACCACCAGCGGCCGGCGCGGAAGTCCTCGCCCAGGCTGATCGCCCGCGTGCACGGCGCGCAGCCGATGCTCGGGTAGAACTCGTCGTGCAGCGGGTTGTAGTCCACACCGCGCGTGCCGATGTAGTGCCAGACGTCGCCCCAGCTCCAGTTGGCCAGGGGGTTGAGCTTCACCCGGCCGGTGACGGCTTCGTCTTCAGCGTCGATCAACGGCACCTCGGCCCTGGCGGCCGATTGCTCGCGGCGCAGGCCGGTGATCCAGGCCCGGTGGCCCTCCAGCGCACGCTCCAGCGGCTCCAGCTTGCGGATCTGGCAGCAGGCCTTGCGCAGCGCGATGCTGCGGTACATGGCGTCCTGGCCTTCGCGCTGGACGAAGTGCACCACGGCCTCCTGGCGCGGCTCGAACACCCGCACCGTCAGGCCGGGCGTGGCCTGCGTGCGGGCCAGCAGCGCCAGCGTCTGCGCGTGCAGCGCGCCGGTCTGCAGCACGAACACGGGGATGTCGAGCTGCAGGTCGCGGATCAGGTGGGTGATGACGACGTCCTCCGCGCCCAGGCTGGAGGCTTGGGTCACCGGGGCGAAGCGCACGGCGGCGTGGCGCAGCAGCGCGCGGGTCTCGGACAGGCGGGCTTCGAAGTCCTTCGAAGGGCGGGCGTTCAGGTCGATGGCGCTCATGTCAGCCTCTCGCGAAGCGGGGATGGGGCGTCACGGTGTCGCCCTGGTAGAAGCCGGGGAAGCGGCTGAACTGGCGTGCGGCATCGGCCGGGTCCTTGCCGGCCTTGAGCACGGCGCTGGTGAAGCCGGTGCGCTCCATGTGGACCAGCTGGTCGATCAGCACGTCGCCGGTGGCGCGGATGTCGCCCCGGAACCCGCGCCGGCGGCGCAGCATGCTGGCCTGGCTGTAGGCCCGGCCATCGGTGAACTTCGGAAAGTGCAGCTCGATGCGCTCCACGCCCTCCAGCGGCAACTCGGCCACCTCGGCGTCATTGGCCAGTCGCAGCACGCCGGGTGCCTCGGCGGCGGTCGCGTCCTGGTCTTGCAGCAGCGTGATCATGCGGCCTCCTTCTCGGTCAGGCGGGTGGCATTGGCGGCGGCCTTGAAGGGCTCGTGGCCCACGCGGCGCAGCGTGTCGATGAACGTCTCGGTCCGGCCTTCGGCCGCCGGTTGGCGATGAGTGCGGTAGGTGTCCAGCAGCGCCTCGATCACCTCCGGCACCTCGGCGGCGGAGAAGGACGGTCCGACCACCTTGCCCGGCGTCACCGTGCCCGAGAGCGCCGAGCCGTCGGAGCCGCCCAGCGTGACCTGGTACCACTCCTGGCCGTCCTTGTCGACGCCGAGGATGCCGATGTGCCCCGTGTGGTGGTGCCCGCAGGAATTGATGCAGCCGGAGATGTGCAGGTCGATCTCGCCCAGGTCGTGCAGCTCGTCCAGATCCTGGTAGCGCTGGGTGATGGCCTCCGCGATGGGAATGGAGCGCGCGTTGGCCAGGGCGCAGAAGTCGCCGCCCGGGCACGCGATCATGTCCGTCAGCAGGTGGATGTTCGGCGAGGCGAAGCCGGCCTTGCGGGCGGCTGCCCACAGCTCGGGCAGATCGTCCTCGCGCACCCAGGGCAGCAGCAGGTTCTGGTCATGCGTGACGCGGGCCTCGCCGGCCGAGAAGCGCTCGGCCAGATCGGCCGCCTGTTCCAGCTGGTCGGCGGTGGCATCGCCGGGGGCCTGGCCCAGGCGCTTGAACGAGAGCGTGACCGCGCGCAGGGCCGGATCGCGATGGGGCGCCACGTTGCGTTGCAGCCAGCGGTGGAAGCCGGGATCCGACTCGGCGTCGGCGCGCACGATCCGGTGCACCTGCGCCTGCGGGCCGGTGCGTGCCGGCGCCAGCGCGGGCGGCGCGAAGCAGGCAGCGACGCGGTCGAACTCGGCCTGGGTGATGGTGTGCGGGGCGCCGTCCTGTTCGACGATGGCGCGGTACTCCGCCTCCACCTCGTCGATGTAGCGCTGCCGTTCGGCCTTGATCAGGATCTTGATGCGCGCCTTGTACATGTTGTCGCGGCGGCCCCAGCGGTTGTAGACCCGCACCACCGCCTCCAGGTAGTTCAGGATCTCCTGCCACGGCACGAAGGCCCGGATCACGGGTGCGACGACGGGCGTGCGGCCCATGCCGCCGCCCGCATGCACGCGGAAGCCCAGGCGGCCGTCGGTGTCCGTCACCATCTGCAGGCCCACGTCGTGCCACTCGATGGCCGCGCGGTCCTCCGCCGCGCCCGAGACGGCGATCTTGAACTTGCGCGGCAGGAACGCGAACTCGGGGTGCAGCGTGCTCCACTGGCGAAGGATCTCGCAGTAGGGGCGCGGATCGGCGATCTCGTCGACGGCGATGCCCGCCCGCTCGTCGCTGGTGATGTTGCGGATGCAGTTGCCGCTGGTCTGGATGCCGTGCATGTCCACCGAGGCCAGCAGGTCCATCACGTCGGCGCTGCGATCCAGCGGAATCCAGTTGAACTGCACGTTCTGCCGGGTGGTGAAGTGGCCGTAGCCCGAACGCAGGCGCGTGCGCACCGGCGTGCCGCCACGCACCGGCACCTCGGCCAGCGCATCCTGCTTCGCCTGGGCCTCGCGCAGCAGGGCTGCATCCGGGCGGTCGTAGTCGCGTGCGATGCGCGCCAGCACGCGCAGCTGCGCGCTGGACAGCTCGCCGTAGGGCACGGCCACGCGCAGCATGGGCGCGTAGCGCTGCACATACCAGCCGTTCTGCAGGCGCAGCGGCCGGAACTCGTCGTCGGTCAACCGGCCGGCCTGCCAGCGCTCGAGCTGGTCGCGGTACTGCGCGGCGCGTGCGTGGACGAACTGGCGGTCGAATTCGGTGTAGCGGTACATGCGGCTCCCATGCCTGGCCCCCAGGGGGCCGGAGCCGCGAACTCTAGGCAAAGGGCCTGCGAAGTCCAACGATTATTTTCTTCAGGCCATATCCGGATAAGCTTATGCGCGAGCATTCACGCGGCCTGGCGGGCGGTTTTCGCGGCGGTCCGGATATGGCCATCTGGGCATGCGAAGCGCCCGGCTTCATAATGGCCGCAGCACAACAGCCAAGGGCGCTGCCCTGGGACAGGGGATGGCACAGAGGGTCTTCATCAAGGTGGTGGGCTTCTCCGATGAGGAGCGGCATGCCATCAACACCTTGTTCCGCGTGTCGGAGCACAGCGAGACAGCCTACCTGCTCTGGGCGCCCGAGGCGCCCGAGCCGGCGCGGGTGGCGCTGCTCGACGGCGACAGCTGGGAGGCCCGCCTGGAGGCGGAGTCGCCTTCCAAAGCCCAGGTGAAGATGATCTGGGTGGGCTCGCACCCGCCCTCGCGCGTGTGGCGCAACTTCCCGCGCCCGCTCGCCTGGCCCGACGTGATCCAGTCCCTGGACGCCCTGTTCGAACCTGAGCAGCCGCTGGACTTCGACCTCGGCGCGGTGGCGCCCACCGACCGTGATCAGTCCGGCAAGCGGGCGCTCATCGTGAGTGCCAGCCGCGAGGACCGGCTTTACTTCCGGGCCCGCCTGGCGTTGGCGAACCTCACGCAGGCCGACGACGCCGAGAGCGGCGCCCAGGCGATCGAGCTCGCACAGCAGAGCGCCTACGACCTGGCCATCGTCGACTTCGCGCTGGCCGACATGGATGCCTGGGTGGTGCTCAAGCAGTTGCGGCAAGGGCGACACCCGATCCCGCATCTGGCGATGGCCAACGCCCCGCGTTCCCTGCCGGACCACGTGCGGGCCTGGCTCACCGGCACGGAGGCCCTGTTCGGCCGCCCGCCGCATCCCGGGCGGCTGCACGCCTGGCTCATCGGCTTGTGAGGCGCCCCGGATCGAGGGCGTCCGCCAGGGGCGTCTCGACCGGCAGGGGCTCGGCGTGCAGACGGGCCACCAGCAGCTCGGCGGCCAGCACCGCGAAGGTGAGACCGCGCGAGCCCAGCGCGGTGCTCACGCCCAGGCCGGGCGCCATCCAGCCGGCCAGTGGCCGGCGGTCGCGCGTGACGCAGCGGATGCCCGTCCAGGCCTGGGCGGCACCGGATGCAAACGCGGGTGCCAGGGCCTGCGCCAGCGCAGGCGAGAGCACCGCCAGACGGGCCTGATTCGCGGTCTGGTCCGCCTCGCGCGGGGTGGCATCGGCGTCGTCGCGGCTGTAGGTGGCGCCGACCAGCCAGGCCCGGCCGCCGGCGACGGGCACGTCCGGCAGCATGTGGCCGTGCCCATGCACGGGCGTGGCGGGCCAGTTCGCGGGGGAGGCGCCATCGGCATGCAGGCCCCAGCTCACCTGGCCGCGCACGGGATGGGTGCGGATCGCGTCGCCGGTCAGGGCGGCGGTGCCATGGGCCGCGCAGACGACCACGACGGCAGCCGTCGCCAGCGTATCGCCGGTCTCGCCAAGCAGTTGCCAGCCCGTTGGCACCGGTTCGATGTGGCTCACCCGCACGCCACACCGCACCGACACACCGGGCGCGGCCAGCCACGCGCGCACCAGCGCCGACGGCTTCACCCAGGCGGCGCGTTCGTGCCACCAGGCGTGATCGGTCGACGCCAGGCCTGCCGCGGCCAGTTGCGCCGGCGTGGCGACCCGCGTCCAGGGCAGCAGGCCTTCGCCCAGCGCAGGCGGCGGACGCGCATCCTCCAGCCGGCACTCGAGGGCGCCATCGGGGCCCCAGTCCTCGCCCGGGCGCAGCAGCCGCTGGGCCTCCAGCCAGGTGAGGCGGATCCCGGCGCGGGCAATGCGCGACAGCGGGTTGTCATCCGGCGACTGATACGGCGCCATCAGCCCGGCGGGCAGGGCGGATGCGCCGCTGGCAGGCGCGTCCGCTGCGTCGAATACCTGGACCTGCCAGCCGCGTCGGGCCAGGCTGGCCGCGACGGCTGAACCCGCAAGACCGGCGCCCACGACGACAGCCATGCCGGGTGTGGGGGGCGGTGGTTCATCCACATCGGGGCGCGGCCATGAGGGATCGAAGCGACCTGCGGTGCGGTGGCGCTTGGGCGGCAGGCCCGGCTGCCGTTCGACCACGAAGCCGCAGGTGGCCAGGTCACGTCGCACCTGGCCGGCGGCCGTCCAGGTGGCCACGTGCGTGCCCCGGCGGCACAGCCGCGCCACGGCCTTCAACACCGGCAGCGACCACAGCTCCGGATTGCGCGCCGGGTCGAAGCCGTCGAGGAACACCGAGTCGGCACGGAAGTCGAGCCCGCGCAGCAGGTCGCCCGCATCGCCGATGCCCAGGGTCAGTGCAACGCGGCCGCCCTCGAACACCAGGCGGTGCAGGCCCGGCGTGAGGCCTTCCCATTGCCGCGCGAGCGCCTGCGCCAGGGGCACGAGCTGCGGGTCGACGCTGGCTGCGCACAGCAGGTCCGACGCGGCGACCGGCCAGGCCTCCAGCGAGACGTAGTGCAGCAGGCGCGGCCGGGCTTCATCCTGCTGCCAGGCGTGCCAGGTCGCGAGGAAGTTCTGCCCGAGCCCGAAGCCAGTCTCCAGGATGCGCCAGTGCGCTGCCCCGGCCCAGGCCCGTGGCAGATCGCACCCGCCCAGGAACACATGGCAGGCCTGCGCCAGCCCGGTGTCGGCGGGCCGGTAGACGTCGTCGAATCGAGGGCTGCGCGGCGTGCCGTCAGCGCCCCAGTCGACGGCCTCGGCCACGGCCTACTGCGCCGGCGGCACGTAGCCCGCGGCCTGGTCGGCGCCGGCGCCGAAGAAGTGGTTCTCCATCTGGCGCTTGAGGTACTCGCGCGCACGCTGGTCTGCCAGGTTCAGCCGGTTCTCGTTGACCAGCATGGTCTGGTGCTTCAACCACTGCTGCCAGGCCTCCTTGCTGACGCTTTCGTAGATGCGCTTGCCCAGTTCACCGGGATAGGGCGGGAAGTCGAGGCCTTCGGCCTCCTGGCCGAGCTTGATGCAGTGGACGGTGCGTGCCATGGGGACGCCTCCTGGGCGTGCGATGGAAATGAGCTTATGGCGATATGCAAGGAAGAACTCTGTCGTTCCCTTTGCGGCAGGCGGCTTCCAGAATGCGCCGCATCCGAAACGAAAGGGACGCACCTATGAGCCAACGCCGAGACTTTATCAAGATTCCCCTGGCCGCCGCCGTGGCGACTGCCGTCACCCTGCTGGGCACAGGCGTGATGGCGCCCGCCAGGGCGCAGGCGCAGCCGATCACGCTGCTCAACGTGTCGTACGACCCGACGCGTGAACTCTACGTCGAGTTCAACCAGGCCTTCGCGAAGCACTGGAAGGCGAAGACGGGGCAGGACGTGACGATCAAGCAGTCACATGGCGGCTCGGGCAAGCAGGCGCGCTCCATCATCGACGGGCTGGAGGCCGACGTGGCCACGCTGGCGCTGGCCGGCGACACCGATGCACTGGTGAAGAACGGCGGCTGGCTGGCCGCCGACTGGCAGAAGAAGCTGCCGCACAACGCCTCGCCCTACACCTCCACCATCGTGCTGGTGGTGCGGCAGGGCAACCCCAAGGGCATCAAGGACTGGGATGACCTGGCGAAGCCCGGCATCAGCGTGATCACCCCCAACCCCAAGACATCCGGCGGCGCGCGGTGGAACTACCTGGCCGCGTGGGAGTTCGCCAAGCGCAAGTACGGGGGCGACGCCAAGGCGAAGGAGTTCGTCGCGAAGCTCTATGCCAACGTGCCGGTGCTCGACACCGGGGCGCGCGGCTCATCGATCACCTTCGCGCAGCGCAACCAGGGTGACGTGTTCATCTCGTGGGAGAACGAGGCCTACCTGCTGGAGAAGGAATTCGGCAGCAAGGTTGACGTGGTCTATCCGTCCATCAGCATCCTGGCCGAGCCGGCAGTGGCAGTCGTCGACAAGGTGGTGGACAAGCGGGGCACGCGCGCCGTGGCCGAGGCATACCTCCAGTACCTCTATTCGGAGGAAGGGCAGGACATCGCCGGCAGGCACTTCTACCGCCCCGCCGTGTCGGCGAAGGCTCAGGCGAAGTACGCAAAGCAGTTCCCGAAGCTCAACCTGTTCGGCATCGACCAGGCCTTCGGCGGCTGGGAGAAGGCCGCCCGCGAGCACTTCGCGGACGGCGCCAGCTTCGACCAGATCTACACCCGCAAGTAGCGGGGGCGATCAGCCGCGCCCCGTGGCTCAGGCCGCGACGCTGGCGCGGGCCTCGTTGGCCGCGCTCGCCGCGTGGGCGACGATGTCGCCGGCCGCGGCGGCCAGCGCCTTCGAGCGGGCTTCGTCCCCCATGGCCAGCCCCTCGGCGCGCACGAAGCTCACATCGGTCACGCCCAGGAAGCCCAGCACGGCCTTGAGGTAGCTTTCCTGGTGGTCCATGGCGGTCGCCGGGCCGCTGGAGTAGATCCCGCCGCGGGTGGAGGCGACGATCACGGTCTTGCCACCCGCCAGGCCTTCCGGGCCTTTCTCGGTGTAGCGGAAGGTGCGGCCGGCCTGTGCGATGCGGTCGATCCAGGCCTTGAGCTGCGAGGGGATGGTGAAGTTGTACATCGGCGCACCGATGACCACCACGTCGGCCGCCAGGAACTGGGTCACCAGGCGGTCCGTCACCGCGTTCTCGCGGCGCTGGACGTCGGTCAGGCCGGCGGCATCGATGCCCAGGCGAAAGCCCAGCGAGTCCATGTTCAGGTGCGACGGTGCATTCACGTCGAGGTCGAGGTGCTCCACCTGCGTGCCCGGGAGATGGGCGATCCATTGGTCGACGATCTGGCGGGTGAGCTGGCGCGACACCGACTGGGCGGCGAGCGGGCTGGAATCGATGTGCAGCAGTTTCATTTCACGTTTCCTTGCAGTGAGGACCCCGGCGGGGTGCGTGGGAATGATTGTGCGGATGATGTCAGACGGTGATAAGTCGGCAAAATTGAGCCAGATTGTCCTGAATATGGATCGAATGACATGGCCCAACCCGACCTGAACGACCTGTTCTACTTCGCCGAGGTGGTCGATCGGGGGGGCTTCGCGGCCGCCGGGCGGGCCCTGGGCATCCCGAAGTCGAAGCTCTCGCGCCGGGTGGCCGAGCTGGAGGCCCGTCTCGGCGTGCGCCTGTTGCAGCGGACCACGCGCAAGCTCTCGTTGACCCGTGCTGGCGAGGTCTACCACCGTCACTGCGTGGCGCTGCGCGAGGCCGCGGAGTCAGCGGATGAAGCCATCGCCGCGGTCCAGCAGGCGCCACGCGGCCTGATCCGCGTGGCCTGTCCGATCACGCTGGCGCAGAGCAGCGTGGGGGACGTCGTGGCGCGCTTCCTGGCGTCGCATCCCGAGGTGCGCATCGACATGCAGGTCGGCAACCGGGTCGTCGATCTGGTGGAGGAAGGCATCGACGTCGCCCTGCGGGTGCGGCCGTCCCTGGACGAGAGTGGGAGCCTGGTGGTGAAGCAGCTCGGCCGGTCGGCCACGCTGCTGGTGGGCGCACCCTCGCTGCTGGATCGGCAGGGCGCACCAGCCACACCGCTGGATCTCGAGCGGCTGGACTCCGTGGCCATGGGCGCGGTGGATGGGCGCGCGCAGTGGCGGCTCGTGGGGCCGCACGGGGAGAGCTTCCGCCTGGAGCACCGCCCGCGCTACATCGCCGACGATCTGCTCACCCTGCGCGCCGCGGTACTGCGTGGCATCGGGATCGGGCTGTTGCCCGACTACCTGTGCCGCGCGCCGCTGTCACGCGGCAAGCTGGTCGAGGTGCTGCCCGGCTGGGCGCCGCCGCCCGGCGTGGTGCATGCCGTGTTTCCCTCGCGCCGCGGCCTCGTGCCGGCGGTACGTGCCTTCCTGGACTACCTGGGGGAGCATGTGAAGGGCGAGGATCTGGCGGAGTGCGATGCCGCTTGAATGGCCGCTTCCGTCATGCCCGCGCAGGCGGGCATCCAGGAGGCATAGGCGTGCAGAGACCTTCTGGGTCCCCGCCTGCGCGGGGACGCCGGGGGCTAGCGAAGGCCGTCCCACCACAGCCGGTTCGCACGGGGCCGCCCGATGGTGAGCGGCTCGCCGATCTCCGGCGTGGCGAGGTCCAGCCCGCGCTGGTGCGCGAGTGCGGCCACGCGCTCGAGCGGCTCGCGCCAGGGGTGGAACGCGAGGTCGAAGGTGCTGTTGTGCACCAGGTAGAGCGTCCTGGCGCCCAGGTCCTCGAAGGCCCGCACGGTCTCTTCGGGGGTCATGTGCACGGCGGGCCAGTAGGCGTCATAGGCGCCGTTCTCCATCAGCGCCAGGTCGATCGGGCCATGCCGCTGGCCGATGGTGCGGAAGCCCGGGAAGTAGCCGCCGTCGCCGCTGTAGTAGATGCGGTGCGGCCCGCTCTGGATCACCCACGAGGCCCACAGCGTGGTGTTGCGGTCGCCGAGGCTGCGCCCTGAGAAGTGCTGCGCCGGCGTCGCCACGAGCTTCACGTCGCCCAGCCGGCCCTCCTGCCACCAGTCGTACTCCTCGATGCGGTCGGCCGGCACGCCCATGCCACGCAGTCGCGCACCCACGCCCAGTGGCACGAAGTAGCGCTGCACCCGGGCCGTGAGGGCCTCGATGGTGACGGTGTCCAGATGGTCGTAGTGGTCGTGCGAGAGGATCAGTCCGTCGACGGCGGGCAGGTCCGCCAGCGCGACCGGTGGCGCGTGGAAGCGCTTGGGCCCCAGCCACGAGAACGGTGACGCCCGCTCGCCGAACACCGGGTCGATCAGCCACCAGCGGCCGCGCAGCTTCAGCAGGTGCGAGGAGTGGCCGAGCCGGATGACGTGGTTGCCGGCCGCATCCAGCGCGTCGAGGTCGGCGCGCGTGAGCTTGCGCACCGGGATCGGGTCCACCGGCACCGTGCCCTCCTTGCGGGCGAGCAGGAGCCGGGTCCAGATCTCCAGCGCGCCTCGGCCCGGCTTCACATCGGGGTTCGGCGGGTTGCGGAACCGGCATTCGGCGGCGTCGTACTGCGGTGAGGCCTTGTAGGCCTCGTCCGCACAGGCGAGGGCGGCGCCGGTGCCGAAGAGAGCAATCAGGGCGACCAGAAAGGCTGTGCGCATGCCTTCGAGGACGGCCCAGGGCCTGATCAGCGAGCGTGGCGGTTCGAAGGGGCCCATCGCCGCGGATTGTGGGGCCATCCGCAGGATCCTGCCGGTCCGTGACCCTGCGCGAAGGTGCCCGCAGCGGCGACGGACGCCCTCACACGCCCAGGTGCTGCTCCAGCAGTTGCGGTTGCGCGCGCAGTTCGGTGGAGGTGCCGCTGTACGCCACCTCCCCCTTGACGAGGATGACGTTGCGGTCCGTCACCTGCGTCACGTGCTTCCAGTTCTTGTCCACGATCACGCTGGAGATGCCGCTCTCGCGGATCAGCCCGCAGATGCGCCAGATCTCGCGCGCGATCAGCGGGGCCAGGCCCTCGGTGGCTTCGTCGAGGATCAGCACGTCGGGGTTGGTCATGAGGGCGCGGCCGATGGTCAGCATCTGCTGCTCGCCGCCGGAGAGCTGCTGGCCGCCGTGGCCCAGGCGCTCCTTCAGGCGCGGGAAGGTCTCCAGCACGCGCTCATAGGTCCAGTCGCGCTGGCCCTGGGTGCCGGCGCGCGCGGCCATCACCAGGTTCTCCTTCACGCTCAGGTTGCCGAAGATGCCTCGGCCCTCGGGGACATACGCGATGCCGAGCTGCGCCACCTCATACGGCGGTCGACCGAGCGTGGACCGGCCCTTGACGGCGACGGAGCCGCCGCGCGGCACCACCAGGCCCATCAGCGACTTCAGCAGGGTGGACTTGCCCATGCCGTTGCGGCCCATGAGGCCGATGGTCTCGCCACGGTCGACGTGGAAGTCGATGCCGCGCAGGATGTGGCTGGCGCCGTAGTAGGTCTGCAGGCCGCGGGCCTCGATCAGGCGTTCAGCCATGGCCGGCCTCCTCGCCCAGGTAGGCGGATTGCACGCCGGCATCGGCGCGCACCTCGGCCGGCGTGCCGCTGGCGATGACCTGGCCGTTCACCATCACCGTCAGGTGGTCGGCCAGCGCGAACACGGCGTCCATGTCGTGTTCCACCAGCATCATCGCGTGGTCCTTCTTGAGGCGCAGCAGCAGCTCCACCATGCGTTCAGCCTCGGCCGTGCCCATGCCGGCCAGCGGTTCGTCGAGCAGCAGCACCTGCGGATCGGTGGCGAGCGTCATCGCGATCTCCAGCTGGCGCTGCTCGCCATGGCTGATGGCGCTGGCCAGGAAGTCGCGGCGGGCCTGCAGGCCGGCGAGCTCCAGGGCGCGCTGGGCGCGCTCGTTGGCCGGACTCACCTTCGATGCGAGCTGCAGCCAGTGCGCGGCACGCGGAGTGCGCGACTGCGCGGCCAGTCGGATGTTCTCCCACACGGTGAACGGCAGGAAGATGTTGGTCTTCTGGTAGCTGCGTCCCAGGCCGCCGCGCGAGATCTTCTCGGGCGGCCAGCCGGTCACGTCCTGCCCGCCCAGCGAGACCGTGCCCGCGGTGGGCGGCAGATCGCCGGAGAGCAGGTTCGTCAGGGTGGACTTGCCGGCCCCGTTGGGGCCGATCACGGCATGGATGCGGTCACGCCAGAGATCGAGCGTGACGTCATTGACGGCTGCGAGGCCGCCAAAGCGCTTGGTGAGGCCGCGCGCGGCCAGCAGCACCTCAGGCATCGCCATCCCCCTTGCGGCGCAGCAGGCGATCCGCCAGGCCCAGCAGGCCGCGGGGCGCAAAGGCCACCACCATCACGATGAACAGGCCCATCCACAGTTGCCAGTGCTTGCCCATGCGGAAGCCGCCCAGATCCGGCAGGTCCTTGAACTCGTGCAGCAGCATCTCGAAGGCAAAGGCGCCGACGATGGCGCCCGCGAAGTTGCCCATGCCGCCGAGGATGACCATCATGATCGCGTGCGCGCTCATGTGGAACCCCATCAGCTCCGGGTTCACGAAGCCGGTCTGCGCCCCCCACAGGTAACCCGCCAGGCCCGCCAGCGAGCCGGCCAGCGTGAAGGCGGCCAGCTTGTAGCCGAAGGTGCCGAAACCCATGGCGCGCATGCGGTGCTCGTTGACGCGGATGCCGGCCAGCGCGCGGCCGAACGGGCTGAACAGCAGGCGGCGCAGGAACAGGTAGACCGCCAGCAGCATGGCCAGCGTGAAGAAGTAGAAGACGCGCTTGTTCTCCAGGTCGAACAGGCCGGCCGACGGTTTGAAGTTGATGTAGATGCCGTCGGAGCCGCCCAGCGCCTTGTTGTCGAAGAACAGGTAGAACACCATCTGCGCGAAGGCCATGGTGACCATGATGAAGTAGATGCCGTGCGTGCGGACGACGAAGAAGCCGATCACCAGTGCAGCCAGGCCCGAGGCCGCGGCGGCGGCCGGCAGCGTCCACCACAGGCTGACCGGGCCATCCTGCGGCGTGAGGAAGGCCAGTGCATAGCCGGCCAGGCCGAAGAAGGCCGCATGGCCCAGCGAGACCAGGCCGGTCACGCCCTGCAGCAGATCCAGGCTCATCGCGAAGATGGCCAGGATCATCATGCGGGCCACCATCTGCACGTAGAAGTCGGTGGCAAAGAAGGGGAAGGTGGCCAGGGCCACCACACCCAGGCCCAGCGCGACCTGCAGGCCGCGTGGCAGCGATTCCAGACGGGACGATGCGGCGCTCATTGCTTGAACAGGCCCTCGGGCTTCCACAGCAGCACGGCCGCCATGAGCATGTAGACGAGCATGCCGGCCACCTGAGGCAGCAGCACCTTGCCGAACGTGTCGACGAAGCCGACCAGCAGCGCGGAGATCAGTGCGCCGCGCACCGAACCGATGCCGCCGATCACCACCACCACGAAGCACATGATCAGCACCTGCGAGCCCATGTTCGGGTACACGCTGGAGATGGGCGCGGCGATCATGCCGGCGATGGTGGCGAGCCCGACGCCGAGCGCGAACACCACGGCGTGGATCAGCTTGATGTTGATGCCCAGGGCCTCGGTCATGTCGCGGTTGAAGGCACCGGCGCGGATCTTCATGCCCAGGCGGGTGCGCGAGATCAGCAGGTACAGGCCGACGGCCAGCGCGATGCACAGGCCCGACATGAACAGGCGGTAGACCGGGTAGGACAGGTTGTCGGTGAGCGGGATCGAGGCCGCCAGCACGTCAGGGATCTTGACGCCGTGCACGTCGTCGCCCCACAGGATGGAGCGCGACTCCTCGAAGATGTAGATCAGGCCGAAGGTCAGCAGCACCTGGTCGAGGTGGTCGCGGTGGTAGAAGTGGCGGAACAGGATGCGCTCCAGCAGCAGGCCGAAGGCGACCGAGAGCGCCGTGCCGAGCAGGATGGCCAGCAGCAGGCTGCCGGTCTTGAGCGAAAGCCACCACGCGAGGTAGGCGCCCAGCATGTAGAAGCTGCCGTGGGCGAGGTTGACCACGCCCATGATGCCGAAGATCAGCGTGAGTCCGGCCGCCAGCATGAACAGCAGCAGGCCGTACTGCACGCTGTTGAGCAGCTGAATGAGGAAGTTGGCGAGGTCCATCAGGCTTGCCGTCGCGACAGCAGCAGCAGGCCGCCCATCAGGGCGAAGAGGCCGCCGAAGGTGCGGTTGATCCAGCGCACGAGCGTGGCCGAGCGCAGCAGCGGCACGAGCCGCGCGACCCCCAGCGCGCACAGGCTCAGCACGGTCAGCTCACAGACGACGAAGGTGCCCGCCAGGATCGCGAACTGCGGCACCACCGGGTGCGCGGGGTCCAGGAACTGGGGAAAGAAGGCCGCGAAGAACAGGATGGCCTTGGGGTTGCTGGCGCCCACCAGGAAGCCTTGCGCGACGAAGGAGCGCGGCGAGGCCGAGGCGCCTTCGATCTGCAGCAGCCCGGTGCTGCGGAAGGTGCGGATGCCCAGCCAGACCAGGTAGGCGGCGCCGGCTGTCTTGGCCAGGGTAAAGGCGGTTTCCGACGCCGCGAGCAGCGCGCCCAGGCCCATGGCCGACAGCGCCATCACGCCCACCACCGCCACGATGGCCCCGGCCACCGACGCCATCGCATGCGAAGGCCCGTGGTTGAGCGCGTTCGTCATGCACATCAGCATGGTCGGCCCGGGGGTCAGGATCAGCAGCAGGACCGCCGCCAGGTAGATGAGGTACGTGGAGAGACTCATGGCTCGGCCGTTCGGGACGCAAGCCCCGTGCCGGTGCCAGTCGCTGGCACGGACGGGAAGATGCAGGGGAAACAGCGCGCCGGACGGTGCCGGCGCGGTGGGCATCAGCCCAGCTTGCAGCCGGCGCCGGAATCGGCCAGGGCCTTGGCGGCGATGCCGATCACCTTGTTCTCCTTGTTCTCGACCCGGCGCAGGTAGATGTCCTGGATGGGATTGTGCGACTTGCTCATCGTCCACTTGCCACGCGGGCTGTCGATGGTCTGCGTCTCCAGTGCCTTGTACAGCGCCGGCTTGTTGCCGATGTCACCCTTGACCGCCGCCATGCCCTGCGCCAGCAGCAGGCCGGTGTCGTAGCCCTGCACCGCGTACACGTCCGGCTGCATCTTGAAGCCGGTGGCATAGGCCGTGCGCCACGCCTTGTTCTTGGGCGTATCCAGCGAGTCGCTGTAGTGCATCGTGGTCATGATGCCGTCGGCGGCAGGGCCGGCGGCGTCGAGCACGCCCTCGGTCAGGAAGCCCGAGCCCCACAGCGGGATCTTGTCCTTCAGGCCGGCCGCGGCGTAGTCACGGATGAACTTGGCCGCGCCGCCACCGGCGAAGAAGCAGGCCACGGCGTCCGGCCGCAGGGAGGCGATCTCGGTCAGCAGGGCCTGGAACTCCACGTTGGGGAAGGGCAGGCCCAGTTCCTTGATGATGGTGCCGCCTGCCTTGGTGTAGCTTTCCTTGAAGCCCTCGAAGGCCTCGTCGCCGGCGGCGTATTTCCAGGTGATCCACACGGCGCGCTTCAGGCCCTTGTCCATCATCGGCTTGCCCAGGGCGAGCGTGGGCTGGCTGTTGGTGAACGAGGTGCGGAACACGTTGGGCGCGCACAGGGCGCGCGTGGCGGCATGGACGCCCGCGTTGGGGATCAGGCTCAGCACGCCCGACTCGCGCGCGACGCGCTGGATGCCCATCTGCACGCCGGAGTGGACGGTGCCGATCAGCACGTCGACCTTGTCGCGCTGGACCAGTCGCTGGGCGTTCTCGACGCCCTTGGACGGCTCCGACTCGTCGTCGACCTTGAACCACTCGATCTCACGGCCGCCCAGCTTGCCGCCCCGCTCGTTGATGGCCATGCGAACGCCGTTCTCGATGGCGACGCCGAGCTGGGCGAAGGTGCCGGTGTAGGGCAGCATGAAGCCGACCCGGATCTTGTTGGACTGCGCGCGCACGATCTGCGGCAACAGCAGCCCGGCGGACGCGGCGCCGACGACGGCGGCACCGCGGGCGAGGACGAGACGGCGAGTGGTCATGGATGCTCCTTGGTTGATTTAGTTTAGGCCTAAAGCATTTTTAGCTCAAGTGGCATTTTCGCGCCACATGGCTTTCCCTCAGGATGCCGCGCCCGTGGCACCGGCCCGCAGCCGGAAGCGCTGGATCTTGCCAGTGGCCGTCTTGGGCAGCTCGCTGGCGAACTCGATCCAGCGCGGGTACTTGTAGGGCGCCAGCTGGCTCTTCACATGGGCCTGCAGCGCCTCGATCGTCACCTGCTGCCCGGCCTTGAGCACCACGTAGGCCTTGGGCTTGACGAGGTCGTCGCTGTCGGCCACGCCGATCACCGCGGCCTCCAGCACGGCCGGATGCGTCATCAGGCAGGCCTCCACCTCGAATGGCGAGACGTAGATGCCGCCCACCTTGAGCATGTCGTCACTGCGGCCGCCATAGGTGTAGAAGCCGTCGGCGTCGCGCGTGTACTTGTCGCCGCTGCGCGTCCATTCGCCCGCGAACGTGGCCTTGGTCTTGGCGCGGTTGTTCCAGTACATGATGGCGGCACTGGGCCCGCTGATCTGCAGCTCGCCGATCTCGCCCGGGCCGCATTCATGGCCGTCGTCGCCCACGATGCGCAGCACGTAGCCCGGCACCGGCACGCCCGTGGTGCCATAGCGCACCGCACCAGGACGGTTGGACAGGAAGATGTGCAGCATCTCGGTGGAACCGATGCCATCCAGGATCTCGCAGCCATAGGCTTCGGTCCAGCGGCGGCCGATGTCCGCCGGCAAGGCTTCGCCTGCGCTGGTGCACACCCGAAGGCGCAGGGCCTCGCGAGCCGGGCGCGCCGGGTCCGCCAGGAGGGCCGCGTACAGCGTGGGCACGCCATAGAAGATCGTCGGTTGCTGCTTCTGCAGGATGCCGAACACGTCCGCCGGCGTCGGGCGTGCGGGCAGCAGCACCGTGGTGGCGCCCACGGCCAGCGGGAAGGTGAGGGCATTGCCCAGCCCGTAGGCGAAGAACAGCTTGGCGGCGGAGTAGACGACGTCGTCCTCGCGGATGCCCAGTACGCCACGACCGTACAGCTCCGCCGTCTGGATCAGGTGGCTGTGCAGGTGCACCGTACCCTTGGGCGTGCCGGTGGAGCCGCTGGAGTAGAGCCAGAAGCACGCATCGTCGCAGGAGGTGGGGGCCACCCAGGGCGTGCGGTCGCCTTCCTCGATGAGCGCGGCCACTGAACCCGCACCACTGGTGCCGGCGGTGAATACGTGGCGCAGCGTCGGGATCTGCCCGATCAGGCCGTCGAAGGCGGGCAGCAGGGGCTGCGAGACGAACAGGGCCTGCGCACGCGAGTCGCGCAGCATGAACTCGAAGTCCTTCGAGGTCAGCAGCGTGTTGGCCGCAATGGGCACCACGCCGGCCAGGATGCAGCCCAGGAAGACCACCGGCCACTGCGGCGTGTCCAGCATCGCGATCATCACGCGCGTCTCGGGGGCGAAGCCCCTCGCGCGAAGGGCGTTGGCCAGGCGTTGCGCCCGCTCGCTCAGTTCACCGTAGGTGAGGCGCTCGCCGCTCACCGCGTCGATGTAGGCGACCTTGCCCGAACGCGCCGAATGGCGGGCCAGCAGGTCGTAGGCGGCGTTGTAGTCGCGCGGGATCTCGACGCGCGGCGGCTGCGTGCCGTGGTCGGCGTGGCTCATGTGCATGGGGTTGTCTCCTGTTCGTCTTCGGCCTGGAAGGCCTGTGGGTCGCCGCGCCGAAGCCTACGTGGCTGGCGCGGCGGCCAGGGCCTCGGGCAGCCATTGGCGGCACCATTCGACGCCCAGGCCTTCGGGCTGCGTGCCGGCGCTGGCATCGTGGCACCAGATCTCGCCGATGCGGCGCGCGCCGAGGCCCTGCAGGCGCTCGTCGAACCGGCGGCCGCCATTGCAGAAAGTCTGCAGGTAGGTGCGGTCGCCCAGCGCGATCACGCCGTAGCGCACGTGACCCAGGTAGCGGGGCTGGCTGTCGAGCGAGTCGTAGAGCGCCCGCGCGTTGTCCGGCACATCGCCCGACCCGTAGGTGGAGGTGCAGATGAGGTAAATTGCATCCTCGTCGAACGCCGAGATGTCCAGGCCGTCCATCAGCGTGACCGTGATCTCCTCCACCAGGTCGGCGCAGTCCATCTGGATGGCCTGCGCCACATAGTCGGCGGTGCTGGTCATGGTGCCGACGAGGATCTTGAGCTTCATGCGGGTCGGTGCGGTCGGGTGGGAAGAAGATGCACTAAAGTGCTTGAGGCTTGATTTCGGCGAAGTATACTGCACCATTGATCCCGCGCAAGGCGTATTGCCCGGATCTGAGCTAAGCGACTCCATGACCGTCGAATCCGATTCCCGTGCCACGCTCGCCGAACTGGGCGCGCGCGTGCGCGCCTGGCGCGCCCGACGCGGCATGACCCGTCGTCAGCTCGCCGTAGACTCCGGCCTGTCCGAGCGCTTTCTCGCGGACGTGGAGGGCGGCAAGGGCAACGTGTCGATCAACTCGCTGGCCGCCGCCGCGCGGGCGCTGAACATCACCATCATCGACCTGCTGCAGGATGCCCCCCGGCCGCCGCTGGCACGCGCGCAGGGGTTGCTCGCGCGGCTGGACGACAACCAGCTCGATCAGGCCTACACGCTGCTGTCCACGAACTTCGGCCTGGCCGATGCCGAGGGCCGCGAGAAGCGCGTGGCGCTGGTCGGCCTGCGGGGCGCGGGCAAGTCGACCCTGGGCGCCCAGCTGGCCGCGCAGCGGCAGGTGCCCTTCGTGGAGCTGGATCGCGAGATCGAGCGCGAGGCCGGCACCAGCATGAGCGAGATCCTGCTGCTGCACGGCCAGGCGGGCTACCGCCGCTACGAGCGCCGCGCCCTGCTGCGCATCGCCGAGCAGCATGCCGATGGCGTGGTCATGACCACCGGCGGCAGCATCGTCAGCGAGCGCGAGACCTTCGACCTGCTGCAGAGCCACTTCTGGTGCGTGTGGATCAAGGCCAGCCCCGAGGAGCACATGTCGCGCGTCGTGGCCCAGGGTGACATGCGGCCTTTCGGCGCGGCCCGGCCGGAGGAGGCCGACATGTCGCCCGGCGTGATGGGGGAGGCGCTGGAGGACATCCGGCGCATCCTGGCCAGCCGCGAGGCGCTCTATGCGCGAGCCGATGCGGTCGTGGACACGGCCGCGCGAACGGTGAAGCAATCGCTGCGCGACCTGGACCGCGCCGTGCCGGCGTTCTAGCCGCGGCAGGCCGCGCCGACAGGTCGACCGGCTAGAATCCGCGCCATCGGAGCGTAGCGCAGTCTGGTAGCGCATCTGGTTTGGGACCAGAGGGTCGTAGGTTCGAATCCTATCGCTCCGACCAATCCCACCCGCCCATCCCTTCCCACCTGCCCGTAGCTCAGTTGGATAGAGCACCTGCCTTCTAAGCAGGTTGTCGGGGGTTCGATTCCCTCCGGGCAGGCCAGCCGCTCATCGCGACTGTGCACGCGCCGCGGCGAAGCGCCCCAGCCCGACCTCCCTCACGCCCTCATCGTCGCGCAGCAGGAAGAGGACATCCATGCCCATGCGCTGCGCCAGCGCCGGCCCGTCGTCCGGACCCGCCACCAGCAGGGCCGTGGCCCAGGCGTCGGCGCGCATGCAGGTGCGGGCCAGCACGGTGACCGATGCCACCGTGTTCTTCACCGGCGCGCAGCGCAGCGCGTCCATCGTGTGGGCCAGGCGCTGTTCGCCAATGGCCAGGAAGCGCCGGTAGTCGCCAGACGTGGCCACCGACAGGTCCTGCAGTTCGATCACGCCGCGCACCGCACGCCGGCCCGCCTCCGGGCTTTCGACCGCCACGGACCACGGCGACCCGCCGGCCTGGCCGCCCAAGGCGCGCAGCTCGCCGTCCAGCGCGGCCAGGGCGTGGCGCACGCCGTGCCGCTGCAGCACGGCGGCCATGCGATCCACCCCGTAGCCCTTGGCGATGCCGCACAGGTCGACCTGCAAGGGCAGCGTCTTGCGGGCGCGCCTGGCGGGCCGGTCCAGGTCCAGCGCCTGGCGGGCCGCCCGCGGTGTCGCGTCGCGCGCCGCGCGAACGGCCTGGGCATCGGGTTGGTCGCGCACGGCGCCGAAGCCCCAGGCATCGACCAGGGCGCCCACGCACGGGTTGAAGGCGCCACCGCTCTGGTCATGGACATCCAGCGCGCACGCCAGCACCTCCACCATGTCGGAAGGCAGATCGACCCAAGTGCCCACGGGGGCGTGGTTGAGGCGCACGAGATCGCTGTCCGGCTTCCACGGCGACATCTGGGCATCCACCTGCTCGACAGCCGCCGACAGATCCGCCTGCAGGGCGGCCAGATCTGTCGCGCCGTCGGCATCCAGGTGAACGGACCAGCGCGTGCCCATGGTCGGCCCGTTCAGCACGGTGCGCCGCCAGGTGGTGGCGTCAGAAGATGTCTTCGGCATAGCGCTCCCTGGCTTTGAGTTGGGCCACGCTCAGGTTCAGGGGCGCCAGCAGGGCATCCAGCGCCTCGGCCACGCCCTGCGCCATGGCGCGGCTGCCGCACACGCGCACCAGGGCGCCCTGGGCGAGCAGGTCGCGCACGCGGTCGGCGTCACGCCGCAACGCGTCCTGCACGTAGCCGCCGCCTTCGGGCACGCGCGAGAACACCGTGCGCAGGCTGGTCAGGCGGCCTTCCTGGAGCCAGCCCTGGACTTCGTTGCCGAAGTAGAAGTCCTGCGCCGGATCGCGTCCGCCAAAGTACAGGTGCATCGGGCTGTGCCGGTCGTTGCGGCGGATGAAGCCGGCAAGCGGCGACACACCGGTGCCGGCACCGATCAGCAGCACAGGCCGCCGCGTGCGTGGCAGCGCAAAGCCCGGATTGGGCCGGATGAAGGCCGTGACGGGCTCACCCACCTTCAGGCCGAGCAGGTGCGAGGAGCACAAGCCGCCCGGCACCTGGCGTACGCAGAGGGCGACGAAGCCGTCTTCCCAACCCGACGCCAGCGAGTAGTAGCGCGGCACGGCCGAGCCCGGCGGCACGATGCCGATGAGATCGCCGGCCGCGAACCGGGCCAGGCCGTGGCGGCTGCCAGGGCTCTGTGACGGCCAGGTGAAGCGCAGGATCGATGCGGGCTGCTCGCTCGCGCCGGGATAGTCCTCGCGCGAGGCCAAGGTCAGCGTCACCGTCGGCGGGACGCGCGGCACGTGCGCCAGCACCAGGCCCTCGCCCAGCGCCTGGGCCAGGGCCTCGCCCCAGCGCGCGAACTGCTGGCTCGACTGCTGGTGGATGCACTCCAGCGGCAGCAGCGCGGGCCACCCGCGTTCGCGCAGCATGTGGTCCAGCGCCACCGCGAAGGCGCAAAAGGCGGGGAACTGCCGGTCGCCGAAGCCGAGCACCGTGACCGGCACGGACCCGGCAGACTGCTTCGCGATCTGGGCCAGGGCCTGGCTGGCGTGGGCCGGGGCCTGGCCCTCGCCATAGGTGGCGGCCAGCACGAAGACCTGCCGGGCTGCCGGCGTGGTGCGGAAGTCCTCCAGCGCGGCGGTGTGCACCCGGTGGCCGTTGCGGGCCAGGGCATCATGCAGCGTCTGCGCGAAGCCCCAGGTGCTGCCGCCCTCGCTGGCCACGAAGATCAGGATGTCGGCCTGTCCCACCGGCACGTTGCCGGTGATGCGGGGTGCGAGGCCACGTGCCTGCCACCAGATGAGAAAGCCCGACAGCCAGAACACCAGCACGCTGGCGCCGGTGAGGCCGAGGACCGCGGCCCACAGCCAGGCGGCGTTGCCGGTGTGCAGCACGAGGGCCCAATCGTTGACGCGCTGGGCCCGCGTCGCGTCCTGCCAGGCCAGCATGCGGCCCGAGTGGCGGTCGATCCAGCCCTGGCCCTCTACGGTGGCGATCTTCCAGGTGTCCTCGGGGTCCGTGGCGCTCGGGAAGGTGAGCTTGCGCAGATCGCCCACGGTCATGCCTTGCAGCGCCGCCAGCTGAGCGGCAGGCACGGCAGGCTGGGCCGTCACGATGGAGGCCACCTCGGGCTCCGCGCGGGCGTCGAGTTCCACCAGGCCCAGGGTCGACGCACTGAGGGTTAGCGCCGTGAGCGATGTCAGGGCGAGCACGACCAGCACCACCCGACCGGCGACGACGTGGATGCGCTGGGGCAGGGTGCCGCGCACGCGGCCGGCCAGCCGCCGCCAGCCGCCCATGCGGCGAACGAGCAGCACCAGGGCGGACACGCAGAGCAGGCCCATGACGAGCGCCGTGGCCGCTGCGCCCCAGCGACCGGCATCCCCGAGCAGGAGCGAGCGGTGCAGGTTCTTGATCCAGCGGGGCAGCACCGTGGCCTGCCACGGGCCCAGCACGCGGCCGTCGGCCGGGTCCACGTAGCTGGCCTGTGGCTGGTCGCCGGCAAAGCCGTAGACCACGATGGCCCCCGATGGCAGGCGGCGGATCTCTTCCGCGCCGGAGACGCTGCGCGACACGCGCTCCACGAGCGTGGCCACGGGCAGGTGGGCCGCTGCGGTGGGTGCCTCCCAGGCCTGGCGGACCGGGTCGATCGCCAGCAGGGCGCCGCTCAGGCCCAGCAGCACCGTCAGCGTGCCGACGGTCAGGCCCAGCCAGCTATGGATGCCTTTCCAGCCCATGCCCATCACGTCACTGGAGCTGGAAGCTCGCCGACTGGATGTACTGCTTGCCGGCCTGCGGCTTGCCGGCCTGGCTCGCGCTCAGCGGAATGCGCACTTCCGACGGGCTGTCGCGCATGTCTTCCACGGCCGCGTCGATGCGGATCTCGTAGCCTGCGTCGATCAGCGCATCGGCCAGGTCGGCGGTGACCTTGAGCGTGCGGCCTGCGCCGACACTGGCACCCGTGACACCATCGAGCCGCCTGGCATCCTGTGCCGAGAGGCGGTTCCAGTCGGCCAGGTGCTTGTGGTACTTGGCCTTGCCGCCGGCGACCCACAGCGTGCGGACATACGTGCCCTTGGCGTCGGTCAGGTAGGCCGCTAGGTAGGCGCCGTTGCCGCCGTAGTTCTTGAGCTGCGCGGTCAGCGTGACCGGGCGGCTGTGCGACACGGCGGGAAGGCCCAGCGCACAGGCGGTGGCCAGGATGGTGAGGAGCGGTCTGGACATGGTGAGGATCCTTGTGAATGAGGGTGATCGGATCTAGCGGCGCGGCCCGGGCTCGGGCGACGGCGCGGAGGCGGCGTTCGATGGCGGCGGCCGTCCTGCGCGCGCGGCACCGTCGTGCTCGTGATCGCGTGCCCGTTCCCGCAGCCCCTCGCCTGACTTCAACTTCAGCACGGCCAGCGTCTCCGGGTCGAGCCGGGCCTTGAAGCTGCGTCCCTGGGCGTCGGTGCCGCTGATCTCGTAGCAGCCGTCGTCGATCTTCAGTCGCTGGATCTGCCAGCCCTTGGCGGCTGCCGCCTGCCGGACGGCCTCACGCGACTGCCACCGGCCCAGCGGCGCCTCGCAGTCGGGGCCGGCCCAGGCCGGCAGGGTTGCGAGGGCCATGGACGCGAGCAGCACGCCGTGGCGGGAAGAGGGGGGATGGCTCATGGCAGGGCTCCTTCGGCATTGAGCTGCGGGCGGCGGCTGCGTGCCGTGTCTGCAGGTCTGTTGAAGGGCATTGTGGGCCGGCCCCACTGCCTGCGACCTGAACGGCGCAGTCATCTCCTGTTCAGGATCAAGCAGAGGCCACGCGGTGCCGGGTGGCGGCCGTTTCGAGCCCGTGCACGGCGCCAGACGCCCCTGTGCGCGGGCTCCGGGCGCCTGTATGCTGCGTTCTCCACGGATGAGGAGAACACCGATGCACACCCCCTGGTCCCGGCGCGCGCTGCTCGCGACCGCATTCACCAGCCTGCTGTCCCTGCCGCCAGCCTTGTGGGCCCAAGGCGCGGACGCGGCCGTCCAGCGCGCCGCCGCCGAGCAGAAGCAGCCCTTGCTGGACACGCTGAAGGCGTTCGTCTCCATCGAGACCGGCAGCCGCGACATCGAGGGCATCAACCGCGCCACGGACCTGCTGGCCAGCAAGCTGCGGGCATTGGGCGGCGACGTGGCCTTCATCGAGCCCTCCGAAGCCACGACCTACCGCATGGCCGACACGCCGCCCAAGCCGGGGCGCATGGTGCGCGCCACGTTCAAGGGCAGCGGCAGCAAGCGCATCCTGCTCATCGCCCACATGGACACCGTCTACCTCAAGGGCATGCTGGAGAAGCAGCCCTTCCGCATCGACGGCAACCGGGCCTACGGCCTGGGCATCTCCGATGACAAGCAGGGCGTGGCCATGGTGGTGCACGTGGTCGCCCTGCTCCAGTCGCTCGGCTTCAACGAGTACGGCACGCTGACCGTGCTGGTCAACTCCGACGAGGAGATCAGCTCCCCCGGCTCGCGCGAGGCGCTGAGCGAGGCGGGCGCCCAGCATGACGCGGTGCTTTCCTTCGAGGCGACCCGCGCCGAAACCGACAAGCTGTCGCTGGCCACCAGCGGCATTGCCTCGGTGGAGCTCAAGGTGGAAGGCCGGGCCTCCCACGCCGGGGGCGCGCCGGAGCGCGGCGTGAACGCGCTCTATGAACTGTCGCACCAGATCCTGCAGATGCGGGACCTGTCGGAGCCGCAGGTGGGCCTCAAGCTGAACTGGACGATTTCGCAGGCCGGCACCAACCGCAACGTCATTCCCGCCCATGCCACCGCGCAGGCGGACGTGCGGGTGCTGCGCGTGGCCGACTACGACCGTATCGAGGCCAGCGTCCGCGAGCGGGTGAAGAAGCAGCTGCTGCCGGATGCAAGGATCACCGTGAACTTCGAGCGTCGGCGGCCGCCCCTGGAGGCGACGGAAGCGAGCCGCAAGCTGGCGGCGCATGCGCGTGGCATCTATGCCGAGATCGGCCGCACGCTCGTGATCGACGACCAGCCCGAGGGCGGCGGCACCGACGCTGCCTTCGCCGCGCTGCGCACGCGCGCACCGGTGATCGAGCGCTTCGGCCTGCCGGGCTTCGGCGCCCACTCGGCCGAGAACGAGTGGGTGCTGCTCGATGCCATCGAGCCGCGCCTCTACCTGGCTGCCCGGGTGATCATGGATGTCGCGCGCGGGAAGGGCCTGTAGCGGCCCGCGACGCAGGCCGCCTCAGCGCTTCTCGTACTGCGTCTTGCCGAACAGCACCTCGCGCGCCTTGTCGTCGGTGATCGGCTTGCGCCGATCCGCCAGCACCTGCACGCCGCGCTGCACCGCGGGCCGTGCGGCGATGGTCTCGAACCAGCGCTTCAGGTGCGGGTGCTCGTCGAGCACGATGCCCTGGTTGGCCCAGTTGCGCAGCCACGGGAAGGTGGCGATGTCGGCGATGGAGTACTCGGCGCCGCCCAGCCAGGGGCTCTGCGCGAGACGGCGATCCATCACGCCGTACAGCCGGCGCGCCTCGTTGGTGTAGCGGTCGATGGCGTACTCGATCTTCTGCGGGGCATACAGCCTGAAGTGGTGCGCCTGCCCCAGCATGGGGCCCACGCCGCCCATCTGGAACATCAGCCACTGCAGCACCTCGTACTTCTCGCGGTCGCCCCGCGGCAGGAAGCGCCCGGTCTTGGCCGCGAGATACACCAGGATGGCACCGGATTCGAACAGGCTGATCGGCTGGCCGTCGGGGCCCTGCGGGTCGGTGATCGCCGGGATCTTGTTGTTCGGGCTGATGGCCAGGAAGTCCGGCTTGAACTGGTCGCCGGCGCCGATGTCCACTGCGATCGCTTCATACGGAAGGCCACACTCCTCCAGCATGATGTGGACTTTGTGGCCGTTGGGCGTGGCCCAGGAAAAAACCTGGATCGGGCTGCTCTGCCGGGCGGTGTTTGCTTTCATAATGATCCCACTCTAGGTCAATCCGCCCACGCATGTTCGACCGCCTCCGGAAAGCCTTCACCCGCGACAACAAGGAGCCCGAGGCGCCTGCCTCCCAGATCAGCCATGGGCCGGTTTCCGAGTGGGCGGCCTCGCGCGGCATGACGTTCTCCGCGGCGTCTGCCGGCGGTGCGGTGGCCATGCAGGGCAAGGTGGGGGGCTGCCAGTGGCGCATGGAGATCGGGCGCCCCTCGCGCAAGTACATCGAGGGCGAGGAACTCCGCGCCCGCGCCGAGCTGGGCGTGAACGACGACGTATCGGCCCTGGTGATCAACCGCCCGCTGAAGGACGCGCTGGAGCGGCAGGCCTACAGCATGATCACCGACACGCTGCAGACCACGGCAGACCCGAACCTGCCGGAAGAGATGCGCTGGCTCGCCATGTACGACGAGGTCGGCTGGGATGGTTTGCCTTCCAACTTCTGGAAGCGCTACGCGATCCTCACGGACCAGCGCGAGCACGCCCTGGCCTGGCTCGACACCGACCTCGCGCGCCTGCTCATGGAATGGCCGCAGCCCGCGCCGGAGCCGCACACCCCGTTCATCGTGGTGCTGATGCGCGGCAAGTGCTACCTGCGCATGCAGTACCACCCGGCGGACACCACGACGCTGCAGCACGCGTCCACCATCTTCACGACCGCGTGCGAAAGCGCCCTGGGCGCCTTCAAGGGCCGCGGGCGCTGAGCGCGCCAGGCCGGCCCGTGCAGGCCGGCCGACGCAGGGTCAGCTGCCGCGCGTGACGGGCACCGAGGCGTCCTTGCCGTAGGCGCCGTACTTGCCCAGTTCCCACTTGGCGATGGCATTGCGGTGCACTTCGTCCGGGCCGTCCGCGAAGCGCAGCGTGCGCGCGCCGGCGTAGGCATACGCCAGCGGGAAGTCATCGGAGACGCCGCCGCCGCCATGGGCCTGCATGGCCCAGTCGATCACCTGGCAGGCCATGTTCGGGGCCACCACCTTGATCATCGCGATCTCGGTTTTGGCCACCTTGTTGCCGGCGACGTCCATCATCCAGGCCGCCTTCAGGGTGAGCAAGCGCGCCATGTCGATCTTGCAGCGCGCCTCGGCGATGCGTTCCTGCGTCACGGTCTGCTGGGCCACCGTCTTGCCGAAGGCCACGCGCGCCAGCGAGCGGCGGCACATCAGTTCCAGCGCGCGCTCGGCCAGGCCGATCAGGCGCATGCAGTGGTGGATGCGGCCCGGGCCCAGGCGGCCCTGGGCGATCTCGAAGCCGCGGCCCTCACCCAGGAGGATGTTGCCCACCGGCACCTTCACGTTCTCGAAGAGCACCTCGGCGTGGCCGTGCGGCGCATCGTCGTAGCCGAACACGTTGAGGTGGCGCAGGATGGTGATGCCGGGCGTCTCGGCCGGCACGACCACCATGCTCTGCTGCGAGTGCTTGGGTGCGTCGGGGTCGGTCTTGCCCATGGTGATGAAGACCTTGCAGCGCGGGTCATTCGCGCCGGAGGTCCACCACTTGCGGCCGTTGATGACGTAGTGGTCGCCCTGGCGCTCGATGCGGGTGGAGATGTTGGTCGCGTCGGACGAGGCGACGTCCGGCTCCGTCATCGCGAAGGCCGAGCGGATCTGGCCTTCCAGCAGCGGCTTCAGCCAGGTGGCCTTGATCGGCTCGGAGCCGTAGCGGGCGATCGTCTCCATGTTGCCGGTGTCCGGCGCGGAGCAGTTGAAGACCTCGCTCGCCCATGGCACGCGGCCCATGATCTCGGCCAGCGGGGCGTATTCCTGGTTGGTCAGGCCGGCACCGTGATAGCCCGAGGCCTGGGCGGTGTCGACCGGCAGGAACAGGTTCCACAGGCCCGCCTCACGCGCCTTGGGCTTGAGGTTCTCGATGGTCGCCAGCGGCTTCCAGCGGTTGCCGGCCGCGGTGTTCGCGGCCTGCTCCTCCTTGTACGCCTTCTCGCTGGGATAGACGTGGTCATCCATGAACTTCTGCAGGCGGGCCTGCAGTTCCCTGGTCTTGGCGGAATACTCGAAATCCATGGGGACTCTCCTTCGTGTGCGTCAGGCCTTTTGGGCGAATGTCCAGGCCAGTTCGGCCATGGGCCGCGCGCCGGCGGCCGAAGCGGCCGCCTGCGCGCTGGATGCGGTGCCCGCCTCGACCCGCTTGGCAATGCCTTGCAGGATGGCGGCGATGCGGAACAGGTTGTAGGCGAGGTAGAAGTTCCAGTCGGCCTTCAGCGCCTCGACGGTGCCGAAGCCGGTGCGCTCGCAGTAGCGGCGCATGTAGGCGTCTTCCGAGGGGATGCCCAGCGCGGCCAGATCCAGGCCGCCGATGCCACGCCCCGGATGCGGGATGTGCCACGACATGCAGTGGTAGCTGAAGTCCGCCAGCGGGTGGCCGAGCGTGGACAGTTCCCAGTCGAGCACGGCCACGATGCGCGGCTCGGTCGCGTGGAACATCACGTTGTCCAGGCGGTAGTCGCCATGCACGATGGAGACCATGGCCTCGTCGCGCGCGGCCGCCGGGATGTGCGCAGGCAGCCAGTCGAGCAGGCGCTCCATCTCGGGGATGGGCTGCGAGAGCGGGCCGGCGCCATCGGCGGAGGCCTTGTACTGCTTGCTCCAGCGGCCGATCTGGCGCTCGAAGTAGTTGCCGGGCTTGCCATAGTTCGCGAGGCCGCGCTCGGCGAACTTCACGCTGTGCAGCGCGGCGATCACCCGGTTCATCTCGTCGTAGATCTCGGCACGCTGGGCCGGCGTCATGTCGGGCAGGGCCTGGTCCCACAGCACGCGGCCCTGCATGCACTCCATGATGTAGAAGGCGCGGCCGATGATGGACTCATCCTCGCACAGGCCCAGCATGGCGGGCACGGGGACATCCGTTCCGGCGAGGCCGGACATGACGGCGAACTCGCGCTCGATGGCGTGCGCGGAGGGCAGCAGCTTCGCCACCGGGCCGGGCTTGGAGCGCATCACGTAGCTGCGCCCTGGGGTGTCGAGCCGGTAGGTGGGATTGGACTGGCCGCCCTTGAACATCTGCACGGACAGCGGGCCTTCGAAGCCGGCGATGTGCTGGTGCATCCAGGCGGTGAGCGCGGCGGTGTCGAATGCGTGCTGCGCCGAGACGGGCCGCGTGCCGATGAAGTGGTCGTAGGTGTCGCTCATGGGGTCGGTACGTGGGCGATCAGTTGTCGGCCTCGACGATGCGCGACAGGGCGTCGCGGTTGCGCACGACCAGGCCGCCGGGTTCGATGCGGATCACTTCCTCGCGCTCCATCGACTTCAGTTCCTGGTTGACGCGCTGGCGCGAGGCGCCCAGCAGCTGCGCCAGCTCTTCCTGCGCGAGCTGCAGGCCGATGCGCACCTCGCGCCCGTCGGCCAGCGAGGGCACGCCGTAGCTGCGCACCAGATGCTGCAGCTGCTTGGCCAGGCGCGCGCGCAGGGGCAGGGTGTTCAGGTCTTCCACCAGGCCGTAGAGCTGGCGGATGCGCCGCGCATGCAGGCGCAGCACGGCCTCGTACAGCTCCACATGCTGCGCGAGGATCTTGCGGAAGTCCCCGCGCGAGACGGACAGCAGTGTCGTGTCGCCATGCGCATAGGCATCGTGGGTGCGCCGGTCGCCGTCGAAGATCGCCACGTCGCCGAACCAGATGCCCGGCTCCACGTACGTCAGCGTCACCTGCTTGCCCGTGATCGAGGTGGAGCTCACCCGCACCGCGCCGCGCGCCACCGCGCTCCATTCTTCCGGCGGGTCGCCGCGTGCGCAGATGAGTTCGCCATCCTTGAACCGTTTGACGTAGGCGCATCGGAGGATGTCGTGGCGGAGGGAGGGCGAGAGGGATGAGAACCAGCGGCCGGCGTTGATTGCCGCCCGTTCCTCAATGGTAAGAATCGGCTCGTCCATGGTCTGTCCTGTGAGTGACTGGCGCTGCGCGCATTGTCACGCGGGGGACCCTGCGCGGCGCACAGGGTTGTCACCTGAGCGGCTCGCCTACTCGTAGCGGGGCGTCTGCCGCGCGAGGAAGGCTTCGATGCCGATGCCGCCGTTGGCGTGATGCAGGTTGCGCACGAAGTGCTGCTGCTCGGCGCGCAGCTGGGCTTCCAGCGGCACCAGGGGCGCCGCGCCCAGCAGCTCCTTCACGCTGGCCAGGGCATTGGGCGCGCGTTCGTTCAGGCGCTCGGCCAGGGCCAGCGCCTCCGTAAGGGCGGTCTGCGCCGGCACCACGCGGTTGACGATGCCCAGCTCGTGCAGGCGCGCGGCGCCGATGGGCTCACCCGTCATCAGCAGTTCGCTGGCCAGCTGGCGCGGCAGGGCGCGGCCCAGGGCCCAGCTCGCACCGCCGTCGGGCGACAGGCCAACCGTCGTGTAGGCCATGACGAAGATCGCGTTCTCGGCCGCGACGATGAGGTCGCAGGCCAATGCCAGCGAAAAGCCGGCGCCGGCGGCCGCGCCCTCGACCGCGGCGATCACCGGCTTGGGGAAGGTGCGGATCGCCTCGATCCAGCCGTGCAGCGCGTCGACCGATGCCGACTGCACCTCCGGCGGCTTGCGCCGGTTGTCCAGCAGCCGTTGCAGGTTGCCCCCGGCGCAGAAGTGCGCGCCTTCGCCGGTGATGATCACGCTGCGCACGTCGGTGTTGCGCTCGGCGGCGTTCAGCGCCTCCACGCCGGCCGCATACATCTCGGGTCCCAGCGCATTGCGGAACTCCGGGTTGCTCAGCGTCAGCACCAGGGTGCGGCCCTGGCTCGCGCTCTTCAATTCGGCCGGCATCAGGCCTCCTCGTGCAGCAGCGAGAGGCCGATGGCCCCGCGGCGGCGCAGCCAGGGGCTGGGGCGGTAGCGAGGATCGCCGTAGACCGTCTGCAAGTTGAACAGAACCTCCAGCACGTTGGCCGGACCGAGCCGGTCGCCAAAGGCCAGCGGGCCCATCGGGTAGCCCAGGCCCAGCGTGACGGCCAGCTCCAGGTCCTTCGGGGTGCAGATGCGCTGCTGGCAGATGTCGGCGGCGATGTTGACGATGGTGGCGAGCACGCGCTGCGTGACGAAACCACCGGAGTCGCGGATCACGCTCACCGCCTTGCCGTCGCGGGCGAACAGCGCGTGGGCGGCATCGCGCATGTCGGTCCGCGTGGCCGGATTGGTGGCCAGCACGCGCCGTCGCGTCGCCTTGTCGTCGACCAGCATGTCGATGCCGATGGTGCGTGCCGGGTCCAGTCGTTCCACCACGGCCACGGTCGTGACGTCGAAGCCCAGCGGCGCGACCAGGGTCAGCGCACGGGGCGAGGGCGACTGGCCGGTCTCGATGGTGGCGCCCAGGTCCTTGAGCAGCTGGTACAGCTCGGAGCGGCGGGTGGCACGGGTCGAGACCCACACCGGCGGCATCTCGGCCACCACCGGCACGGCCGGCTCGGGCGGCAGCTGCGCCTGGCCGTCGACATAGCGGTAGAAGCCTTCGCCGCTCTTGCGGCCCACCACGCCGCCGGCCAGCCGCTGGGCAGTGATCACGCTGGGCCGGTAGCGCGGCTCCTCGTAGTACTGGCGGTAGATCGACTCCATGACCGGATGCGAGACGTCCAGCGCGGTCAGGTCGAGCAGTTCGAAGGGGCCCAGCTTGAAGCCGGCCTGGTCGCGCAGGATGCGGTCGATGGTCGCGCAATCCGCCACGCCCTCGCTGGCGACGCGCAACGCCTCCGTGCCGTAGCCCCGGCCGGCGTGGTTCACGATGAACCCCGGCGTGTCCTGGGCCTGCACGGGCGTGTGGCCCATCTCCCGTGCATAGGCTGCGAGCCCGGCGCAGACCGACGCATCCGTCTTCAGGCCGGCAATCACTTCCACCACCTTCATCAGCGGGACCGGGTTGAAGAAGTGGTAGCCAGCGAAGCGCTGCGGCCGCTGCAGCGCGGCGGCGATGGCCGTCACCGACAGCGACGAGGTGTTGGTGGCCAGCACGGCATCGGGGCCGACGATGGCCTCCAGCTCCTTGAACAGGCCCTGCTTGACATCCAGCCGCTCCACGACGGCCTCCACCACGAGCCCGCAGTCCGCCAGCTCGCCCAGGGTGGCGGCCGGCCGCAGGCGCTCACGGCAGGCCTGCGCCTGCGCAGCCTCCATCCGGCCCTTGGCCACCATGCGGTCCCATTGGCCCGTGATGTCGGCGAGCGCCTTCTCGACGGCGGTCGCCTGGGTGTCGAACAGGCGGACGGTGCTGCCAGCCTGTGTGGCGATCTGCGCGATGCCGCGACCCATGGCCCCGGCGCCGACCACGCCCACGATGCGATGTGTTGTCTCCATGGGACGGGGATTATCCGTGAGGGCACTGCACCACCTGCGTGTCAGCCTTTGGCGTTCCCCGCCGCATCCGGCCTGCCTAGAATGCGGGAACATGCCGACGAAGCCCGCTGCTCAGCTTCCGACTCTCCTGCTTGCCGCGTGCGGGTGCCTGCTGGCCGTGGAGGCCACCGCCACCACGCTCGGCCGGGCACGCGCAGCCGTGCTGATCGGCCGCCCGCTGGACGTGCAGGTGCCTGCCGTGCTCAATGCCGCAGACGGCGCTTCACCCTGCGCCGACGCCGAGGTGTTCCATGGCGACCGCCGCATCGAGCGAGCACCGGTCGTCCGCTGGGAGCCAGGCGCCGGCAGCCAGGGCACGCTGCGGATCCTCACCTCCGTGGCCGTGGACGAACCCATGGTCACCATCTACCTGCGGGTGGGCTGCGGCCAGAGCGTCACCCGCAAGTTCGTGCTGCTGGCCGAGCCTCTGCAGGAGGTGGAGGCCCCGCCGCCGCCCCCGCCCCTGACGCGGACCTTGCCCTTGCAGATTGCCGGGGGTGGGGCCGCCGGCTCCGGTGCGGGGGCCCGACCACTCGACGGCCTGCCGACCGGGGCTGGCGCGCCACCTGCCGGCGACGCGGCTGCGCGGCCGCAAGCGGTGACCGTGCCCCGCGCGGCGCCCCGACTCACGCCCGCACCTGCTCTGGGCGCCGCACCGGCCCGGCCTGCACGCCAGGCCACGGCCGCGCCCAAGACGGCGGAGACCCGGCCGCCGCCGGCGCAACCGCGCCCCCGCCCGCGGCTGAAGCTGGAGCCGCTGGATCTCACCCAGGAACGCGATCCCACCCTGCGCCCGTCGCCGGAACTCAAGGCCGCTCCCACCGAGGACTTGCAGGCCCGGCAGACCGCGGCGGCGCTCTGGGATGTGCTGCGCAAGGCGCCCGAGGACGCCCTGCGTGACGCCCAGCGGCTGCAAGTCCTGGAGCGCGATCTGGATTCGCTGCGCCGCCAGACCGAGCAGAACGCGGCGTCCCTCACCGCCATGCGCGAGCAGGTCGAGAAGGCACGCAACGAGCGCAACATGCTCGCGATGGTCGGCATCGGCCTGCTGGTGCTGCTGCTGGCTGCCGGCGGCTGGCTGGTGATGCGCATGCTGCAGGACCGTCAGGTCCGGCGCGCGCGCTGGTTTGATTCCCAGCGCAGCGACATGGGCTCCCTGGAGGCCCGTGCGCCGGCGCCGACGCGCGCGCCGGTGGACGAAGCACCCAGCGAGGCGACGCCGCTCGCCGCCGAGCCGCCGCGACCCAAGTCCCAGGCCGTCCCTGCGGCGCTGCCGCCGAACCGCGGCCCGCTGTACACGCCGCCACCGCCGCCCGCGCCGCGCAACTCGTTCTGGAACAGCGGCGATGACTTCCAGCCCAGCCAGGGCGGCAGCATCCGCATGGTGGGCGTCGAGGAACTGATCGACATCCAGGACAAGGCCAACTTCTTCATCTCCCTCGGCCAGATCGACCAGGCAGTGGCCATTCTCGAGGCCCACGTGCACGACCAGGTCGAGACAAGCCCGCTCGCCTGGCTGGACCTGCTGGAGCTGTATCACAAGCATGGCCGCCGCGATGACTTCGCGCGGCTGCGCGGGGAGTTCCGCGCGCGATTCGCGGCCGATGTGCCGGAATTCGACGATTTCGACAAGCCCACCGGCGGGCTGGAGAACTACGAGCGGGCCCTGAGCCGCATCGTGGCGCTGTGGCCTTCGCGGAAGGTGCTGGAAGTGATCGAGGAATCGATCTTCCGCAAGCCCGGGCTTCCCGGCTCCGACACCTTCAGCCTCGAGGCCTACCGCGAACTGCTGCTGCTGTACCACATCGCCACCGACGTCGCACCCGCGCACGACGACGACGACGAGGACGACACGATCCGCCGCCCGCGGCCGTCGCCACCGAAGGCCGCAGCGCAGGCCGACTTTGCGCACACCAACCTCGAGCCGCTGAGCGCCGCCGACGAGCAGGAGCTGATGCAGCTCTCGCCCGACCTGCTGCTGGTGCCCCCCACCTCGTCGCGTCTCGGGCTGGACATCGATCTCGGCGGTTTCGACGATGCCGAGCCCATGATGGCCGATGATTTCGGCGGGCTTGAGCTCCTGCCGGCAGAGCCGCCGGCGCCGGCTGCGCCGCGCCCTGAGCCGGCTGCCACGCCGGCCCCGCGGCCCCCGCGGGCCTCGCGCTCGGCGTCGATGGAAGAGGACACCATCCCGATCGAGCGGCATGACGCGTCCCCGAACATGATCGAGGTGGACTTCGACACCGGGTTCTTCGACGACCTCATCGACCAGGACGGCAAGAAGGGCGGCGGCGGCAAGAGCCGCTGACGCGGCGCCTCAAGCCGCCGCCGCGTCACCGGCTGTGGCCAAGGCGGCTCGCCAGCACGCTGGTGGCCATCGCGGCGACCAGTCCGCAGAACCCCCACAGGTGCAGTTCGTCCATGCGGCCGCTGGCGATGAGCCAGCCGCCCGTGCCGGCGCCGATGGCCTGGCCCGCATACATCGCCGAGGTGTTCAGGGCGACCGATGCCGCCGCCAGCGGCGGCGCCACGGCGACCAGCCGGGCCTGCTGCGCCGAGTTCGACGAGAAGCAGCCCAGGGCCCAGGGCGCCAGCACCAGGGCCAGCAGCAGCACGCTGGTGCCGAGCGGGAAGGTCAGGAGGCTGAGCGCCATCAGGCCTATGCCGATGAGTACCGCGCGGTCGGCGCCCAGGCGATCGATGTGCCGTGACATGAGCACGTTGCCCAGCAGCCCGAAGAGGCCGAACCACATGAACACGAGGCCGAGGCCGGCGGGACCCAGGCCGAGCCGGGCGTGGAAGTAGGGCGCGAAATAGGCGAACATCACGAACTGCCCGGCAGCGGAGAGCACGGTGACGGCCACCGTCGTCATCAGGACGGGGCTGCCGAACGTCTGCCGCCACGCGAGCAGCGACAGGGCGGGCGGCTTCAGGCCGCCGGGCATGGCCCGCCAGACCCATGCGGCGCTCGCCAGGCTGAGCAGCGCGACCAGACCGAAGGCCGCGCGCCAGCCGAAGGTGCCGCCCACCCAGGCGCCCAGGGGGGTCCCGAGCACGGAGGCCGCCGACCAGCCCAGGAAGATGAAGGCGATCGCGCGTCCGCGCTCCTGCAGCGGCACCAGCAGGCCGACGCAGGCGGCCGCCTGGGGCGTGAACACCGCCGGTGCGAAGACCGCCAGCACGCGCAGCGGCAGCAGCCAGGCGAAATCCGGCGCGAGCGCGCAGGCCGCATGCAGCAGCGCGTACCAGACCAGGCAGAACGTGAGCAGGCGCCGGCGGTCCGTGCCAGCCAGGACCGCGGCGAACACGGGCGCGCCGATCGCCATCACCACGCCGCTGGCCGTGATGAGCTGCCCGGCCACCGCGACCGTCACCTGCAGCGAGGCGCTGATCTCGTTGAGCGTGCCCGGCACCACCATCACGCCGGTGGCGATCATGAAGTTGCCGGTCAGCAGCGCCCACAGCACGGGCGCGGTGCGCTGGCGGGGGGCGGGATCAGCCAAGCCGTCGCGCGGTCAGCGGCGCACCTGCAGCGCGCCTGGATTGACGATGTGGGAGGGCGTGCCGCGGATGAAATTCACGACGTTGTCGAACGCGGCACCGAAGTACAGCTCGTAGCTTTCCTGCTCCACGTAGCCGATGTGCGGCGTGCAGATGCAGTTCTCGAGCCGCAGCAGGGCATGGCCCTGCAGGATGGGCTCGCTCTCGAACACGTCGACCGCGGCCATGCCCGGGCGGCCCCGGTTGAGCGCGGCGATCAGCGCGTCCGGCTCCAGCAGCTCGGCGCGAGAGGTGTTCACCAGCAGGGCCGTGGGTTTCATGCGGGCGAGGTCCTCGGCGCGCACGAGGTGCATGGTGTCGTCGGTCAGGCGCAGGTGCAGGCTGAGCACGTCGCTTTCGGCGAACAGGGCTTCGCGGCTCTCCGCGGCCGAGAAGCCATCGGCCACGGCGCGCTCGCGCGATTCGGGGCGGCCCCAGACCAGCACGTTCATCCCGAAGGCCTTGCCGTAGCCGGCGACCAGCTGGCCGATGCGGCCGTAGCCCCAGATGCCCAGCTTCTTGCCCTTCAGCGCGGTGCCGAGCCCGAAGTTCGGCGGCATGGAGGCCGCCTTCAAGCCCGATTGCTGCCAGGCGCCGTGCTTGAGGTTGCTGATGTACTGCGGCAGCCTCCGGGCGGCGGTCATGATCAGGGCCCAGGTCAGTTCGGCCGGGGCGACCGGCGAGCCCACGCCCTCGGCCACGGCGATCCCGCGCTCGGAACAAGCCTCCACGTCGATGTGGGAGCCGACGCGGCCCGTCTGGGAGATCAGCTTCAGGCGCGGCAGCTTGTCGACGAGCTGGCGGGTGATGTGGGTGCGCTCACGGATCAGGACGATGACATCGGCGTCGCGCAGGCGCACGGAGAGCTGGCCGATGCCCTTGACCGTGTTCGTGTACACCTTGGCGGGGTAGGCCTCCAGCTTGGTGGCGCACTGCAGCTTGCGCACGGCATCCTGGTAATCGTCGAGGATCACGATGTTCATGCGGGCATTGTGCCTTGGCCGCAAGCCCGTCCCCTGCAGGCTTGGCGCCTTGCGGCTACCATGCGCGCCTTCCCGACGAACCCACAAGGAACCCACGTGTCCGTTTCCATGCATGCCGCCAGCATTCCGGTCTTTCAGCACATGCTGACCAACCTGCGCCACATCCTCGAGAAGGGGGAGGCCCATGCGCAAGCCCGCTCCATCGACCCGGCGGTGCTGCTGCAGGACCGCCTGACCCCTGACATGCTGCCCCTGGTGCGGCAGGTGCTGATTGCCTGCGACGCCGCCAAGAACGGGGTGGCCCGCATTTCCGGCGTGCCGGCGCCCAAGTTCGACGACACCGAGCAGACCTTCGCCGAACTGCGGGAGCGGATCCAGAAGACCCTGGACTACCTGGCCACGGTGCCAGCCTCGGCCATGGATGGCACCGAGGAGCGCGAGATCACGTTCCCGGTGGGGCGGGATGCCACGCGCACGATGAAGGCCCAGGCCTATCTGCTCACCTGGGTGTTGCCCAACTTCTTCTTCCACGTGACCACCACCTACGCCATCCTGCGGCACGACGGCGTGGAACTCGGCAAGGCCGACTACCTGGTGGGCGCTGCCCGCTGAGCATTCGCCTGGGCCTCTCGCCGCGCCTCCTGCGCGGCGAGGCGGTCCAGTTCGGCGCAGACATCCGCCAGGCGGCCGGAAATCACGATGCGGCCGGCACCTGTGCGGCTGCCCGACTCCATGACTTGCACCACGCGAAGGGGCGGCTTGATCGCCTGGGCCGGGCGCGCCGACCTGGTCAGGGCGGCGGGGGTGGCGCGGCTGGCCGAGGGGGGCGTGGGCAGGGCCGGCGGCCGAGGGCCGAAGAACCAGGCGGCCAGCGCCTGCAGCGGGGCGGATGCGAAAGGAAGGGGGGTAGCGGTTGCGGCCATGTGTCGACTCCTGGGTAGCGGTGGGCACAGGCAGGATTGCAGGGGACGCCGGCGCCGCAGGGTGATGGCAACTGGAATGCCATACGCCTGCCACCTGGGCACCGGCGGCAGCTCACATGAGCATGGTGTTGCGGATCAGGCCGACGGCGATGCCTTCGACCTCGAAGGGTTCGCCGGGCTCCACCACGATGGTGGGGTAGTCGGGGTTTTCGGCGTGCAGCTCGATCAGGTGCTTGTTGCGGCGGAACCGCTTGACGGTGACGTCGTCACCCAGGCGAGCCACGATGATCTGGCCGTTCTTGGCGTCCTTGGTGGCCTGGACGGCGAGCAGGTCGCCATCCATGATGCCGGCGTCACGCATGGACATGCCGCGCACCTTGAGCAGGTAGTCGGGCCGGCGCTGGAAGAGGCCGCTTTCGACGTAGTAGGTCTGGTCGACATGTTCCTGCGCCAGGATCGGCGAACCGGCTGCCACCCGCCCCACCAGCGGCAGGGCCAGCTGGGCCAGGGTCTGCAGGGGCAGGGCATACTGCTTCACGCGGGACTCGTGGATCGACCGCAGCGTTTCGCTTTGCAGGCGGATGCCGCGCGAGGTGCCGGCGACCAGCTCGATCACGCCCTTGCGGGCGAGGGCCTGCAAGTGTTCCTCGGCCGCGTTGGCGGACTTGAAGCCGAGCTCGGCGGCGATCTCGGCCCGGGTGGGCGGTGCGCCAGTCCGTGCGATGGCGCTCTGGATCAGGTCCAGGATCTGCTGCTGGCGAGGCGTGAGCTTGGGGGTGTCGATCATCGCGGGCTCCTTGCGGGCTGGCTGCGGTGTCACTGTGTTCACATCCAGTGGCTGTATTTTTGAACAGTTTCCAGAGCAATGCAAGTGCATCAGTCGCAAATCGTGGTATTGGGTACCGGCGGCACCATCGCCGGACGCGCGGCCTCGGCCTCCGACAACGTGGGTTACCAGGCGGCACAGGTCGGTGTCGGGGCCCTGCTCGATGGCATTGCCGCACCCCCGGGCGTGACCCTTGTCAGCGAGCAGGTGGCCCAGGTCGATAGCAAGGACATGGAGGTCGCGGTGTGGCTGGCCCTCGCCGGCCGTGTCGCGCACTGGCTCGCTCAACCCGGCACGCTGGGCGTGGTCGTGACGCACGGGACCGACACCATGGAGGAGACCGCGTACTTCCTGCAGGCCGTGCTCGCCCCGGAGCGCCCGGTGGTCCTGACCGGCGCCATGCGTCCGGCGACGTCGGTCGCGGCCGACGGGCCGCAGAACCTGGCGGATGCCCTGGCGGTCGCGGCGACGCCCGGCGCGCGTGGTGTGATGGTCGTCTTCGCCGGCCGTGTCCATGACGCCCAGGATGTGCGCAAGGTCCATGGCTACCGCACGGACGCCTTCTCGTCGGGCGACGCCGGCGTGCTGGCGCATGTGGAGGAGGGGCGGTTGCGCCGCGTGCGCGAGTGGCCTGCGGCCCCATGCCGCGTGCCGCTGAAGCAGATTCCCGCCGCCGAGGCCTGGCCGCGGGTGGAGATCGTGTGGAGCCACGCCGGCGCGTCGGGGCGCGTGGTCGATGCCCTGGTGGCGGCCGGCGTGGATGGCATCGTCGTGGCCGCCACCGGCAGCGGCACCGTGCATGCCGCGCTGGAGGCGGCCCTGCGCCGGGCCGCGGCATCCGGCGTGGCGGTGCGCCGCGCCTCGCGCTGCGCGCAGGGCCCGCTGCTGGCGCCCGGCGACGCGGCGATCCCGCCGGCCGACCACGTGTCGCCGGTCAAGGCGCGCATCGCGCTGCTGCTGGAGCGGATGGCCTGATGTTCGCCGGCCTGCAATCCCACCCCTGGGCCTATCCGGCGCTGGAGGTCGTGCACATCCTCGGCATCGCCCTGCTGCTGGGCAACCTCGTGCTGCTGGAACTGCGGGTGTTCGGCCGCGGGGCCGCGATCCCCGTGGCGGATCTCGCCCGGCTCGCGCTCGGCATCGCCGTGTGCGGCTTCGCGCTCGCAGCCGCTTCCGGCCTGCTCATGTTCGCCAGCCAGCCCGCCGAGCTGCTGACCAACCGCGCATTCACCCTGAAGATGCTGTTGCTTTTCGCGGCGGGGTGCAATGCAGCCTGGTTCCACGCGCGCGGCTCGCTGGCGCGCTGCGATGGCCTGGCCCGGTTGTCCATGCTGCTGTCCACCGTGATCTGGGTGGCCGTCGTGGCGTGCGGCCGCTGGATCGCCTACCGATGACCCGACGTTGACCTTCGAGGAGCGCGTACCGATGAAACGCAGAGACCTGATGCTGGCCCTGGCGGCCGCACCCGCCGCCAGCTGGGCCCACCACGGCTGGAGCAGCTTCGACCAGGACCGCCCCCTGTTCCTCCAGGGCCGGGTGGCCTCGGTGAAGTGGCAGAACCCGCATGCCGAACTGGTGCTGGAACTGCCGGTCGACTACAAGGTGCCTGGCGATCTGGCGTCCCGCAAGGTGCCGGCGCAGTCCGCGCCGGTGGACGGGCCGGCGTTGCTGGCGCGGGCGGTCGCGCCGACGCGCAAGGACCGCCGCTGGGAGATCGAGCTGGCCCCGCTCACGCGCATGGAGGCCTGGAAGGTCACGCCCGTGAAGGTGGGCGACACCGTGGGCGTGCTCGGCTTCACCTTCAAGGAAGAGAAGGGCTCGGCCATCCTGCGGGCCGAGTACCTCTTCGTCGGCGCGCAGGCCTACGGCCTGCGCTCCAGCCCCGCGAGCTGAGGCGGCTCAGCTCGCCAGCGCCTGCATGGCGCGGGCGGTGATGTCTTCCACGCCGCCCATGCCGTCGATGCGGCGGTAGCGCGGCGCGGCCTGCGGGTCGCGGCTGGCCCAGTCGGCGTAGTAGGCCACCAGCGGGCGGGTCTGCGCGGAGTAGACCTCCAGGCGCTTGCGCACCGTCTCTTCCTTGTCGTCGTCACGCTGCACCAGCGGCTCGCCCGTGACGTCGTCCACGCCGGCCACCTTGGGCGGGTTGAACTTGACGTGGTAGGTGCGGCCCGACGGCGGGTGCGAGCGGCGCCCGCTCATGCGCTCGATGATGGCCTCGAAGGGCACGTCGATCTCCAGCACGTAGTCGAGCTTGACGCCGGCGTCGCGCATGGCGTCCGCCTGGGGAATGGTGCGTGGGAAACCGTCGAACAGGAAGCCGTTCGCGCAATCCGGCTGCGTGATGCGCTCCTTCACCAGGCCGATGATGATGTCGTCGCTCACCAGGCCGCCGGAATCCATGACCTGCTTGGCCGCCAGGCCCAGCGGCGTGCCGGCCTTGACGGCGGCGCGCAGCATGTCGCCCGTGGAGATCTGGGGGATGCCGTACTTCTGGCAGATGAATGCCGCCTGCGTGCCTTTGCCGGCGCCGGGCGCGCCCAACAGGATCAGTCTCATGGGGTCCTCGGATGATGGAGAGTCGGCCAGCGCTGCGGGTCGGGCCTGCCCGGCCGTCGCGCCTGTGTGCGGTGAGGATAGCACGCGACCCTGCGTGCTGACTGACACAGCCGCGCCGTCAGTTCGGCTGGCCCGCGATCAGCGCGCGCACGCGCGCCAGGTCATCGGGTGTGTCGACGCCGGGGCCGGGCGCGTGGTCCGTCACGTGCACGGCGATGCGGTGGCCGTGCCAGAGCGCGCGCAGCTGCTCCAGGGCTTCGCACTGTTCCACCGGCGCGGGCGCCAGGCGTGGAAAGGCGCGCAGGAAGCCGGCGCGGTAGGCGTACAGGCCGATATGGCGCAAGGCCGCAGGCGCCACGGGCAGCGCCGGCAGGCCGCCGCCACCCGCGCCGTCACGCCACCAGGGGATGGGTGCCCGGCTGAAGTACAGGGCCAGGCCGTCGGCCTGCAGCACCACCTTCACGATGTTCGGGTTGGCCAGCTCCGCGGCTTCGGTGAGCGGGTGTGCCGCCGTCGCCATTGCGGCCTGCGGACGCTCGACCAGCAGCTTCGCGACGGCGTCGATGAGGGCGGGGTCGATCAGCGGCTCGTCGCCCTGCACGTTGACGACCACGTCGTCGCCATCGAGGCCGAGCAGCGTGCAGGCCTCGGCCAGGCGGTCGCTGCCGGAGGGGTGGTCGGCGCGGGTCAGCAGGGCTTCCACGCCGTGGTCGCGGCAGGCCTTCGCAATGCGCTCGCTGTCGGCGGCGACGACCACGCGGGCCGCGCCGCTCAGCCGCGCGCGCTCGGCCACGCGCACCACCATCGGCCGGCCGCCGATGTCGGCCAGCGGCTTGTCGGGCAGGCGGGTGGACGCCAGCCGCGCCGGCACGAGCACGGTGAAGGCGCCAGGGCCGGGCGATGTCACGACACGAGGCGCGTGCGCGGGGGCAGGCGCTCCAGCTCTTCGTCGCTCAGCGTGCGGGCTTCCTCCTCGAGCATCACGGGGATGCCGTCGCGGATGGGGTAGGCCAGCCTGGCGCTGCGCGAGATGAGTTCCTGGCGCTGCCGGTCCAGGTCGAGCGGTCCCTTGGTGACGGGGCAGACGAGCAGCTCAAGCAGGCGGGGATCCATGGGGCGATGATAGCTTCGCGTCCAGCAGGCGATCGAAGGCGCCCCAGAAGGCGGGCTCGATGGCCACCTCGAGGGGGACCGCCCAGGCCTGCGGGCGCAGCCGCCAGATCTTCACTGCGTCCTTCTCGGTGCACAGCAGGGTGCCGTCGGCGGGCAGGTCGCCGGCCGCGAAGGGGTGGTGGTCGCCGAAGGCCCGCGCCTCATCCAGCACGACCCCGGCGGCGCGCAGTCCTTCGAAGAAGGGCTCCGGGTTCGCCACCCCGGCGACTGCGCGCACAGGTCGCGGCGAGCCGGCCGCCCACGCCGCCAAGGGGCCGCGCGTGCCGTCGGCCTGCATGGCGTGGTCCGCGAGGCGACGTTCGATGCGAAAGCCGCCGATGCCGGGCGGGTCGCCGTGCTGCAGCACGAGATCCACCTCGCGCGGCCAGGGCTCCCGCAGGGGGCCCGCTGGCAGCAGCCAGCCATTGCCGATGCCGCGCCGGTCGAACACGCACAGGGACACGTCATGCGCGAGCGCGCGGTGCTGCAGGCCGTCGTCGCACACCAGCACCTGGGTGGCGGGGTAGCGGGCGAGCAAGGCACGGCCAGCCTCCGCACGCCGCTGCGCGACGAAGACCGGCACGCCGGTTCGCCTGCGCACCAGCAGCGGTTCGTCGCCTGCGAGGGCCGGGTCGTCCCCTGGCAGCACCTCGCGGCAATCGGTGCCGGTGCGGCCGTGGCCGCGCGAAATCATGCCGGCGGGGATGCCGCGCTGCGCCAGGTGCGCCAGCAGGGCCATCACGACGGGTGTCTTGCCACCGCCGCCAGTCACGACGTTGCCGACCACGACCACCGTGGCTGGCAGCCGCTCGGCGCGCCGCGAACCGCTGGCATAGGCGTTGCGATGCAGGGCCGTGGCCAGGCCGTACAGGGCCGAGACCGGCCAGAGGGCGCGGGCCAGCGGGCCGCGGCCGAGCCAGGCGCGCTGCAGCGCGCCGCCCACCTAGCGGGCCCCGCCCTGGGCCGAGGACTGCGTGGCGAAGGTGATCTGCGTCAGGCCGGCACGGCGCGCGGCCTCCATCACCGTGATCACCGACTGGTGCGGCGCCGTGGCGTCGGCGCTGATGATCACGACGGTGTCCTTGCCGGCCTTGGCGGCGTCCGCCAGGGCGGAGGCCACCACATCCGGGTTGCGACCGGCGACCGGCTGCTTGTTCACCGTGTAGCGGCCGTCGGCGGCCACGGCGACGATCACCTCGCGCGGGTAGTCGCGCTGGGCATCGGCGTCGGCCACCGGCAGCCGCAGCTGCATCTCGGTGAACTTGCTGTAGGTGGTCGACAGCATCAGGAAGATCAGCACCACCAGCAGCACGTCGATGAACGGGATCAGGTTGATCTCCGGCTGCTCCTTCGGTCGCGGTCTGAAGTTCATGGCGATCAGCGGCGCAGCGTGTTGAGGTGCCGCACGAAGCGCTCGGCCGCCAGCTCCAGCGTGAGCAGGTATTCGTCCACCCGGCTGCGGAAGTAGCGCCAGAAGATCAGGGCCGGGATCGCGACGATCAGCCCGAAGGCCGTGTTGTAGAGCGCCACCGAGATGCCATGCGCGAGCTGCGCCGGGTTGCCGCCGGTGGCCCCGCCGGCGGGCGACTGCGAGCCGAAGATCTCGATCATGCCGACCACCGTGCCGAGCAGGCCCAGCAGGGGCGCGGCCGAGGCGATGGTGGCCAGCGCGTTCAGGTAGCGCTCCAGCCGGTGGGCCACCGCGCGGCCGGTCTGCTCCATCGTCGCGCGCAGGTCGGCCTCGGAGCAGCGCGGGTCGGAGTTGAGCGCGCGGAAGCCGCTGGCCAGCACCTCGCCGAGCGCGGAGTTCTGTTCGAGCTGGCTCACCACGTCGGGCGAGGGCACGGCCGTGCGCGAGACCGAGAGCGCCTCGTCCAGCAGCCGGGGCGGCGCGATCTTGGCCGTCTTCAGGCTGATGAAGCGCTCGATGATCAGGGCCAGCGCGAGGATGGAGCAGGCGATGAGGGGCCAGATGGGCCATCCTGCGGCTTGTATGATCGAAAGCAAGGGGGGTTCTCCGCCGTTTGACTGCCGTCGGCTGCGCTTGCCGCAGCCTCGCGTGCGGCGGATTATGGCGGACTCGCCGCGAGCCCGGTCATCCGGGCGTCGCCCCGCCACGACACTCACAAAACGTGTGGATAACTTTGTTGAGAAGTGCCCCCCGGCGCCCCGCCAACCCGCATGGCTGCTGCACCGTGACAGATCGATGACGATTTGAGCAGGAAAAAACAGTTTGAAATCAATGGCTTGCTCGGAGAAATGAGCCTTCCAGGGACTAACCCTCGGCCGTGCCGCCGCTCACGCGGCGCTGTGGATGACAGGCAGTGGCCTGCCGGCACCCGCCGGGGAGGGCGCGCGCATGTTCGATGAGGATGTCACGCCCCGCTCGCGCATCTGGAGCGTCGGCGGGCTCTGCCGCGCGGTGGCAGACGCGCTCGATGCGCGCTTCAACCCGGTCGCGGTGCGCGGCGAGATCTCCGGGTTCACCCGCGCCGCCAGCGGCCATTGCTACTTCACGCTGAAGGATGCGGATGGCCAGATGCGCTGCGCGATGTTCAAGCGCGCCGCGAGCCTGGCGGGCTTCCTGCCGCGTGATGGTGACCTGGTGGAGGTGCAGGCCCGCCTGGGGGTCTACGAGCCGCGCGGCGACCTGCAGCTCATCGTCGAGTCGGTGCGGCGCGCCGGGCAGGGCACGCTGTTCGAGCAGTTCCTGCGCCTGAAGGCCCGGCTGGAGGCCGAGGGCCTGTTCGACGGCGGCCGCAAGCGCGCGCTGTCGCCGCTGCCGCGCGGCGTGGGCGTCGTCACATCGCCCGGCGCGGCGGCCCTGCGTGACGTGGTCACCTGCCTGCGTCGTCGCGCGCCGCACGTGCCGGTGGTGATCGCCCCGGCGTCGGTGCAGGGCGCGGATGCACCCGCCGAGCTGGTGGCGGCGTTGCAGGCGCTCTATCGCCTGGCCGAGGAAGGTCGGGTGGATGTGATCCTGCTCGTGCGCGGCGGCGGCTCGCTGGAGGACCTGTGGGCCTTCAACGACGAGCAGCTCGCCCGCACCATCGTGCGCAGTCCCGTGCCGCTGGTCAGCGGCGTGGGCCACGAGACCGACTTCACCATCGCCGACTTCTGCGCCGACCTGCGTGCGCCCACGCCCACCGCGGCCGCCGAGCTGGCGGCCGAGCCGCGCGCCCTGTGGCTGCAGGCCCTCGCGCAACAGGGCGAGCGCCTGCACGAGGCCGCGCTGCGCCGGGTCGACCGCGCCGGCCTGCGGCTGGACCAGGCCGCTGCGCAGCTGGGTCGGCCCTCGTCGCGCATCGCCTCGCAGCAGATGCTGCTGCAGCGGCGTGCCCAGGCCCTGCGTGGCGCCGTGGCCCGGCGGCTCGCGGCGGACGCCGAGGCCCTGCGTGGGGCGGTGCGTGCGTTGCCGCTTGCCGTGGCCGGACGCACGCGCGAGACGCGTCATCGTCTGGCGCAGGCCGGCCTGCGCCTGGAGCTGCTGGATCCGCGGCTGGTGCTGCGCCGTGGCTATGCCATGCTGCTGGAGCCCGCTTCCGGCCGTGCGCTCACCAGCGTGGCGGCGCTGCATCCCGGCGAGGCGGTGCGCGCTGTCCTTGCCGATGGCGAGGTTGATCTGCGCGTCGCGGCAGCGCGCCCCGGGGATCCTCCCTAGAATCTCGCCGATCACTGTCGATCCGATTCGCTCACGAGGAAGAGAAAACCATGGAACATGTCCTGCCCCCCTTGCCCTTCGCCATCGATGCGCTGGCGCCCCACTACTCGCGCGAGACGCTCGAGTTCCACCATGGCAAGCACCACAACGCCTACGTGGTGAACCTGAACAACCTGCAGAAGGGCACCGAGTTCGAGTCCATGTCCCTGGAGGACATCGTGCGCAAGTCCTCCGGTGGCATCTACAACAACGCCGCCCAGATCTGGAACCACACCTTCTTCTGGAACTGCATGAAGCCCGCCGGCGGCGGTGAGCCCACCGGCGCCCTGGCCGCGGCCATCAACGCCAAGTGGGGCAGCTACGCCGCCTTCCGCGAGGCGTTCGTGAAGTCGGCCGTGGGCAACTTCGGCTCCGGCTGGACCTGGCTGGTCAAGAAGCCCGACGGCAGCGTGGACATCGTCAACACCGGCGCCGCCGGCACGCCGCTGACCACCGCCGACAAGGCGCTGCTCACCGTGGACGTGTGGGAGCACGCCTACTACATCGACTACCGCAACCTGCGCCAGAAGTTCGTGGAGACCTTCCTCGACAAGCTGGTCAACTGGGATTTCGCGGCCGCGAACTTCGCCTGACCGGCTGCGCCGGCCAGGAAAAAGGGGCCCGTCGGGCCCCTTTTTCTTGCGCGTCGCGCCGACCGGCGGCGTCGCCTCAGCGGGCGCCGAAGACAGCGCCTTCGATCTTCATGCCGGGCTTGAGCCCCTTGCGTGCGAACCAGCCCTTGTTCATCTCCAGCACGTAGCGCACCGGTTTCGTCGAGCAGTGTGAATCCAGCGTCTGCGGCTGCATCTCCTCGATGTTGACGATGGCGCCGTCGTCAGCGATGAAGGCCACAGACAGTGGCAGCAGCGTGTTCTTCATCCAGAAGCACTGCTGGGCCGGCGCCTCGAACACGAACAGCATGCCCTCGTGCTGCGGCATCTCCTTGCGGTGCATCAGGCCGATGGCGCGCTGCTCGGGCGTGCGGGCCACCTGGGCGTCGATCTGGTGCATGCCAGCCGCCAGGCGCACGCGCGGCAGGTTCATCTGCGGCTCCTGGGCGGCGGCCAGGCCGGCACCCAGGACCAGGATCGCGAAGGCGAGAAACTTCTTCATGGCCCTGATTGTGCGGCAGGCGGCGCCGGCCCGCGGACGGCGCCGCTGACCGGGCGGGCCGATCAGGCCTTGTTGGCGGGCGCCTTGCGCGACTTGCGGGCGGCGGCCTTCTTCTTGGACTTCTTGGCCGTGGTGGCCTGCTTCTTGGCGGCGGCCGGGGCCGGCTGCGCGGCCGGGGTCACGGTGCCGGCGGCGGCCGGGGCGGTCGGGGCAGGGGCCGTTGCCGGGGCCTGGGCGACCAGGGCCGGCGCAGCGGGGCCGGCGGCGTAGGCGGACGAAGCGGCGGCGACCGCGGCGATCAGCAGGGCGTGGAGCTTGGACATGTCAGGTTGCCTCGGATGGCTGTATGGGTTCTGGAGGATGGCGTCGGCCGCACCAGCGGCCGGGCGCGCATGAAAAAGCCCGCCGGCGGCGGGCTCAGGGGGCGGATGCGCTCAAGGCGTACCCGCAGCCAGGCGCCAGGCCCGGCCAGAAGATCACTTCTTCTCTTCCTTCTTGGCGTCCTTCTTGGCGTCCTTCTTGGCTTCGGCCTTCTTCTCGTCCTTCTTGGCTTCGGCCTTCTTCTCTTCCTTCTTCTCTTCCTTCTTCGCCTCGGCCTTGGCGGCGGGGGCGGCGGCCGGCGCCGGGGCGGCGGCTTGGGCGAACACGGCGGCGGAGAACAGGCCGGCAATCAGGGCGGCGAGCAGCTTGGTCATTTGGATTTCCTTCAGATCGATCTTTGGGGTTGAACACCGGTGCGGATGCGCCGGCACTGACCGAAACGCGGCAGCAGCTCATCTGGTTGACAAGGTCGAGCAGGAAACTGCAGCGGCCCGGCTGGCGGGGGCGCCAGGCGCCGGCATCCCGCAAGGCGGGAGACAGTTTCACGGCTAGAATTTGCGGGTTTGCCAAGTCGCAAGAACCCGACCCACCCGGAGACGATTTCCCTCATGTACCAGCACATCAAGGTGCCCGCCCAGGGCCAGAAGATCACCGTCAACGCCGACATGTCCCTGAACGTGCCGGACCAGCCGATCATTCCGTACATCGAGGGCGACGGCACCGGCTTCGACATCACCCCGGTCATGCTGAAGGTGGTGGATGCCGCGGTGGCCAAGGCCTACGGTGGCAAGCGCAAGATCGAGTGGATGGAGGTCTACGCCGGCGAGAAGGCCACCAAGGTCTACGGCCCCGACGTCTGGCTCCCCGAGGAAACCCTGCACGCCGTGCGTGACTACGTGGTGTCCATCAAGGGCCCGCTGACCACCCCGGTGGGCGGCGGCATCCGCTCCCTGAACGTCGCGCTGCGCCAGGAGCTGGATCTGTACGTCTGCCTGCGCCCCATCCAGTACTTCAAGGGCGTGCCCTCGCCGCTGAAGGAGCCCGAGAAGACCAACATGGTCATCTTCCGCGAGAACTCGGAAGACATCTACGCCGGCATCGAGTGGGAAGCCGAGAGCGACAAGGCGAAGAAGGTCATCAAGTTCCTGATCGAGGAAATGGGCGTCAAGAAGATCCGCTTCCCCGAGACCTCCGGCATCGGCGTGAAGCCGGTCTCGCGCGAGGGCACCGAGCGCCTGGTGCGCAAGGCCATCCAGTACGCGATCGACAACGACAAGCCCAGCGTGACCATCGTGCACAAGGGCAACATCATGAAGTTCACCGAAGGTGGCTTCCGTGACTGGTCGTACGCGCTGGCCCAGAAGGAGTTCGGCGCCGAGCTGATCGACGGCGGCCCGTGGTGCAAGTTCAAGAACCCGAAGACGGGCAAGGACATCATCATCAAGGACTCCATCGCCGACGCCTTCCTGCAGCAGATCCTGCTGCGCCCGGCGGAGTACAGCGTGGTGGCCACGCTGAACCTGAACGGCGACTACGTCTCCGACGCGCTGGCGGCCCAGGTGGGCGGCATCGGCATCGCCCCCGGCGCCAACCTGAGCGACTCGGTCGCCATGTTCGAGGCCACCCACGGCACGGCGCCCAAGTACGCCGGCAAGGACTACGTGAACCCCGGTTCCGAGATCCTCTCGGCCGAGATGATGCTGCGTCACATGGGCTGGAAGGAAGCCGCCGACCTGATCATCAGCTCGCTGGAGAAGTCCATCCTGTCCAAGAAGGTCACCTATGACTTCGCGCGCCTGATGGACGGCGCCACGCAGGTCAGCTGCTCCGGCTTCGGCCAGGTGATGATCGATCACATGTGATCGGGCACGTCGCCTGGCGCCTGCCAGGCGATGCCGGACGCGGCCCCTGTCGCCCCCGGGCGGCCGGGGCCTGTTTCATGGTGCGGCGGACGCGCCAGCCGGGCTTACTTGTGAGCGCTGTCGCCGTGGCTGGCCGCATGGAACTGCGGCGCGCGGACCTTGGGCTGGCGGCCCGGCCGCTCCATGGCGCCGGCCGGGGCACTGCTGCCCGGTTGCGCCTGGATGTTCTGCGCCAGCTGGCCCTTGGGGCCCTGCTGGATCTCGAACGTCACGCGCGAGCCCTGCTTGAGGGTCTTGAAGCCATCCATGGCGATGGCCGAGAAATGGGCGAATACGTCCGAACCGCCGCCATCCGGCTCGATGAAGCCGAAGCCCTTGGCGTCGTTGAACCACTTGACCGTACCGGTTGCCATCTTGCGCCCCCGTGATGAATGCAACTGCGTGAGGCAGTGTCATGCTTTGCGGTTCACCTGTCAACATTTTCACTTACCGATGGTCGGCTGGTGTCCGCGGACGCGGGCCGCAACGAACGCGCGGGCGTCTTTCTGGCAGGGCATTTGCATGCCTTGCCGGATGACGCTTGAATGTGACGAGAATGTCACCATGTCCGCAGGGTCGGGCAGCCCCACGGCGGGCTCGATAGAATGAATTTCATGGCCAATCAGACACCCGTACCGCCGCCCTTGAAACCGGGTGTGCGGCCGACCGTGGATGACGGCGGTTCGGTGGTCGCGGAGCGCAAGACGCTGCGCACCCAGCCGCCCCAGATGTACCAGGTCGTCATGCTGAATGACGACTACACCCCGATGGAGTTCGTGGTGGTGGTGATCCAGGAGTTCTTTCACAAGGACCGGGAGACCGCCACCCAGATCATGCTCAAGATCCACCTGGACGGCAAAGGCATCTGCGGGGTCTACCCGCGGGACATTGCCGCCACCAAGGTGCAGCAGGTGCAGGATGCCGCGCGCGAGGCCGGCCACCCGCTGCAGTGCTTGAGTGAACCGGTGGAGTAGCCCGGCACTCCCCCATGCAATCCGTTATCGTCACGTCAGCCAGGCAGAAGGAACCCTCATGATTGCCCAGGAATTGGAAGTCAGCCTCCACATGGCGTTCGTGGAAGCGCGGCAGCAGCGCCACGAATTCATCACGGTGGAGCACCTGCTGCTGGCCCTGCTGGACAACCCCAGCGCCGCCGAGGTGCTGCGCGCCTGCTCGGCCAACATCGAGGACCTTCGCAAGTCGCTCGCCAACTTCATCAAGGACAACACGCCGCAGGTCGCCGGCACCGATGACGTGGACACGCAGCCCACGCTGGGCTTCCAGCGCGTGATCCAGCGCGCCATCATGCACGTGCAGTCCACCGGCAACGGCAAGAAGGAAGTGACCGGCGCCAACGTGCTGGTGGCCATCTTCGGCGAGAAGGACTCGCACGCCGTCTACTACCTGCACCAGCAGGGCGTGACCCGCCTCGACGTGGTGAACTTCATCGCGCACGGCATCAAGAAGAGCGATCCGCCCGAGCCCGCCAAGAGCGGCGAGGCCGCCTCCAGCGAGCAGGAGGAGGGCGGCGAGAAGAACGAGAAGGCCTCGCCGCTGGAGCAGTTCACCCAGAACCTGAACCAGTCCGCCAAGGACGGCAAGATCGACCCGCTGATCGGCCGTGAGTACGAGGTCGAGCGCGTGATCCAGATCCTGTGCCGCCGCCGCAAGAACAACCCGCTGCTCGTGGGCGAAGCCGGCGTGGGCAAGACCGCCATCGCCGAGGGCCTGGCCTGGCGCATCACCCAGAAGGACGTGCCCGAGATCTTGGCGGAGTCCACCGTCTACTCGCTCGACATGGGCGCGCTGCTGGCCGGCACCAAGTACCGCGGCGACTTCGAGCAGCGCTTGAAGGGCGTGCTGCGGTCCCTCAAGGACAAGCCCAACGCCATCCTGTTCATCGACGAGATCCACACCCTCATCGGCGCGGGCGCGGCCTCCGGCGGCACGCTGGATGCCTCCAACCTGCTGAAGCCGGCGCTGTCGTCGGGTACCCTCAAGTGCATCGGCGCCACCACCTTCACCGAGTACCGCGGCATCTTCGAGAAGGACGCCGCGCTGTCCCGCCGCTTCCAGAAGGTGGACGTGGTCGAGCCGACGGTGGAGCAGACCATCGAGATCCTGAAGGGCCTGAAGAGCCGCTTCGAGGAGCACCACAGCGTGAAGTACGCGGCCAACGCCCTGCAGGCCGCCGCGGAACTCTCCGCCAAGTACATCAACGACCGCCACCTGCCCGACAAGGCCATCGACGTGATCGACGAGGCCGGTGCCGCCCAGCGCATCCTGCCGGTGAACAAGCGCAAGAAGACCATCTCCAAGTCCGAGGTCGAGGAGATCGTGGCCAAGATTGCGCGCATCCCCCCAGCCTCCGTCTCCAACGACGACCGCGGCAAGCTGCAGAACCTCGAGCGCGACCTGCGCAGCGTGGTGTTCGGGCAGGACAAGGCGCTGGAGGTGCTGGCGTCCTCCGTCAAGATGGCGCGCTCGGGCCTGGGCAAGGCCGACAAGCCCATCGGCGCCTTCCTGTTCTCCGGCCCCACCGGCGTGGGCAAGACCGAGGCCGCCAAGCAGCTCGCCTACATCATGGGCATCGAGCTGATCCGCTTCGACATGTCCGAGTACATGGAGCGTCACGCGGTCAGCCGCCTGATCGGCGCGCCTCCGGGCTACGTCGGCTTCGACCAGGGCGGCCTGCTCACCGAGGCCGTCACCAAGAAGCCGCACGCGGTGCTGCTGCTCGACGAGATCGAGAAGGCGCACCCGGACATCTTCAACGTCCTGCTGCAGGTCATGGACCACGGCACGCTGACGGACAACAACGGCCGCAAGGCCGACTTCCGCAACGTGATCCTGATCATGACCACGAACGCGGGCGCCGAGACCATGAACAAGGCGGTGATCGGTTTCACCACCGAGCGCCAGGCCGGCGACGAGATGGCCGACATCAAGCGCCTGTTCACGCCTGAGTTCCGCAACCGCCTGGACGCCATCGTCAACTTCAAGCCGCTCGACGAGCAGATCATCCTGCGCGTGGTCGACAAGTTCCTGCTCCAGTTGGAGCAGCAGCTCGCCGAGAAGCGGGTGGAGGTCACCTTCACCGACGTCCTGCGCAAGTACCTGGCGCGCAAGGGCTTCGATCCGCTGATGGGCGCGCGGCCGATGCAGCGCCTCATCCAGGACACGATCCGCCGCGCCCTGGCCGACGAGCTGCTGTTCGGTCGCCTCACCGAGGGCGGTCGCCTCACGGTGGACATCGACCTGAAGACCGACGAGAAGGGCGTGGAGACGGCCGACGTGAAGCTGGACATCCAGCCGCTGCCCAAGAAGGAGGGCAAGGCCAAGCCGGAGCCGGAGGAAATCTCCACCGACAACCCGTAAGGGCATCGTGCCGCAGGCAAGGGCCACCCCAGGGGTGGCCCTTTTCGTTTTCACCAAGGCTGGGGCACGAGGCGCTCGCGCACAATCCGACGCCATGATGCAACCCACCTCCCATCGCCGGCGCGTGCTGCTCCGGTCCCTGCTGGCGGCTTCCGCCGGCGTGCCCCTCGTCTCGATGGCCCAGTCGATCCCCGTGCTCTCCGAAGCGGACCTCGCTCACGCCGTCACCTTGCGTGACGCGGGGCTCAAGACCTCGCTCGCCTACGATCTGATGGCCTCGCTGGTGCGAGAGGTGGGTCCGCGCCCTGCGGGCTCGCCGGGCGATGCGATGGCCGTGGCCTGGGCCCAGTCGCACCTGCGTCGCCTGGGCTTTGCCAACGTGCGCGCCGATCCGGTGCCGCTGACGGTGTGGCAGCGTGGTGCCACGACCGTGGAAGTGACGGCGCCCGAGAAGCGTGCCGTGGTCGCCGTGGCCCTGGGCAACACCGTCGGCACGGCCGAACCCGGCATCGAGGCTGAGATCGCGTGGTACCCGGACTTCCAGGCCCTGCGTGCCGACAGCAGTGACAAGGCGCGGGGCCGCATCGTCTTCATCGACCAGAAGATGGACCGTTCGCGCGACGGCAGTGGCTATGGCCGCGCGGTGCTGGCGCGCGTGGCCGGCGCGGTGGAAGCGGCGCGTCGTGGTGCGCTGGCCGTGGCGATCCGCTCGATCGGCACGGACCGCGACCAGATCGCCCATACCGGCGCCATGCGCTACGACCCGCAGGTCGCGCAGATTCCTGCCGTCGCCGTGGGCGTGCCCGACGCCGACTGGATGGCCGAGCGGGTGGCCGCTGGCCAGGCGCTGCGCATGCGCGTGCACATGGCGCGCGTGCCGCAGCTGCGCGCCGTCACGCACAACGTCATCGGCGAAGTGCCCGGCACCGACCTCGCGAAAGAGGTGGTGCTGCTGGGCGCCCACCTGGACACCTGGGACATCACGCCCGGCGCGCAGGACGACGCCAGCGGCGTTGGGATCGTGATGGCTGCGGCCAAGGTGCTGCTGGATGCCGGCCGCCAGCCGCGCCGCACGGTGCGCGTGGTGCTGTTCGGCAATGAGGAGAACGGCTTCGACGGTGCGAGGGACTACGGGCAGCGCTACCAGGCGCAGCCCCACCAGCTGCTGGGCGAGAGCGACTTCGGCGCCGACCGTATCTGGCGCTTCCGCGCCCGCATGCGGCCCGAGGCGCAGCCCGTCATCGACGCCATGTCGCGCGTGCTGGCGCCACTGGGCATCGAGGCCGACGGCCAGCCCGGCAACCCGTCACCGGACGCATCGGTGCTGATGCGCATGCGCAACTGGCCGGCGGTGGAGCTCACCCAGGACGGCACGCGCTACTTCGACGTGCACCACACGGTCAACGACACGGTGGAGCGGGTGGATCCCTCCTCCATGCCGCAGAACGTGGCGGCCTGGGCGGCGGTGGCCTGGCTGGCGGCGCAGGCGGGCGTGGCCTTCGGGCCGATCGAGCTCACGCGCTGACGGGCGCCTGTTCCGGCGCGCCCCTGCGTGCCAGACGGGCCGCGATGCGGTCCCGCGCGGACTCGATGGCATCGTAGAACGCCGGCACGACCAGCAGCGTGAGCAAGGTGGAGGTGATGGTGCCGCCGATGATCGCGATGGCCATCGGCCGGTAGAACGACGCCCCTTCGCCGGTGCCGATGGCCACGGGCAGCATGCCGGCGATGAGTGCGAAGGTGGTCATCAGGATCGGCCGCAGCCGTTCCCGGCCTGCGGCCCGCAGCGCCGCATCGCGCGCCACGCCCGCCCGCTGGTGCTGGCGCGCGGCGTCGAGCAGCAGGATCGCGTTCTTGGCGACCAGGCCCATCAGCATGATCACGCCAATGAAGCTCATGAGGTTGAGCGTCGCGCCGGTGGCCAGCAGGGCCAGCACCACGCCCACCAGGCTGAGCGGCAGCGAGGCCATCACCGCGATGGGCGCGGTGAACGAACCGAACTGCATCACGAGGATCAGGTACATCAGCCCGACCCCCATGACCAGCGCGACACCCATGGCGCCGAACACCTCCTGCTGGTCCTTGCCGGCGCCGCCGAGCGAGACACCGTAGCCGGGCGGGAAGTCCATGGCCTTGGCCAGGCGCATCGCCTCGGCGATGACCTCGCCGGAGGCGCGGCCCTGCACGTTGGCGGAGACCGCGATCAGCCGCCGGCCGTCCAGGTGGCGGATCAGCGCCGGGCCTTCGCCCACGGTCACGCGCGCGATCTGGCCGAGGGGCACCACATCCTGCCCATCGCCTACGGCAAGCGGCAGCCGCTCCAGGTCGGCCGGGCTCGTGCGGTCCGAAGGGCGCAGCCGGATCGCCACGTCACGGGCCTGGCCGCCGGGGTCGATCCAGTCGCCGGCCTCCACGCCGGCAAAGGCGACCCGCAGGGCCTGGGCGGCATCCTGTACCGACACGCCCAGTTGGCCGGCGAGCCCGCGGTCCAGGGCCACCCGCAGCTCGGGCTTGGGCGCCTGTTCCGACAGGCCGACGTCCACCGCGCCCGGCACGGTGCGCAGGCGGTCCATGTAGCGCTGGGCGACAGCCGTCAGCACGCGCGCATCCGGCCCATGGAACTGGATCTGCACCGGCTTGCGCACGCCGTTGTTGATGTCGTCGATCACCACCAGCTCCGCGCCCACCAGCTCCTGCAGGCGCACGCGCAGGTCACGGGCCACTTCCAGCGCCGAGCGGTGGCGCTCGGTGGAGGGCCCGAGGTCCACGTACACCCGGCCGCCCTCGGCGTTGACCTGGCTGTTGGTGGCCCGTGTCTCGGGCAGCGTGCGCGCCAGGGTGGCGGCGCGCTCGACCTTCGCCTGCGCGTAGGCCAGGCTGGTGCCCGAAGGCACACGGACTTCGATGGCGATGGTGCTGCCGTCCTGCACCGGCAGGAAGCTGGAGCCGCCGAACGCTGCCTGCAGGGCAATGGCGCCGATGAAGCTGCCCGCGGCGGCCACGCCCATCCACGCACGGTGCGTCAGCGCCCAGGCGATCACGCCCGCATAGCGGTCGGCCTGATGGTCGAACCAGGCATTGAAGCGGGCCAGCGCCGCGCCCAGGCGCGAGGGCGCCGCGCGCGCATGCGGCGGCGGGTCACCCCAGTAGGCAGAGATCATCGGGTCCAGCGTGAACGACACCAGCAGGCTGATCAGCACCGAGCAGGTGACGGCCAGCGCGAAGGGGCGGAACCACTCGCCTGCCGCACCGGGCATGAAGGCCACCGGCACGAAGATGGCCACGATGGAGAAGGTGGTGGCCGCCACCGCGAGGCCGATCTCGGCCGTGCCCTGGCGAGCGGCCGTCAGCCGGTCGGCCCCGCGCTCGAGATGCCGCACGATGTTCTCTCGCACCACGATCGCGTCATCGATCAGCACGCCGATCGCCAGCGACAGGCCCAGCAGCGTCATGATGTTCAGCGTCAGGCCGCACAGCCAGATGGCGATGAAGGCCGCGATGGCCGAGGTGGGCAGGCTGAGCGCGGTGATGAGCGTGGAGCGCCACGAGTTCAGGAACACGTAGACCACCGCCACCGTCAGCACGGCGCCCAGCACCAGCGCCTCGATCACGTTGTTGAGGTTGGCCTGCGCATCGCGCCCGCCGTCGCGCGTCACGGCGAGTCGCGTGCCGGCCGGCAGGCCGCGGTTGATGTCCTCGACCACCTTGCGCACGCCAGCGGCCACGGCCACTGTGCTGGCGTCCCGCGCGCGGGTCACGGCCAGCGTCACGTTCGGCTCGCCATTGCGCAGGCTCACGCTCTCGGGCTCCGCAAAGCCGTCCACCGCGGTGGCAAGCTGGCCCAGCCGCAGTACCTCGTCGCCGCGCCGTCGCACGACCAGCTGTGCGAAGTCCGCGGGCTGGGCAAAGCGGCCCAGCAGGCGGATGCTCTGGTCGTCCAGCGGGCCTACCACGCGGCCGACCGGCGCGTTGGCGTTCTGCGCGCGGACGGCGGCGGTGACCTCGGCCACCGAGATGCGGTGCTCCCGCAGGCGGTCCGCGTGCAGCAGGATGCTCAGTTCACGCCGCAGCGAGCCGGTGACCGTGACCACCGACACGCCGGGCACTGCCCGCAGCTTGTCGGCGATCTCGTCCTCGGCCAGACGCGAGAGCGCGTCATGGCCCTGCGTGCCGGACGACAGTGCGAGATCCATCACCGGCTGGGCGGAGGGGTCGCGGCGCCGCACGACCGGCTCGCGCATCTCCACCGGCAGCTTGTAGCGGATGCCGCCGATGGCGTTCCGCACCTCGTCGGCCGCCTCGATCATGTTGCGGCCGAAGGCGAAGATCAGCACGACCTGCGCCTGGCTGTCCTTGGCCAGGGAGCGTACCTCGCTCACGCCAGCGATGCCCTGCAGCGCGCGCTCGACCCGGTTGATCACTTCGCGTTCCACCGTCTCGGGCGAGGCGCCGGGGTAGGCGATCTCGATGGCCAGCACCGGCTGCTCGACGTCCGGAATCTCGTTCACCCGCAGGCTGCGCAGCGCCAGCAGGCCCAGCGCCATGAGCATGATCACCACGACGACCGTGGCCAGGGGCCGGCGAATGCTGAAGTCGGAGAGAAACATGGTCCGGCCCTCAGGAAGCGCGGCCCGCGCCATCGGCCACGGGACCCGACTCACGCACGGCCTGGCCGTCGCTCAGGTTGCCGACCGGATGGCGCAGCACGCGGTCGCCCGCGGCCAGGCCGCCGCGCAGCGCGTGGTCACCGCGGCGGGGGTCGCGCGGCGCCACATCCACCGGCACCTTGCGCAGCCGCGGGCCGTCGATCTTCCACACCCAGGCCTGGCGGCCTTCGGCGACCACGGCCGAGGCCGGCAGCGCCAGCCGTGCCGCCTCGCTGGCGTGGACCCGGCCTTCGACGTACAGGCCAGCCAGCCGCGCCGGGGTGGTGGGGTCGACCTCCACCTGCACCTCCACTTGCCGCGTCGCCGCCTGCGCGGCCGGGCTGATGCGTCGCAGCGTGCCGGTGAACGCCGTGGCGTCCTGGCCCTGCACGCGATAGCTCACCGTCTGGCCGACACGCAGGGACGCGGCGGCCTCGGCGGGCAGCACACCCTCGATGCGCAGACGGCGCGGATCGATCACCTTCAGCAGCTCGCGGCCGACCTGCGCGGTGTCGCCGACGGAGACCTTCCGCTCACTGACCACGCCGTCGAAGGGCGCGCGCACCTCGGTGCGCTGCAGTTGCTGGCGAGCCTGTGCCACCCGGGCCTGGGCCGCCGCCAGTTCGCTGCGGGCCGCATCACGGCGTGCCTCGGTGTCTTCCAGCGCCTGCATGGATGCCATGCCCGAGGCGCGCAGGGTCTGCAGCCGGTCCAGCTGCCGCTGCGCCTGCTCCAGCGCCTGGCCCGCAGCGCGCTCGGCGGCCTGGGCGGACAGCAGGGCATCGCGGACCGCCGTGTCATCCAGCCGCACCAGCAGCTCCCCCTGACGTACGGGCTCACCGTTCTCCCGCAGCACCGAGGTGACGACAGTGCCGAGTTCGGCGCGCAGGTCGGCCCGGCGCTCGGGCTGCAGCGTGCCGGTGAGCAGCGGGCCCGACGGGCCGTCGGCCGAGCCGACGACCAGCACGTCCTCCGGGCCCAGCAGCAGGGTCGCACGCGCGGAGGCCGCGCCTGGCGCCGAAGCCTTGGCGCCGTCGCTGCAGGCTGCCAGGGCCAGCGAGCCGGCGAGCAGGGCGATCCACAAGCAGGCCCGGGGATTCGCCGGCATGCCGAGGGACGCAAGGGTGGGGCGACGCCGGAACGCGCGGTTGCGGGGGGTGGGCAGTTCGCCAGTCGGCGTGATCGCTTGCATGAGGCTCCTCCAGGGTCGCGGCACTGTGCCCGGGCGCCCCGCACGCGTCATCCGCCGCGCGACGGGCCGTCGGCTGGCGTGACGAAGCGCGCCCCGGCAGCGACGAATGGCGTCTGGCCGCGACGAGCTGCACCCCCGCAAGCCGCCCACCAGGCTCTGCGCCTACACTCGATCGCTTCACGATGCAGCCGGATTCCCCACCGCCCCGCGCCAGCCTGGGGCTCATGCTCAACCTGCTGGCCCAACTGGCCTTCGGCCTGCTGGCCATGACCATCTGCCTGCCCTCGATGCAGGCGTGGCCGGGCGTGTTCGACGCCTCGCAGGCGGCGGTGCAGCTCACCTTCAGCGGCTACATCGCGGCCTACGGCTGCCTGCAGCTCGTCTGGGGGCCCCTGTCGGACCGGCTGGGCCGCCGACCGGTGCTGATGGGCGGGCTGGTCATCGCCATCGCCGGCTCGGTGCTGGCGGCGCTGGCGCCGAGCCTCACGGTGCTGACCGTGGCGCGGCTGATCCAGGGCGCGGGCTGCGCGGCGGGCATGGTGGCCGGGCGGGCCATGGTGCAGGACTACTTCTCGGGCCCGGACCGCACCCGCATGATGGCCTTCGTCGGCATGACCATGGGCCTGTGTCCGCCGGCGGCGACGCTGCTGGGCGGGCAGATCCACGTGCGGCTTGGCTGGCAGGGCAACTTCGCGCTGATGGCCGTGCTGGGTGCGGTGCTGCTGGTCGCGGCGTGGCGGCTGCCCCGTGTGCCCCGTCCGCCGGCCACCGGGGGCGGCGCGGCGGCGCTGCTGGCCGGCTATGCCCGGCTGGCCCGCGAGCCGGCCTTCGTGCTGCACGTGGTGATCCTGTCCTCGCTCACCGCGGCCTTCTACACCTTCCTCGGCGGCACGCCGCTGGTGCTGGCGGGCTATGGCGTGCCGCCGCAGGACATCGGCTGGACCATCATGGCCATCCCGGGTTCGTACATCGTGGGCAATGCGCTGACGACACGGCTGGTGCACCGCATCGGCGACCGCCGCCTCATGACGGCGGGCCAGATCGCCACCCACGCCGGCATCCTCGGCGTGCTGGCTTGTGCGCTGGCAGGGTGGAACACGCCGCTGTCGCTCGCGCTGCCCCTGGTGCTGATGGGCATTGGCCACGGCCTGCTGGTGCCGCCCACGCTGGCGGGCACCGTGGGCCTGATCCCGGCCCTGGCTGGCTCCGCGGCCGCGGTAGGGGGCGTGATGCAGCAGCTCGTGGGCGCGCTCGCCGGCTTCGTGGTCGGCCTGGTGCCGCACCACGGGGCGGCGGCAATGGGTGCCTTGATGCTGGGGTGGACGGTGCTCGGCCTGCTGGCGCAGTTCGCGCTGGCCCGCACCAGGCCGCGCGCGGCTGCCGCCTGACGGGTTCAGCGAAGCCCGCGGGGCATGCCCACCGCGACCCAGTCCCCCCAGCCGGCACCCATGTCGATCACCTCCACGGCCAGCCGCTGCGTGCGCGCAGGCACGCGCACGGCTGGCAGCATCCAGGTGGTGGAGGGCGGCACCGGCAGGTAGAGCAGCACCTGGCCGGTGTCGGCATCGCTCAGGCGCAGGGCGTGGTGCAGTTCCGAGGGGCCGGTTCGCAGCGGGACCACGACGAAGTCGGCCATCGATGTGTCGAGCAGCAATCGCAGCCGGCTGCGATGGGTGTCACTGCCTGACCAGGAGCCGAAGTAGTCCCCGCTGCCGAATGGATCGGACCGCACGCCGTAGGCGCCGCCGCGCGTCCAGCCGTCGCCAGCCTCGATGCCCAGAACGGGCAGACGGTCCCCCACCATGGTCACCGGCACGGTGCCGCCGCCGTTGCGCCAGCAGAAGTCGGGGTCGGCGCCGCGATGCAGGAACACGGTGGTGGGCGTGAAGTAGGTGTGCAGCGTGCTGGGCGGCGCGTGCTCGAAGCGCGACAGGTGGCGGGCGACTTCGGTCAGTCCGTCGACACGGGCCAGTTCATCCAGCAGGGCTTGCGCCGCGCCGTTGCGAACGGTCGGCATCTGCACCAGCACCGGCCCGCAGGTGTGGGCGAGCAGCTTGCGGATCAGGGCGCGGTCTTCCGTCCAGGGGATGAGGATGGCCTTCAGGCCGAAGTGCCGCTCCACCCGCTGGCGCTCCGCCAGCAGCCGCTGCTGCGACACGCCGGACAGTTCGTCCGCGTAGAGCCGCCAGGTGGTGCGCACGGAGGGCCCCGCCACCGCAGCGGTGCAGGCGACCAGCAGCACCGCCTGCAGCCAGCGGGCGCGGGCGAGCCGTGCCAGGGAAACCAGGGCCAGCGCCGCGAACACGCACAGCAGCGGCACGACATGGCTCAGGTTGCGCTCGAAGAACACCGGGTAGCCGGCGAACTGCACCACCGTGCCCAGCGCGACGAGGAACGCCGCAAGCGGCCGCCACTGGCGACGCCACGCGGTGAGGGCAGCGCCGATCACGGCCACCACCAGCCACACGCCGGTGGTCGCGTTGAAGTAGCGCAGGGCATAGGCCACCCGCTCCAGGTAGCTGCCATCCGGCGTGCCGTGTGGCCAGTGGTAGGTGCCGTACTGGGTGCGCAGCACCCGCACGCCATCCAGGAAATCCGCGAAGTGCACCAGCGCGTAAGGCGCGCCGAGCACGAAGCCGGCGAGCAGGCCGGCGGGCATGGGATAGGCGCGGGCCCATGCATAGGCGCGCTCCGCAGGCCCGAGGGCGGCCACGCCGCGTGTGGCCGGCCGCCGCTCGTGCGGGTCCAGCGCCAGCACCAGCAGCGGCAGGAGGAGCAGCATCGAGACCTTGGTCGCGATCAGCAGGCCCAGCACCAGGGCGGCGCCGAAGGCGCGCTCGGGCCGCACGGGTGGCCGGCCCGACAGCAGCCCGACCAGCACCAGCGTGAGCAGCGTGACGAAGGTCTCCGGCCGCGCATAGAGCGCGTCCTGCACCAGCAGCGGGTGAACCGCCACCAGGGCGGCGGCCACGAGGCCCGTGACGGCGCCGAACCAGTGGCGTGCGAGCAGGAAGGTGCCCGCCACGCTGGCAGCGCCCAGCAACGCACTGAAGCCACGCAGCCAGGGCAGCGCCTCCAGGACGGTGCCGCCCGGCCACCATTCGCGCAATTGCAAGGCCGCGGCCGAGGCCAGCATGTAGGCCGAGAAGTTGTACTGCGGGTAGCGGAACCACGGTGGCAGCAGCTCCGCGTGGTGCCAGTTCGTGTCCAGCGTGCCAAATTGCAGCAGGTGCGACGCCACGCCGACGGTGATGATCTCGTCCGGGTGGTCGTAGGTGTATTGCAGCGCTGACAGCCGCAGGACGGCGGCGCAGCCCACCAGCAGGGCGAAACCGGCCCACACCCACGCGGCGCGATGGCGATCCGTCATGACGAGGCGTTAACGGGTGGCGTGCCGGGGCAGCTCGAAGGCCGTGCCCGCAGGCCGGTCTGGCAGGTTCAGCGTACTGACCTGTTGGGCGGCCGAAGCCAGCAACTGGCCGCGACGCCAGACCTTGAGCCGCGTCGCCCGCAGGCGGATGGCATCGGCCGGATCGCGCGCCTGCAGCAGCACGAAGCTGGCGTCGCAGCCCGGGGCGATGCCGTAGTGATCCAGGTGCATCACCTTCGCCGCCTGGGTCGTCACGGCCTCGAAGCACTGCCGGATGGCCGGCTGGCTGGTCATCTGCGCCACGTGCAGACCCATGTGCGCCACCTCCAGCATGTCGGCCGAGCCCATGCCGTACCAGGGGTCCATCACGCAGTCATGCCCGAAGGCCACCGTCACGCCGCCGGCCAGCAGCTCGGGCACGCGGGTCATGCCGCGCCGCTTGGGATAGGTGTCGTGCCGGCCCTGCAGCGTGATGTTGATGAGGGGATTGGCGACCACGCTCACGCCGCTCTCGGCGATGAGCGGGATCAGCTTGCTCACGTAGTAGTTGTCCATGCTGTGCATGGAAGTGCAGTGGCTGCCGTTCACGCGGCCCTGCAGGCCCAGGCGCTGGGCCTCGAACGCCAGGGTCTCGATGTGGCGCGACAAGGGGTCGTCGGATTCGTCGCAGTGCATGTCCACCAGCTTGCCGCGCTCCGCCGCCAGCTCGCACAGCAGCCGCACGCTGGCCGCGCCGTCGGCCATGGTGCGCTCGAAGTGCGGAATGCCGCCGACGACATCCACGCCCAGGTCGAGCGCGCGCTGCAGGTTCTCCACACCGCCGGGGGTGCGCAGCACGCCATCCTGCGGGAAGGCGACCAGCTGCAGGTCGAGGTAGGGCGCCACGCGTTCCTTCACCGCCAGCATCGCGCGCACCGGCAGCAGGCTGGGGTCGCTCGTGTCCACATGGCTGCGGATCGCCAGCAGGCCCTTGGCCACTGCCCAGTCGCAGTAGGCGAGGGCGCGCTCGACCAGCGCCTCCTCGGTCAGCAGGGGCTTCAGCTCGCCCCAGAGCGCGATGCCCTCCAGCAGCGTGCCGCTCTGGTTGACGCGCGGCAGCCCGTAGCTGAGCGTGGCGTCCAGGTGGAAGTGCGGATCGCAGAAGGGCGGCGTGAGCAGCTGGCCCTGCGCGTCCACGGTCTCGGCGGCGGGCACCTGCAGGCCCGGCTGAACGTCCACGATGCGCCCCCCTTGCACCGCCACCGACTGGTCGGTGCGGCCATCGGGCAGGGTGGCGTGGGTGATGAGGAGGTCGAGCATGGTGTGGCGCTTCAGGTCCCTGTGGCGCGGTGAGCATAAGCCGTGCCCGCGGCCGGGGCCCGCCCCGGGCCGTCGCCGCGTCGCAAGATGGCCACGGGCCGCTCCGCCCGCGCCCGCAGCTGCCCGCACCCGCCCTCCACATCCTGCCTCGCCGATTGCCGCAGCTTGGTGAGGATGCCGCGCCGGTGCAGCGTGCGCGCGATCTCGCGGCAGCGGTCCCAGCCGGGCCGGCGGTAGTCGAAGCCATCGACCGCATTGAAGGGGATCATGTTCAGCACCGCGTACTTGCCGGCGAGCAGACGGGCGATGGCGTCCAGCTCCTCGTCGCCGTCGTTCACGCCGGCCAGCAGGGTCCACTGGTACTGGATGGGGTAGCCGGTGGCGCGGGCGTAGGCTTCGCCGGCGTCCACCAGCTCCTGCGGCGTCATTCGCGGCGCGCGGGGCAGCAGCTCGCGCCGCAGGTCGTCGCGCGTGGTGTGCAGCGACAGCGCCAGGGCCGGCTTCACCCGCCCGCGCGGCAGGCGCTCGAACACGCGCGGGTCGCCCACGGTGGAGAACACGAGGTTCTTGTGGCCGATGCCGCCCAGCGTGCCCAGGCAGTCGATGGCCTCCATCACCGCATCCAGGTTGTGGGCCGGCTCACCCATGCCCATGAAGACCACCTTCTTCACCGGGCGACGCTGCCGGGCGAGGACCACCTGGGCGACCATCTCGGCCGAGCCAAGCTGGCGCAGCAGGCCCTCGCGCCCGGTCATGCAGAAGCGGCAGCCGACCGCGCAGCCCACCTGCGAGGAGATGCACACGCCGTCCCGCGGGAGCAGCACGCTCTCGACCGTCTGACCATCGGCCAGCGCCACCAGCAGGCGCTCGGACCCGTCCGCCCCTGGGTGCGCCGAGCGCACCGTGGCGATCGCTGCCAGCCCCGCCTCGAAGGCGGGCAGTGCGGCCAGCAGCGACGCGGGGTAGTAGCTGGCGGCGGCCCGCCGGCCGTGTGACTGGGGCAGGGCGTTCGCCCACAGCCGCAGCACACGCGCGGCATGGGTGGGCCCGGCTCCGGCGGCCAGCAGGCGCTGATGCAGGTCGGTGATCTCCATGGTCGGCCGGGAGTCTAGTCGTCCAGCACGCGCACCTTCACGCCGCGCCCCTTGATGCGGCCGGCTGCGAGGCGCCGCGCGGCGTCGGCGGCGACGCGGCGATCCATCGCCACGTAGGTGGAGAACTCGTTGACGTCGATCTTGCCCACCTGCTCGCGGGTGAAGCCCAAGTCCTTGGTGAGCGCACCCAGCACGTCGCCGGGGCGGATCTTCTCCTTGCGGCCGCCCTGGATGTGCAGCGTGGCCATGGGCGGTGCGAGCGGCGGGCCGCCCGCGGGGGTGAGTTCGGCCAGCGGGTGCCATTCGGAAGGGCGGCCCTGCAACTGCTCCACCAGGCCCACCGCCCCCATCTCGTCGAGGCTGGCCAGGCTGAGGGCCAGTCCCGACTCGCCCGCGCGGCCCGTGCGACCGATGCGGTGGATGTGCACCTCGGGATCGGGCGAGACCTCGACGTTGATGACGGCGGCCAGGCTGGCGATGTCCAGGCCGCGCGCCGCCACGTCGGTGGCCACCAGCACCGAGCAGCTGCGGTTGGCGAAGCGCACCAGCACCTGATCGCGGTCGCGCTGTTCCAGGTCGCCATGCAGCGCCAATGCATGGATGCCGCGCGAACGCAGGGCCTCCACCACCTCGCGGCAGCGTGCCTTGGTGTTGCAGAAGGCCAGCGTGCTTTGGGGCCGGAAGTGATCCAGCAGGCGTCCCACCGCCGCGACGCGCTGGGATTCAGTGACCCCATACCAGCGCTGCTCGATGCGGGTGGCGCTGTGCTGCGCCTCCACCTTCACCATGCGCGGCTGACGCATGAACTGGGTGGCGAGCCGCTCGACGCCCTCGGGATAGGTGGCCGAGAACAGCAGCGTCTGGCGGTCCGCCGGGCACAGGCGCACCACGCTGGCAATGTCCTCGAAGAAGCCCATGTCGAGCATGCGGTCCGCCTCGTCCAGCACCAGCGTGCGCACCGCATCGAGCTGCAGGCTGCCGCGCTGCAGGTGATCCAGCACCCGGCCCGGCGTGCCGACCACCACATGGGCGCCGTGCTCCAGCGTGCTGGCCTGGCCGCGCAGCGGCACGCCACCGACGAGCGTCACCACCTTGATGTTCTCTTCCGCGCGCGCCAGCAGCCGCAGCTGGGTGGCCATCTGGTCCGCCAGCTCACGCGTGGGGCACAGCACCAGCGCCTGCACCGCGAAGCGCCGCGGGTTCAGCTGGGCCAGCAAGGCCAGTCCGAAGGCCGCGGTCTTGCCGCTGCCGGTCTTGGCCTGGGCGATGAGGTCCTGCCCCAGCAGGGCCGCCGGCAGGGTGGCGGCCTGGATCGGCGTCATCTCGCGGTACTCGAGGCGCTCCAGATTGGCCAGCGTCGCCGGGCTCAGGGCCAGCGAGGAGAAACGGGTGTCGGGGCTGGTCATGGGGGCGAATCATGCCCGATGCGGCGTTGACCGTCGGATGCAGCCGGCGGGACGCGCCCGGGCGTGCCCGCTCCTCACTCCTCGATGGAGAAACTCAGCCCGGCGCGCGCATGCAGTCGCTGCACCAGCGTCATGCCCATCGCTGCGCCGGCGGTCCACACGCCGCCCGGGGTGCGGGTGCGGGGAATGTCACTCGCCAGGCAGAGGGCGGTCTCGGTCATCAGCTTGCAGGTGGAGCCGTAGCCGGGGTCGCGATCGCCCTTGACGATCGCGCGCAGCTGGCGGCGGTCGGCGGTCTCGCCGCTGAAGACGATCTCGTAGCGGCCGCGCTCGCGCTGCTCGCGGCTGGGGCCCTCGCCAGGCTTGGGCAGCGCGAAGCGCCTCAGCAGCGCGCGCGTGGGCCCGAAGCCCAGCAGGGCGTTCTGGATGCGGGCCTGCTTGACCAGGCCGCGCGCGATGCGTTCGCCGTGGTCGCCGTCGCCGGTGAGCATGCGTTCGTCGTAGGTGAAGCCCAGCCCCCAGGGATGACCCAGCAGCGCGTGGGTGCGGTGCACGTTCTTGGTGTTGATGGGCGCCATCACGAAAGGCCCCGTCCACGCCTTCGCATCGGTGTCATACGCGGCGGTGTCGCCATCGGGCTGGGCCGCGGCGCCCTTGAGGCCGGGCACGAGCGCGAACGGATCGGCCATCAGGCGCGCGGCCTGCGGGTCACGCTGCATCGCCTCCACCGTGGCGAGCAGGCTCGCGATGGTGCCGCCGGAGGGCCCGCCCTTCATCACGCGGACGCGCGCGCGCACGCCCGTGAGGGGCGCGCCCAGGCGGCGCTGCGCCTCATGCTGCAGATAGACCACGCCCAGGTCGAACGGCAGCGAGTCGAAGCCGCAGGAGAACGTGATGCGTGCGCCGGTGCGGTGCGCGGTCTCGGTGTACAGCGGGATCATGCGGGCCATCCACGCGGGTTCGCCGCACAGATCCACGTAGTCGGTGCCAGACTGCGCGCAGGCGCGTACCAGGGGTTCCCCATGCAGTTGATAGGGGCCGACCGTGGTGGCCACCACCCGCGCCTGATGCACGAGCGCGGCCAGCGCGTCGGCGTCGTTCGCGTCGGCCAACAGCAATGGCAGGCGCTCGTCGGCGCCGATGGCTGCCCTGACCTGGGCCAGGCGCGCGGCATGGCGCCCGGCGATGGCCCAGCGCACCTTGCCGTCGGTGCCGTAATTGGCGAACAGGTACTCGGCCACCAGGCGCCCGGTGAAACCGGTGGCACCGAAGACGATCAGGTCGTAGGGCTTGGCGGGCATGGGGCGGATGGTCGCACAGTCCGCCGCGGCCTGCCATCCGGATGCCTAGCGTTCGCCCTTGCGATACGGCTTCATCAGCGCCTGCGGATAGGCCGCCTTGCGCGCCACCAGCACCAGCGCCAGGATCGACAGCAGGTAGGGCAGCATCAGGTAGATCTGGTAGGGCAGCACGGCGTCGCCCGCCTGCTGCAGCCGCAGCTGCAGCGCGTCGAAGAAGGCGAAGAGCAGGGCGCCCAGCAGCGCCTTGCCGGGCCGCCAGGAGGCAAACACGACCAGGGCCACGCAGATCCAGCCGCGGCCGTTGATCATGTTGAAGTAGAAGCTGTTGAAGGCCGACAGCGTGAGAAAGGCGCCGGCCACGCCCATCAGCGCCGAGCCCGCCACGATGGCGCCGGTGCGCAGGGCCAGCACGCTGGCGCCCTGGCTCTCGGCGGCCTGCGGGTTCTCGCCCACCATGCGGATCGCCAGGCCCAGCGGGGTGCGGTACAGCAGCCAGCCGACCGCGGGCACCGCCAGCAGGGCCAGCAGGGTGAGCGGTGTCTGCGCCGAGAGGATGGGGATGCCCAGCCCTTCCATCGGCGCGAAGGGCGTGATGGTCGGCGGCGTGTTCACCTTGGGAAAGCTCACCCGGTAGCCGTAGTAGCTGAGCGCCGTTGCAAGCAGCGTGATGCCCAGGCCGGCGACGTGCTGCGAGAGCGCGAGGCCCACCGTGAGCAGTGCGTGCAGCAGGCCGAACACGGCCCCCGTGGCCATGGCCACCGCCACCCCGCCCCAGAGCGGCAGGCCGGCGTACACCGCCAGCCAGCCGGTGAAGGCCCCGGCGACCATGATGCCCTCGATGCCCAGGTTGAGCACGCCCGCGCGCTCGCACAGCAGCACGCCCAGCGTGCCCAGGATCAGCGGCGTGGCGATGCGCAGCACCGCGACCCAGAAGGCGGGGTTGAGCAGGATGTCGAGGAGGTCCATCACCGCCACCTCACCCGGTACTGCGCCAGCAGGCCGGCCACCAGCACCGCCAGCAGCGAGGCGGCGACGATGACGTCGGCGATGTAGGTCGGCACGCCGACGGCGCGGCTCATGCTGTCGGCCCCCACCAGCATGCCGGCCACGAACACCGCGGCGGCAAGCACGCCCAATGGATGCAGCCCGGCCAGCATGGCGATGACGATGCCGCTGTAGCCATAGCCGGGCGACATGTCCAGCGTCACGTAGCCGGTGCGGCCCGCCACTTCCACCGCGCCGGCCAGCCCGGCCAGCGCGCCGGACAGCAGCGCCACGCCCACCAGCGTGCGGGTAGGCGGCACGCCGGCGAACTGTGCGGCGCGGGCATTGGCCCCCAGGGCGCGCACGTCGAAGCCGAACGGCGTGAAGCGCAGCAGCGCCCACAGCGCCACGGCCAGCACGGCCGCCAGCAGCAGGCCGGTGTGCAGCCGCGCGCCCTCGACCAGCCGGCCCAGTTCTAGCTCGGTCTTGAGCGCCACGCTCTGCGGCCAGCCCATGGCCGATGGGTCCTTCATGGCGCCATCCAGCAGCGCCGACACGCCCAGCAGCACCACGAAGTTCAGCAACAGCGTGGTGACCACCTCGTCCACGCCCAGCTTCGCCTTCATGAGCGCAGGCCCCAGCAGCAGCAGCGCGCCGGCCAGGGCCGCCGCCAGCACCATGCCGGCGAAGAGCAGGGCGTCGGGCGCCGCGAAGCCCTCGCCGCCATGCAGGCCGCCCACGGCCACGGCTCCCAGCGCACCAGCGTACAGCTGGCCCTCCGCGCCGATGTTGAACAGGCGGGCCTTGAAGGCGATGGTGGCGGCCAGGCCGGTGAGGATGAGGGGCGTCGCGCGCGTGAGCGTCTCCGTCCAGGCGAAGACAGAGCCGAATCCGCCGTGCAGCACATGGCCCCAGGTCGGCCCCACAGGGGCACCGGCCCACAGCACCAGCAGCGAGCTCACCACCAGCGTGAACGCCACCGCGCCGACGGAGGCCAGCAGCAGCGCCAGCGGTGGCACGGATGCGCGCTTCTCCAGCCTCATGGGTGTGCTCCTGCGTCCGGGGCCCCGGGCGAGCCGGCCATGGCCAGCCCGATGGCCTCACGCGTCCAGTCGGCGGCGGGTCGGGCCTCGGTGAGATGGCCCGCGTGGATGACGGCGATGCGGTCACCGAGCGCGATCACCTCGTCCAGATCGTCGGACAGCAGCAGCACCGCCGCGCCGGCATCGCGGGCCGCGATCAGCTGCCGCTGCACATAGGCCACGGCGCCGATGTCCAGGCCCCAGGTGGGCTGGTGCGCCACGATCAGCCGCGGCGTGCGGCCATCCGGCGCCAGCAGCGCACGCCCCAGGATCAGCTTCTGCATGTTGCCCCCGGACAGCGCCCGGGCCGGCGCATCGAGCCCGCCGCCGCGCACGTCGTACGCGTCGACGATGTGCTGCGCGTGGGCGCGCGCGGCCGCGCGCCGCACCAGCGGCCCGTGCGCGAACGCCGGCGAGCGCAGCCGTTCGGACACCGCGTTCTCCCACACGGGCAGGTCCCCCACCACGCCCACGGCGTGGCGGTCTTCCGGAATGCGCGCCACGCCCATGCCCACCAGCCAGGCCGGCGCGGGGCGCAAGGCCTCGCCCGACAGGGTGACGCGGCCTGTGTCCGCCGCGCACAGGCCGCACAGCAGGTCGGCCAGCGCGAGCTGGCCGTTGCCCGACACGCCGGCGATGGCCGTGATCTCGCCCGCGCGCAGCTGCAGGCTGGCGCCGGCCAGGCGCTCGCGACCGGCGCCCGCATGAACGCCTTCCAGGGCGCACACCACGTCGCCCACGCATGGCGCCGGCGACCGCTCGGGCACGGCCACGTCCTGCCCGACCATCCAGTTCGCCAGTTGCGCCTGCGTGGTGCCCGCGGTCGGCGCCTGCGCCACCAGGCGCCCGGCGCGCAGCACCGCCACGCGATGCGAGACCCGCAGCACCTCGGCCAGCTTGTGGCTGATGAAGACGATGGACAGGCCCTGCGCCACCATCTGCCGCAGGGTGTCGAAGAGGGACTCTGCCTCCTGCGGGGTCAGCACCGCGGTCGGCTCGTCCAGGATCAGGATGCGGGCGCCGCGGTACAAGGCCTTGAGGATCTCCACCCGCTGCCGCTCGCCCACCGAGAGGCTGCCGACCAGGGCATCGGGCGAGACCGCCAGGCCGAAACGGCGAGCCACTTCCTCCAGGCGGGCGCGTGCCGCGGCCGTGCGGCTGAAGGGCTGCCACAGCGGCTCGGTGCCCATGCGCACGTTGTCCAGCACGCTCAGGTTGTCCGCCAGCGTGAAGTGCTGGTGCACCATGCCGATGCCGGCCGCCAGCGCCGCGCGCGGCTGGCCCGGCGGCAGCGGGCGGCCGAAGACCTCGATGGTGCCTTCGTCGGCGGTGTAGTGGCCGAAGAGGATGGAGACCAGGGTGGACTTGCCGGCGCCGTTCTCGCCCAGCAAGGCCAGCACCTCGCCCGCGGCCAGTTCCAGCGAGATGGCGTCGTTGGCGACCAGCGGGCCGAAGCGCTTGGTGATGCCCGCGAGGCGGAGGACGGGGGCGGTCAACGCGCGGGCGCCCCCACCCCGGCCCGCCCCCATCACTTCGCCGTCGATTTCGGCTGGCTGTCGTCGACCTTGACGGTGAACTTGCCGGAGAGGATGTCAGCCTCCTTCGCCTTCACCTTGGCCACGATCTCGGCCGGCACCTTCTTCTCGAACGTGCCCAGGGGGGCGAGTTCGCTGCCCTTGTATTTCATCATCGAGTACTTGCCGTAGTCCTCGGCCTTGAACTTGCCTTCCTTCACCGTCTTGATGGCCAGGTCGATGGTGGGCTCCATGTTCCACAGCGCGGAGGCGACCACCGTGTCCGGGTACTTGTCCTGCGTGTTGATCACGTTGCCGATGGCGAGCTTGCCCTTCTCCTTGGCCGCGTCGGAGACGCCGAAGCGCTCGGCGTACAGCACGTCCGCGCCCTTGTCGATCATGGCGAAGGCGGCCTCCTTGGCCTTGGGCGGGTCGAACCAGCTGTTGATGAAGGTCACCGTGAACTCCACCTTGGGATTCGTCTCCTTCGCGCCAGCCATGAAGGCGTGCATCAGGCGGTTGACCTCGGGGATGGGGAAGCCGCCCACCATGCCGATCTTGTTGCTCTTGGTCATGCCGCCGGCGATCATGCCGGTCAGGTAGGCGGGCTCCTGGATGTAGTTGTCGAACACGCTGAAGTTAGGCGCCTGCGGCTTGCCCGAGCTGCCCATGAGGAAGCTCACCTTGGGAAAGTCCTTGGCGACCTTGCGCGCCGCGGCCTCGACCGCGAACGACTCGCCCACGATCAGCTGGTTGCCGCCGGTGGCGTACTCGCGCATAACGCGCTCATAGTCGGCGTTGGCGACGTTCTCGCTCGCCTTGTACTCGATCTCGCCGCGTGCCTCGGCCGCCTTCAGCGCCTTGTGGATGCGGCTCACCCACTGCTGCTCGAAGGGCACGGTGTAGATGGCGGCGACCTTCAACTTGGCCTGGGCCTGGGCCAGGCCAGGGGCGGCGAGGGCAAGGGCGGATGCAAGGGCCAGGACATGGCGGCGGGTGGACATGGCAGGGGTTCTCCTTCAGGTTGGAACAGCGAGGGGTTGGGGTTGCAAGCGTCGTGCCAGCGGTTGCGGGCCGGTCAGCCCGCGGATGGCGAGCGCGTCACTTGGTGCCGAACATCCGGTCGCCCGCGTCACCCAGGCCCGGCAGGATGTAGCCGTGGTCATTGAGCTGGCGGTCGATGGCCGCGGTGTAGATCGGCACGTCAGGGTGGGCCTGGTTCATGGCCTTCACGCCCTCGGGGCAGGTGAGCAGGCACACGAACTTGATGGAGCGCGGGCGCAGCTCCTTCAGCCGCTCCACCGCGGCGATGGCGGAGTTGCCGGTGGCCAGCATGGGGTCGACCACGATCACGTCGCGCTCCTCCATGTTGTGCGGCATCTTGAAGTAGTACTCCACCGCCGTCAGCGTCTTGGGGTCGCGGTACAGGCCGATGTGGCCCACGCGGGCGCCCGGCACCACGCTCAGCATGCCATCCAGGATGCCGGTGCCGGCGCGCAGGATCGAGACGAAGACCAGCTTCTTGCCGTCGATCACGCGCGCCTTCGTCTTCTCCAGCGGGGTCTCGATCTCCACCTCCTGCATGGGCACGTCGCGCGTGACCTCGTAGGCCATCAGCATCGAGAGCTCGTTGAGCAGGCGGCGGAAGCTGTTGGTGCTGGCCTCCTTGTTGCGCATCAGGGACAGCTTGTGCTGCACCAGAGGATGGTCGATGACGTGGACATTGCTCATGGGGTTGCCTCCGGGTGGGCCAGGATGGGGATTCGGATTCAGAACACGGTGCCGTCGCTGGCCACCTGCAGCGGCGGCAGGCCGCCGCGAAGGCGCTGCGCCAGCGCGCGGCCGGCGGCCCAGGTGCCGCCTTCCAGCATGCAGGCCAGGGGCATCTGGGCCTCGGTCAGGTCCAGCTGCCGGCGCACTTCGCGTGCCAGGTCGTCCAGCAGGGCGACGGTCAGGGCGCGCCATTCGACGATGAGCTCGTCGCCGGGCGTCCACACCTGCTGCGTGACCGATTCGTCGCGCAGGCGCAGCAGGCCGGCATCGAGCAGCAGGCCGCCGTTGCGGTACTCGGGCAGCGCGGTCAGGGCATCGAGGCCGCGCACCTGCACACCGGCCCAGGCGAAGGGCTCCAGCAGGGAGTAGGTGAGCCACTGCGACAGCTTGTGGAAGGGCACCCAGCCGTCGGACAGGCCCTCGCCGCGCACGGCCGCATGCCGCCAGCAATCGCCCAGCGGCACGCCCTGCACCGACTGCCCGGCCGGCCAGATGGCCGACAGCGTGCGCAGCAGCAGGGTGAGGATGTCATGCGCGGCCACGCTGGCGGTGGGCGCCACGGCCGCGCCCGCCGGTGCGGCGAGCAGGTCGAACAGGCCGCCCGGGCGGCCTTCGGCGCCGAACACCTCGGGCTGCTCGGCCAGGGCCTCGCCCAGGCGGCGCAGCAGGCGGGTGCGGCCGTCCAGGCCCACAAGCGGATTGCCCGGCCCGGCCTGGAAGGCGGCGGCCAGCGCCTCGGGCTGCAGGCGTCGCAGGCCGTTGGCATCCACCTGCAGCGGGCGGTGGGGGTCGCTGGAGAACAGGCCCGCACAGAAGGCGTGGAAGCTGGCAACGCCCAGCCCTTCGGAGCGGGTGAAGGTCTGGCCCGAGGCGGCCTCGGTGTAGCGCCAGTCCGCGCCGGCGCCGGCATCCAGCAGCACGCTCACGACGGTGAGGTCGATCATCGCGTGTGCCCGCGAGGTGACGGGGTGGCCGGCCAGCAGATCCTCCAGCAGGCCCTTGCGGTCCACGCCGCCCGCCTCGAAGTGCCGCCAGCGGCTGTGGAAGGGGATCTGCAGCCCGGGATAGCGGGCCCGGGTCACGCCCACGACCTCGCGCGCGGCCGACTCGAAGAAGCCCTCGTCGACGATGAACCAGGCCGATTCGCCCTGGCGGGCGCGCGACAGCAGCTGCCGGCAGCGCGCGCGCACGGTGGTGGTGGCCCGCAGCAGCTGGGCGGCGGCCTGGGCCTGCTCGGCGCTCAGGTCCTGGGTCACAGGCCGCGGCCCCGTGTCTGCCGCAGGGCCTCGGCGTCCGGCACTGCGCCCGGGGTGAAGTAGCCCGCAGCCTTCTTGGCATCCATCTCCACCCGCGCGTCGGCCGGGATCAGGGCCTCGGGGATGTCGATGCGCTCGCCCACCTCGATGCCGCTGCCGGTGATGGCGTCGTACTTCATGTTGCTCATGGAGACCAGGCGGTGGATCTTGCGCACGCCCAGCCAGTGCAGCACGTCGGGCATCAGCTCCTGGAAGCGCATGTCCTGCACGCCGGCCACGCATTCGGTGCGGGTGAAGTACTTGTCGGCGGTGTCGCCGCCCTCCTGCCGCTTGCGCGCGTTGTAGACCAGGAACTTGGTCACCTCGCCCAGCGCGCGGCCCTCCTTGCGCGAGTAGGCGACCAGGCCCACGCCGCCGCGCTGCGCACCCTGAATGCACTCCTCGATGGCGTGGGTCAGGTAAGGGCGGCAGGTGCAGATGTCGGAGCCGAAGACGTCGGAGCCATTGCACTCGTCGTGCACACGCGCGGTGAGCTCCACCTCGGGGTTGGCCAGGTCACGTGGGTCGCCGAAAATGTAGACGGTCTGCCCGCCGATGGGCGGCAGGAACACCTCCAGATCGCTGCGCGTGACCAGCTCGGGGTACATGCCGCCGGTTTCCTCGAACAGCACGCGGCGCAGGTCGGCCTCGGAGCAGCCGAAGCGCTGCGCCACGCCGGGCAGCCACCATACCGGCTCTATGGCCGCCTTGGTCACCATCGCGGCGCCGCCCGTGGTGAGGAAGCGCCCATCGGCCTTCAGCCGGCCGGCGTTCAGGGCCTCGATCACCTCCGGCAGGATCACATGCGCCTTGGTCACCGCGATGGTGGGGCGGATGTCGTAGCCGGCCGCGATCTCGCCTGCGAACACCTGCGCCACATCGGCGCCCCAGGGGTCGATGCTGACGATGCGGCCCGGATCCGTCCATTGCGGATAGGGGCCGATGGCGTCGGTGGGCGCGGTGTTGGTGAGATCCGCCTTGTGGTCGCGCCGCAGGGCGCCGGCGGCGACGGCGAGCGCGCGGTAGACGCTGTACGAGCCGCTGTGCGTGCCGATCACGTTGCGGTGCGCCCGCACCGTGGTGGTGCCGACCACCGGGCCGCGCTCGGCGGGCGTGGCGGCGCCCCAGCGGATCGGCAGGGCGCCGTAGCCGCCCGCGTGCGAGGTGAGCCGGATGTGGCGGGGCGTGGGCGAAACTTCCTGGGCCATCAGGTGCGTCCTCAAAAGCGCACTCTAGCAAAGCCCGCGGCCGTGACGTGCATCTTGCTGCTTGCCAAACGCGGCGTTCCCATGGACGATTGCCATCAGGGAGTCGCGGAGCGAGGGGCGTCAAGCAACGCCCGCTCCAGGCAGGAGGGGCAAGCCGGCACATGCCTTCACCGTTGAATCGCCTCATGGGCCCTTCGCTGAGGGCCCTGGCGGCCCTGGGCCTGTGGGGGCTCGTGGCCGGCAGCGCGTCGGCCCAGGCGCTGGGCCGGCCGGAGGGCGAGCCGCAACTCGGTCGACCGCTGCGCATCAGCGTGCCCCTGCAGGTCGATCCCGCCGATGAATCGCCCTGCATCCAGGCGAGCCTGCAGCAGGGCGACACGGCGCCCATCCCGCTGCAATGGACGCTCGAGGCGGCTGGCGACCGGTGGCGCATCCGCCTCCGGTCCGCCGAGTCCGTGCAGGAGCCCGTGATCACCGTGTCGATCGCAGTCGGCTGCGGGCAGCAGTTCACCCGCGGCTATGTCCTGCTGGCCGAACTGCCCCGCGCCACCGAGGCGTCCCCGGCGGTGGCGGGGGTCGCTTCGGAACCGGCCGCAGCGGCCCGGCGGTCCCTTCCCGTGGTGCCGGCGGGGGAGCCAGCGGGTGCCGCGCCCGCTGCCTTGCGCGCAGAGACGCGCCTGGGGCCACCGCCGGTCACCCGCCCGGCTGAGCCGGTTGCGGAGGCGCCTGCGGCGGCGGCCCTGCCGATGCCCGTCGTGCCCGAGCGCGCCCCAGGGGTCGAGCGTCCCGCTGCGGCCAGCGTGCCCGCGGCGCCACCCGCCCGCACCATCCCGCGCCTGCGCTTGGAGTTGTTCGATGCCCAGGTGGATCAGGCGCCCGCCCTGAAACTGACGCTAGCGCTGGCGAAGCCTCCCGCGGCGGAGGACCCCCGGCGCGCCGAGGCGGCGGCGCTGCGGCAGGCGACCCTCCAGACGCCCGAGGCTGCCGCGGCCCAGGCCCTGCAGGCGCCGGTGCGGCAGGCGCAGGCCCAGAACCTGCGCGAGCTGCAGGGCCGGCAGGACAAGGCCAGCGACATCCTCTCCGAAAGTCTCGCCCGGGCGGTGGCGCAGCGCGACCAGATGCTCGCCATCGCGGCGGTGTTGGCGCTGGGTCTCGGTGCGCTCGTCTGGCTGGGCCGGCGTTCGCGCAGGCGCGCGCAAGGGCAGGGTGCGAGCGAGGCGGTCGCCGTCGCGCCGGTGGCCCAGGCGGTTGCAGCGCCGGCGCCACGGCAGACCGCTGCAGCGGTCCGGGCACCGTCCGAGGCCACATCGGCCATCGCCGCCATGGCCGTCCCGCACGCCGGCCCTGCCGCTGGCGCGCCAGCGGCCTCGGCCGACGAGCTGCTCGACATCCAGCAGAAGGCGGACTTCTTCATCGCGGTCGGCCGCATGGACGAAGCCGTCGCCCTGATGGAGGCGCAGCTCGACGAGCCCATGGGCGGCATGCCCTATGTCTGGCTCGACCTGCTCGACATGTGCCGCCGCATGGAGCGCCCGGACGACTACGAGCGCATCCGGGACCGCTTCCAGCGCCGCTTCTCGGCGCACGTGCCGGCTTTCCACGCCGCGCGGACGGATTCCGGCGGGCTGGAGCGCTACCCGCGCGTGCTCTCGCGCATCCAGGTGCTGTGGCCGTCGGCGAAAGCGCTCGACGTGATCGAGGCGGCGCTGTTCGAGGGGCCGGCGCCGGGCGCCATCCCGTTCGACCTGCAGGCCACGCGCGACCTGCTGCTGCTCTACGGCGTGCTGCTGGAGATGCTGAGCGAGGCGCAGGCCCAGGCCCAGTCCCACGGCGACTTCACCGCCACCGTGGAGGCGCCGCTGCTGGGCCGCGTGAAGCTCTCGAACACCGAGCCCATTCCGCTGTCCGTGCTGGCGGCGCTGGACGAGGGCGAAGGCGACGGCAAGGACCGCCCGGAAGAGGACCCGCTGCACGAGCTGGACCTCGACTTCAGCCTGTCCACCGTGCCCGCGCGCGCCGGAGGGCAGGTTCATGCCTGAGCCACGGGACCGGATCCGCCTGCTGGCCGCCACCCTGGTGATGCTGATGATGGCGGCTGGCGCTCAGGCCAGCACGCCGGCGACCACCTGGGAGCCTTACGGCGAGAGCGAGAACGCGGTCCACTACTACGACACCGTGTCCGTGCGTGTGGAGGGTTCGCGCCGGCGCGTGTGGCGCCTGTTCGACCTGCGTGCCCGCGCCGAGAACGGCGTGCAGTCGGGGATGGCGCTGGTGGAGATCGACTGCCGCGAATCCGCCTTCCGATACCTTCGCACGATCTACTTCGACGGCCCCAAGGGTCACGGCAAGTACCTGGGCGGCGCGAGCGACCTGCAGTTCGACCCCATCGGGCCGGGCAGCATGATCGGCCAGCTCGCGCGGCGGCTCTGCTAGCCGACCAGCTGCGCGAACCGCTTCAGGTCCACGTTGCCCCCGGTGATCAGGATGCCCACTCGGGCGCCCTTCAGGTCGACGCCGCAGGCTTGCGCCCCGGCGAGCGACAGGCAGCCGGTCGGTTCCACGATCAGCTTCATGCGCTCGGCGTAGAACCGCATCGCGTCGACCAGCTGCGTGTCGGTCGCGGTGAAGATGGCATCCACGTTCTGCTGGATCAGCGGGAAGGTGATCTCGCCCGGGCACTGCGTCTGCGCGCCGTCGGCGATGGTCTTCGGCACGTCGATCCGGATGCGCCGGCCCGCCTGCACCGACTGCTGCACGTCGTTGCCAGCCTCGGGCTCCACGCCATACACCTTGCACGCGGGTGCCAGCGCGCGGGCCGCGAGCGCGCTGCCGGAGAGCAGCCCGCCGCCGCCCAGGCAGACGAAGAAGTGATCCAGCGGCCCGACTTCCTGGAACAGCTCCAGCGCGGCCGTCCCCTGGCCGGCGATCACATCCGGGTGGTCGAACGGCGGAATGAGGGTCATGCCGCGCTCCTCGGCCAGCGCGCGGGCGAGGGCCTCGCGGTCCTCCTTGAAGCGGTCGAAGGTGATCACCTCGGCGCCGTAGCCGCGCGTGGCGGCCAGCTTGGCGGCCGGTGCGTCCGCCGGCATCAGGATGGCGGTCGGGATCCCGAGCAGGCGGCCGGCCAGTGCCACGGCCTGCGCATGGTTGCCGGAGGAGAAGGCCAGCGCGCCGCGCTGCCGCTGCGCCGGCGTGAAGCGCGACAGGGCGTTGAAGCCACCCCGGAACTTGAAGGCGCCCATGCGCTGGAAGTTCTCGCACTTGAAGTACAGCTCGGCCCCCAGCAGGGCATCGGCGGTGCGCGAGCGCATCACCGGCGTGCGGTGGGCGTGGCCTTGCAGGCGGGTGGCGGCGGACTGGACGTCGTCGAAGGTCGGAAGCGGGTTCATGGGCGTGACTTTAGCCCCAGGACGGCACTTGACCTGGAGTGCACTCGAAGGCATCCAATTCCTGGTGCGGGGGCTGTCCCCGCGCCTGACTGGAACGCCACGGACCCATGAACCTCGAACACAACCGCCAGGTCGCCACCGAATTCTTCCGCCGGCACGATGCGGGAGACCCGCAGGGTGCCCTCGATCTGCTGGCCGACGACTGCCAGTACTGGCTCGCGGGCCAGGCCGGCCGCAATGCCACGGGCGGCCGAACCCATGACAAGGCCGGGATGGCCGAGATCTTCCGGCGCATGAGTGACGCCATGACCGGCCCGTTGCGGATGACCGTCATCGGCACCGTCGCCGAAGGCGAGCAGGTCGCGGTGGAGGCCGTCTCTCGGGGCGAGCTGAAGAACGGCAAGGTGTACGAGCAGGCGTACCACGTGCTCATGACCATCCGCGGCGGCCGCATCGTGCGGGCGCGTGAGTACATGGATACCCAGCATGTGCAGGATATCTGGTACACCCGCTGAATGCCCATCCGCAAGCCCCTGAAGATCCGCATCGGCGAACTGTCCGAGCGGACCGGCCAATCGGTGCACACCATCCGCTGGTACGAGCAGCAGGGCCTGCTGCCGCCCGTGCCCCGCATGGGCAGTCACCGCATCTACAGCAACCGGCATGTCGAGTGGCTGCACCTGCTGGCGCGCTTGCGTGCGTCGGGCATGTCGGTGGCCGATCTGCGCCGCTACACAGCCTCGGCGCAGCGGGGCGCGCCCGGCATCCCGACGACGCTGGATCTGCTCGAGACGCACCGGGGACGGGTGCAGGAAGCCATCATTCAGTGGGAGCGCGCCCTGGCGCTGGTGGACGCCAAGATCGCCTACTACCGGCAATGGCAAGCCACCGGCGAGCGGCCGGAGCACGCCACTGGCTAGACGCCCTGGCGCCGCCGGGTCAGGCAGGGCAGGGGGCTACCGACGCTTCGTGCCGCCCAGGATGCCCCCCAGCACCCCGCGCAGGATCTCGCGCCCCACCGTTGTGCCGATGGTGCGCACGGCCGACTTGGCCATGGTCTCGGCCAGGCCCTCACGCCGGCCGCCGCGAGGCCCGGTGGAGCCGAACAGCACGTCCTTCAGGCCGTCCATCATGCCGCCTTCCTCGGCGGGAGCCTGGGCCGCGCCACCCTTGCCAGGCAGCGTGCCGCCGCCGGCGCCGGCGGGCGCGTCGGCCGCGCGACCCTTGAGCTTCTCGTAGGCGGACTCGCGGTCCACCGTCTTCTCGTACACGCCGGCCACCAGCGAGCCGGCCACGAGCTGCTGGCGCTGCTGCGGCGTGATGGGGCCGAGCTGGCTGCCGGGCGGCAGCACGTACAGGCGCTCGGTGATGCTGGGGCGGCCCTTCGGGTCCAGCAGGCTCACCAGCGCCTCGCCGACGGCCAGCTCGGTGATGGCCGCCTCGATGTCGAGGCCGGGCTTCTGGCGCATGGTCTGGGCGGTCGCCTTCACCGCCTTCTGGTCGCGCGGGGTGAAGGCGCGCAGGGCATGCTGCACCCGGTTGCCCAGCTGGGCCAGCACCGAGTCGGGGATGTCCAGCGGGTTCTGGGTCACGAAATAGACGCCGACGCCCTTGGAGCGGACCAGCCGGACTACCAGCTCGATGCGCTCGATCAGCACCTTGGGCGCCTCGTTGAACAGCAGGTGGGCCTCATCGAAGAAGAACACCAGCTTGGGCTTCTCCGGGTCGCCGATCTCGGGCAGGGTCTCGAACAGCTCCGACAGCATCCACAGCAGGAAGGTGGCGTAGAGGCGCGGCGCGTTCATCAGCTTGTCGGCCGCCAGCACGTTGACCAAGCCCTTGCCGCCGACCGTCTGCATGAAGTCGTTGATGTCCAGCATCGGCTCGCCGAAGAACTTGTCGCCGCCCTGCGACTCGATCTGCAGCAGCCCGCGCTGGATCGCGCCGACGCTGGCGGCGCTGATGTTGCCGTACTCGGTGCGGAACTCCGCCGCGTTGTCACCCACGTACTGCAGCATGGCGCGCAGGTCCTTCAGGTCCAGCACCAGCAGGCCGTTGTCGTCGGCGATCTTGAACACCAGGTTCAGCACGCCGGCCTGCGTCTCGTTCAGGTCCAGCATGCGCGACAGCAGTAGGGGCCCCATGTCGGAGACGGTGGCGCGCACCGGGTGGCCCTGCTCACCGAACACGTCCCACAGCGTGACGGGGCAGCCGGCCGCGACAGGCGTTTCCAGCCCGCGGTCTTTCAGCACCGCCGCCATCTTCTCGCCGACGGTGCCGGGCTGGCTGATGCCGGTGAGGTCACCCTTCACGTCGGCCATGAAAACCGGCACCCCGATGCGGCTGAACTGCTCGGCCAGGGCCTGCAGCGTGACCGTCTTGCCGGTGCCGGTGGCGCCGGTGATCAGGCCATGGCGATTGGCCAGGCCGGGCAGCAGGTGGGCTTGGGTCTCGCCGTGCTTGGCGATCAGCAGGGGGTCGGCCATGGTGCGAAAAGTAGAATGCAGGGTTTCCAAGCGTAACGCATCAGGGCAAGCAAGCAACATGGCCGGACACAGCAAATGGGCGAACATCCAGCACCGCAAGGGCCGTCAGGACGAGAAGCGCGGCAAGATCTGGACGCGGGTGATCCGCGAGATCATGGTCGCGGCCCGGCAGGGCGGGGGTGATCTCTCGGCCAATCCGCGCCTGCGGCTGGCGGTGGACAAGGCCAAGGCGGCCAACATGCCGGCCGACACCATCAAGCGCAACATCGACAAGGCCACCGGCAACCTGGAGGGCGTGCACTACGAGGAGATCCGCTACGAGGGCTACGGCATCGGCGGCGCGGCGATCATCGTGGACACCATGACCGACAACAAGGTGCGCACCGTGGCCGAGGTGCGGCACGTGTTCAGCAAGTACGGCGGCAACATGGGCACCGAGGGCTCGGTGGCGTTCCAGTTCAAGCACTGCGGCCAGCTGCTGCTGGCCCCCGGCACCAGCGAGGACCGGGTGATGGAGGTCGCGCTGGAAGCCGGCGCCGAAGACGTGGTCACCGGCGACGACGGCGCCATCGAGGTGCTCACCGCCCCGGGTGACTTCGAGGCCGTGAAGAACGCGCTGGAGGCCGCCGGCCTGAAGCCCGAGGTGGCCGAGGTCACCATGCGGCCGGAGAACGTGATCGAGCTGGAGGGCGACGACGCCGCGCGCATGCAGAAGCTGCTGGACGCGATGGAAGACCTGGACGACGTGCAGGACGTGTTCCACAACGCAGGCCTGCCCGCATGAAGATCCTCGTCATCGGCGGCGGTGGCCGCGAGCACGCGCTGGCCTGGAAGCTGGCCCAGTCGCCCCGCGCGCAGAAGGTGTATGTGGCGCCCGGCAATGGCGGCACCGCGCGCGACGACCGCCTGCACAATGTGCCCATCACCGACCTGAAGGCCCTGCGCGACTGGGCCCTGGCCGAGAAGATCGGCCTCACGGTGGTCGGCCCCGAGGCCCCGCTGGCGGCCGGCGTGGTCGATGACTTCCGCGCCCATGGCCTGCGTATCTTCGGCCCCTCCCGCGCTGCGGCGCAGCTGGAGAGCTCGAAGGCGTTCGCCAAGGCCTTCATGGCGCGCCACCAGATCCCCACCGCCGCCTACGAGACCTTCACTGACGCAGCCGCGGCCCATGCCTACGTGGACCGCATGGGTGCCCCCATCGTCGTCAAGGCCGACGGCCTGGCCGCGGGCAAGGGCGTGGTGGTCGCCACGACCGCTGCCGAGGCGCATGAGGCGATCGACTTCATGCTGCTGGACAACAAGCTGGGCGTGGCCCATAACGACGGCGGCGCGCGGGTCGTGATCGAGGAATGCCTGCAGGGCGAGGAAGCCAGCTTCATCGTGCTGTGCGACGGCAGGAACGTGGCCGCGCTCGCCACCAGCCAGGACCACAAGCGCCTGCTCGACGGCGACCTGGGCCCCAACACCGGCGGCATGGGGGCCTATTCGCCGGCACCCGTGGTCACGCCCGAGGTGCATGGCCGGGCCATGCGCGAGATCATCATGCCCACCATTCGCGGCATGGAGAAGGACGGCATCCCGTTCACCGGCTTCCTGTACGCCGGGCTGATGATCGACACCGAGGGACGGCCGAAGACGCTCGAGTTCAACTGCCGCATGGGCGACCCGGAGACGCAGCCCATCCTGATGCGCATGAAGTCCGACCTGTTCGAGGTCCTGCTGGCCGCTACCAGCGGCACGCTGGACAAGGTGGATCTGCAGTGGGACCGTCGTATCGCGCTGGGCGTCGTGATGGCGGCCGCGGGCTACCCGATGGACCCGCGCAAGGGCGACACCATCACCGGCCTGCCGCCGGACAGTGACGAGGCCATGGTCTTCCACGCCGGCACGGCCGAGCGTGACGGGGCCACGGTCACCTCCGGCGGGCGCGTGCTGTGCGTCACCGCGCTGGGCGAATCGGTGCGGGGTGCGCAGCAGCGTGCCTACGAAACCCTGCAGGGCATCCACTTCGAGGGCGCCCAGTATCGGCGCGACATCGGCTGGCGCGCCATCCGCAACTGAGTGACCGCCCCGACCGACTGTCTGCCGCCCTATCCGGTGCAATGCCACGGCAATCGCCTGGCGGCCTGGTGCCTGCGGCGCCTGGGCTGGTCGCTGCACTTCCAGGGCCTGCCTGCCGCGCAGGGCGTGCTGGTGGTCTATCCGCACACCAGCAACTGGGACTTCCCGGTGATGATGCTGGCCAAGTGGGCGCTGGGGGTGGAGGTGCGCTTCTGGGGCAAGGACAGGCTGTTCCGAATCCCGCTCTTCGGCCGCTGGCTGCGCTGGATCGGCGGCGTGCCGGTGGCGCGCACCGTGGCCCAGGGGGGCCACGCATCATGCGGTGCAGGTGCTGCGGGATCACATGCAGAGGCAGCAGTACTTCTGGCTCGGCCTGGCGCCCGAGGGCACGCGCAAGCGCCTCGCTGGCTGGCGCAGCGGCTTCTACCGCACCGCGTACGGCGCCGGCGTGCCGCTGGGTCTGGTGCGGCTCGATTGGGGCCGGCACGAGATCCACGCGACGGATTTCATCCGCCTCTGTGGTGAGGAGGCCGCCGATCTCGCGCGGATCGCGGCCGCCTATGCCGGGGTCACGGGGCGCGTCCCCGGGCGGGCCACGCCCATCCGCCTGCTGGAGCCGGCCGTTCCGCGAACCGATACGATCATGAAATGAACGATTCCCGCACCGAAGAAGTCCGCGGCTGGCTCACCGGCCTGCAACGGCGCATCACCGACGGCATTGCCGCGGTGGATGGCCACGCCTTCCGCGCCGACGCCTGGCGCAAGGCGCCCGGCGAACCGCTGCAGGGCGACGGCGTGACCATGATCCTGGAGGAGGGCGGCGTGTTCGAGCGCGCCGGCTGCGGTTTCTCGCATGTGCGCGGGCCGAAGCTGCCGCCTTCGGCCACGCAGCACCGGCCCGAGCTGGTGGGCGCGGCCTTCGAGGCCATGGGCGTCTCGCTCGTCTTCCATCCGCGCAACCCGTACACCCCCACGGTGCACCTGAATGTGCGCATGCTGGCGGCGCTTCCGCAGGGCGCGGAGCCGGTCTACTGGTTCGGCGGCGGCATGGACCTCACGCCTTACTACGGCTTCGAGGAGGACGCGGTGCACTTCCACACCCTGTGCCGTGATGCCCTGGTCCCCTTCGGCGCCGACAAGTACCCGCGCTTCAAGAAGTGGTGCGACGAGTATTTCTTCCTGAAGCATCGCAACGAGCCGCGGGGCATCGGCGGCATCTTCTTCGACGATCACTTCGAAGGCGGCTTCGACACCAGCTTCGCCATGCTGCGCGCGGTGGGTGACGCCTTCCTGCCGGCCTACCTGCCGATCGTGGCGCGCCGCAAGGACACGCCCTGGGGCGAGCGCGAGCGGGCGCACCAGCTGCTGCGCCGCGGCCGCTACGTGGAGTTCAACCTGGTCTGGGACCGCGGCACGCACTTCGGCCTGCAGTCCGGCGGCCGCACCGAATCCATCCTCATGTCCATGCCGCCCCACGCGCGCTGGGCCTACGACCACCAGCCCGCGCCGGGCACGCCCGAGGCCGAGCTGACCGAGCGCTTCCTCACCGGCAAGGACTGGGTTTGAGGAAGGCCGCGCCGCGCACCCCGGCCACCGGCCCCCGCCGGGTCGGCCTGTTCGGCGGCGCGTTCGATCCACCTCATCGGGCCCACCGGGCGCTGGCCGCCGCGGCGGTGCAGCAACTCGGGCTGGACGTGCTGTACATCGTGCCGACCGGTGAGGCGTGGCACCGCGCGCAGGTGCTGACGCCCGGCGACCAGCGCTTCGCCATGAGCCGGCTCGCGTTCTCCGACGTGCCGCGGTCGCTGGTCGATGGGCGGGAACTGCGCCGCCACGGCCCCAGCTATTCCATCGACACCCTGCGCGAGCTGCAGGCCGAACACCCGCGCGCCAGCCTCTACCTGGTGATCGGCGAAGACCAGGCGCGCAGCTTCGCGCGCTGGCATGCCTGGCAGGATATTGCCGCCCTGGCCACCCTGGCCGTGGCCGGCCGCCCGGGCGCCGCCGCGGGTGGCCTGGCCCTGCTGCGGGCCTTGCCGGGCGTGCGCGTGCACCCGCTCGACCTGCCCGCCATGCCCGAGAGTGCCACCGACATC
>NZ_JAYRZR010000003.1:0-124377 GCF_041916345.1 Ramlibacter sp.
CACGAACACGGTCACGGTCACGGGCGCGCTCCCTGGCCGGCGGCCTCATGCGGCAGATCCTCGGATTCGACGACCTGCACCAGTTCGTCTTCCGAGAGCTGGCCGGTGCACAGGCGCCACAGCACCGAGAGGTTGAACAGCGCCATCACCACCGCCACCACGTAGCCGATGCCGTAGACCCAGATCATGGAGATGCCCACCACCGGCGAGACGTTGGTGACCTGCAGGCCATGCATCTTCCAGGTGCCGACCAGGAACAGCACGTTCACGAACAGCATGAGCGACTCGCTCAGGAACAGGCAGGCCTGCTTGCCCACGCGCGGCAGGTGCTTGACCAGCGTGTCCACGCCCAGGTGCCCGCGCTCGCGCATGGCGATCATCGCGCCGATGTAGGTGAGCCAGATGAAGCAGTAGCGCGACATCTCCTCGGAAATCAGGATGCCGCTGTTGAACCCGTAGCGCAGCACCACGTTGCCGAACACCATGAACACCATGGCCACCAGGCAGGCGACCACCAGGAACTCCAGCCCCTTGAAGAACCAGTCGATGGCGCGGTTCATGCCATCCCCCCGTCATTCCCGCGCAGGCGGGAATCCCTCACCCCGTCATTCCCGCGCAGGCGGGAATTCCTCGCCCCGTCATTCCCGCACAGGCGGGAATCCAGGAGGTGGTCGCCAGCAAAAACCTCCTGGGTCCCCGCCTTCGCGGGGACGACGGGAGCCGGCATGGGCACGGTGGGTCTCATGCAGGGTTCTCAGGCAGCCCGCAGCAGCGGCGCGGGCGTATCCAGGTTGGGCAGGCGGCGGCGGCTGGCGAGCACCGTCTCGATGTCTTCGCGGGCACCGTCGATCAGCACCAGGATGGCACGCTCGGCGCGGGTGGGCTCCTTCGCGATCACGGCGTCGAGCACCGCACGGTGCAGGGGCAGCGAGTTCTTCGGGCCGTCCTTGCGGGTGGTGGAGATCTCGAAGCTGGTGCGCAGCAGCGCCGAGAGCGCCTTGCTCATCTGCACCACCATGCGGTTGTGGCTGGCGCCCAGCAGGCCCTGGTGGAAGCGCAGGTCGTGCTTCACGTAGTCACCGCCGTGCTCCACTGCCTGCTTCATGCCGGCGAAGGCCTCCTCGATGCCGGCGATGTCGGCCGCGGTGGCGCGCTCCGCGGCCATGCGCACGGCGGCGGGCTCGACCACGCGGCGCAGTTCCTGCAGGTCACGCAGGAACTCGCGCGTGAGACCGACCTTGGACTGCCACACGATCACATCGGGGTCGAACCAGTTCCACTGCTCGGCGGGCAGCACGCGAGTGCCCACCTTGGGGCCGGTGGAGATCAGCCCCTTGGCGACCAGCGACTTCACCGCCTCGCGCACGACGGTGCGGCTCACGCCCAGCTCGTCGCACAGCGCGGGCTCGGGCGGGATGCTGCTGCCAGCCGGCCAGCGGCCGCCCACGATGGCCGCGCCGAGCAGGTCGAGCGTGTTGCCGTGGACGTTCTTGATGGTCATGGTTTCTACCGAAGGGGCGGCGGCAATGGTATGACGATAATATGAAAGCAACTTTCCGGATTAACCCTATGACCCCGCCCCGCAAGAAACCCGAGGACCTTCGATCTCAGCAGTGGTTCGGCCGCCAGGACCGCGATGGCTTCGCCTACCGCAGCTGGGTCAAGGGCAAGGGCGTGCCGCACGATCAGTTCGACGGCCGCCCCGTCATCGGCATCTGCAACACCTTCAGCGAGCTCACGCCCTGCAACTCGCACTTCCGCACCCTGGCCGAGCAGGTGAAGATCGGCGTGTACGAGGCCGGCGGCTTCCCGCTCGAGTTCCCGGTGATGTCGCTGGGCGAGACGCTGCTGCGCCCCACCGCCATGCTGTACCGCAACCTCGCGTCGATGGACGTGGAGGAGTCGATCCGCGGCAACCCCATCGACGGCGTGGTACTGCTCATGGGCTGCGACAAGACCACGCCCTCGCTGCTGATGGGCGCGTCCAGTGCGGGCCTGCCCACCATCGGCGTCTCGGGCGGGCCCATGCTCAATGGCAAGTGGCGCGGCCAGGAGCTGGGCAGCGGCACCGGCGTGTGGAGCATGAGCGAGCAGGTGCGCGCCGGCACGCTGAAGCTGCAGGATTTCTTCGAGGCCGAGAGCTGCATGCACCGCAGCCACGGCCACTGCATGACCATGGGAACCGCCTCCACGATGGCGTCGATGGTGGAAGCGCTGGGTATCGGCCTGCCGGGCAACGCCGCCTACCCCGCCGTCGATGGCCGCCGCAACGTGCTGGCGCGCAGCGCCGGCCGGCGCATCGTGGAGATGGTGCACACCGACCAGACCATCACGAAGGTGCTCACGCGTGAAGCCTTCGAGAACGCGATCCGCACGCTGGCCGCCATCGGCGGCAGCACCAACGCGGTGATCCACCTCATCGCCATCGCCGGCCGCCTGGGCCTGAAGCTCACGGTGGACGACTTCGAGCGCCTGGGCAGCGAGATGCCCTGCCTGGTGAACCTGCAGCCTTCGGGCCAGCACCTGATGGAGGACTTCTGCTACGCCGGCGGCCTGCCGGTGGTCATGAAGGAGATCCAGCATCTGCTGCACCGGGACATCGTCACCGTGAGCGGCAAGACCGTGGCGGAGAACATCGCCGACGCGCAGAACTTCGACCCGCGCGTCATCAAGTCGTTCGACGCGCCCTTCAAGGAGAAGGCGGGCATCGCCATCCTGCGCGGCAACCTGGCGCCGCGCGGCGCGGTGATCAAACCGAGCGCGGCCACGCCGGAACTGATGGTGCACACCGGCCGCGCCGTGGTGTTCGAGGACAGCAACGACTTCCACCGCCGCATCGACGACGAGAACCTGGACGTGGACGAGACCTGCATCCTGGTGCTCAAGAACTGCGGCCCCAAGGGCTACCCGGGCATGGCGGAGGTGGGCAACATGCCGCTGCCGCCCAAGGTGCTGCGCAAGGGCATCACGGACATGGTGCGCATCAGCGATGCGCGCATGAGCGGCACGGCCTATGGCACGGTGGTGCTGCACACCGCGCCGGAGGCGGCGGCCGGCGGGCCGCTGGCCATCGTGAAGAATGGCGACATGATCGAACTGGATGTGCCGGCGCGCCGCCTGCAGCTGCTCATCAGCGACGAGGAATTGAAGGTCCGCATGGCCGAGTGGAAGGCGCCGCCGCCCGCGCTGTCGTCCGGCTACTGGAAGCTGTACATCGACCACGTGCTGCAGGCCGACGAGGGCGCGGACCTCGACTTCCTGGTCGGGCAGCGCGGGGCCTTCGTGCCGAAGGACAATCATTGAGGGTGTCATGCCCCCACGAATCGACATCGTCGCCCTGGGTGAAGCCATGGTGGAGTTCAACCAGGTCCGCCCTGGAGAGGCCACCTGGCTGCAGGGCTTCGGCGGCGACACCAGCAACGCGGTGATCGCCGCCGCGCGTGCGGGCGCCCGCACCGCCTACCTCACGCGCGTCGGCGACGACTCGTTCGGCCGCATGCTGCTGGACCTGTGGGCGCGCGAAAGCGTGGACACCACGGCCGTGGAGGGGGTGGCCGGCGGCGAGACCGGTCTCTACTTCGTGAGCCATGGCCCCGACGGCCACGCCTTCAGCTACCGCCGCGCCGGCTCCGCCGCGGCACGCATGACGCCGGCGTGGCTGGCCGGCGCGCCCCTGGCGATGCTGCGAGCCAGCCGCTGGCTGCATGTCTCCGGCATCTCCATGGCCATCTCCCCCTCGGCCTGCCAGACCACGCTGGCCGCGATGCGCGCGGCGCGCGAGGCGGGCGTGCAGGTCGCCTTCGACTCCAACCTGCGGCTCAAGCTGTGGTCACGCGAGGAGGCGGCAGCGGCGTATGACCAGGCCTTGCCATTCACCGACCTGTTTCTGCCCAGCCTGGACGACATGACGGCCCTGTGCGGCCTCACCGACGCGGAGGCCGTCGCCAACTGGGCGCACGCGCGCGGCGCCCGCCAGGTGGTGGTGAAGCTGGGCGACCGCGGCGCACTCGTGAGCGACGGGAACCAACGGCATCGGCTCGATGCTCTGCCCGCCACCGTGGTGGATGCCACCGGCGCCGGCGACTGCTTCGCCGGCAACTTGCTGGCGCGTCTCGTGGCCGGCGATGAGCTGCTGGCCGCCGCGCGCTATGCCAATGCCGCCGCGTCGCTGGCCGTGCAAGGCTATGGCGCCGTCGCGCCCCTGCCGCGGCCCGATGCCGTGCGGGCGCTGCTATGAGGCTCGCCGCCATCTCCTGGATGCCCGCCTGCGCGGGCATGACGGGGGGTGTTCCATGAAACCCCTCATCGCCATCGACTGGGGGACCTCCTCGCTGCGCGCGGCACGCCTCGCGGCGGATGGATCGGTGATCGAGGAACGCACCAGCGACCGCGGCATCCTCACGGTGCCGCCGGGTGGCTTTCCCGCTGTGCTGGCGCAGATCGCGGGAGACTGGCTGGCGGCGCCGGAGGCCCTGTGCCTGGTGAGCGGCATGGCCGGCAGCCGGCAAGGCTGGCAGGAGGCGCCGTACGCGCCCTGCCCGGCCGGCTTCGACGAGATCGCGCGCGCCTTGACCTGGGTGGACCCGGGCCGCGTGGCGCTCGTGCCCGGCCTCTCCTGCGAGCACGACGGCGTGCCCGACGTGATGCGCGGCGAAGAGGTGCAGGTCTTCGGTGCCCTCGCGCTGCAAGGCGCGTCCGAAGGCCTGTTCGTGCTGCCCGGCACGCACAGCAAGTGGGTGCGCGTGCAAGGCGGCCGCGTGACCACCTTCGCCACCTGCATGTCCGGAGAGTTCTACGCCCTGCTGCGCACGCATTCCATCCTCTCTCGCACCCTGCCCGCAGACGACGGCGCGCTCGATGCCGATGCCTTCCTGCGCGGCGTGCGCCACGCGCGCACTGCCGGCAGCCTGCTCGCCAGCGCCTTCAGCGTCCGCACGCTGGCCCTGTTCGATGCCGTGCCCGCCGCGGCGCAACCCAGCTATCTCTCCGGACTGGTGATCGGTGAGGAACTGCGGGTGCACGCCCACGCCGGCTTGCCGGTCACGCTGGTCGGCAGCGCCGCGCTCACCGAACGCTACGCCCTGGCCCTGGCCGACTGCGGCATCGCCACACGCTGCTTCGGTGCCGAGGCCACGTGGCGCGGCCTGTGGGCCCTGGCCCGCTCGCTGCAACCCCCTTGATGACATGACGACTCCCCTTCTCTCCGCCCCCGCCGATGCCTGGCGCGCCGCGCTGCGCCAACTTCCGCTCGTCGCCATCCTGCGCGGCCTGACGCCGGACGAGGCCGAGCCCGTGGGCGCCGCGCTGGTGGCAGCCGGCTGGTCGCTGATCGAGGTGCCGCTGAACTCGCCGCAGCCGATGGAAAGCATCGCCCGGCTCGCCCGGGCCTTTCCGCAGGCCCTGGTGGGCGCGGGCACCGTCCGCACCGTCGATGAGGTGCGGGCGGTGCAAGCTGCGGGCGGCCGGCTCATTGTGTCGCCGCATGCCGACCTCGTGATCGTGCGCGAGACGGTTCGCCTCGGCCTGGTCTCGGTACCGGGCGTGGCCACGCCGACCGAGGCTTTTGCCGCGCTCGACGCCGGCGCCACTGCGCTCAAGCTGTTCCCGGCCGAGATGATCCCGCCCGCTGCCGTGAAGGCCCTGCGCGCGGTGCTGCCCAGGGATGCGGCGCTGCTGCCCGTAGGCGGTATCGGCACGGACAACATGGCCGCCTATCGCGCCGCCGGCGCCAGCGGCTTCGGCATCGGCTCCGCCCTGTACAAGCCGGGGCGCGCCGCGGCCGAAGTGGCCGTGCAGGCCCGTGCCTTCGCCCAGGCGTGGGCGGGTACGATCCGTGCATGAGCCATCCTGCCCAACGAACCCCCGCATCCGCCCCCATCTCCTTCGGCCTCGCCGGCCGCGTTTGCATCGTCACCGGTGGCGCGCAAGGCATCGGCGAAGCCTGCGCCCGCCGCTTCGCGCGCGACGACGCGCAGGTCGTCATCGCCGACCTCGACGAAGCGCGCGGCCAGGCCCTGGCCCAGGAACTGGGCGGCCTGTTCGTGCGCTGCGACGTGGGCGACAGGGCCCAGGTGGAGGCGCTGGTGGCCGCCACGCTGCAGCGCCACGGCCGCATCGACGTGCTGGTGAACAACGCCGGCATCTTCCGCGCGGCGGACTTCCTGGAGGTGACCGAGGCTGACTTCGACGCCGTGCTGCGCGTCAACCTCAAGGGCGCCTTCCTCACGGGCCAGGCCGTGGCCCGCGAGATGGCGCGCGCGGGCCGTGGTGCCATCGTCAACATGAGCTCGGTCAACGGCACGCTCGCCATTCCCACCATTGCCAGCTACAACGTCAGCAAGGGCGGCATCAACCAGCTCACGCGGGTGATGGCACTGGCGCTGGCCGAGAAGGGCATCCGCGTGAATGCCGTGGCGCCCGGCACCATCGCCACCGAGCTGGCCGCCAAGGCGGTGCTCACCAGCGAAGAGGCCAAGCTGCGCATCATGAGCCGCACGCCCATGAAGCGCCTGGGCGAGCCCGGCGAGGTGGCCGACGCCGTGGCCTGGCTCGCCAGTGACGCCGCCAGCTACGTGACCGGTGAGATCGTGGTGGTGGACGGCGGACGGATGACGCTGAACTACACCATGCCGGTGTAGTTCAGCCGCGCGGCGCGGGCATCAGCAATCAGGCCGGCCGTACTGCTGCATGCAGATCTCGCGCAGGCGGCGCTTGTCCGCCTCCAGGCGCATGCGCGCCTCCATCGCTGCGCGACGCTCGTCGGCCTCACGCTGGGCCTGCGCGCGCTGCTCGGCATACTGCTTCTGGCGTTGCGCGGACTCTTCGGCCAGCAGCTTGCGGCGCTCGTCAGCGGCACGCTGGCTCTCGATCTGCCGCGTCTCGTAGGTGACGCGCGCCGCGGCCTGCCGGCTCTCGTAGGCGGCACGCCGCTCCGCCGCCTCCGCCTGGGCGCGTTCGCGGTCTTCGCGGCTGGCCTGCGCCGCTTCCTCCTGCCGGCGCCGCTCGGCCTCAGCGGCCTCCTGCTGGCGCATCATCGCCTCCTGCGCGGCCATCTCGCGCCGGGCCTCGGCATTGCGTGAGCTGACCCAGAGGCCCGCGCCCAGCACCAGCGCCAGGACCATGGCGCCCGCGGCGATCGGCTTCGCGTGGCGGGACAGTCCTTCCATCGGTTCACGCTCCACCACCACCACGGGGACCGTGCGGCCGCTGATGGCGGGGTCGATGCGCGTCACCGCCGTGGCGGAAGCCAGCTTGCGATCATGCGCGGCACGCATCTCCGGATCGCGCAGCACGCGGTAGGCTTCGCGGACCTCGGTGAACCGGGCCAGGGCGCTCTCATCCTTGACCAGCCGCTCCTTGGGATACAGCAGCTGGGCCCTCTCGAACGCGATCTCGATGTCTTCCGGACTGGCATTGCCGGGCACCCCCAGCACCAGATAGGCCGATCGCATGCAGTGCCCTCCCGTTGAGGCGGCGCCAGCCGATCCGGCAGCCGCGCAGACGGGCTCGCCCGTCGGTTTGCGGCCAGTATACGCAGCCCGACCGTGGGGCGGTATCGCGCCCGTCAGGCCGTCGCCGGCCGCAGCAGCGGCTCGCGGATGGGCAGGTGGATCAGGGCGGCGGCCACGGCCAGCACCACGTCGATGTACCAGACCCAGTCGAAGCTGCCGGTGGCCTCGAACACGCGGCCACCGAGCCACGCGCCGAGGAAGCCGCCCACCTGGTGCGAGAGCATCACCAGGCCGAACAGCGTGGCCATGTGGGCGGGGCCGAAGAAGCGGGCCACCAGGCCGGCCGTCGGCGGCACGGTGGAGAGGAAGGTCAGCCCCATGAAGGCGGCGAACACCAGCACCACCGGCCCGGTCTTGGGCGCCGCCAGGAACAGCAGCACGGCCACCGCGCGCGCCGCGTACACCAGCGACAGCAGCGACTTCATGCGCCAGCGGCCCACGGCCCAGCCCATCGCCACGCTGCCGATGATGTTGAACAGGCCCAGCACCGCGATGGCCCAGCCGGACCATTGCGTCGGCAGGCCGCAGGCCGCCACCACGCCGGGCAGGTGCGTGGCGAGGAATGCGACGTGGAAGCCGCAGACGAAGAAGCCCGCGCCCAGCAGCAGGTAGCTGCGGTGACCCAGTGCCTGCCGGATGGCGGCGCGCGTGCCCATGGGCTTCTGTCCGGCCGGTGCCGCGGCGGCGGCGGCCGCGAGCGAATTGCCGCGCAGCACCCAGGCGGCCGGCAAGGCCAGCAGCACGAGCACCGCCAGCACCTGCAAGGCGGAGGCCCAGCCTATGCCCACGATCAGGGCTGCGGCGATGGGCGCAGTGATGAACTGGCCGAAGGATCCGCCCGCGTTGACGATGCCGGCCGCCAGGCCGCGGCGCTCGGGCGCGACCATGCGGTTCGCCGCCGCCATCAGCACCGCGGGGCCCGCCATGCCGGCCCCGCCCGCGGCGAGCACCCCGATGGCCAGTACCAGCCCCCAGGTCGTGGTCATGTAGGGCGTGATGAAGGTGCCGATGGCGACCAGCACGATACCGGTCACCAGCACGCGGCCGGCGCCCACGCGGTCGGCCAGCATGCCGGCAAACGGCTGCGTGAGCCCCCACCAGAGTTGCCCGAAGGCGAAGGCGAGACTGATGGCCGAGACGCCCAGGCCGGTGGCGGTGTTCAGCGGCGAGACGAACAGGCCCATGGACTGGCGGCTGCCCATGGTGAGGGCAAAGGCCCCGCCCGCGGCCAGCACGACCAGCCAGAAGAGGGGGCGTGCGTCGACGCGGGCGGGTTCAGTCATGCAGTTCTCCATCGGGCAGGTCCGCCAGCAAGTCCTGGCATTCGTCCAGCAGCGCATGCAGCGCGACCACGCGGGCCGGCCCCAGGCGGGCATTCAGGGCCTCCTGAGCCACGCGCCAGCGGCGCTGCGCCTCCTGCCGCTTCTCGCGGCCGGCCTCGGTGACCGTGACGAGGCGGCTGCGCGCATCGGGGCCTGCATCCTGCTGCAGCAGGCCGGCCTCGATGAGCGGCCGCAGGTTGCGGGTGAGCGTGGAGGGCTCCACCTTCATCGCCCGCGCCAGGTCCACCGGCCGGATGGGCCCGAGCTTCGCCACGTAGGAGAGCAGCGAGTACTGCGTGCCGCGCAGGCCGGTCTTGCCGACCTCGGCGTCGTAGAGCTGCGCCACGCGGCGCATGAGCTGGCGCAGCTTGAGGTTGGTGCAGCCCTGCGGCTTGACAGCGGTGTCCATTCCGATTATTGTATCTGCAATCATTGCATATGCAACCCTCAATGACCCCGTCGAACGAACCCGTCATGAACACGATGATCGAAACGAAAGCCGCCAACCCGGCAGACGCCGACCCGCTGCAGGCCTGGCTGGCCGCCGAGCGCGAGGTGACCGCAAGGCTCACGGGCGGCGCCGGCCCCGGTGTCGCCCGGCGCGAGCAGGTGGCCGGCATGAGCGGCCTGGAGGTGATGCAGGCCATGCTGCGGGGCGAGCTGCCCTACGCCCCCATCGCGCGCACGCTGGACTTCCAGCTCATCGAGGTCGAGAAGGGCCGCGCGCTGTTCCAGGGCACACCCGGCCCGGGCCACCTCAACCCGCTGGGCACGGTGCATGGCGGCTGGTACGCCACCCTGCTCGATTCCGCGCTCGGCTGCGCGGTGCACACCTGCATGCCTGTCGGCCGTGCCTACACCACGGCCGAACTGAGCGTGAACCTCGTGCGCGCCATCCCGCTGAACCTGGCGCGCGTGCGGGCCGAAGGCAAGGTCATCCACTGCGGCCGCCAGCTCGCCACCGCCGACGCGCGCCTGTACGGGCCCGACGGCACGCTGTTCGCCCACGCCACCACCACCTGCCTGGTGTTCGAGCTGCGCGGTTGAGGCCTCGCCCCGCGCGGGCAGTCTTCAATCGGTGAAGGTAAAGATCAGGTCCACGCCGGATCGCTCGCCCGCCTCGCCGCGCAACGTGATGCGGCGCGTGAGGTCATAGAACACGCGCAGCGTGCCGGTGGCGCCATTGAGGCTGCTCTCGTACGCCGCATAGAAGTTGTCGGCGAAACGCTTGCCCACGCGCACCACCGTGCCGCCCGCGCCTTCGCCGCCCACCGACAGATCGTCGATGCCCAGCGCGCCGGCCAGGCCGCGGCCGCCACCGCGCCCGGCCAGCAGCGCCGCGGCGGCCCGCTGCAGCAGCGCGGCCTCGGCGCCGCCGCCGGCGGACGAGCGGCCCAGCACCAGCCACGAGAGCGTCTCGGCATCCGACAGGCCGCCTTCCGAGTACAGCGCCACGCGCGGCGCCTGCGCCCAGCCGGTGATACGCACGCCCACGCGCTGGTCGATGTGCGGGCGGATCGCCAGCACGTCCAGCGCCGGGTTGTCGGCCTGCCCCTCGAAGCGCAGCTCGCCACGCTGGATCGTCATGCGCTGGCCATAGCCCAGGTAGGTGCCGCCCTCGGTGCGCACCTCGCCCGTCACGCGCGGCTGCGCGAGCGAGCGGCCCTCCACCTTCAGCTGGCCGGCCAGCCGTGTGTCCAGGCCATGCCCGGCCACGCGGAAGTCCGGCCCCAGGTCCACGGTTACCGCCAGGCGCGTCGCCAGGCCGCCCTCTTCTGGCGGTGGACGCGCGCGCCGTTGCGCCAGCGTGGCCGGCAGGCCCGGCGCGCCGCGCACGATCACGTCTTCGCCCAGGCGCGGCGCGGCCTCGTCGGGCAGCGCGATGCGTGCGCGGTCCACCACCAGCGCGCCGTCCAGACGCAGGCCTTCGCGATCCAGCACGGCCGTCAGCGGGCCGGACACGGTGAGCTGCCGGTCCTCGCGCAGGCTGGCCCGCAGCCGCTGGGCGCTCGCCGTGGCGGCGAGCCGCAGGCCTTGCGGCGTCCAGCCGGCCTCGCCTTGCGCGCGCACCAGGCCGCCTTCCTCGCCCGCGCCACGCAGCACGAACTCGCTCACCACCAGCCGCCGCCCGGCGAACGACGCCCGCAGGAGGCCATGGCGCAGCTCCACGCCATCCACCACCGAGCGCAGTGACAGGGCATCGGCATTCAAGGTGCCGGCGACCTGGGGCTCGGCTCGCGTGCCACTCACGGTGAGATCGGCTTCGGCGCTGCCGCGCAGCCGCCAGCCAGGTGGCGCCAGCACCGACCACACACCCAGGCGTGGCAGCCGCGCCTGGGCGCGGCCGTCCAGCGCGGCCTGCGCGGGCCACGACCACTCGCCGTGCTCGTCACGCTGCAGCTGCGTGCGCACGCGGCCTTCAACGCGGCCGGCACGCTCGCTGTCCCACAGCACCGCCAGCTCCACCTGCTGGGCCTGCGCGGTGAGGGACAGGCGCGCCGTTCGCAGCCCGGCGGCCACGCGCGTGGCAGCACCCTCCCCGGCATCGGCCTGCAAGTTCAGGTCACCCCGTGCGCGTTCCAGCTCGGCCTGCAGGCGCAGCTCGCGGCCGAAGCGCGCGTCCCAGCGCGCGTCGAACACCAGGTCGCCACTCACGCCAAGGCCACTGCCGGCGGCCGCCCCCAGGCTTTCGAGCCAGGCGAGGGGCAGACCGGTGATGCGGCCCTGGGTCTGCACCTCGCCACGAGCCACACGCAGGGGTGCCCACGTGATGCGCGCATCCGAGTCCCCCGCAGGCGCCCGGGCGCGGGTCGGCGCGCCTAACGTGGCTTCTCCCGCCTCGAAGGTGAAGTCGTCGGGCGCCGCGCGCCACGCCACCGCGCTGGCCATGGCGAGACGCCACCAGCCCGCCGCCTCACTCTCGCGGGTCTGCAGCCGCAGTTCGTCGATGCGGCCCTGCGCCGACCAGGCGTTGTTCACCAGGCGGATGCCGACCTGGCCTCGGACTGCACCGCTCGCCTGGGCCGCCCCGCGCGATGCGCCGGCCTGCAAGGCCACTTGCACATCGGCCAGGCGGCCGTCCAGCTTCAGTTGCGCCGTCTCCAGCCGCCACGGCGGCGAGGATGGGTCGCCGGCCGCCTTCGCCGCGCGGACCGTCAAGCCGTTCACCCGCGCCTCACCCTCCACGCGGGGGTCCTGCCAGCCACCGCGCCAGTGGAACGCCGCCTCGCCACGCCCCTGCACCGCCCAGGCCGACACCGCGGCGTCGATCACGGGCAGCCGCGCTGCCCAGGCCTGGGCCCGGGCCAGATCGCTCGCCTGCAACGTCAGGCGCCCACCGCCCTGCTCACGCGCCAGGGCGCCGTCCGCCTGGGCCTGCAGGCCCGGCACGGTCATGCGCAGCCGGCCCTCGCCTGCCGCCTGCGCCACCCGCACCGTCAACTGGCCCTCCAGCAGCGCATCGGTGGCCTGCAGCCGCAGCGACTGCAGCGTCGCGGTATCGGCGGCCCACTGGCCGCGGGCCTGCGCGGCGCGCAGCGCGAGCCGGCCGCGCGCATCCGGCGCCGCGGGTGCGGTCAGGTCGATGTCGAAACCGATGCCCTCCTTCAGCCCTCGCAAGGCCACGCGGCCATCCACCGGGCTCGATGCCAGCGCGCCGTGAAGACCCGCCGGATCGATCGTCTGCACTCGGCCGTCAAAGGACCAGCCGCCTTGGGCCTGCCAGTCGCCCGTGCCGGTGACCTGGCCGGCGCCGAGCCGCGCATCCAGCGTGCGCACCAGGGCGCGGCCGTCCCGCCAATCGGCCTGCAGGCGCAGGCTGTCCAGCGGCAGCCGCCGCGTGTCCCAGGGGCCGGGCGCGGTATTGCGCAGCTGCGTATCCAGCGCCCAGGCACCGTCCGCAGTAGGCTGCACCGAGACTTCGCCTTCCAGTGCTGTCGTGGGCGCCGAGGGCCAGAGTAGCGCGAGGTTCACCGCGCGCAGCCTCGCCGATGCGGCAGGCAGAGGCTGGGCCTCGAAGGGCGTGACACGCGCGGTGAGCGTGGCGCGTGGGCCGGACGCCTCCACGCTGGTCAGCGACGCGTCGATCTCGATGGCGCGCAGCGTACCGCGCGCCTGTACCTGCAGGGCCATCGGCATCCGGCGTGCCGCGCTCGCGCCCTCCCCCGGCAACGGCGCCTGCCACTCGCCACGCAGCTGCGCCGTGAGCGTCTGCGTGCCCGCGGCCTCGATGCGCGCCTCGCCCTGGTACCGGCCCGCGGCAATCGAGAGCGACTGCAGGTCCAGCGCATGAGCCACGCCGTCATAGGCATAGCGGGCCACGAAGGCGCTGGCCTGCACGTCTGCCGGCCCTTGCACGCGCAGGGCGTCGATCGCCAGCCGGTCCACCCGCACCTGCACCGGCAAGGCCAGCGTGTCCGGCGCTCGCAGTGGGCCGGGCGTGGGCGGGCTCGTATCGCGCACCTGCAGATCGGCGAGGCGCAGATCCGTCACCACCAGCTGGCCCTGCAGCAGCGCCAACGGCTGCCAGCGCCATTGCACAGCCCTGGCCTGGACGGACAGTCCGTCGCGCGACCACACGAGCCGCTCCACACGCCCCCCTTCGCGCAGCGAGCCGCTCACGCCCTGCACCGGCAAGGGCTGCCCCTGCGCAGCACGCTGCAGGGCCCAGGCGAGCGATCCTTCCTGGCCGGACCACACCCACAGCGCGCCCAGCGCGAGCGCCACGAGCAAGAGCCCACCGGCGGCGGCCCACGCGAGGCCGCGCAGCACACGGCGCAGCATCGGGCGCCCGCGCGCGGGCTCGGCGACAGGCGGCACGTCGATCATCAGAACACGAACCCCGCATTGAAGTGCAGGCGCACGCGCCTCGGCTGCACGCCCCAGGCCAGCGCCACCTCCAGCAGGCCCACCGGGCTTTTCCAGCGCACGCCGCCCCCCACGCCCACCTTCGCCCGCAGGTCACCGGGCTCGTCGCCCACCGCACCGACGTCCACGAACAGGGCGCTCTCCAGCGCCGTGGGCAGGCCCTCGCGCCGCAGCGGGCGCTGCCACTCGGCGCTGCCCACCATCATCAGACGGCCGGGACCGACCTGCCCACCGGCCAGCGGCACGCCGATGTCCTGGTAGGCGTAGCCGCGTACCGAGGTGGCGCCACCGGTGCGAAAGAGCTGCGTGGCCGGGATGCGCGCCTCGCTGCGCGCGAACACCGCGGCCGCCTCGCCGCGCCACTGGATGCGGCCCTCCGCCAGCGGTTGATAGGCCAGTCCGCGCACCAGCGTGCGCTGGAAAGGCTCGCGGCGCGATCCGAAGGTGAGGCCGGCGCCGACCTCCGCGCCCAGGCCCCAGCCGCGCGTGGGCGCCTGCAGGTCATCGAACCAGCGGCCCGTCCAGGTGACGCCGGCGAACACGGCTGATCCATCGCCCGTCTCCACGTCGGTCAAGCGCAGCGCGGCGGGCTCACGGCTGCTGGCGCGATCCAGCTGGACGAAGAAGCCGCGGTCGAAGCGGTCCTCGGCGCGCGCGCGGCCGAGGCGCAGGCGCTGGGCCTGGGTGATGCGCTCGCCATCGTCCAGCTTCTCGGTGCGCCCGAGCAGCGTCCAGTGCCAGCCATTGGCCTCCGGCGGCGCGGTCAGATCCGCCTGCAGGAAGGGATTGCGCCGCTCCGCCTGCGCGCGCGTGATCGCTCGCCAGCCCAGCCAGGGCACGCGGTTGTGCGTGTGCTCGGCCGACAGGCGCGGCCCGCCGTCGGTGGTGAAGCCGATGCCCAGCACCCACTTGCGCAATGGGGACTCGCGCACGGTGGCCTGCACCACGGCGGCCTCGGGATCGGTCTGCGGATCCACGTGCAGGAAGGCGGAGTCGAACCAGCCGCTGGCCGCCAGGCGCGCCTGCGCGTCGAGCAGCCGCGCACGGTCGAACGGGCTGCCGGGCGGCAGGCGCGACAGCCGCTCCACGAGCTGGGGGTCGTACAGCGACATGCCAGCCACGCGCACCGGACCCAGCCGGTAGAGCGGGCCGGAGTCGATGCGCACGGCCAGGCGCGCAGTGCCGGCGGCGGCGTCCACATCGGCCTCGGTCGCAGCGATGCGGGCGGCCGGGTAGCGCCGGGCCAGAACGGCCTGCAGCGCCTGCATCTTGGCATCGTCCCATGCGGCCTGGGTGAACACGCGGCCGGCCGGCAGGGCCCAGCCCGCCACCACCGCCTCACGCTGCGCGATGGCATCGGCCTCGGCAGACTGGGCAAGGTCGCCCTCGAACGTGATGCGGACGTCGGTCACGCGGGCCGGCTCGCCCGGCTCCACCCGCACCAGCAGACGCGGCCGGGGCGTGGCCGCGCCAGCCGGCTCGCGCGTGATGGTGATCTTCGGCGCGAAGTGGCCCTGCGTGGCCAGCAGCTCGCGCGCATCACGGTCGGCCAGCGTGATCAGACGGGCGAGCTCGGCCTCGTCCAGGTCGGCCACCGCGCGGAAGCGGCCCAGCTCCAGGTGGCGGTCGAGCAGCTCGCGCAGCGGCTGCGGCGCCTGCACCACCAGATCGAAGGCCGGCCCCTCGGCCCGCGCCGCGCCGGCGAACAGCAGCAACGCCGACACGGCCATCGCCCGCAGCGCCGCACGCAGCCGGCGGCCGTGGCCATAATTCCGCGCATGAGACTCCTCCACACCATGCTGCGCGTGGGCAACCTGCAGCGCGCCATCGACTTCTACACCCAGGTGCTGGGCATGACCCTGCTGCGCACGACCGAACGGCCGGAGCAGAAGTACTCGCTCGCCTTTGTCGGCTACGGCAAGAACCCGGACCACGCGGAGCTGGAGCTCACGTACAACCACGGCGTGGATTCCTATGAGCTGGGCACGGCGTTCGGCCACCTGGCCATCGGCGTGCCCGACGTGTACGCCGCCTGCGACCGCATCCGCGCGGCCGGCGGCAACATCACGCGCGAACCCGGGCCGGTGAAGGGCGGCAGCACCGTCATCGCGTTCGTCACCGACCCCGACGGCTACAAGATCGAGCTGATCCAGCGCGCCACCGAATCGGTGTAGATGCCGGGCTGGCCGAGCTGGCGGTTGATCTGCATGTGGTCCTTGTCCTGCATCCAGATCGTCACGCGGTGCTTGAACTCCGAGGCCTTGCGCTCATAGGCGTCGGCCTGCGGACAGGCATCCGGCCGCTGCTGCGAGCAGATGAAGAGCACCGGCGGCGGCCCCTTGGGCTGCATCGCGTGGAAGGGCGAGACGCGTTCCCAGTAGGCGGGGTCGGTGCCGAAGGCGCGGTCGTACAGGCGCGGGTGCGGCGCGCGCATCAGGCTCACCAGGTCCAGCGCGGCGCTGTCGAGTACGACGGTGCCCTTCCAGGGATGTGCGCCCACGCGCTGCGCCTCGGCCGGGTTGGCATGCAGCAGCGCTACCAGGTGACCGCCGGCCGAATGCCCCATCAGCACCACGCGGCGGCCGTCGGCGCCCCATGAAGCGGCCTCGCGCTGCACGAAGGCCAGGGCCCGCGCCACGTCTTCGGCCTGCTCGTGCGGGCGCACCTTCGGCACCAGGCGGTAGTTGACCGAGACGACCACGTAGCCCTGCTGCGTCCAGTAGGCGGCCTTGGGCTGGATCATCCCGGGCTCGGCCTTGTCACCCAGCACCCAGGCGCCGCCATGCACCATGACCAGCACCGGGCCCGCAGGCCGCGCGGGCACGTAGGCGTCGAGCTGCTGGCGGGCCTCGGTGCCGTAGGCCAGGTTGCGCAGCACGCGGGGCCCCTGCGCCGCTGCGGTGGCGCTGGCGGGCACGGAAGCAGCGGCTGGCGGGCTGCCCGTCGTGGCGGGGCCGGCGGCCAGCGCGCTGGCGCAACTGGCCGCGGCCACCCAGGCCGTGAGCCGGGCTCGCCAGAGCTTGCCCATCCGCGCGCCCGCCAACGGCGCGTGCGGACAAAAGCGATGGATCAGGTGCATGGCAATCATCGGGGCAGCGCCGCCGCCTGCTGCGCCAGCGCGGTGATGTGGGCCCAGTCGCCGCGCGCCACCGCATCCGCCGGCGTGAGCCAGGAGCCCCCCACGCAGGCGACGTTGGGCAGCGCCAGCAGCTCCGGTGCGTTCGCAGGGGTCACGCCGCCTGTGGGGCAGAACACCACGTCGCCGAACGGGCCCTGCCAGGCCTTCAGCATCGCCGCGCCGCCGGCTTGCAGCGCCGGGAAGAACTTCAGCGCCAGGTGGCCGTCTTCCTGCGCCGCCATGATCTCGCTGCCGGTGGCCACGCCGGGCAGCAGGGGCAGGCCCAGGTCATGGCAGGCCTTGCCCACGGCGTGGGTGTAGCCGGGACTGACGGCGAAGCAGGCACCCGCCATGGCCGCGGCCTGCGCGTCGGCGGCGCTGCGCACGGTGCCGGCGCCCACCACGGCGTCGGGCACGTCCCGCGCGATGGCCTCGATGCAGGCCAGCGCCACCGGCGTGCGCAAGGTCACCTCCAGCATGCGGATGCCGCCGGCCACCAGTGCGCGGGCGAGTGGCACCGCGTGTGCGACCTCGTGCAGCACGATCACCGGGATCACCGGCGCGTCCTCCATCACCTCGCGGGGGGACAGGCTCACAGCCATGTGCAGGCTCCTTCTTCTGCCGGCAGCGCCAGCCGGCGCAGGCCCGCGAACAGCTCGCGGCCCATGCCGTGCGCACCCGCCTGCACCAGCGCCTGGGGCGGCTGCGCGACGGGGCGCGCGTTCCATTCCGGCTCGGGCACCAGCGCCTGCAGGGTGCCGGCCACCGCGTCGAGCCGCACCACATCGCCATCGCGCAGCTTCGCCAGCGGCCCGCCCGCCGCCGCCTCGGGCGACACGTGGATGGCCGCCGGCACCTTGCCCGAGGCGCCGCTCATGCGGCCGTCGGTGACCAATGCCACGCGCAGGCCGCGGCCCTGCAGCACGGCGAGCGGCGGCGTGAGCTTGTGCAGCTCCGGCATGCCGTTGGCGCGCGGGCCTTGCCAGCGCACGACGCACACCACGTCCTGCGTCAGCTCGCCAGCCTGGAAGGCCGCCTGCAGCGCCTCCTGGCTGTCGAAGAGGCGGGCCGGCGCCTCGATCACATGTCGGTCCTCCGGCACGGCCGAGACCTTGATGACCGCGCGGCCGAGGTTGCCGGTGAGCAGGCGCAGGCCACCGGTGGCGCTGAACGGATCCGTCGCCGGTCGCAGCACCGTCGTGTCGCCGCTCGCGCCCGTGTCCTGCCAGGTGATGTCGGCCTCGACGGCAGCCACCGGCCGCCGCGTGTGCGCGCGCAGCCCGCCGGGGTGCACGGTGAGCACGTCGCCATGCAGCAGGCCGGCATCGAGCAGCTCGCGCAGCACGAAGCCGGGGCCGCCCGCCGCCTGGAACTGGTTCACGTCCGCCTCGCCGTTCGGATAGACGCGTGCCAGCAGCGGCACCGCCGCCGACAGCACGCTGAAGTCGTCCCAGTCGATCACGAGGCCCGCCGCGCGGGCCACCGCCACCCAGTGGATCAGGTGATTGGTGGAGCCGCCCGTGGCCAGCAGCGCCACCATCGCATTGACGATGCAGCGCTCATCCACCACCCGGCCGATGGGCGCCTGATGGCGGCCGGGCAGCAGGCCCAGCAACATGCGCACCGCCTCGCGCGTCAGCGGCTCGCGCAGGCCTTCCTGCGGCTGCACGAAGGCAGCGCCGGGCACATGCAGGCCCATCGCCTCCAGCAGCATCTGGTTGCTGTTGGCGGTGCCGTAGAAGGTGCAGGTGCCCTGCGAGTGATAGGCGCGCGACTCGGCATCGAGCAGCGCGTCGCGGCCCACCAGGCCCTGCGCCGCCTGCTCGCGCACGCGCGCCTTGGCGCTGTTGGACAGGCCGCTGGGCATGGGCCCGGCCGGCACGAACACCATGGGCAGGTGGCCGAAGTGCAGCGCGCCGATCAGGAGGCCGGGCACGATCTTGTCGCACACGCCCAGCAGCAGCGCGCCATCGAACACGTCGTGGCTCAGGCCCACCGCCGTGGCCATGGCGATGACGTCGCGCGAGAACAGGCTCAGCTCCATGCCGGCCGTGCCCTGCGTCACGCCGTCGCACATGGCCGGCACGCCGGCGGCCACCTGCACCGTGGCACCGTGGCGCCGCGCCTCGTCGCGGAGGATGGCGGGATAACCGGCATACGGCGCGTGCGCGGACAACATGTCGTTGTAGGCGCTGACCACGGCCAGGTTGGGCGCGCGCTGGGCAACGACGCGCAGGCGCTCGTCCGCCGGCATCGCCGCGAAGGCATGCGCCACGTTGGCGCAGCCCAGGCGGTCTGCCCCGCGGTCTCGCGCGGCCGCGGCGTCGAGCCGCGCCAGGTAGTCGGCACGCGAAGCCGCGCTGCGCTCGCGGATGCGCGCGGTGACCGCTTGCAGGGCGGGATGAAGCGTCATGGTGGCCGGATCCTACCCCGCGGGCCGGCTCCCCGACGCGCCGATGGTTACCGGCGGGTTACCAATCTGCGCGGTGCGCTGCCCGCCCGCCGGGCTTTCGGTAGAGTGGCGGCATGTCCGAGGTGTTGAAGCCGCTGCGCGACCCGCAGGCGCTGCTGGAGCAGGCATTGGCCGAGTGGGGTGGCGGGGAGGACCTGTGGGTCTTTGCCTACGGCTCGCTGATCTGGCGACCGGATTTCGATTACGCCGAGCGACGCCCGGCCCGCGTGAACGGCTGGCACCGCGCGCTGAAGATGTGGAGCCGCATCAACCGCGGCACGCCCGAGCGCCCCGGCCTGGTGTTCGCCCTGCTCTCCGGCGGCTGCTGCCGCGGCATGGTGTTCCGCATCCCGCGGGAGGCCAGTGAGGAAGCGCTGCGCCAGCTCTGGCGGCGCGAGATGATCACCGCCGTCTATGACGCCCGCTGGCTGAACGCCCACACGCCGCAAGGCCCGGTGCGCGCGCTGGCCTTCACCCTGTCGCGCGCCAGCCCGAATCACACCGGCGAGCTGAGTCTGGACGAGTACCGGGCCATCTTTGCGCAGGCGCGCGGGCGCTATGGCACCACGCACGAGTACGCGCATCTGACGCTGGAGGAGCTGCGACGGCATGACATCCGGGATCGGAATCTGGAGCGGCTGCTGAGGAAGCTGCAGCACGACACGGAGTGAGGTCGCCCCCACCGGGGACCATGCTCGGCCCGTCTAGTGGCGTGGCACAGGGGCGGACGCCAGCCGCTGCTCGATGCGCGCCAGATCCGCCACCGTGTCCACATCCGTGACGATGCCCTCGTCCGCCAGCGGCAGCTCGATCACGCCGCCGGCCGCGCGCTGCGCCTTCACCACCGACGCGGCGCCCTCGGCGCCCGCCAGCGCCAGCAGCGCATCGCGGCACACGGCGCCGAAGCCCACCGGATGGCCGCGCACGCCCTCGTGCACGGGCAGCACCACCGAGTGGGTCGCAAGTGCAGCTGCCACGGCGCGCAGGCTTTCCGGCCGCACCAGCGGCAGATCCCCCGGCAGCACCAGCCAGCCGGTGGCGTCGCTCGTGGCGCGCACGGCCGCGGCGATGGAGTCACCCATGCCAGGATGCCCCGCGTCCTCCACATGGAAAGGCAGGCCGCTGGCCCGCACCGCTTCCAGCGTGTGGGCCAGCACGGGCCGGCCCGCCAGCAGCGCCTGCAGCTTGGAGCCGGCACCGCCCGAGGCGCGGAAGCGTTCGCCGCGGCCGGAGGCCAGCACCAGCACAGTGGGATCGTTCATGCCGCCACTGTAGCGCCGCAGGTGCCGGCCGCACGGAAGGGCCGCTCTGCCAGAATCCGCCTCATGAGCACGCCCGCATCCGACATCGCGAACCTGCGCAAGAGCTACGAGAAGGCCGAGCTGAACGAGGACGCCTCGCACGCGGATCCGCTGCGCCAGTTCGAGCAATGGCTGCAGGAGGCCATCGCCGCCGAGGTGCCGGAGCCGAACGCGATGACGGTGGCCACCGTTGCCAGCGACATGCGGCCCAGCACGCGCGTGGTGCTGATCAAGGGCTACGACGAGCGCGGCATCGTCTGGTACACCAACTACGAAAGCCGCAAGGGCCAGGAGCTGGCGGGCAACCCGTATGCGGCGCTGCAGTTCCACTGGGTCGAGCTGGAGCGCGTGGTGCGTATCGAAGGCCGGGTGCAGCGCACGTCGGCCGAGGAGAGCGATGCCTACTTCGCCAGCCGACCGCTCGATTCACGCATCGGCGCGTGGGCCAGCCCGCAGAGCCAGGTGATCAGCCACCGCGGCGTGCTGGTGGCCAATGCCGCCAAGTACGGCGCGCAGTTCATGCTGAGCCCGCCGCGGCCGCCGCACTGGGGCGGATTCCGCCTGGTGCCGGACCGCTGGGAGTTCTGGCAGGGCCGCAAGAGCCGCCTGCATGACCGGCTGCGCTATCGGCCGGCGGAAGGTGGTGGATGGGTGCGGGAACGGCTGGCGCCGTGAAGATCCTGGATGCCCACCTGCGCGGGCATGACGAGGCGCTCACGCGTGCGTCATCTTCAAGCCCACGATGCCGCCCACGATCATCGTCACGCACAGCAGGCGGGCGGCGGTCGCTGGCTCGTTGAACAGCACGATGCCCAACGCCACGGTGCCCACCGCGCCGATGCCCGTCCAGACCGCGTAGGCCGTGCCCACTGGCAGCGTCTTCATCGCCCAGCCGAGCAGCACCACGCTGGCGACCATGGCGGCAATGGTGATCGTGGAGGCCAGCGGCCTGGTGAAGCCCTCGGTGTACTTCAGGCCGATGGCCCACACCACCTCGAACAAGCCGGCGACGAAGAGAATCAGCCAAGCCATCTGTGCACTCCCGAGTGTGTCTGCATGACGTGAAGGGTCGTCATCCGCCCGTGCCGAAGAAAGCCAGCGCGATCGACAGCGTGGCCATGGCCAGCAGGGTCGACAGCCCCACGCTGGCGGTGACCAGATCCTGCGCCACGCCATAGCGCTGGGAGAACAGGAACACGTTGGCGCCGATGGGCAGCGCGGCGGCCACCACCATCACCGCGAAGGGCACGCCCGACAGGCCCAGCGCCCAGCCGATGGCCAGCACCAGCAGCGGATGCAGCGCCGTCTTCAGCGCGGCCACGCCCAGCGCGGGCTTCCATTGCTGGCCGATGGACGTCTGCGCCAGCGACACACCCACCATCAGCAGCGCCACCGGGCCCAGGGCCTGGCCCAGCAGCTGCAGCGGCTTGTCGATGACGGCCGGCAGCGTCCACCCGGTCTGGCCGAAGGCCAGGCCCGCCAGGATGGGCAGCGGCACCGGATGCAGCACGGCGTTGCGCACCGCCTGCAGCACGGTGCGGGCCAGTGCGCGCGGCGGCGCACCGCCGGCGGCCTGCGCCTCGCGCTGAACCGCCAGCTCCAGCACCAGCGTGGCCATGGTGAGCAGCACCAGCGCATGCACGGAAATCAACGGAAAGAGCTGCACCAGCCCGGCCTGGCCCCAGGCCAGGCTGACCAGGGGTACGCCGATCATGAAGGTGTTGCTGAAGGTGGCGGCCAGGCCGATCACCGCCGCCTCGCGGTGGAAGCCGCGCACAGCCAGGATGCCGAAGAACAGGATGAAGGCCGCGCCGAAGTACGCCGCCAGCGGCTGCAGCGCCACGTTGCGCGGATCCACCGTGCTCATGGTGCGGAACAGCAGCGCCGGCGACAGCACGAGGAAGACCAGGTTGGCGAGATCCTTCACCGAGGCCGGCCCGATCCAGCGGCGCCGGCCGGCGAACACGCCGATGGCGATCAGCAGCGCCACCGGCACGAGCGCGGAGAGAACGGGATGGTTCATGAGGCCCGCCAGTGTAGGCGGGCCCCCGCCACGTGATCAGTACGTCGCCTGAAGACCCACCTTGACGCTGCGCCCTGGCAGGGGCACACGGCCGGGCGCCGTCTGCGTCAGGATGGAGGTGGCGCTGTAGGCCAGCCGGTTGCCGAGGTTCTCGCCGCGTATGAACCAGAGCCATTGCACGGTGCCGGCCTGCATGCGCCAGTCAAGCGACGCGTGCCACAGCGTCGCGGCATCGGTCGCGCGCTCCCCCTGGGGCACCCGGTCCTGACGGGCCGAGTGATCGAAGCCGACGCGTGCCGACCACGGGCCTTGCGATGCCACCAGCGTCGCGCCCACGCGCATCGGTGCCATGCGGGGCAGCGGCTCGCCGGTGTCGGTGCGCCAGGCGCGCACGGTGTCGGCACGGGTCTCCAGGTTGATCCGCACCGGCGCATCGCGCAGGCGCAGGCGGGCCGTCGCCTCCAGGCCCTGCAGCCGCGCGGGCACGGCGGTGTAGGCATAGACCGGCAGCGCCTCGCCATCCAGGTCCTGCTCGGCGCCCGTGGGCAGCAGCGCGATGTAGTTGCCGAAGCGAGAGGCAAACGCCGTGAGCGTGACCTGATGATCCTGCTGGCGCCACTGCAGGCCGGCGTCCACCTGCGTGGCCCGCTCCGTGCCCAGTTGCCGGTTGCCCACTTCGTAGGCGCCGGTGGCCACGTGCGGCCCATCGGCGAACAGCTCGTAGTGGGCCGGCGCGCGCTCGCTGCGGGCCAGGTTGCCGGTGAGCTGCCAGCCGGCGGGCAGCTTCCACAGCGCCCCCAGGGCCACGCTGCCGGGCGTGAAGCGCCGCTCGCCCGGTGCGAAGCGCGCCTGCGCGGCGTCGCCCGCGGTGCGGACGCGAACCTGCTCGGCCCGCACGCCGAAGCTGACGCGGCCCCAGGGCTGTCCCAGCTCCTCGTAGGCAAAGAGCGCCTGCTGGCGCGTGCGGCTCGGTGGCGCGAAAGCCTCTTCGCCGTCGGCCGAGAGGCGGCTGCTGTCGGCCTGCAGGCCGATCACGCCCTCCAGCGGCCCCACGCGCGCATGGCGCGCCTGCAGCCGGAACTCGTCGCCGCGCAGCTGGAACACCGTGCCGGTGGCGCCGCCTTCGATCTCCGCATGGCGGTAGTCGGTGTGTGCGGCCTGCAGGCGAACCGACTGCCACACCGATTGCGCGGGCCGCCACTCGCCGTCGATCGCGGCGCGGCGCGACACCATGTCGATGCGCACGTCGTCCTCTGCCACGGCGCCGTACGCATTGCGCGTTTCCTGCACCGACGCGCCGAGGTAGCCGCGGTCGAAGAACAGGGTGCCACCCGCGGCGCCGCCCCGGCTGCGCGAGTCGGCGTTGCACAGCCGCGACCGCACCACCGTCACGCCGCCGCGCCCGCACGCCAGCGAGAGCGGCACCCTGGCATCGCCCGAGTCGCGGTCGAACACATCCACGTGCACAGCTGCGCGGGCACCGCCCGCCTCCAGCAGCGCGGCGCCGGCCCGCTCGCGGGCCCCGGTGGCGTAGCTGGCCTCCGCGCGCCCGGTCACGCCCTGCACCGGTTCGCGCGGAATGCGGTTGTCCAGCACGTTGACCACGCCCCCGATGGCCGTGCCGCCGTGCAGCAGCGCGCCCGGCCCGCGCAGCACCTCCACCGCCTCGGCGGCCAGCGGATCGGCGGAGACGGCGTGGTCGTAGCTCAGCCCCGAAGCGTCGAGCAGCGCGGTGCCGTTGGAGAGGATGCGGATGCGGTCGCCATCCAGCCCGCGAATGACGGGCCGGCTGGCCTGCGGGCCGTAGTAGGTGCTGGCGATGCCGGGCTGCGTGCCCAGGGTCTCGCCCAGCGAGGGCTGCCTGCGCAGCCGCAGGTCGTCGCCAGACAGGCGGCTGGCAGGCGTGAGCAGGTCGTCACGGCCCAGCGGATTGCCGGTGATGGTGACGGCGGGGAGCGTGGCGCCGGTTTGCGCGCCGGCCAGCCCGGAGGCGAGCGCCAGCGCCGCACCCGCCGCGCGGCGGTCGATGCGGAAGAACATGATGGTTGCGGTTCCTGAAGGAAAGACGGACGCGCCCGGCCCGCAGGCGCAGGCAGCGCCAGCGGGCACAGGCAGGGGAGACGGATCAGGAAACCGCGGCGGGCGGCGCGCGGGCGTCGAACAGCGCGGCCCAGCGGGCGCACGCTTCACCGTGGGCCAGCCGCGGGAGCGCGGCGGCCGGTGGCAGCAGGGGGAGCAGCGGCGCCGCGATCAGCGGCGCGGCATCATGGCCGATGGCATCGGCCAGGCGGCAGGCCACCTCGTCGTGGCCGGCGAACAGATCACCGAGTTCGGCGTGGGCATCGCCGTGCGCCACCGGCCCCCGGGACGGCGCCTGCACCTGCGCGACGCCACTGCCCGGGCCGTGCACGACCCCGTGCACCAGACCCAGCCACTGGGCCGCCAGCACGGCCAGCGCCAGCGGCAGCAGCCACCCGCGCCATCGAGCCCTGACCGAAGGGGTGCGCAAGCCAGCCGGCCTACTTCACCGCCACCGCGTCCGTCACGCGGTAGTACAGACCGTACGGATCATCGCTCAGCGTGGCGAAGCGGCCTTCCACCACCACCGGCTCCATCGTGTAGCGCACCGGCTGCTTCGTCTTCACCTCGATCATGCTCTCGGGCCCGCCGGGCACGCAGAACGAGCAGGTGAGCGGCACCGAGCTGAGGAGGAAGTGGGTCTGCTTCTCGCCCGGCTCCAGCGGCATCATGAAGCCCTGCACGCGCTGCGGCTTCTGGTTCAGCGCGAGCTGGTCCTTGTTGAAGACGGGCAGCACGCGGTTCTTCTCGACCTTGGTCGCGATGGTGGTCAGCATGGACCACGGCACCACGTCCTTGCGCTGGGGCAGCGGCGCGATGGGGCTTTCGGGGCTGTGCACGCCGGCACCCTGCCCGGCCGGCAGGGGCGACGACAACTGGGCCCAGGCGGGCGCGGCAGCCAGCAGGCCAGCCAGGACGAGGGCAGAAAACTTCATGTCGACTCCTATCGGGTCCGCGCGGACCACGCTCAATGCTCGTGCTTCATCCCGCAGTATTTGCCGATGGCCAGGCCCTTGCAAGCGGCCTGCAAAGCCTTCATGCACTGGTCGGGCTTCTGGCCCGACTCCAGGCACTTCGCCGCCTCGGCATGGGCCGCCGCCATCTGGCGGTGCCGCTCGGCGTCCTTCCTGATCTCGGCGGCCGTGTGCTGGCCTTGCGCCCAGGCGGCCAGGGGAGCCAGCAGCAGCACGATCCACAGTCTCTGCATCGCATCACCTCGCGTTCAGCAGTTCGGTCACATCCAGGCGGTAGGCGCCCAGCACGGGCACCAGCGCGGCCACCACGGCGGTGGCCAGCGCGGCCAGCGGCACCAGCGCCTCGGCTGGCACCCAGAGCCAGCCGGTCAAGGGCAGGGATTGCCGCTGTTCCAGGATCGAGCCTATCAAACCTGTCAAGCCATGGCCCACGAACAGCCCCAGCACCGAGGCGATCACGCCCAGCCAAAGCGCCTCGGCGCTGAGCAGGGCCGCCACCCGCATGGGCGGGGCCCCCAGCATGCGCAGCATGGCGAGATCGGCCCGGCGCTCCCGCACCGCCGTCCACAGGGCGATGAAGACCGACAGCGCCGCGGTGAGCAGCAGCACCGCCCCCACGCCCTGCAACACCTCGCTGCCCACGCCCAGCAGGCGCAGCAGGCGCGTGACCTCGATGGCGGGCGCCGCGGCCTGCATCTCGGTGTGCGTGTTCACCCAGCGCGGAAAGCTCACCGCGGCCAGCGGCGTGCGGTAGCGGATCAGGGCGACGGTGATCTCGCGGGACTCTTCGACGGCCTGGCGGTCCTCCTCCTCCACGGCAAGCGCCTTGTCGTGCACGCGCCAGACCGATTCGCTGCTGGTCAGGATCAGCCGGTCCAGCACGCAGCCGCAGGGCGCGAGCACGCCGCTCACCTCGTAGGGCGTGTCGCCGTGCGCATGCCCGCCGCCGCCCAGACCGTGGCTGCCGACAAAGCGGCTGCCCACGGCCAGGCCCGCCCGCGCCGCGGCCTGCGCGCCCGCCACGGCCTGCAGCGGCGCGCGCCACTCGGCGCCCTGGGCCAGCCGCGCCTCGTAGTGGCGCAGGTAGTCCGTGGTGGTCCCGACAATGCGGAAGCCCTGGTAGCTGTCGCCCAGGCTGAGCGGAATCATCTGCGCCACCTCGCTGCGCGCCGCCAGGCTGCGCGCCTCCGCCAGCGGGATGTTGCCGGTGGGCACGTCGATATGGAACACGCCGGCCAGGATCAGCTGCAGCGGGCTGCCCTTGGCGCCCACCACCAGGTCGATGCCCGCCAGGTCACGCTGGAAGGAGCGCTCGACCTGATGCCCCACGAGCAGCACGAAGGTGATGGACCCCAGCCCCAGCGTCAGCAGCAGCAGGTTCAGCAGCGCGGCGAGCGGCCGCGACCACAGGTAGCGCCAGGCCAGGGCCGGAATGCTCATGGCACGCCTCCGGCCGAGGCCAGTTGCAGCACACTCGCCTGCGCCAGCGCGGTGCGGGCGCGGGCATCGTGTGTGGCCACCACCAGCGTCGCCCCGCAAGCCGACGCCGTCTGGCGCAGCAGATCCAGCGCAGCGGCGGCGGATTCATCGTCCAGGCTGGCCGTGGGCTCATCGGCGAGCAGGACCCGCGGCTTCTGCAGCACGGCGCGCGCCAGCGCGACGCGTTGCGCCTGCCCGCCCGAGAGCTGGCTGGGGCGCCGATGGGCCAGCGCCTCCACCTGCAGCGCGGCCAGCGCGGCGCGGATGGCGCCATCGTCCCGCGGCAGGCCGGCCGCGAAGTAGGCGAGGGCCAGGTTGCCCGCCACGTCGAGCGCATCGCTCAGGTGCAGGCGCTGCGGCAGGAAGCCCACCGAGCGGCCGCGCCACGTGTCGCGCGCCGACCGCGGCAGGGCGGCGAGGTCCTGCCCGGCGACGGTGAGCTCACCGGCGGGTGCCAGCAGGCCCGCCGCCAGCGCCAGCCAGGTGGACTTGCCCGCGCCGGATCGCCCCTGCACCAGCAGCAGGCCGCCCTGCGGCACGTCGACGTCGGGAAACGCCAGGTCGGGCCCTTGCGGATAGAGGTAGTGCAGGCCGCGGGAGCGAATCACTTGCGAATCAGGGGCGCTGCAGTTCGGCGAAGGTCTTGCGGAACTTGGCCACCTTGGGGGCCGCCACCGCCATGCAGTAGCCCTGGTAGGGGTTCTTCTCGAAGAAATCCTGGTGGTAGTCCTCGGCGGGCCAGTAGTTCGAGAGCGGTTGCAGCTCGGTCACCACCGGCCGGGGAAAGGTCTTCTGCGCGGCCAGCTCCGCCAGGAAGGCGCGGGCCTCGGCCTCCTGGGCCGGCGTGGTGAAGTAGATGCCGCTGCGGTACTGGGTGCCGACGTCGTTGCCCTGCCGATTGAGCTGGGTGGGGTCGTGCACGACGAAGAAGATCTCCAGGATCTGGCGCAGGCTGATCTGCGCCGGGTCGAATCGGAGCCGGACCACCTCCGCGTGGCCGGTCTGGCCGGTGCACACGGCCTCGTAGCTGGGGCGCTCGACCTGCCCGTTGCAGTAGCCCGACTCGACGTCGGTGATGCCCCGCACCTCCTTGAACACCGCCTCGGTGCACCAGAAGCAGCCGCCGCCCAGCACGATGGTTTGCTCTTCCGCCATGATCATCTCCAGGATCAAATAATGTAGTCGGTCGCGTGAGCCGGATCTTTCGTGGGGCCGGGGCGCTTACGATGCGCGGGCCATGGAACCCGGTGCCCTGAAGCCCATCCTCACCGCGCTGGCGCTGCCGCCCGCCGGGCCGCTGCTGCTGGCGCTGCTGGGGCTGGCGCTCGCATGGCGCTGGCGGCGAACGGGCATCGTCCTCGCCGCGGCCGGTGTCGTCGTCACCCTGGCTCTGAGTCTGAATGGGGTGGCCGTGTTCCTGACCCGGCACCTGGTGGACTTGCCGCCCCCGGTGAGCGATGCGGCGCTCGCACGCGTGCAGGCCATCGTGGTCCTCGGTGGGGGCATGCGGCCCCATGCGCCCGAGTACGGCTGGGCCCAGCCGTCCGAGCACACCCTGGCCCGCCTGCGCTATGGCGCCTGGCTGGCGCGTCGCAGCGGCAAGCCGCTGGCCTTTGCCGGCGGCATCGGCTGGGCAGCCACCGGCACCGACAGCGTGGAGGGCACGGCGGCACGCCGCGTGCTGCAGGAGGATTACGGCCTGCCCCTGCGCTGGCTGGACGACCGTTCGCGCGACACCCGCGAGAACGCGGAGCGGATCGCGGCGCTGCTGCGGCCCGACGGCGTGCGCCGCATCGCGCTGGTGTCCGACGCCTGGCACCTGCAGCGCGCCGAGGCGCACTTCCGCGGCGTGGGCCTGGAGGTGGTGCCGGCGCCCACGCAGTTCCCCGCGCCGCTTGAGCGCCAGCTGCTGGAGTGGCTGCCCTCCACGCACGGCCTCACGCTTTCGCGGCAGGTGCTGCGCGAATGGCTGGGCCTGCGGTTCACGACGACAGCCGGCCGCTGAGGCACCGGGGTGGTGCAGGCTTTACCGCCCCTTGACTTGACGCCTGCCGGCCTGCACCGCTACATTACTAACCAGTCAGTCATTAAGAAATCGCTGCTTCTGGTGCGCCTGCGCCGGTGGTTGCGCCCGCTCATGTCTCCCGTACTTGGAAAGTTGATCGGCGACCGGCCGGATGAAGGCACGGCCCGGCGCGAGCGCCGCAAGGAAGCCCGCCCCGGCGAGCTGCTGGAGGCCGCGCTCGACCTGTTCGTCGAGAAGGGCTTCGCCGCCACCCGCGCCGAGGAGGTGGCCGCGCGCGCAGGTGTCTCCAAGGGCACGCTGTTCCTGTACTTCCCCAGCAAGGAAGAACTGTTCAAGGCCGTCGTGCGCGAGAACCTGGCTGGCCGCTTCAAGGAATGGAACCAGGAGTTCGATGCGTTCGAGGGCACATCGGCCGAACTGGTGCACTACTGCATGCGGGCCTGGTGGGAGCGCGTGGGCGCCACCCGGGCCTCGGGCCTGACCAAGCTGATCATCAGCGAGGCCCGCAACTTCCCCGACATCGCGGCCTTCTACCAGCAGGAGGTCGTGCGCCCCGGCACCGAGCTGATCCGCCGCATCCTGCAGCGCGGCATCGACCGCGGCGAGTTCCGTCCCATGGACGTGGACTACGCCGTCTACGCCATCGTCTCGCCGATGATCCACCTGATCATGATGAAACACTCCCTGGCCGCCTGCATGCCGCAGGACTATGCGCTGGACCCCGAGCGCTACGTGCAGTTGCACGCCGACATCCTCCTGCACGGCCTGATCCGTCCTGGCGCGGAGAACGCCCGATGAAGCGCCTGCCCTGGAAGTGGATCGTCGCCGCGCTGGTGCTGCTGCTGGTCATCGGCGGCGGCCTGCGCGCGCTGAATGCCCGCAAGGCCCAGCAGGCGGCCGCCCAGGCCACGGCCTCGGCCAAGGCCGAGGCGGCAGTGGAGCTGGCCGCGACCGACGTGGTGCTGGCCGAGACGCGCAACCTCACCCGCGGCCTGCCCGTCTCCGGCTCGCTGCGCGCGGTGAACTCCGCCTTCGTCAAGGCGCGCGTGGCCGGCGAGCTGCGTGACCTGACGCTGCGCGAGGGTGACGCGGTGCAGGCCGGCCAGGTGGTGGCCCGCATCGACCCCACCGAGGCACAGGCGCGGCTGAAGCAGGCGCAGGAGCAGGCCGACGCGGCGCGCGCGCAGATCGACATCGCGCAGCGGCAGTGGAACAACAACAAGGCCCTGGTGGACCAGGGCTTCATCTCGCGCACGGCGCTCGACACCTCCTGGAACAACTTCGTCGCGGCCGAGGCCAACCACAAGGCGGCGCTGGCCGCGGTGGACGTGGCGCGCAAGTCGCTGGATGACACGGTGCTGAAGGCCCCCATCGCCGGCGTCATCTCGCAGCGGCTCGCGCAGCCCGGCGAGCGCGTGGCGATCGACGTGCGGGTGCTGGAGATCGTGGATGTCTCGCGGCTGGAACTCGAAGCCACGCTGGGCGCGGCCGACTCCATCGACGTGCGGGTCGGCCAGGAAGCCCTGCTCACGGTGGAAGGCCGCACCGCCCCGGTGACGGCGCGCGTGGTGCGCATCAACCCCAGTGCACAGGCGGCCAGCCGCAGCGTGCCGACCTACCTGACTCTCTCGGAGACGACGGGCCTGCGCCAGGGCCTGTTCGCGCAGGGCACGCTGGCGACCGGGCAGGTCTCTTCGCTGGCCGTGCCGCTGGCCGCGGTGCGTACCGACAAGCCCTCCCCCTATGTGCAGGTGGTGGAAGCCGGCCGCGTGGCGCACCGCACGGTGCAGCCTGGCGCGCGCGGCGAATCGGGTCGCGAGACCTGGGTGGCGGTGGAGGGTGTGCCGGCCGGCGCACAGGTGATCCGCGGCCACGTGGGCACGCTGCGGCCGGGCACGCTGGTTCGCTTCACGGGCGGCGTGGCGGCCACGCCGGCGGCCTCGGCCGTCCGCACCCCCAAGCCCTGAGCGCGCAGCGGCCATGTGGTTCACCCGCGTCAGCCTGAAGAATCCCGTGTTCGCCACGATGGTGATGCTCGCCATCGTGGTGCTGGGCCTGTTCTCCTACCAGCGCCTGAAGGTCGACCAGTTCCCCAACATCGACTTCCCGGTGGTGGTGGTCACGGCCGAATACCCCGGCGCCTCGCCCGAGATCGTGGAGAGCGAGGTCACCAAGAAGATCGAGGAGGCGGTGAACTCCATCGCCGGCATCAACGCCCTCACCTCGCGCAGCTACGAGAACCAGGCCGTCGTCATCATCGAGTTCCAGCTCCACATCGACGGGCGCAAGGCGGCCGAGGACGTGCGGGAGAAGATCGCCTCGGTACGGCCCACCTTCCGCACCGAGGTGAAGGAGCCGCGCGTGCTGCGGTTCGACCCCTCCAGCCGCGCCATCTGGTCGCTGGCGGTGCTGCCCGAGGCCGCCGCGGGCGCCCGCGCGCCGACCGCGGTGGAACTCACCAACTGGGCCGACCAGGTGCTGAAGAAGCGGCTGGAGAACGTGCGCGGCGTGGGCTCCGTCACGCTGGTCGGCGGCACCAAGCGCGAGATCAACATCTACCTGGATCCGCCGGCCCTGGAAGCCCTGGGCGTGACCGCGGACCAGGTGGCCGCCGCCGTGCGCAGCGAGAACCAGGATCTGCCGGTGGGCGCGGTGCGCTCGCTCGCGCAGGAGCGCGTGGTGCAGATCGACGCGCGCATGCAGCGGCCCGAGGACTTCGGCAAGATCATCATCACCCGCCGCAACGGGGTGCCGGTGCGCGTGGAACAGGTCGCGCGCGTGGCCGACGGCGCGCAGGAGATCGACAGCCTGGCGCTCTACAACGGCCAGCGCACGCTGCTGCTCACGGTGCAGAAGTCGCAGGACGAGAACACCATCGCCGTCATCGACGGCCTGCAGGCCACGCTGGCCGAGATGAAGGCGCAGCTGCCGCCCGGCGTGCGGCTGGAGCCGGTGACCGATTCGTCGCGGCCGATCCGCGTGTCGGTGGCCAACGTGCAGCGCACGCTGATCGAGGGCGCGGTGCTCACCGTGTTAATCGTCTTCCTGTTCCTGAACTCCTGGCGCTCCACCGTCATCACCGGGCTCACGTTGCCGATCGCGCTGATCGGCACCTTCCTGTTCATGTACGCCTTCGGCTTCTCGATCAACATGATCACGCTGATGGCGCTGTCGCTGTGCGTGGGCCTGCTGATCGACGACGCGATCGTGGTGCGCGAGAACATCGTGCGGCACGTGCAGATGGGCAAGCCCCCCTACCAGGCCTCATTGGACGGCACGCAGGAGATCGGGCTGGCCGTGCTGGCCACCACCTTCTCCATCGTCGCGGTGTTCCTGCCCATCGGCTTCATGGGCGGCATCATCGGCAAGTTCTTCCACGAGTTCGGCGTCACCATTGTGGCGGCGGTGCTGATCTCGATGTTCGTCAGCTTCACGCTCGACCCCATGCTCTCCTCGGTGTGGCACGACCCCGAGGCCGAGGCGCACGGGCACACCAAGCCGCGCGAGCAGTGGGACTGGTACGACAAGTCCATCGGCCGCGTGACCGGCTGGTTCGACCGCGCCACCGACAGCCTGGCCGAGTGGTACCAGGGCGTGCTGCGCTGGTCGCTCGCGCATCGCCTCACCACCGTGATTGGCTCGTTCCTCATCTTCGTGACGAGCCTGGTGATGGTGCCGCTGCTGGGCACCGAGTTCGTGCCCAAGGCCGACTTCTCGGAGACCACGGTCACCTTCCACACCCCGGTGGGCTCCTCGCTGGAGCTGACCGAATCCAAGGCGCGGCAGGTGGAAGCGATCATCCGCGAGTTCAAGGAGGTGCGCTACACGGTGGCCACCATCAACACCGGCAACGCCGCGGGCAAGATCTACGCGAACATCTACATCCGCCTGGTGGACCGCAAGGACCGCCAGGTCAACGCCGACCAGATGGCGGGCGTGCTGCGCGAGCGCTTGCGGCAGGTGCCCGGCATCACCGTCACCCATGCCGGCCTGCTGGACGCCGTGGGCGGCAACAAGCAGATCGAGTTCTCGCTGCAGGGGCCCGACCTGCGCGAGCTGGAGCGCCTGTCGCGCCTGGTGATGGAGAAGATCCGCCCCATCCCCGGCCTGGTGGACCTGGATTCCAGCGTCAAGCCCGACAAGCCCACGGTGGAGATCGAGATCCGCCGCGACGCCGCCTCGGACCTGGGCCTGTCGGTGGCGCAGATCGCCGGCTCCATGCGCACGCTGGTGGCTGGCCAGACGGTGGGCAACTGGCGCGCCCCCGACGACCAGACCTATGACGTGAACGTGCGCCTCGCGCCCGATGCGCGCACGGCCCCGGCCGACCTGGAGCGCCTGCCCTTCGCCACCGGGCTGAACGCCGACGGCTCGCCGCGCGTGGTGCGCCTGAACCAGGTGGCCACGCTCACCGAGGGGACCGGCCCGAACCAGATCAACCGCCGCGACCTCACGCGCGAGGTGGCCATCAACGCCAACGCCTACGGCCGCGCCGCCGGCGATGTGTCGGCCGACATCCGCACCGCGCTGGACGAGGTCGCCTTCCCGCCCGGCTACCGCTACCAGTTCGGGGGCTCCACCAAGAACATGCGCGAGTCGTTCGGCTATGCCGTGTCGGCGCTGGCGATGGCCGTGATCTTCATCTACATGATCCTGGCCAGCCAGTTCAGGAGCTTCCTGCAGCCGCTGGCGCTGATGACCTCGCTGCCGCTCACGCTGATCGGCGTGGTGCTGGCGCTCATGCTGTTCCGCTCCACGCTGTCGATGTTCTCCGTCATCGGCATCGTCATGCTGATGGGCCTGGTGACCAAGAACGCCATCCTGCTGGTGGACTTCGCCATCCGCGCGCGGGAGCAGGGCATGGAGCGCGCGGCCGCCCTGCTGCTGGCCGCCAAGGTGCGGCTGCGCCCGATCCTGATGACCACGCTGGCCATGATCTTCGGCATGGTGCCGCTCGCCTTCGCGCTGACCGAGGGCTCGGAGCAGCGCGCGCCCATGGGCCAGGCGGTGATCGGCGGGGTGATCACCTCGTCGCTGCTGACACTGGTGGTGGTGCCGGTGGTCTACTGTTATCTGGACGACTTCGCCGCCTGGCTGCGCCGCGGCCGCCGGCCCGCCGCGGGCGGTGGCGGCGCGCAGGCTGTGCCCGCTTCTAAAATGGATGGTTTGTCCTGACCGCTGAAACCCGAGACCGCCATGAACGCCCCGCTTGACCTGCAACGCGCCCGCTTCAACATGATCGAACAGCAGATCCGCCCCTGGGAGGTGCTGGATCTGGAGGTGCTGGCCCTGCTGGAGCGCGTGAAGCGCGAGGACTTCGTGCCCGCTGCCCACCGCGCGCTGGCCTTCGTGGACATGGAGATCCCGCTGGCGAGCCCCTCCGAGGAGGCGATGCGCCGCGGCCAGTGCATGCTGGCGCCCAAGGTCGAGGCCCGGCTGCTGCAGGATCTGGCCCCGCAGGCCCATGAGACCGTGCTGGAGATCGGCGCCGGTTCCGGCTACATGGCCGCGCTGCTGGCCAGCCGCGCGCAGCGCGTGTTCACGCTGGAGATCGACCCCGCGCTCGCGCAGCTCGCGCGCGACAACCTGCAGCGCGCCGGCATCCGCAACGCGGAGGTGCGGCAGGCCGATGGCAGCAAGGGCATGGCCGCCCATGGCCCGTTCGACGTGATCCTGCTCTCCGGCTCGGTGCATGAGGTCCCGCAGGCGCTGCTGGACCAGCTCAAGGTGGGGGGCCGGCTGGCCGCCATCGTCGGTGACGAGCCGGTGATGCGCGCCACCTTCGTGCGCCGCACGGGTGAGGCCACCTTCGCGACGACCCAGCCCTGGGACACGGTGGCGCCGCGGCTGGCGAACTTTGCACAGCCTTCACGTTTCCACTTCTGACAGACAGGCAGCCGCGCGATGATCGACCAGGTGCGACCCAACCAGGTGAATGAGTGGCTCGCCGCGCAGGCCGCGCCGCGCGCGCTGGTGCTCGACGTGCGCGAGCCGTGGGAACTGCAGACTGCCAGCGTGAAGCCCGACGGCTTCGAGCTGGTCGCCATGCCCATGGCCAGCATCCCGGCGCGCCTCGCCGAGCTGCCCGCCGATGCGGCCATTGCCTGCCTCTGCCACCACGGCGGCCGCAGCCAGCAGGTGGCGATGTTCCTGGCCCGACAAGGCTTCGGCCGCGTGGCCAACATCACCGGCGGCATCGAGGCCTGGGCGCGCGAACGTGATCCGGCCGTGCCGCGCTATTGACCGCTCCTGAGCGCCGGCGCCCACCCCATCGAACTTCAGAAGGACGAACTCATGAAACTGGCAAGGCTAGCCCCCCTCTCCGTGGCCGTGTTGCTGGCCTGGGGCGCACCCGCCCAGGCGCAAAGCCTGCTGGAGCTGTATGAGATGGCGAAGGCCTACGACGCCACCTGGCAGGGCGCGCGCGCGCAGTACGAGGCCAACCTCGCCCGCGCCGAGCAGGCCAAGGCCGGCCTCTGGCCCACCGCTGGCCTGCAGGCAAGCGCCACGCGCAACCGGTTCGAGAACGACAACCCGGTGGTGGAGCGCAGCTACACCACCAAGAGCGCGGCGATCAGCGCCTCGCAGCCGCTGTACCGGCCGGCCAACACGGCCACCGCGGAACAGGGCGACCGGCAGCTCCGCCTGGCCGAGTACACGCTGACCACCGCCAGCCAGGACCTCATCCTCCGCGTGAGCCAGGCCTACTTCGACGTGCTGGCCGCGCAGGACACGCTGACCTTCGTGCGCGCGCAGAAGGCCGCCAACGCCGAGCAGCTGGCCGCGGCCAAGCGCAACTTCGAGGTCGGCACCTCCACCATCACGGACACGCGCGAGGCGCAGGCCCGCTTCGACCTCGTCGTGGCGCAGGAGATCGCGGCCGAGAACGACCTGCGGGTGAAGAAGCTCGCGCTGGACAACCTGGTGGGCAAGCGCGACGTACAGCCCAACCCGCTGGTGACGCCGCTGAACGTGCAGCCGCCGCAGCCGGCCGACGCCGAGGCGTGGGTGCAGGCCGCGGAAGCCGCGAGCCCGGCGATCCTGAGCGCACGCACGGCGGTCGAGGTGGCCGAGCTGGAGACGGTGAAGGCCAAGGCCGGCCACAAGCCCACGGTGGATTTGAACGCCAGCTACAGCCTCACCCGCAGCAGCGGCAGCACCACCTCGGCGGCGGAGTCGCGACCGAAGAACGCCAGCCTGGGCGTGGTGCTGAACCTGCCGCTGTTCGCCGGCTTCGCGGTACAGAACCGGGTCCGCGAGACGCTCTCCCTGGAAGAGAAGGCCCGCGCGGACCTGGAAGCCGCGCGCCGCACCGTCAGCCAGGCGGTCCGCACGGCCTACTTCGGCGTGCTGTCCGGCCAGGGCCAGGTGCGCGCGCTGGAGGCCGCCGAGGCGTCGAGCCAGAGCGCGCTGGATGCCAACCGGCTGGGCTACCAGGTGGGCGTGCGCATCAACATCGACGTGCTCAATGCCCAGAGCCAGCTGTTCCAGACCAAGCGCGATCTCGCCGTGGCCCGCTACAACGTGCTGCTGGGCGGCCTGCGCCTGCGCCAGGCGAACGGCACGCTGCAGGCCGACGATCTGACGCAGTTGAACAAGCTGGTGGGGAAGTAGCGCCCAGGAACGCTGGGGTTGCGCTGGCGCTCCACCCCAGCCTACGGAACGCAGCCAGCGACAGGTCTTTGGGTAGGCTGGGGTGGAGCGCAGCGCAACCCCAGCGTTCCCACGCCTCACCCTCGCCCGACCATCCCCCGCACCGCCTCCGCCGTGCGCATCGCTGCCCCCCGATGCGCAGCTGCGAACGCCAGGCCCGCTTCTGCAGCGCGCTCACGGCCCACGGCATCGCCCGCGAGCGCAACGGCCACCCGCACCCCCTCCTCCATGCTGCCGACCCGCTGCGCCGCCCCCGCGGCCTGCGCCAGCGCCGCCGCCTCGGCAAAGTTGAACGTGTGCGGCCCCATCACCACCGGGCAGCCGCAGGCCGCCGCCTCGATCAGGTTCTGCCCGCCCAGCGGCGCGAAGCTGCCGCCCAGCAGCGCGACGTGGGCCAGGCCGTAGTACTGCGCCATCTCGCCCAGTGAGTCGCCGATCCAGACCTGCGCCGCGGGCGGCGGCCCGTCACCCCAGGCGCTGCGGCGCGCGACGCTGAAGCCTGCGTCCGCTGCGAGCCGAGCCACCTCGTCGAAGCGCTGCGGATGACGCGGCACCAGCAGCCACTGCACATCCGCATGGGCACGCACCGCGCGCAGGAACTCGGCCTCCTCGCCCTCGCGGGAACTGGCGAAGGCCACCACCGGCCGGCCGGCGGCCGCGCGCCAGGCCTGGCCGCGGGCGAGCTGCACCGCATCGGGCGTGGCGTCGAACTTGAGGTTGCCGAACACACCCTGCACGGTGGCGCCCAAGGTGCGCAGGCGCTCGGCGTCGGCCTCGGTCTGCGCCCACACGGCGGCCAGAGCGCCATAGGCCGGCCGCGCCAGGCTGGCCAGGCGCAGCGCTTGCCGCATCGACTTCTCGGACAGGCGCGCATTCGCCAGCATGAGCGGGATACCGCGCGCCTGGCAGGCGGCGGTGAGGTTGGGCCACACCTCGGTTTCCATCAGCACGCCGCCGCAGGGGCAGAAGTGATCCAGGAACGCCGCCACGGCTTCGGGCGTGTCCCAGGGCAGCCAGGCCTGCGCATCGCCTTCACGCAGCAGCTTCGCGCCCTCGGCGCGGCCGGTGGCCGTGCCGTGGGTGAGCAGCACGCGCAGGCTGGGTTGGCGCTGACGCACGGCGTGCAGCAGGATGGCAGCGGCGCGGGTCTCGCCGAGCGACACCGCGTGGATCCAGAGCCGGCCCGGCCCGGTGGGGGCCTCGTAGCGACCGAAGCGCTCCTCGATGGCCACCAGATAGCCCGGCTCGGCGCGCCCGCGCCGACGCAGCTTGCGACGCAGCAAGGGCTGCGCGGCGCGCAGGGCCAGCGAGTACAGGGCGCGCATCATGACGAGGCGCCGGTCCGTGGTGAGTCGCCTGCCGCCGCCTGCACGGCCTGCCACGCCGACCACACCGCATCAACAGTGGGAGTCGGATCTCCCCGCACGCTGCACTGATGGGCCGCGCCCTGCGGCCCGGTGCGCCAGTCCGTGTCGAAGTTGTAGATCTGCACGTGCGGCAGGTCGAGCGCCACCGCGATATGGCTGAGGCCGCTGTCCACCCCGATCACGCCGGCGCAGCGGGCCAGCCGTTCGGTCAAGGCATCGAGGGCCATCGAAGCCCACACCTCGCACAGCGGCCCCAGTGCGGCGGCGAGCCGCTCGGCCCGCTCGCGCTCCGTCGGGCCGCCCTGCGGCAGGCCGAGGGTGAAGCCGGCGGCCAACAGGCGGCGACCCAGCTCGATCCAGTGCGGCTCGGGCCAGCACTTGTCGTCGCGCGAGGTGCCATGCACGAAGGCCACGCAGGGTCGCGGATCGACGACCGCGCCATCACCGGAACCCGCCAGGCCCTGCCGCAACACCGCCGGCACCTCGTACCCCAGCGCCGCCGCGCACAGCAGCCGCGAGCGCTGCACCGCATGCACGCGCGGTGCCAGCGGGATGGCCACATCCGCCACCCAACGCGTGGGCGCCTCGTAGCTGGAGCCCTCGGTGCGATTGGCCATCGCGAAGCGGCGCCCGCCCGGCGCCAGCCGCGCCAGGCGCGCCACCAGCGCCGACTTGGCCAGCCCCTGCAGATCGATCACCGCGTCGTAGGCCTCTTGCCGCAGGTCCGCGCGGAAGGCGCGCCAGGCCGCGCGCGTATCGGCCGAGAGCGGCTCGCGCCGCCAGCGCCGCAGCTCGCAGGGCACCACGCGATGCACGCCGCGGCAGCGCGCCACCAGCGGCGCGAAGCCGCGCTCCACCACCCAATCCACCTGCGCATCGGGAACGGCCGCCAGGATGTCCTGCACCGCCGGCATGGCATGCACCACGTCGCCGAGCGAAGAGAGCTTGACGATCAGGATCTTCATGCGCGCGGAGCGGCGCTGTCCGCGTCGCCGTTCGCGGCAGCGCTCAGTGCGCCGCCTCGCCGATGGCGGCGTCGGGCTTCACGCTGCGCAGCAGCGCGAGCATCTCGCCCTCGATGCGGTGCAGGGCCTCGGGCGTGTGGCCCTCGAAGCGCAACACCAGCACCGGCGTGGTGTTGGAGGCGCGCACGAGGCCGAAGCCATCCGGCCAGTCGACCCGCAGGCCGTCGATGGTGGCCACCTGCGCCGCGGGAAAGTGCGCCTTCTTCACCAGTTCGTCCACCACGCGGTGCGGCTCGCCCTCGGCGCACTTCACGTTCAGCTCGGGGGTGGAGTGGCTCGTGGGCAGCGCGTCGAGCACCGCACTCGGGTCGGGCGAGCGCGAGAGAATCTCCAGCAGCCGCGCGCCGGCATAGGTGCCGTCGTCGAAGCCGAACCAGCGCTCCTTGAAGAAGATGTGGCCGCTCATCTCGCCGCCCAGCGGCGCCTGCAGCTCCTTCATGCGGGCCTTGATCAGCGAGTGGCCGGTCTTGAACATCACCGGCTGGCCGCCCGCCGCGGCAATGGCCGGCGCCAGGCGCTGCGAGCACTTCACGTCGAACAGGATGGGCGCGCCGGGCACGCGCGAGAGCACGTCCTGCGCGAACAGCATCATCTGCCGGTCGGGGTAGATGTTGTTGCCGTCGCGGGTGATGATGCCCAGGCGGTCACCGTCGCCGTCGAAGGCCAGCCCCAGCTCGGCACCCGTCTCCTTCAGCTTCGCGATCAGGTCGCGCAGGTTCTCGGGCTTGCTCGGGTCCGGGTGGTGGTTGGGGAAGTTGCCGTCCACCTCGCTGTACAGCTCGATCACCTCGCACCCGAGGCGGCGGAAGATGTCGGGCGCCGAGGCACCGGCGATGCCATTGCCCGAATCCACCACGATCTTCAGCGGTCGGGCGAGCTTCACGTCGCTCGCGATGCGGTCGCGGTAGGGGCCCAGCACATTCACGTTGCGGATGCCGCCCGGGCGCGCGGGCTGATCCCAGCCGGCTGTCTCCATCATGCGGCGCAGGGCCTGGATCTCCTCGCCGTGGATGGCGCGGCCGGCCATCACCATCTTGAAGCCGTTGTAGTCCCTGGGGTTGTGGCTGCCGGTCACCTGGATGCCGCTGGTGCACAGCGTGCTGGCCGCGAAGTACAGCATGGGCGTGGTGACCATCCCGACATCGATCACGTCCACGCCGCTGGCCACCAGGCCGCGCACCAGGGCGGCCGAGAGCGACGGGCCGGAGAGGCGACCATCCCTGCCGACGGCGACCGCGGTCTCCCCCTCACGGCGGGCCACGGTGCCGAAGGCGCGTCCCAGCGCCTCGGCCACCTGCTCGTCGAGCGTGCTCGGCACGATGCCGCGGATGTCGTAGGCCTTGAAGATGCTGGGGCTGAGCTGCATGGGTCCTGCTGCGGTGAGGGGAAAAATAGCCGACTCACATTCTAGGAGGCGACAGGCCCGTGGACAGGCCGCCGGACCTGCGTCGTCCTGTGGCACCAGATCCCTGCGCGCTGCGCTCAACGAGGAAGGGCGTAGCGTCAGGGATAGCGCTGCCTGGCGTGGAGCCCCTGAACCACTTCGATCCGGTCGGTGGCAACCTGATAGACCACGATGTAGTTGGGATGCGCCACCACCTCACGCGTGCCAGCCACCCGACCTGACCGGAAAAGATAGGGGTGCTCCGCGAGGGGGACGACCGCTTGTTCGATCAACGTCTTGATGCGGCGTGCCGCGGCGGGATCGTGCCGCGCAATGTACCGAATGATCTCCGCGAGGTTTTCGCGCGCCCGGGCTCGCCAGACGATCGGCAGCATCCCTCAGTCGGCCTTGAAGGACTTGTCCTGCTCTGCCTGGGCAATGATCCGGTCCATCTCGGCCATGACCGCATCGTGCGCCATGCAGGGCCGCTGATCATCCAGACTCGCCTGCACCTGCGAACGGAACCAGACGTCATGCGCCTGGGCTTCATCCACCGTGCTGAACTCTGACTCGATGGGGGAAAGCGCAGTGTTCATGGCTCATTCTATGTCCCTTCCCCGCCCCTGGGCTGGGAGACAGGATCCACATCCGATCAGGCACCGCCAGCGACATGTCCGAAAACGGCCAGCCGCCGCCCGCCCGCTCCGTATCATGCCTGCATGTCCACCGCGTCGCCGACCCTGAACCCGGACGCCTGCTACCAGGCGCTGCAGGCGCGTGATGCGCGCTTCGACGGCGTGTTCTTCACCGGTGTCACCAGCACCGGCATCTACTGCCGGCCGGTGTGCCGCGTGCGCACGCCACGGCGCGAGAACTGCCGCTTCTTCACCCTGCCGGCACAGGCCGAAGGCGCCGGCTTCCGCCCCTGCCTGCGCTGCCGGCCGGAGCTGGCGCCCCAGGCGCAGGCCTGGTCCATCCAGGACGCAAGCGACACGCTGGCGAGCCAGGCCGCGCGCCTGCTGGACGAGCCCGACGCCTGGCCCGACGGCCTGCCGACGGTGGAGCAACTCGCGGCCCGCCTCGGCGTGAGCGACCGCCACCTGCGCCGCCTGTTCGAGGCGCGGCTGGGCGTCTCGCCGCTGCAGTACCTGCAGACGCGCCGCCTGCTCACCGCCAAGCAGTTGCTGGCCGATTCCGACCTGCCCGTCACGCAGGTGGCGCTGGCCAGCGGATTCGCGAGCGTGCGCCGCTTCAACGCGGCCTTCGCCCAGCACTACGGGCTGAGCCCGACGCAGGTGCGGCGCGAGGGCGCGCGGCCGGCTCAGGGCCGGGTGACCGTGCGGCTGGGCTATCGGCCGCCCTACGACGTGGACGCGATGCTCGGCTTCTTCGGCACGCGGGCCATCGAAGGCATGGAACAGGTGGAAGGGCGCAGCCTGGCCAGGACCCTGGCGATCACGAACGGCGGGCGCACCTGCGCCGGCTGGCTGGTGGCGCGCTTCGACGACAGCCAGCCGGTGGTGACGCTGGAAGTAGGCGACGGCCTGCGGGAGGTGCTGCCGCTGGTGATCCGCCGTCTGCGTGCCACGCTGGACCTGGACGCGGACCCGGCCGTCATCCAGGCCCGGCTGGAATCGCACTTCCCCGGCACGGCGGGCCTGCGCGTGCCGGGCACGCTGAACGGCTGGGAGCTGGCCGTGCGCGCCGTGCTGGGCCAGCAGATCACGGTGGCGGCCGCACGCACGCTGGCCCGCCGGCTGGTGGATCGGTTCGGCGCCCCGCTGGAGACGCCGGTGCCCGGCCTGCATCGCCTCTTCCCCGCCCCGCAGGTGCTGGCGGATGCAGAGGGCAACGCGCTCGGTGAGCTGGGTATCGTGCGCCAGCGGCAAGCCGCAATCGTCGCCCTGGCCCGCGCCACGGCGGATGGCACGCTGCAGCTGCATGCCGGTGCCGACGTGCCCGCCACGATCGAGGCCCTGAAGGCCCTGCCCGGCATCGGCGACTGGACGGCGCAGTACATCGCGATGCGCGCGCTGCGCTGGCCGGATGCCTTTCCGGCGGGCGACGTGGCCCTGCACAAGGCGCTGGGCGTGCAGCAGGAGCGCCAGCCCGCCCGTGCGGCCGAGGCGGCCTCGCAGGCCTGGCGGCCCTGGCGCAGCTACGCCGTGATCCGTGCGTGGCATGGGCTCGGCGCACCCGCACCGGCGCTGCCCGCTGCCAACGCTGCCACGGCGCCCCAGCGCCCTGCCCCAGGCGCTCGTTCCACAACCCCCACGCACTGACCCGGAGGCGACCTTGTTCACGCAGCCCGCTCCAACCCGCCACCCGCACGCCCTTGCCCCTGCCACCATGCCCGCCCACGACCCCCACGCCCCCACGGCCAGCCTTCGCACCACCAGCCCGCTCGGCCCCATGCTGCTGGCAGCCACCGAGGACGGCCTGGCCGGCGTGTGGTTCGTCGGCCAGCGCCATGGGCCGCTGCGCCACACGTGGCCGGAAGACGCGCGGCATCCGGTGCTGCATGAAGCAGCCTCGCAGCTCGCGGCCTACTTCGCCAGCCGGCTCCGCGATTTCGACCTGCCGCTGGACACCCGGCGCGGCACGGACTTCCAGCGCAGCGTGTGGCAGGCCCTGCGTGCCATTCCGCGCGGCCAGACCCTCAGCTATGCCGCGCTCGGCCGCGCCATCGGGCGCCCCGAAGCCGCGCGCGCCGTGGGGGCGGCGGTGGGCCGCAACCCCTGGAGCATCGTCGTGCCCTGCCACCGGGTGACGGGCTCGGACGGCTCGCTCACTGGTTACGCCGGCGGGCTGGACCGCAAGACGGCCCTGCTGCGGCTCGAGGGCGCGCTGCATTGATGTGCCGGCGGGATCAATGCCCGCCCCATCTTTCATCAATGCCCCTGACATCCCGCGGCGGCCGCGCCCCCACACTCGCAACCCATGCCTGTCTCGTCCCGAATCGACTTCATCCTGCTGGCCGCCATCTGGGGATCGTCCTTCCTCTTCATGCGCTATGCGGTGGGGGATTTCGGCGCGCTGCCCACCGCCTTTGTGCGGGTGGCGATCGCCGCGCTGTTCCTGCTGCCGCTGGTGTGGTGGCGCGGGCTGGGCGCGGCGTTCCGGCAGCACGGCCGCGCGGTGTGCCTGGTGGGCGTCATCAATTCCGGCATCCCGTTCGCGCTGTTCGCCTTTGCGCTGCTGTCCATCAGCACCGGCCTGTCGGCGATCCTGAACGCCACCGTGCCGCTGTTCGGCGCCCTGGTCGCGTGGCTGTGGCTGGAGGACCGGCCCAATGGCTCGCGCGTGCTGGGCCTGGTCATCGGGTTCGCCGGGGTCGCCCTGCTCGCCGGCGAGAAGGCGAGCTTCACGCCCGGGCCGTCCGGCATCGCACCGGCGTGGGCGGTGCTCGCCTGCCTGGCGGCCACGGCCTGCTACGGCATTGCGGCCAGCGCCACCAAGCGCTATCTCACCGGCGTGCCGCCGCTGGTGCTGGCCGCCGGCAGCCAGCTCGGCGCCACGCTGGGGCTGGCACTGCCCGCGCTGTGGCTGTGGCCAGCGCAGATGCCCGGCACGCAGGCCTGGCTGGCGGTCACCGTGGTCGGCGTGCTGTGCACCGGTGTCGCCTATGTCTTGTACTTCCGCCTGATCGAGAAGCTGGGGCCCTCGCGCTCGCTGGCGGTCACCTTCGTGGTGCCGGTGTTCGCGGTGATCTATGGCGCGCTGTTCCTGTCGGAGGCCGTGACGAGCTGGATGATCCTGTGCGGCGCCGTCATCGTGCTGGGCACCGCGCTTTCGACCGGACTGCTCAGGCTGCCGGTGGCGCGCAACGCCTGAGCATGGCGCCATGACGCGACGGTCGACGTCTCGCGCCGCACGCTGTGGCTGATGCCGCACAGGCGATTGCAGCTGCGCATGGCCTCGCGCACCGGCTGCGCCAGCTGCCAGAAGCGCGTCAGGTCACCTGGCTGTCGCAACGGCATGCCAGGAAAGATCGTCGCAAAGCACAACCGCGCCACGCCGTAGTGGTCCACCATGATGTTGCGCTCGTAGGTGTTGCAGATGTGCTCGGTCGTGCGGGCCGAGGCGCCCCAGCCACGCGCGAGATCCGGCACGCCCTGCAGCGAGCGGAAGTACATCGCCGCCTGGGCCTTGAAGGCCGGGTTCAGGCCCAGGCCAAAGCGCTGGTCGCAGCGATCGATCACCTCGGCCAGCCGGTCGGCATCCACCCGGTGGTGCTGCACGAAGAAGGCATCCATGTCGCCGCCATGACCGAAGCTCGGCTGCAGGATGTTCAGCTTCATCTTGTCGGCGCCCACGTCGTTCAGCACGAAGTCGTAGAACGGCTCCAGCTCCCGATAGTTCTCGTCGAAGACCAGGGCCATGACATGGATGCGCACGTCGTCGGCGCCCTGGCGCCGGCGCGCGGCCAGCAGCAGGCGCAAGGCCTCCACCGCCTTGTCGAACGAGCCCTCGACGCCCCGTGTGCGGTCGTGCAGTTCGGCCCGGTGGCTGTTCAGCGACACCGACACTTCATGCGGCCCTTCACGCACCATGCGCTCGGCCATGGCCTCGTCACGGATGCGTGTGCCGTTCACGACGCTCAGCGCACGCAGGCCGAGCGCGCGGCAGGTGGTGGTGATGTGGAAGTAGCGGTCGAGGTCGAGCATCGACTCGCCGCCGCAGATCACCACGCGGCCGCGCGGGTTGAGGCTCGCGAACTCCGCCAGCAGCTCGCGCATGCGCTCGCCCTGGACATAGCGCTCGCTGTCCGCGTCGTCCTGCTGCCAGAAGTCGCAATGGCCGCAGCGCAGGTTGCAGCGCTTGTTGACGTGCACGTACAGGAACTGGGGCGGCGGCAGAGGGGGCATGGGCAGCATCTGGCTCGCGCACGGCGGGCCGGCGTGCCGCCAGCATGCCACGCACGCCGGGTTTGCGCCACACTGGCGGACGAACGTCGCTGCGACCATGTCCGCTGACCCCGCCCCGGCCCCCCTCGCCCCGCTAGTACGCGCACACGCGCGGCGGCTGCGCGACATCTACCGCTCCGCCGGCTGGCCCAGCCAGGACCCGCTGGAGATCGACCTGCTGGCCGCGGGCCTTCTGCAGCGCGTGCAGGCGCCCACGGGCCACGAGACCCTGCGTGTCACCGACGAGGGCCTGCGCTGGATGGCCACGGTGCTGGCCCGCAACCGCGCGGCGCTGTCCGCGCATGAGGCGCTGGTGGAACGCGTGGCGCGCGAGATGACGCGCGCCGGCCGCCTGGCCTGGCGCGGCCTGAGCCTGCGAGCGCAGATCCCAGCCGAAGACGACACGCAGGCGCTGCGCTGGTGCATCGCCCGGCCGGACGTGTTCTCCATCCGCCAGACCTCGGTGGAGGCGTACGTGGAACCCATCGTGCACGAGGTGAAGGTGCGGCGAGCCGACCTGCTGGGCGACCTGCGCCAGCCCGGCAAGCGCGCCGCCTATCAGCACCTGGGCGAGTGCTGGTACGTGCTGGGGCAGGACGCGCGGGGCCGCGCGATTGCGGAGCCGGAGGAGATTCCGCCCGAATGCGGCGTGCTCGTCCTCAGTGGTGAGCGCCTGCAGGTGGCACGGTCCGCGCAGCGGCGTGCGCGGACCGGCCTGCCCTTCGGCGTGTGGATGGCGCTGGCGCGCGCCACGCCGCTGCCGCTGGCCGATGAAGACAGCCAGCGGCTGCTGGGGGAGGACCACGCACCGCCCGCCGACGACGCAGCCCCTGAGGTGCCGCCAACGGCGGGGTCGGCCTGAAGCGGGTTGTCCTTCCCTTCACGCGCATTGGCTACCATTCGCCCCTTTGCAGCCGTTTCCCGAAGGAGGCCCCATGGCAATGGACGTGATCGACTATGACATCCGCGGCGCGGAGATGCAGTTCGTGGAGGTGGAGCTCGACCCCGGCGAGGCCGCCATCGGCGAAGCGGGCAGCCTGATGTTCATGGACGGCGGCATCACCATGGACACCGTGTTTGGTGACGGCAGCGCGCAGCAGGGCGGCTTCTTCGGCAAGCTGCTGGGCGCCGGCAAGCGCCTGGTGACGGGCGAGTCGCTGTTCACCACCATCTACACCAACCAGGCGCAGGCCAAGCAGCGCGTCGCTTTCGCCGCGCCCTACCCCGGCAAGATCCTCCCCATGGACTTGCGGCAGCTGGGCGGCACGCTGATCTGCCAGAAGGACGCCTTCCTGTGCGCCGCGCGTGGCGTCTCGCTCGGCATCGCCCTGCAGCAGAAGCTGGGCGTGGGCTTCTTCGGCGGCGAAGGCTTCATCATGCAGAAGCTCGAAGGCGATGGCCTGGCCTTCGTGCATGCGGGCGGCACGGTCGTCAAGCGCGAGCTGGCTGCCGGCCAGGTGCTGATGATCGACACCGGCTGCGTGGTCGCCTACACGCCCACGGTGAACTTCGAGATCCAGTACGTGGGCAAGATCAAGACCGCCCTGTTCGGCGGCGAGGGCCTGTTCTTCGCGAAGATGACCGGCCCAGGCACGGTCTGGCTGCAGAGCCTGCCGTTCTCGCGCCTGGCCTCGCGCGTGTTCGCGGCCGCGCCGCAGCGCGGCGGCTCGCGCGAAGAGGGCTCGGTGCTCACCGGCGTGGCCGCGGGCGGCCTGCTGGGCGGGTTGCTCGGCGGCGGCGACGACGAGTAGCGGCGCCGCGCGACTCAGGTGCGCGCTTCGGCGCGCGCGCGGATCGCCTCGAAATCCGCGGGCAGCGGATGCAGGTCCAGCCGTCGCCCGGCCCTCAGGATCTGGCCCGGCACGTCGTGGCCGATCAGCCCCGGCAGCTTCGCCACCGCGGCCAGCAGCCGCGGCACATCCACGCCGGTGTCGTAGCCCATCAGCTCCAGCGCATGGGCCACCTCTTCGGTGCTCACGTTGCCGGAGGCACCCGGTGCGTAGGGGCAGCCGCCGATGCCGCCGAAGGAGGCATCGAAGCGGTCCGCGCCGGCATCCAGCGCGGCCAGCACGTTGGCCAGCCCCATGCCGCGCGTGTTGTGGAAGTGCAGCGTCAACTCGGTCTGCGGCCAGCGCTCGCGGAAGGCTGTGGTGAGCGCATGCACCTGGCCTGGCCAGGCCATGCCCGTGGTGTCGCAGAGCGTGATGCCGTGCGCGCCCATCGTCTCCAGCAGCCGCTCGCACCAGGCCATCACCTCGTCGGCCGGCACCTCGCCTTCCATCGGGCAGCCGAAGCTGCAGGACAGTGACACGTTGACCGGCACGCCGGCGCCCCGGGCCAGCGCGGCCACCTCGGCCAGCGCCGTGAACGACTGCTCGCGCGTCATGCGCAGGTTGGCGAGGTTGTGGCTTTCGCTGGCGGACATCACCAGGTTGAGTTCATCTGCCCGCGCGTCGATGGCGCGCTCGGCGCCGCGCACGTTGGGCACCAGCGCGCTGTAGACAACCCCCGGCGCGCGGCGGATCTCGCGCAGCACCTGCTCGGCATCGCGCATCTGCGGGATGGCCTTGGGCGACACGAACGAGGTGACCTCGATCTTCGCCAACCCGGCGTCCGTCAGCGCGTCGACGAGGGCGATCTTGTCGGGCGTCGGCACGAACTGCGCCTCGCCCTGCAGGCCGTCTCGCGTGCCCACTTCCTGCAGGTACACACGGCGACCCTCGCCGTGCCAGGGGCGGGCGGTCATGCCACCACCTTGCGCGCGCGCAGCGCCGCGATCTCTTCGGCCGACAGCTTCAGTTCGGCCAGCACGGCGTCGGTGTCGTCGCCGAGCTTCGGCGCGCTGATGCGCACGCTGCCCGGCGTGCCCATCAGCTTGGGCACCACGCCGGGCACTTCCACCTCATGGCCATCTCGCGTGCGCTGCTTGAGGATCATGTCGCGAGCGCGGAAATGCGGGTCCTCCACGATGTCGCGCGCGGTGTACACACGGCCGGCCGGCACCTTGGCCTCGCCCAGCACGCGCAGCACCTCGACCACATCGCGGGTCTGCGTCCAGGCCTCGATGGCCTGGTCGATCTCTTCCACGCGCGCCACTCGGCCGGTGTTGTCGGCCAGCGCGGGATCGCGTGCCAGGTCGTCACGGCCGATGGCCTGCATCAGGCGCCGGAAGATGCTGTCGCCGTTGCCCGCGATCAGCACCACGCCGTCGGTGCAGCGGTAGGCGTTGGAAGGCGCGATGCCCGGCAGCGCGGAACCCGCGGGCTCGCGCACGACACCGAAGGCGCTGTACTCGGGCACCAGGCTCTCCGTCACGTTCAGCACGGCCTCGCTCAGCGCCACGTCGATCACCTGGCCCTGCCCGCCGTTGACCTTGCGGTGGTAGAGCGCCGTGAGCACGCCGATGGTGCCGTGCAGCGCCGCGAGCGTGTCACCGATGGAGATGCCGCAGCGCACCGGCACGCGGCCGGGCTCCCCCGTGATGTGCCGCAGGCCGCCCATGGCCTCACCGATGGCGCCGAAGCCCGGCAGGTCGCGGTACGGGCCGGTCTGGCCGTAGCCGGAGATGCGCAGCATCACCAGGCCCGGGTTGTCCTTGGCGAGCGACTCGTACGACAGGCCCCAGCCCTCCAGCGTGCCGGGGCGGAAGTTCTCCACCAGCACGTCGGCCTGGGTGATCAGGCGGCGGGCGATGTCCTGGCCCTCGGGGCTGCGCAGATCCAGCGCGAGGGAGCGTTTGTTGCGCGACTGCACCTGCCACCAGACCGAGGTGCCGTCCTGGATGAGCCGCCAGTTGCGCAGCGGATCGCCGGCGCCGGGCGGCTCGATCTTGATCACGTCGGCGCCGAAGTCGCCGAGCGTCTTGCCGACGAAGGGGCCCGCGATGAGCTGGCCCATCTCGATGACGCGCAGGCCGGCCAGCGCGCCGGGAGACAGTTGCAGGTTTTCCATGGTGACGACAGTCTAGGCAAGCCGGCATCGGCTCGCCATGACCGGTGGGCATGCGGGGCTTCGCCAACGGCGAATGCGGCCCTGCCCCGCCTCGTCGAAAGTTCTACGCCGCCAGCGCCCGCGACACACGGCTCACGAAGCCGGGTGAGCGCGCCGGGTCCAGCCAGCGCGCGACCACCACGGCCGCATGCGCCGGATCCACCCAGACGTAGTGGCCGCCGGCGCCGATCATGAACACGCTTTCCGTCGAGGCATCGGCGAACAGGCCGCCTGCGGTGTTCAGCCACAGCAGGCCCCCGTAGAACGGGGCCACGGCCACCGGCGTGCGCATGCGCTGCAGCCAGCCCGCTGGCAGCAGGGCCTGACCGGCATGCCGACCCTCGTCGAGCACCAGCTGACCCAGCCGCGCCAGATCCCGCGCGCTGACGCGCATGCCGCCGCCCCAATGCGTGCCGCCCGGCACGGTGGGCAGGCGACGGCCACGCACCTCGACCCAGCCGTCGTCATACGGCTCCCAGGCGAAGCCCTCGCCACCCCCAAGCGGTGCCAGGATCTCGCGCCGGAACACTTCTGCCAGCGGTTCGCCCCACAGGTGCAGCAGCGCCAGCGAGAGCTGGTTGATGCGCACGTCGTTGTATTCCCAGTACGTGCCCGGCGCCTGCAGCGGCCGCGCATCGCCCTTGCGGCCCTGCGGCGGCTTGGGGTCATGCGCGACCGGGCGGTAGTGCTCCACCTGATCCGGCATGCCCAGGCATTCGCCCTGCCACTCGCTGGTCTGCGTGAGCAGGTGCATCCAGGTGATCGGGCGGTTGTGCGCGTTGTCGAAGCCGATGCCGGGCAGGCGTTCGACCACGGGCGCATCGGGGTCGGGCAGCAGGCCGCGGCCGTGCGCGAGCCCGGCGAGCAGCGCGAGTGCCGTCTTGGCGACGCTGAAGGTCTGATCCGCGCGATCCGGCTCGCCCCAGGCTGCCACCTCGCGACCCGCCTGCCGGATCACGCCCGACACACCGCCGCGCGGATGCACCGGCCCGCGCAGGCGGTTCCACGGCGGCGGGTCGTCGTGATGCACGCCCCAGCGCGCCGGGTCCGCGGCGGGGTCGCGCGGCCAGGGCACCTCATGCGCCTGGGCGAAGGCGATGGCGGCGTCGAAGCGGGTGTCATTCGGCATGGGCAGCAGGATAGCGCGACGGGGTCGCCCGCGCAGCCGCATCGTCCAGCCGCGTCGCGCAGGTGATCCCGCCAGGCCCTGCGCTCTGATAGCCTTGCGCCATGGAATGGCTCACTGCCCGCTCGGATCGCCCGCCGGCCCCCTCGGCCTCGGTGGCGCTGATCCGCGATGACCCGCAGGGCCTGCAGGTCCTGATGATGGAGCGGCATGGCAACGCCGACGTGCTGGGCGGCGCGTTCGTGTTCCCCGGCGGCAAGGTGGACACGGAAGATGCCGAGTGGATCGACCGGCTGGATGTGGAGCCGGCGCTGCTGCATCACCGCCTGGGCGAGCCGACGCTGCAGGAGGCCGAGGCCGCCGCCTTGTATGTGGCGGCCGTGCGCGAGGTGTTCGAGGAAACGGGCGTGCTGTTCGCCGGCCTGCCGCCTGACGCGGTGCGCTCGGCCTGGGCCGCGCTGCGCCAGGGCCCGCGCTTCGGTGAACTCTTCGAAGGCAGCGGCCTGCGCCTGGCCGCGAGCGCGCTGCAGCCGTGGTCACGCTGGATCACGCCGCTGGTGGGCGGCGTGGTGCGCAAGCGCTTCGACACCCGCTTCTTCATCGGCGCGCCGCCCCCCGGCCAGGAGGCGAGCCACGACGAGCATGAGGCGGTGGACAGCGTGTGGCTGTCCCCGCGGGAGGCCCTGCGACGCTATTGGGAAGGCGGCATGACGCTGGCGCCGCCGCAGATCATGGGCCTGACGGAGCTGGCTCGTCACAAGGACACCGCCTCGGCCCTGGCCGCCGCGCGCGAGCGCCCACCGCCGCTGATCCAGCCCGAGCAGTTACCCGACTCGCCCGAGCGGGGCGTGTGCTACCCCGGCGATCCGGCGCACAGCGTGGCCGAGCGCGCGTGGCACGGGCCTACGCGGCTCTTCTGGCGCAATGGGCGCTTCGAGCCGGAGGGTGGGTTGCGGGCGCTGCTGCCGGAGTGACGCGCGCTACTTCCCCCGCGCCTTCTGCACCGCCGTCACCACGGCCAGCACCAGGCCACCGGCCACGATGCCGACAATGGCATCGGCCAGCATGGTGACCACGCTGCCCATCGCACCCAGGCCCTGCGCAAACCCCTCCACCGCATGATGCAGCGGCGGGATGCCGTGCGCGAGGATGCTGCCGCCGACGAGGAACATGGCCGCGGTGCCGGCGACCGAGAGGAACTTCATCAGCCACGGCGCCGCCTTCAGGATGCCGCGGCCCAGCGCCTGCGCACCCGCGCTGGCGCGCTGGCTGAGGTGCAGGCCCAGATCGTCCAGCTTCACGATGCCGGCCACCAGGCCATACACGCCTACCGTCATCAGGATCGAGATACCCACCAGCACACCCACCCGCGTGGCGAAACTCGCCGTGGCCACGGCCCCCAGCGAGATGACGATGATCTCGGCCGAGAGGATGAAGTCGGTACGCACCGCGCCCTTGATCTTGTCCTTCTCCAGCGCCATCAGGTCCTGCGGCGGCTTGTCGAGCGCGGCTGCCAGCTCGCGCGCATGCGCCTCGTCTTCCTCGGGCTTGTGCAGCAGCTTGTGTGCCACCTTCTCGAAGCCCTCGAAGCACAGGAAGGCGCCACCCAGCATGAGCAGCGGCGTGACCAGCCACGAGGCAAAGGCACTGATGGCCAATGCCGCCGGCACGAGGATGGCCTTGTTGATCATCGAGCCCTTGGCCACCGCCCAGACCACCGGCAATTCACGGTCCGAGTGCACGCCCGTGACCTGCTGGGCGTTGAGCGCGAGGTCATCCCCCAGCACGCCGGCCGTCTTCTTGGCGGCGACCTTGGTCATGACCGACACGTCGTCGAGCAGGGTGGCGATGTCGTCGAGCAGGGCGAGCAGGCTGGTGGCCATCGGGGCTCCGGGTGGGGAAAGGCGCTGATTATCATGGGCCATGCCCTCCGAGCCGAACTTTCAGGTACACATGGCGGCCACGGGCGAGACTTTCGACGCACCGGCGGCCCAGACCCTGCTGCAATCGGCGGAGCAGGCCGGCATCGCGCTGCCGAGTTCGTGCCGCAACGGTACCTGCCGCACCTGCCTGCGCCCGCTGCAGTCGGGCACGGTGCGCTACGCCGTGCCGTGGCCCGGCCTGCTGCCCGAAGAGCGTGACGGCCGCTGGGTGCTGCCCTGCGTGGCGCATCCGCTGTCGGACGTGGTCATCTGAGCGCAAGGCTGGGGGCCGCGCCGGTGGCATAGTGCGGTGCATGCTTCGCGTGTTCGCCCTGCTGGCCGCCCTGGCCGGCGCCGCGGCCTGGGCCGCCCCACCCATCTCCCCTGACAGCATGGCCGCCCGCACCCAGGCGTGCACGCTGTGCCACGGGCCGCAAGGGCGCGCCGGCCCGGACGGCTACTACCCGCGCATCGCCGGCAAGCCGGCGGGCTACCTGTACAACCAGCTCCTGCACTTTCGCGAGGGTCGCCGGCACTACGGGCTGATGGCCGGCCTGCTGGACCCGTTGTCCGATGCGTACCTGGCCGACATCGCCCGGCACTTCGCCGCGCAGGAGGCGCCCTACCCGCCGCCGCAACCGGCCACGGCACCCGCCGCCACACTGGAGCGGGGGCGCCAGCTCACGGTCAACGGTGACCCGGCCAAGCGGCTGCCGGCCTGCGCCAGCTGCCATGGCGCGGCGCTCACCGGCGTCGAGCCGCTGGTGCCCGGCCTGCTGGGCCTGCCGCGCGACTACCTCAACGCGCAACTGGGCGCCTGGCGCAACGGCCAGCGCCAATCCCATGCGCCGGATTGCATGGCCGACATCGCGCGTGCCTTGTCGGCGGAAGACCTGTCCGCGGTGACCGCCTACCTCGCGGCGCAGCCGGTGCCAGCGAATGCGAAGGCCGTTGCCGAGCGGGCGCAGGGTACCCGCAGCGTGCCCCGTTGCGGCAGCGCCGTGATGCCGGCCGGCGAGGCGCGGCCATGACGGCGCGCCGCTGGTTCGCACTGGGGAGCGCCCTTGTCGGGGTGGTGCTGGCCGCCATCGTCATCACGCTGGAGGTGCCCGGCCTGCGCCCGGACCCGCTGGCCGGCGATGCGCCTGCCTCCGGCCCGCCGGCAGCGGAGCAAGTGACGCGCGGCGCCTACCTCGCCCGCGCCGGCAACTGCATGACCTGCCACACCGCGCGCGGCGGCGCGCCCTACGCGGGCGGCCGCGGCATCGAGACGCCGTTCGGCATCGTCTACGCCGGCAACCTCACGCCCGATGCGGCCACGGGCATCGGCCGCTGGTCGGCCGCGCAGTTCCGCCGCGCGCTGCACGAGGGCCGCTCACGCGATGGCCGGCTGCTCTACCCCGCGTTCCCCTACACGCACACCACGCTGGTGACGCCGGCCGATGCCGACGCACTGTTCGCCTACCTGCGCAGCCTGCCGCCCGTGAAGCAGGCGAACCGGCCGCACGAACTGCGATGGCCCTACAGCACCCAGACCGCGCTGGCGGCGTGGCGCGCGCTGTACTTCCGCCCGATGGCGCATCACGACGAGCCCGCGCAGACGGCGGAGTGGAACCGCGGCGCCTACCTCGTGCGCGGCCTGGCCCACTGCAGTGCCTGCCATGGCACGCGCAACGCGTTGGGTGCGCAGCGCGACGTGCTGGATCTCTCCGGCGGCCTGATCCCGATGCAGAACTGGTACGCCCCTTCACTGGCCGACCCGGCCGAGGCCGGCGTGGCGGGCTGGCCGCTGCAAGACGTGGTGCAACTGCTGGCGACCGGCCACTCGCCACGTGCATCGACCCTGGGGCCGATGGCGGAGGTGGTGCTGCACAGCACGCAGCACCTGAGCCCGGCGGACCTGCGGGCGATGGCGGTGTTCCTGCAGGCCCTGCCTGCGACGCCAGCCACCGCCAACGCCACGGATGCTTCCACACCCGCAGCACCCTCCACGCAGCGCGATCTGGGTGCGCGCCTGTACGAACGCCACTGCGCCGACTGCCACGGCGCAAAGGGCGAAGGCGTGGCCGGCGTCTGGCCCGCGCTGGCCGGCAACCGCGCCGTCACCCTGCCCGTGACCACAAACCTGGTGCAGGTGGTGCTGCACGGCGCCTTCGCGCCCGCTACCGCCGGCCATCCCCGTCCGCACGGCATGCCGCCCTTCGCGATGGAGCTGAAAGATGCGGAAGTGGCCGCGCTGCTGACCTACATCCGCAGTGCCTGGGGCCATCGCGCGTCGGCCGTGTCGGAGCTGGAGGTGACGCAGCAGCGCAGCAGCGTGCGCTGACGCGCCGTGTCCGGGCTACGGCGCGGATCCTGCTGCCCCAGTTTGCCACCGATGCACCGGGCGCGACGGCACAATCCACCCATGCCTTTTCGATCCGTGCGGCTGCCCGATGAAGTGCCCGGCCAACTGTGGCTGGGCCCGATGCCGGGCCGCTTCGAGCCCTGGTCCGCCTTCATGGCGGATGCAGAGCATGCGCGACTCGGCCTGGTGGTGTGCCTGACGCCACGCGATGAATTGGCGCAACTCTCGCCGGCCTACCACCGCGCGGTAGCGGGGCCGGGCCTGGGCTTCCGCTGGCTGCACACACCCATGCGCAACTTCGGCCTGCCGGAAGACAGCGCCGCCTTTCGCCGGGACATGGCCGAGGTCACCGCGGCCCTGCACGCGGGTGACGCCGTGCTGCTGCATTGCGCCGCCGGCATCGGCCGAACCGGCAGCGCGGCGGCCTGCGTGCTCAAGTCACTGGGCCTGCCCACCGATGAAGCGCTGGCCCGCGTGCGCGCCGCCGGATCCAATCCCCAGAACGCCGAGCAGTCCGGGCTGGTCGGCTGGTTCTGACGGCGAGCATCTCCCCGTCGCCCCCGCGCAGGCGGGGGCCCAGGAGCACTCAGCGCGCGAACGGGTTGGCGAACACGAACATCATCGCCACACCCACCCCAATCAGGAAGTTGGCATCGATGAGCCCGGCCAGGAGGAACATCTTGGTCTGCAGCGGTTCCATCATCTCCGGCTGCCGCACCGCGCCATCGATGAAGCGCCCGCCCATGGTGCCGATGCCCAGGCAGGCGCCAATGGCTCCCAGCCCGATGATGAGGCCGCAGGCGACGGCAATGAGTCCGGTGTCGGTCATGTGAAGCTCCTTGGGGTTGCGATGCCTGCATGGTGCGCTGGCAGCGGGAGCGCGTCGATGACGTGGGAGGTTATGGCGGCCAGACTCATCCTCCTCACGAAGCACGAGGCAAGACCTCCCCTCGTAGGCTGGTGGTGGAGCGACAGCGAAACCCCAGCGATGCCCCCCGTCAACACGCCAAGGCTTTAACGGGCACCAACATTTGGCCTGCAAGAGCACAAGGTTTCCGCACTGCCCTGCGCTGACCCGCTCAAGCCCTACGTCGCGCCGCAAAACTGTAATCCGACCCCAATTTTTTCCCGAAGTCCGGTTCAGTCGCGCCAAAGCTGAACAGAGCCTCAGCTCCCATCTGCAGATTGGCGAACGCTAGCAATTGCGCCGCGTTAGTAGTCATGGCTGAACTTTCTGATTGGTTCGAAGAACTGCATCTGCAAAGTATCGATGCATGGGTCTGATAACCGGTACGTTCGGACATGCCAACGCAAACGCCCATGGGTCACGGTGGCCCGAGCGACTCCCTAGTCCGGACTCGAACTTGAAGTAGGTGAGTTCAGCCAGAAGAGACTGGTCGATCGTATCGACGATCTTCAGCTTGGCACCAGCGACCCAAGACTGCCTGTCTTCTGCATTGACGATGTCTTCATGCTCGATGGCATATCTCGGTGGACGCTCGGCTGGCGAGACGATCTTTTGAAGACGCTGCTCCGGTGTCCAGGTGTACCTATGCCGAACACCTGTGGCTTTATCCGACACCTCTACGAACTTGAATCCAGGGAAGCGGGTGCGCGACTCAACGATCGACTTCCTATAAGGGTTGTTGTTTGCAGGTTCTGCGAATAGCAACAATCCAATGATGTACCCGTTTCCTGAATGCTCATTCCATGCCGCCGCCTCAGGTGTCATGGGATCGTCTGCCCGACCAGTGCGCTCGCGGACACGCGGAAGATAGACTCCCTCGACGTCTTCGACAGTCTTGTAGATCTTCTCCCCGGCCGTCTTGCACCTCTCATCAAACACGGCCCTTGCTGCGGCCTGCCGTCGTTGAAACTCGCTGACTTGTTGTTGAACCTTCACGCCCTCCTGATAGGACTTCCAAGGCAGAATGGATCCAAGGCCAAGCACGACAGCCGCGCCCAGCGCCTTCATGGCCTTTCCGCGTGCAAACCACAAGACGGCGGCGAGCGCACCCAGCACAATCAGCAGATAGCCCATTCCCGCCGCCTGTAGCAGGTCCTGGGTCAGCCAGTAGTCACGCATCGACGCCTCCCGCCTGAGGCTTGTCTTGGGGCTGCTCACGGTGGTGCCCGAGTCGAACGGTTCCGGCAGGCGAACCTTCCTTTGCCGGCATGACAAGCGCCGCCCCTAACCGCACCACTCGGTCAAACCCCAGCGCCTTCGGCGCTGCATGGGTGATGAACAACATCGTCACCTTCCCCTTCAACTGATTCACCGTCACCGCAAACCCCTCCGCCGTCTCCGCATCCAGCGCACTCGTCGCCTCATCAAAGATCAGCACCTTGGGCTTCTTCAACAGCGCCCGCGCGATCGCCAGCCGCTGCTTCTGCCCGCCTGAGAGCCCGACACCGCGCTCACCGACCTCCGTCTGATACCCCTGCGGCAGCGCCTCCCCCACCTCATGGATACCCGCCATGCGGCAGGCCTCCACCACCTGCTCGAACCGCGCGTTCGGGTTGCCCGCCTGCAGGTTCGCCAGGATCGTGCCGCTGAAGAGATTCGTCTCCTGCGGCACCACGCCGAAGGTGGCGCGCAGCTCATTGGCGCTGTAGTGGCGGGTGTCCACGCCGTCGATTTGTATGCTGGGCGTGGTGGTCGCCAAAAGAGCGACGCTGGGGTTTCGCTGTCGCTCCACCGCCGGCCTACTTCGCGCGGGATTGTGCCGAAGCTAGCCTGAAAGATCTACACGGAGTGAATGACTTCTATCCAGAAGCAGGGTTCCGAACTCGCCCATCCGGCTGCTGCAGCTGTGCCCTACATCGCCTCGATCACCTGCCCCGCCACCGCCTCCAACTGCGCCGTCCCCACCCTTCCCGGCGCCACCTCCGCCAGCGGCCGCAGCACGAACGCCCGCCCCATCATCCGCGGATGCGGCACGGTCAGCTTGGGGCTCGCGATGCACCCATCGCCATACAGCAGCAGATCCAGATCCAGCGTGCGGGGCGCGTTCACGTAGGGCCGCTCGCGGCCGGCCGCCTGTTCGATGCCTTGCAGGGCCGCCAGCAGGGCCATGGCGTCGAGGCGCGTCTCCACGCGGACGACGGCGTTGATGAAGTCCGGCCCCTGTGCCTCCACCGGGGCGCTGCGCCACAGGCGGGATCGGGCCTGCACGCGGGTGGCGGGCAGGCGGTGGATGGCCGCCATCGCGTCGGTCACCGCCTGCTTCGCGTCACCCAGGTTCGCACCCAGGGCGATGCAGGCGATGACGGGTTCACGCATCGCCGCCGGCTGACTCACCGGCCGCGCCGCCGCCGCCACCCCCCCCGCCGGAGCGGCGACGCCGCCGGCGGCGCTTGCGCGGTGCATCGGCCTCTCCGGCCGGCTCCGCACCCGCAGCATCGTCACCCGCGTCCGCATCGGCTCGCGTGCCCGCACGGTCGACTACGGGCGAGGCCGGGCCAGGGCGACGCTCAGGCAGGGGACGCCCAGGCTCGGAACCACCTGCAGAAGGGGCGCCATCCGCCGGCCCCTCGCGCCGCACCGTGCGCACGCGCCGCGGCTTGTGCAGCTCCTCGCGCAGCTGCGCCACCAGGTCCTCGCGCACGGCGTCGCTGGCCTGGCTGAACTCCTGCCACCAGTCGGCGAGCACCACGTCCACCTCGCCCGCGTCGGCCCGCAGGCGCATGAAGTCGAACGCGGCGCGAAAGCGCGGCTGCTCCACCAGGCTGAAGGGCGTGCTGCCGGTGCGCTTCTCGAAGCGCGGCTGCATCATCCAGATCTCGCGCATGTCGGCGCCCAGCTTGCCGCGGCCCGACACATCGCCGATGCGTGAATCGAACACCTGGTCGATGGCGTCCTGCAGCGCGGGGAAGGGGTGCTGCCGCTGCGCGAGGCGCTGGTTCCAGCCGTCGCGCACGTCGGCCCACAACACGCAGGCCAGCAAGAAGCTGGGCGCCACCGGCTTGCCCTCGCCCACGCGGCGGTCGGTGTCTTGCAAAGCGGCCCGCACGAAGGGCTGTTCCGCGCGTTCCACGATCAAATCCAGCAGCGGGTAGATGCCCTTGGCCAGGCCCAGTGCCTTGAGCTGTTCCACCGTGGCCACCGCGTGGCCGGTCTGCAGCAGCTTGAGCATCTCGTCGAACAGGCGACTCTGCGGCACCTCGGCCAGCAGCGCCAGGCTGGGCTTCACCGGCGCCAGCGTCTTGGCCTCCAGCTTGAAGCCCAGGGCCGCGAGCTTGGCCGCGAAGCGCACCGCGCGGATGATGCGCACCGGGTCTTCGCGGTAGCGCGTGGCCGGGTCGCCGATCATGCGCAGCAGCCGCTTCTTCGCATCCGCGATGCCGCCGTGATAGTCCACCACCACCCGGCGCTCCGGGTCGTAGTACATGGCGTTGATGGTGAAGTCGCGCCGCGCGGCGTCTTCCTCCTGCGGGCCCCACACGTTGTCGCGCAGCACGCGGCCCGAGGCATCCACGGCGTGCTTCATGCCCGCCAGTTCACCCTTGCTGGTGCGCTCGTTGCCGCGCACCGCCTCGGCCGCGGCGGCGTCGAGGTAGGCACGGAAGGTGGAGACCTCGATCACCTCATGCTCGCGGCCCCGCCCGTACACCACGTGAACGATGCGGAAGCGCCGGCCGATGATGAAGGCGCGGCGGAACAGGCCCTTCACCTGCTCGGGCGTGGCGTTGGTGGCCACGTCGAAATCTTTCGGGCGCAAGCCCAGCAGCAGGTCCCGCACGGCGCCGCCCACGATGTAGGCCTCGTAGCCGGCGTCCTTCAAGGTGTGCACGACGGACAGCGCGCGCTCGTCCACCAGGGCCGGGTCGATGCCATGCACCTCCGGGCCGACCTCCTGGCGCTTGCCGAACTTCGGCTTGTGGTTGCCCAGGAGCTTGTCGATGAATTTCTTGATCATGGAATCGGTGTCAGAGGGGGCGGCCGGCGGCTCAGGCCCGCTCGAAGAGGTCGAGTATGCGCCAACCCCGCTCCAGCGCCAGGGTGCGCAGGCGGGGGTCAGGGTTGGTGGCCACGGGGTGATCCACCTGCTCCAGCAGGGGCAGATCGTTGGTGGAGTCGGAGTAGAACGTGGTCTCCACGTCCAGCCAGTCCAGGCCCTGCGCGGCCAGCCACTGGCCCACGCGCACTACCTTGCCCTCGCGCATGGAGGGCACGCCGGCGATCTCGCCCGTGATCCAGCCGGTGGCGTCGCGCTCAAGCTCCACCGCGATCAGGTGCTCCACGCCGAAGGCGTGCGCGATCGGCCGCGTGACGAATTCGTTGGTGGCGGTGACGATGGCCACGCGGTCGCCGGCCTGCTGGTGCCGGCGCACCAGCGACAGCGCGGGCTCGCGCAGCGCCGGGCGGATCCAGTCGCGCATGAAGCGCTCGTGCGCGGCCTGGTACTGCGCGGCGTCGCGCACGCGGATCGCCTCCACCGCGAAGCGCACGTAGTCGTGCACGTCCAGCGTGCCGGCGATGTAGTGGGCGTAGAACTCGTCGTTGCGGGCCTTGAAGGCCGCCGGATCCGTCCAGCCGATCTGCTGGGTGAACTCGCCCCAGGAATGGTCGGAGTCGATGGGCAGCAGCGTGTGGTCGAGGTCGAACAGCGTGACTTGCGGCTTGGTCACTCGCTCTCCAGCATGGACTTGATCAGGGGGATGGTGATGGCGCGCTGGGCCCGCAGGGCGTAAGCGTCCAGTTCGTCGAGCAGCTGCATCAGGCTGGCGAGATCGCGCGAGAAGCGGGTGAGGATGAAGTCCATCACCTCGTCGGTGAGGAAGATGCCGCGGTCGTCGGCGGCCTGGCGCAGCACGGCGCGGCGCTCGGGCTCGCTCGGCACGTGAAGCTGGAAGACATGGCCCCAGCCGAGGCGGGTGCGCAGATCTTCGCGCAGGGCCAGGTCCGCAGGGGGCAGGCTGCCGGCGGCCAGCACGCCGCGCTGCAGGGTCTGCGCCTGCACGAACCAGGCGAAAGCCGCATGCTGCTGTACTGCGCTGTAGGCCTGCACGTCATCCATCAGCACCACCGACCAGCGCTCGTCGAAGGGCGGTGGCTCGGCAAGCGAAGGGTCGAGCCAGCCGCAGCGGGCGCCCTGCTCGCGCAGCGCCTCCTGCACGGCGCGCAGCAGGTGCGTCTTGCCGCAGCCGCTGGGGCCCCACAGGTAGGTGGGCACGGGGGAGCGGGTGGGGCTTTCGGTCCACAGGCGCAGGTGGCGCCATGCAGCTTCATTGGGGCCGGCGAGAAACCCCGCCAGGGACGGCGGCCGCGCCAGGCCAATGTCCAGCGCCAGCTGCTTCACCGGGCTAGCCCTTGTAGAGCGCGCTGGCCAGGTAGCCCGCGCGCACGCGGCGGATCGCCACCAGCAGCACCGCGCTGGCCGGCAGCGCCACCAGCACGCCGACGAAGCCCAGCAGCTGGCCGAAGGCCAGCAGCGCGAAGATCACCGCCAGCGGATGCAGGCCGATGCGCTCGCCCACCATGCGCGGCGTGAGATAGAGGCTCTCGAACACCTGGCCCGCACCATAGACGACGCCGACCATCACCAGGGCCTTGATGGAGGCGAACTCCAGCAGGCCGGCCAGCAGCGCCAGCACCAGGCCGATGCCGAAGCCCACGTAGGGCACGAACATCGCCAGACCGGTGAACACGCCGATGGGCAGCGCCAGATCCAGCCCGAAGAGGGCCAGGCCGACGCTGTAGAACACCGCCATCGTCACCATCACGAGCAGCTGGCCGCGCAGGTACTGGCCCAGCACCTCGTCGGCCTCGCCCGTGAAGGCGTCCACGGCACGGCGCGCGCGCGGCGGCACCAGCTCCAGCACACGGGCCACCACGTTCTTCCAGTCCATCAGCAGGTAGAACAGCGCCACCGGGATCAGCATGGCATTGCCGACGAGCGCCATGGCGAAGCTGCCGCCGATCTTGAAGCTGGACCACAGCGAGGCGAAGCTGTCGCTCCAGTTCTCGTTCAGGTAGGTCTTCAGCTGCTCGCGCACGGTGGAGAGATCCAGGTTGACGTGGATGCCGAACTGCGCGAGCCAGGGGCCCAGGGTGCTCTGGGTGTGGTCCAGCAGCACCGGCAGTTGCTGGCGCAGCAGCGGGATCTCCTTGACCAGCACCGGCACCACCAGCAGCATCAGCGCGAGCACCGCGAGCAGGAACACCAGCTCCACGATCAGCACCGCCAGCACGCGCGGCATGCGGCCGTTGCCCATGGCATCCAGCCGGTCCACCAGCGGCGTGAGCGCGTAGGCGAACACGCCCGCCACCGCGAACGGCGTGAGCACCGGCCCCAGCAGCCACAGCACCAGCACGGCCAGCGCGGCGATGCCGGTCCAGGCGGCAACGTGCTTCTGGGTGGTGGTGAATTGCATGCGGCTCAGCGCAGTTGCAGGTCTTCGTCGCCGAAGCGGATGCCCAGCGGCTCGATCACCAGTTGCTTGGGCCCGGCCTCCACGCGGCCGGCCACCCAGGCGGCCACGCCTTGCGCGCGTGCCACTTCCACGGTGCGCTCGGCGTCCTCGGCCCGCACGAAGAGCGCGAAGCCGGCGCCCATGTTGAGCGTGCTGTAGGCCTCGCGGTCGTCCTGATGCGCCTGCTGCTGGATGAAGCGCAGCACGGGCGGCACTGGCGGCACCGTGTGGATGCGGTACGTGAGCGTGGCCGGGTGGCGCAGCAGCTTGCGCCAGCCGTGGCCGGTGATGTTGGCGCAGTAGCGCGGCGTGATGCCGGCCTTGTACAGCGCCTCGGTCACCGGCGAGTACAGCACCGTGGGGGCCAGCAGGGCCTCGCCATACGTGGTGCCATCTTCCAGCGGCGTCAGGTAGCCCTGCGGCAGGCGCTCCACCAGCTTGCGCGCCAGGCTCAGGCCGTTGGCGTGGATGCCGCTGGAGGCGAGCAGCACGATGGCGTCGCCGGCCGCGAGGCGGTCACCGACCGACAGGCGCTCGCGCGGGTTGATGATGCCGGTGCACGAGGCGGCCAGGTCGATGCGCCCGCCCTCCACGATGCCGGCCAGCGCCGGCGTCTCGCCGCCGCCCCAGGCCACGCCGCAGGTGTCGCAGGCCTGCTTCCAGCCAGCCACCAGGGCCTGGGCCCGCTCGGCGTCGCCGAACCAGTCGGACCCGCCCGCCGCCCAGTAGGCCTGCACCACCAGCGGCGTGGCGCCCACGGTGATGAGGTCGTTGATGGCCATGGCGATGGTGTCCTGCGCGATGCCGGCGTACCAGCTGCGGCCGGTGAGGCGCTGCATCTCGTCGGCCACCAGCGCCTTGGAGCCCAGGCATTCGACGATGGAAGCCAGGTAGAACGGCCCCACGTCCACCACGTAGGCGGACTCGCCACGCGAGGCCTGCACCTCGCGGAAGCCGTGGCCCGCCAGATGGCCGGCCGTGGCCGCGGCGGCGCGTTGCGCGGCGACCTTGAGCGGGTCGATCAGGTCGTAGTTGACGCCCGCCTGGTCATAGCTGAGCGTCGCGGGCTGGCCCGCGGCTGGCGAATTCATCTGCAAATTATCACCGGTGCGGCGGAGGTGGCCGGGCTGTCCGGCGCATGAAGGCGGGATCGCGGCCCGCCACCGGCAGCCGGCGACGTGGCCGGCATGATGTCCTAAACTGATCGGCATGCGTCCGTGACGGGCATGGCGAGGATGGCCTGGTGCCAGAAGAATCAAGGCCTTCGCAACCTTCAACCGACCCGGAGCCACCCCATGACCCACTGTCTGCTTGTGATCGATGTGCAGGAATCGTTTCGCCATCGCCCCTACTGGCGCGCCGACACGCTGCCGGCCTACCTGGCGGCGCAGAACGCGCTGATCGCCGCCTGCCAGGCGACCGGCACACCCATCGTGCGCATCCTGCACGTGGACGAGCCCGCCCGCGCCGACAACCCGTTCGCGCTCGAGTCGGGCCATGTCCGCCCGCTGGAGGGCCTGGCCGACTTCACGCCCGCGGCCACCTTTCACAAGAACCGCCACAGCGCCCTGGTAGGCACCGGGCTCGACGTGTGGCTGGTGCGCCAGGGCATCCGCCGCCTGATCGTGAGCGGCATCCGCACCGAGCAGTGCTGCGAGACGACGACGCGGCATGCCTCCGATCTCGGCTGGCAGGTCGACTTCGCGAGCGAGGCGACGCTGACCTTCGACATGCGCCACGCCGACGGCAGCGTGTTCGCCGCCGCCGACATCCGCCAGCGCACCGAGACCGTTCTGCGCGACCGCTTCGCCCGCATCCGCACCGTCGGCCAGATCGCCGACGATCTGGCCTCGGGCCGCTGAGTCACGCCCCATGGACGCACAGCCGCCCGTCGACGTCTGGTTCCTGCTGCTGCCGGGCTCGCTGATCCTGGACTGGGCCGGCCCGGCCGAAGCGCTGCGCATCGCCAATGCCCAGCTCGCGCAGCGCGGCAAGCCGCCCCGCTACCGGCTGCGCTTCATCGGCCCGCAGGCCCAGCCCGCCAGCTCGGTCGGCGTGCCCATCGCGGGGGTTGAGCCGCTGCCGGCCGCCCTGCCCGCGCCGAGCTGGCTGGTGCTGGTCGGCCAGCCCGGTGACCGGCTGGACCTGCAGACCCCGGCGGCCCGCGCGGCCCTGGCCTGGCTGGCGCGCCTGCGCCCCGACTCGGCCACCCTGCGCATCGTGACCATCTGCGCCGGCGCCGTGCTGGCCGGGCAGGCCGGCCTGCTGCGCGGCCGGCGCGCGACCACCCACCACCAGCACCTGGAGGAGCTGCGGGCCTGCGGCGCCGGCTGCGAAGTGGTGGGCAACCGCGTGTTCGTGATCGATGGCCCGCTCGCCTCCAGTGCCGGCATCACCACGGGCATCGACCTCGCCCTGCACCTGATCGCGCAGGACTGCGGCCCGGCGCTGGCGGCCGAGGTGGCGCAGACCATGGTGGTGGCCCTGCGCCGCGGCCCGCAGGACCCGGAGCTTTCGCCCTTCATCGCGTGGCGCCACCACATCCACCCGGTGCTGCACCGGGTGCAGGACGCGGTGGGTGCCGAGCCGCAGGCCCCCTGGACGGTGCCGCGCATGGCCGAGGTCGGCCACACCTCGGCCCGGCACCTGACGCGGCTGTTCATCACGCACGCGGGCATCGCGCCCCTGCAGTACCTGCAGCGCATCCGCCTGGCGGTGGCCCAGGCCGCGCTGGGCGCCGGCCGCTCGGTGACGCAGGCGGCCGAGCTCGCCGGCTTCAGCTCCGACACCCAGCTGCGCCGGGCCTGGCACCGGCACCATCTGGCCGGAACCCCCTCGCGCGTTGCATTGCTGCAAAACTGATAGCAGGAGAATGCGATTTCGCTGGACGCGGCGGGCCCGCATCGCGCACACTGCGGCAAAGCGCGAGGAGACGTCATGCCGGTCATCGCCGTCGTCAACCGCAAGGGCGGTAGCGGCAAGAGCACCTTTGCCGCCCATGTGGCGGCCTGGTGTGCCCGTCAGGGGCACGCCGTCATGCTGGGCGACCTGGACCGCCAGCAGTCCAGCCGCACCTGGCTGCGCCAGCGCCCACCCGAGCTGCCCGCCATCTCCCCGTGGACCATCGACCAGCGCAACGTGCTGCGCGTGCCCACCGGCATCACCCACGTGGTGCTCGACACACCGGGCGGCCTGCAGGGCTTCGATCTCGCCCGCGTGGTGATGTTCGCCGACGCCATCGTCATCCCCGTCTCCCCCTCCCTGTTCGACCGCGAGGCCGCCGCCGCCACCCACGAGGAGCTCGCCGCCCTGCCGCGCGTGGCCGGCGGGCGCTGCCGGGTCGCCGGCATCGGCATGCGCGTCGACAGCCGCACGCGCGCCGGTGACGCCCTGCGCGAGTGGGCGCAGGCGCGCAACCTGCCCTGGCTGGGCACGCTGCGCGAAACGCAGGCCTACGTGCGCTGCCTCGAACGCGGGCTGACGCTGTTTGACCTGCCGGCGCCGCAGGCGGACATCGACCTCGCCCAGTGGGGCCCCGTCATCGACTGGCTGCGGCCCCTGCTGCAACCGCCGCCCGCGGCGGATGCGCCGCCGGTGCGCGCCACCACGCCGAGCCGGCTGGCACCTTCCCTGGCGCCCCGGCTGCAGCCAGCCCAGGAATCGCTCGCCCCGGGCGCGCGGCTCTCATCGGTGCTGTCGGGGCCGCGCACGCTGCAGCCCGTGGTCCGTTCGCAGCCTGTGGCACGGCCTTCCGGCCTGCTGTTCGAGGAGCGCGGGCTGCTGCTCAAGCGCTGAAGGGCCCGCGCCGGGCCGCCGCTCAATGCCGGGCGCGGCGCAGATCCGCCACCCGGTCGGCGATGGCGTCGATGTCCAGCGCGTCCTGCGCGTGCACGAGATAGGTTTCCAGGTCGTCCACGGCCAGCGCCGCATGGCCCTGCTCGGCATGGGCCAGCCCGCGGTCGCGGTATTCCGCCCAGGCATCGGGCAGCAGCACGAGCAGACGGTTCTGCACCGCAATGAGGCGCTGCCAGTCCTCCTGCGCGCGGTGGATCTCCTTCAGGTTGCGCAGCATGCGCGCGAGGATGTCGCGCGGCGGCGCCGCCTGCAGATACAGGCCCAGGGGCACCTCGAACTCGTCCACCAGGCCGCTGCGGCGCTTGTAGGGCTCCAGCCGTTCCGACAGCTCCTCGCGCGAGAGGGACTGGCCGCTGAACGGGTCGATCACCACCTGGCCCTTGGGCAGGTTGACCTTCACCATGAAGTGCCCCGGGAAGCAGACGCCGCGGGCATGCAGGCCGATGCCCTGCGCCAGCTCGATCCACAGCACGGCCAGCGAGATCTGGATGCCGCGCCGGGTGCGAAGCACCACGTGCAGGTAGCTGTTGTCGGGATCGGTGTAGTCGTTGACGTTGCCGCCGAAGCTGAGATCGCGGAAGAAGAACTGGTTGAGCGTGCGCAGACGCTGCAGCGCGGCGGCATCGGCAGGGATGCGCCGCTTCAGGCGGGCCAGGAGCTGGTCGACGTCACCGAGGACGGCCTGCAAGTCGAGATCAGGGTATTCGTCCTGGGCCAGGCTGGCGGCCGCCTCCAGCAAGGGAAAGTGCTCGTCGCTCTGCACCAGCGACCGGAAGTAGTCCAGCGGGGTGGGCGCACCGATTTGCAGCGGCATGTGACCTTTGTAATGGCTGTGCACACGCGCGTCAAGGCGCGCCGCGACGGGCCGCGCTCAGCGTGCCAGAAACTGCCGCCACTTCAGCCCCGCCGCCCAGAGCGCGCCGAAATAGATCACGGCCGAGCCGGCCAGCAGCCCGGCCATGGCAGCCGCGCGCGTGAGCGGCTCGGCGCGCCAGGCCACCCAGGGAAAGCTGGAAGCACCCCACATGAGGAACACCGACAGCAGCGCGGTGGCGGCCACCACCTGCAGCGTGAAGAGACCCCAGCCCGCCCGCGGGCGATAGCTGCCGCGTCGCAGCAGGCCGACCAGCAGCCAGCCGGCATTGATCAGCGCGCCGATGCCGATCGACAGGGCCAGGCCGGCATGCTTGAGCAACGGCACCAGCGCGATGTTCATCAGCTGGGTAAGCACCAGCACGACGATCGCGATGCGCACCGGCGTGCGCACGTCGCGGCTGGCGTAGTAGCCGGGCGCCAGCACCTTGATCGCCACCAGCCCCAGCAAGCCGACGCCATAGCCCCCCAGCGCCAGCGCGACCTGGCGCACGTCGTCGTTGCGGAAGGCCCCGTAGTGGAACAGCGTGGCCACCAGCGGCGTGCCGAACACCAGCAGCGCCACCGCGCTGGGCACCGCGAGCAGCACGACGAGGCGCAGGCCCCAGTCGAGCATGGCCGAATAGCGATCGGCATCCTCGGCGGCGCGCGCGGCGGCCAACTGCGGCATCAGCACCACGCCCAGCGCAACGCCCAGCAGCGCGGTCGGGAACTCCATCAGGCGATCCGCGTACCCCAGCCAGGTGACGCTGCCTGGCTGCAGCCAGGACGCGATCTGCGTGTTGATGAGCAGGGAGATCTGCGCCACGCCCACGCCCAGCAGCGCTGGCGCCATGGTGCGCAGCACGCCCCGCAGGCCGGGGTCCTGCCAGGCGGCCTTGAGGCCCTGCCAACCCAGCGCGATGCGGGGCATGAGCCCCATGCGCGCCAGCGCAGGGACCTGCACCGCGAGTTGCAGCACGCCTCCGGCCATGACGCCCGCCGCCATGGCATAGATGGGCTCGATGCCCCAGGCGGCGAAGCGCGGCGCACCCAGCCAGGCGGCCGCGATCATGCACAGGTTCAGCAGCACGGGTGTGGCCGCCGGCACCGCGAAGTGCTTCCAGGTGTTCAGGATGCCCGCCGCCAGCGCCACCATCGACATGCAGCCGATGTAGGGGAACATCCAGCGCGTCATCAGCACCGCGGCGTCGAAGGCCTGCGGATCCTGCCGCAGGCCGCTGGCCAGGGACCACACCAGGATCGGCGCGCCCGCCACGCCGACGGCGCAGGTCAGCAGCAGCGCCCAGGCCAGGATGGTGGCCACGCTGTCGATCAGCCGGTGCGTGGCGGCATCGCCATCGCGCTCCTTGCTGTGGGCGAGCGCGGGCACGAAGGCCTGGCTGAACGCGCCTTCGGCGAACAGCCGGCGGAACAGGTTGGGGATGCGGAAGGCGACGTTGAAGGCGTCGGTAAGGGCCGTGGCGCCGAAGGTCGCCGCCATGAGCAGGTCACGGGCCAGGCCGGTGATGCGCGACAGCAGGGTCAGCAGGGAGACGGTGGAGGCGGCTTTGAAAAGGCTCACCGACTTGAGTGTAAGCGGGCCCGTCAGGGGCCTGCCTCCCGCGGGCAGTGGGGGTGGGTTAGAATCCTGGGTTCGGCTGGCAACATCCTCAGACACTGAAGGACTCATCTCATGGCTTCTGCCAAACCCAAGAAAAAGAACCCCCGCCTCGCCTCCGGCCGCAAGCGCGCGCGCCAGGACGTGAAGCTCAACGCCGCGAACACCTCGCTGCGTTCCAAGTACCGCACCGCCGTCAAGAACGTCGAGAAGGCCGTCGTGGCCGGCGACAAGACGAAGGCCTCCGAACTGTTTGCCCGTGCGCAATCGGTGCTGGACACGGTGGCCGACAAGGGCATCTTCCACAAGAACAAGGCCGCTCGCGACAAGAGCCGCCTCGCCGCCAAGGTCAAGGCCCTGGCGACCGCCGCCTGATCCCCACCCGGATCGGGCCCGCCCGCAGGCCGAAAGCCTGCGCCGTTTGAATCGGGTGCGCTGCCAGCAGATGAACGAACCGCCTTCGGGCGGTTTTTTCATGGGCGCGCGGGACGATGGGGCCCGGGACGAAGGGGCCCGCGCCTCAGGAGGCCGGCCGCTCGGGCAGCAGACAGGCCTCACCCACCTGCAGGTCGTTGTCGAGGGCGAAGTTCATGACGAAATCCCAGGCCATGGGCTCGGCGTCGCGCAGTTCGCGGTCGACGATCACGCACTTGATGCCGTTGATCACCGTGGGCACGCACCAGGGGGAATAGCTCAGATGGCTACCGGGCTGCGCGCCGCCCGGTCGGAAGGGACTCATCACCCCCGCGAGGCGCTCGGCCCAGTCGCTGGGCCGAAACGTGCGCCCGTCCCGGGTGACACCCTGGATGAACACTTGCTTGGCCGTGCTGGAAACCATCGGTTCGAGGTCTTGGAAAGGGGCCAACGCGGGAGGGATCGCCTCCGTGCTGCGGCGCACAAAATTCTATCTTATAGAAGACTGGGAAGGCCGATCAGACCACACCCCGCTTTCAGCGGCCTGTCATCGCTGTGATGCGGAATTCTCAACCAGGCCGTGCAAACCGTGTGCCTACAATTGGTTCCCAGCGGCTCACCAGCGCACCCCGCCTGTGGAGCCGATTTCATTTTCAGCCCGAGGAAGAGCGAGATGACGACGATTGCGGCGGCTTCGCCCCACACCATGAACACCTACGGCCGGCTGCCGATCGCCCTGTCGCACGGGCAGGGCGTGTGGCTCTGGGACGTGAACGGCAAGCGCTACCTCGACGCGCTGGCCGGCATCGCCGTCAACACCCTGGGCCACAACCACCCCAAGCTGGTGCCGGCCCTGCAGGACCAGGTGGCGAAGATCATCCACAGCTGCAACTACTACCACGTGCCCAACCAGGAGAAGCTGGCCGCCAAGCTGGTGGAACTGTCGGGCATGACGAACGTGTTCTTCGGCTCCACCGGGCTGGAGGCCAACGAGGCCGCGATCAAGCTGGCGCGCAAGTACGGGCATGATCGCGGCATCGAGCGGCCGCAGATCGTGGTGTACGAGAAGGCCTTCCATGGCCGCAGCATCGCCACGCTGTCGGCCACCGGCAACGAGAAGGTGCAGAAGGGCTTCGGCCCGCTGGTCGAAGGCTTCATCCGGGTGCCGCTGAACGACATCGAGGCCCTGAAGGCCGCCACCGAGGGCAACCCGGACGTGGTGGCGGTGTTCTTCGAGACCATCCAGGGTGAAGGCGGCATCAACCCGATGCGCGTCGAATACCTGCAGCAGGTGCGCGCCCTGTGCGACCAGAAGGACTGGCTGCTGATGATCGACGAGGTGCAGTGCGGCATGGGCCGCACCGGCAAGTGGTTCGCCCACCAGTGGGCCGGCATCGTGCCCGACGTGATGCCGCTCGCCAAGGGCCTGGGCTCGGGCGTGCCCATCGGCGCGGTGGTGGCCGGCCCCAAGGCCGCGGGCATCTTCCAGCCGGGCAACCACGGCACCACCTTCGGCGGCAACCCGCTGGCCATGCGGGCCGGCGTGGAGACGCTGCGCATCATGGAGGAAGACGGCCTGCTGGAGAACGCGGCGCGCGTGGGCGCGCACCTGCGCGGCGCCCTGCAGCGCGAACTGGGCGGCCTGAAGGGCGTGACCGAGATCCGCGGCCAGGGCCTGATGATCGGCATGGAGCTCGCGCGGCCCTGCGGCGTGCTCACCGAGCGCGCGGCCGAGGCCGGCCTGCTGATCAGCGTGACGGCCGACAACGTGGTGCGCCTGTTGCCGCCGCTGATCATGACCGCCGCCGAGGCCGACCAGGTGGTCGCGATCCTCGCGCCGCTGGTGAAGGCCTTCCTCGCGGAATGAGCGCCATGACGATCCGCCACTTCCTGCAGTTCAGCGACTTCACCGCCGACGAGCACCGCTGGCTGTTCCAGCGCGCCGCGGAGATCAAGCGCAAGTTCAAGAACTACGAGAAGTACCACCCGCTGGCGGACCGCACCCTGGCCATGATCTTCGAGAAGGCCTCCACCCGCACGCGGGTGAGCTTCGAGGCCGGCATGTACCAGCTGGGCGGCTCGGTGGTGCACCTGACCACCGGCGACAGCCAGCTCGGCCGGGCGGAGCCGATCGAGGACAGCGCCAAGGTGATCAGCCGCATGGTGGATCTGGTGATGATCCGCACCTTCGGGCAGGACAAGATCGAGCGCTTTGCCGAGCATTCGCGCGTGCCGGTGATCAATGGCCTCACCAACGAGTTCCACCCCTGCCAGATCCTCGCGGACCTGTTCACCTTCCTGGAGCATCGCGGCCTGGATGCGCAGGGCCGCATCGACCCGCGCGCACTGGAAGGCCGCGTGGTGGCCTGGGTGGGCGACGGCAACAACATGGCCAACACCTGGCTGCAGGCCGCGGAGCTGCTGGGCTTCACCGTGCACCTGAGCACACCCAGCGGCTACGAGGTGAACCAGGATGTGGCCGGCCTGCGCAGCGCGGACAGCTACAAGGTATTCGCAGACCCCATGGAGGCCTGCCAGGGTGCCGACCTGGTGACCACCGACGTCTGGACGAGCATGGGCTTCGAGGCCGAGAACGAGGAGCGCCGCAAGGCCTTTGCCAACTGGTGCGTGGACGCCGAGATGATGCGCGTGGCCAGGCCCGACGCCCTGTTCATGCACTGCCTGCCCGCCCACCGCGGCGAGGAAGTGCAGGCCGAAGTGATCGACGGCCCGCAATCGGTGGTGTGGGACGAGGCCGAGAACCGCATGCACGTGCAGAAGGCGCTGATGGAGTACCTGCTGCTCGGCCGCGTGACGGACTGAGCCGGGCCCCCATCAGCCTGCCCGCCGGCACCGGCCGCGCCCGGCGGCTCGGCGCCGGTGCGCGGCCCGCTGCCTAGGCCCGCTGCCTAGGCCCGCTGCCTAGGCCCGCTGCCTAGGCCCGCTGCCTAGGCCCGCTGCCTACGCCCCCGGCTGGGCGGCCGCCTGCACCGTGCGTGAGCCGCCCATCGGCGCGCCGCCGAAGCGCCCGCCGCCCGGCGCCGCCGGCAGGCGCCCCAGCTTCACCAGCCGCTGTTCGATGCCGAAGCGCGTGCGCGCCAGCCGCTCGGCCAGTTCCCGCAGTTCCTGCCCGGCGTCGAAGCCGGCGCACAGCACCGCGTCATCCTCCTCCGTCCAGGGCTTGCCGGCATTGGCCGGCGCCGCACGCGAGATGCGGCCGGGCCGCGCCGCATCCGCCACGGGCGGCAGCGACTGCAGCGCCCGGCTGGCCACATGCAGCGCGCGGATGACGGCCGGCGCGTGGTAGGGGCTGTCTTCCGGCATGGCCTCACCGGTGACGGGGTGCACGCCCTGGGCCAGCGTGTCGATAATCTGCTGAGCAGTCTGCGTTTCCATGAGTCCTCCTGGGTTGAAGTCGATGAACTGTATTTATATACAGTTTTCCCGTTCCGGCAAGCCGTCCGTCGCACGGATGGGGGATGGCCGTGCCTGAGCCGGTGGCCCACCCCTGCCTGGCCTGCGGCGCCTGCTGCGCCGCCTACCGGGTGGACTTCGCCGTCTACGAGATGGAGGACCACGGCGGCCAGGTGCCCATGGGCCTGGCGGTGGAGGTGACCGGCAACACCTGGCGCATGCGCGGCACGGATCACCAACCGGTGCGCTGCGCCGCGCTGACCGGGCAAGTGGGCGTGCGCGCCGCCTGCGGCATCTACGAGTGGCGGCCCAACCCCTGCCGGGAGCTGGAGCCCGGCAGCGACGGCTGCGAGCGGGCGCGGGCACGACACGGCCTGCCGCCGCTGGACGCGAACTGAGCGCGGCCGCGATCACCCCTCGCCTCGATAGTTGAGGCCTGAACTATTTTTGCGGCTTGTTGGAATCAAGCGACACCACGGCCGCGCGCGGCGCCGCACACTCCGCCGCATGTCACGCCTCTGGGACATCTCGCCACCGGTGCATGCGGGCGCCCCGGTCTTCCCCGGCGACACGCCCTACCGCCAAAGCTGGTCCGCCACGCTGGGCCCCGGCTGCCCGGTGAACGTGAGCGCCATCCACCTGTCGCCCCACGTGGGCGCGCATGCGGATGCGCCCCTGCACTACGACACCGAGGGCGCGGCCGTCGGCCTGCTCGATCTCGAGCCCTACCTGGGCCCCTGCCGCGTGATTCACGCGATCGGCGTGCGGCCGCTGGTGGAATGGGCCCACATCGCGCATGCAACCCATGACCTGCCGCCGCGCGTGCTGGTACGCACCTACGCCCGCGCGCCGGTGGACCAGTGGGATGCCGCACTCTCCGCCTTCCACCCCGACACGGTGGAGCGCCTGGCCGATGCCGGCGTGCGGCTGATCGGCATCGACACCGCCAGCATCGACCCGGCGGAGAGCAAGACGCTCGACAGCCACCAGGTCATCCGGCAGCGCGGCCTGCGCGTGCTGGAGAACCTGGTGCTCGATGAAGTGCCCGAGGGCGACTACGAACTCATCGCCCTGCCCCTGAAGCTGGTGCAAGCCGACGCCTCGCCGGTGCGCGCCATCCTGCGACCGCTGCCATGACCACCCTGAACGACTGCCGCGCGCTCGACGCGCAAGACCCGCTCGCGCCGCTGCGCGACCTGTTCGACCTGCCGCCCGGCGTGATCTATCTGGATGGCAATTCGCTCGGCCCGCTGCCACGCGCCACGCCGGCGCGCGTGGCGCAGGTGGTGCGCGAGGAATGGGGCCAGGGCCTGATCCGGTCCTGGAACACGGCCGGCTGGTTCGAGCTGCCCGGCCGCCTGGGCGACCGCATCGGCGCACTCATCGGCGCGCGACCCGGCGAGGTGGTCGCCACCGACACCACCTCGGTCAACCTGTTCAAGGTGCTGAGCGCGGCGCTGTCCATGCAAGCGGCCGACGCGCCGGCGCGCCGCACGGTCGTGAGCGAACGCAGCAACTTCCCCACCGACCTGTACATCGCCGAGACGCTGTGCCGCGAGCGCGGCCGGCACCTGCGGCTGGTGGAGCCGGAGGAGATCGCCACCGCGGTCGATGCCGACACCGCCGTGCTGATGCTCACGCACGTGAACTACCGCACCGGCGCCATGCACGACATGCGCGCCGTGACGGCCCATGCCCACGCAGCTGGCGCGCTCGTGGTCTGGGACCTGGCGCACAGCGCCGGCGCGGTGGAGGTGGACCTGCACGGCGCCGATGCCGACTACGCCATCGGCTGCGGCTACAAGTACCTGAACGGCGGCCCGGGCGCGCCGGCCTTCGTGTGGGTGCATCCGCGCCATGCAGACCGCTTCGTGCAGCCGCTGTCCGGCTGGTGGGGCCATGCACAGCCCTTCGCCTTCACGCCCGGCTACCAGCCGGCCCCCGGCATCGCCCGCTACCTGTGCGGCACGCAGCCGGTGCTGGGCCTGGCCGCGCTCGGCTGCGGGCTGGACACGCTGCTTGCGGCCCAGCCCGCTGGCGGCATGGCCGCGCTGCGCCGCAAGTCGCTCGCGCTCACCGACCTGTTCATCACCCTGGTGGAGGCGCGCTGCGCCGGCCACGGCCTGTCGCTCGTCACGCCGCGCGATCACGCGCGGCGCGGCTCGCAGGTCTGCCTGGCGCACGACGAGGGGGCGTATGCCATCGTGCAGGCGCTCATCGCCCGCGGCGTGATCGGCGACTACCGCGCCGGCCGCCCGGACATCCTGCGCTTCGGCTTCACCCCGCTCTACCTGCGCTTCGAGGACGTGTGGGATGCGGTGGAGCACCTGCGCCAGGTGATGGACACCGGCGAGTGGCGCCGGCCCGAGTTCAACCAGACCCATGCGGTGACCTGATGACGACCGATCACAAGCCCGAGGACATCGTGCGCGAGGAGCGCGCGCAGCTCGACTTCAGCCAGTCCATGAGCTATGGCGACTACCTGCAGCTCGACGCCGTGCTGTCGGCGCAGAAGCCGCTGTCGCCCGACCACAACGAGATGCTGTTCATCGTGCAGCACCAGACGAGCGAACTGTGGATGAAGCTCATGCTGCACGAGCTGGGCGCGGCCATCGACCACATCGCGCGCGACGAGCTGCCGCCCGCCTTCAAGATGCTGGCCCGCGTCTCGCGCATCATGGAGCAGCTGGTGCATGCCTGGGACGTGCTGGCCACCATGACACCGGCGGAGTACAGCGCCATCCGCCCCTACCTGGCCAGCTCCAGCGGCTTCCAGAGCTGGCAGTACCGCTGCATCGAGTTCAGCCTGGGCAACAAGAACGCCGCCATGCTGAAGCCGCACCAGCACAGCGCGGAGCGTCTGGCCCAGGTGCGCGCGGCCTACGAGCGGCCCTCGCTCTATGACGAGGCCCTGCGCCTGCTGGCCCGGCGCGGCCTGCCCATCCCCGCGACGCACCTGCAGCGCGACTGGACGCAGCCCTACACCGCCAGCGACGGGGTGGAGCAGGCCTGGCTGGTCGTCTATCGCGACCCGCAGGCCCACTGGGACCTGTACCAGCTGGGCGAGGAACTGACCGACCTCGAAGACGCCTTCCGGCTCTGGCGCTTCCGCCACGTGACCACGGTGGAGCGGGTGATCGGCTTCAAGCGCGGCACCGGCGGCACCGGCGGCGTGCCCTACCTGCGCAAGATGCTCGACGTGGTGCTGTTCCCGGAGATCTGGAAACTGCGCACCGACCTTTGATCCACGGCAGGCGCCGGCGCCGAGGCGCCCCGTGCCGCCGGTACGGATGGGCATAATGGCCCGAAGCCCGCCGCACAGCGGGCGCCCTGTCCCCGATGTCCAGACGCCCCCGAACCAAGAAGCCGGCCACCGATCCGGCCCTCCGCGCGAACTCGGCGCCCGAAATCCAGGTGTCGTTCCGCTTGCAGCGGCTGGAATCCAACGTGGCCTTCGCCCAGGGCGGGCTGGCCCTGTGGATCGCGATCTTCTTCAATCCGCCCGGCTTCACGGCGCAGCTCGTGGCCTTGCTGGGCGTGGCACTCGGTGGGTGGGCACGGGCCTACCCGGCCCGGCAGCCGCAGGTGATGGCCTTGCGCGCGCTCATTCTCACCGCAGCCGGCGCCCTGCTCATGGGCCTGCCCGGCTCCGGCGGCCCCACCGGCCCGGCCGTGGCCTGGGCCCTGGGCACCACCCTGGCCTACTCGCTGCTGCTGCCCCTGGTGTGGGGCGTGCCGGTCCTGCTGGCCACCGTCGGCGGCTACCTGCTGGCCTGCCTGCTGCCGGAGCGGCCACCCGCCTGGCAAGCCGCGGGCGCCTGGTTCGGCGTGCTTGCCATCCTGGGTGCCCTGTTCCTGGCCATCGGGCGCAGCCTGCGCGCCTCGGAGCTAAGGGCCGAGCAGAGCCGTCTCGACGAACGCTCCAACCTGTACAACGAGGCCGGCTTCTTCACCAACGGCGGTGAGCTGTTCGCGGCGTCGCGACGCAAGGGCGAGCCCTTCACCATGGCCCTGCTGCGCGCCGCCGACCTGCGCGACGCCAACGAGCTGCTGGGCCGCCGCACCGCCAACAAGCTGTTCGAGCAGACGGTGAAGGGCATCGCCGCGGCCACGCCGCCGGGTGGCATCGCGGCGCGCACCGACACGGTGGAGTTCGCGGTGGTGATGCCGGGCATGACGATGGACCGGGCCGAGGCGCTGCTGCACCAGCGGCTGGGCCGCCCGCCGCAGGTCAAGGTCACCGCAAGCGGCAACACCGCGGTGATCCTGCTGGACGTGATGGTGGTCCAGGCACCACCGGAAATGCATGCGCTGGAAGACCTGTACGACCGGGTGCGCCAGCGCCAGCGCGAGCGCAGCGGCGACACCGCGATCACACAGGCCACCGACCACGGCGGCATGAGCACGCTGCAGGGCTTCCTGATGCACGATCCGCCGGTGCCGCAGTCGCAGAAGCCGACGCTGCCGATGCCGCTGTCGCGCGAGCCTGGCCCGGCACCCGGGCGCCGTCCGCCGGCCTGAGGGTGCGCTTCAGCGCGGCTGGTACAGCCAGGGCTGGTCCATCAGCCGCGGCGCAGCCAGCCGCAAGGCCGCATTGCGCGCCACACGCAGTGCGCCGTCGGCATGGAACACCACGCCATTGCGCACCGATCGGCGCTGCACCTGCGCGACGCGCCGCCAGCGGTTGAGGGCGTAGCGGCGCAGCAGGGTCGGCACGTCCAGCACCTTGCCATCCACCACGGCCAGCAGCCGGCCGAGCTCGGCGGCATCCTCGATGGCCATGCCCGCGCCTTGCGCCAGGTAGGGCCGCATGGGGTGAGCCGCATCCCCCAGCAGGGCGATGCGGCCACGCACCATGGCGTCAGGGCCCGAGACCGGCGGCCGGTCATGCAGCATCCACAGCCGCCACGTGGGGACCGCATGGATGCAGTCGCGCGCCGCGGTGCAGACAGGGCCCAGCGCCCGCTCCAGGTCGGCCACCGCAGCGGCATGGTCCCACTCGCGCGGGTCGCCCCCGGCCTCGCCTTCGACCACGCAGACGACGTTGAGCCATTCACCACCGCGCACGGGGTAGGCCGCCAGATGCATGCGGGGCGCCAGCCAGGCGCGCACGGTCGCGCCGCGCAGGGCCGCCGGCACGGCCGACATGGGTGCCAGCCCGCGATAGGCCAGGTGCCCGGACCGCGCCGGCAACGCATCGCCGACGACACGCGTGCGCACGGCGCTCCAGAGGCCGTCCGCGCCCACGAGCGCATCGCCCTCGGACTCCAGGGCTTCATCGAGCCGCACCGAGACCGAGGCCTCGCGCTCGACCACGTCCTCGACCCGCCGCGCGGGGTGGATGCGCGCGCCGGCCGCCTCGGCCGCGGCCTGCAGCGTGGCATGCAGGTCGGCGCGGTGCACCGTGAGGTACGGCGCGCCATAGCGCGCCACGGCCTGCGCGCCGAGTGGCAGGCTGCCCAGCTCCCGGCCATCGAGCCCGTCCTGCACGATCAGCCGCTCGGGCCGGGACGCGCGCAGGGTGGGCGCCTCCAGCAGGCCCCATGCATCCAGGATGCGCGTGGCATTGGGGCCGAGCTGGATGCCCGCGCCCACCTCGGAGAACGCGTGGGCCTGCTCGAACAGCCGCGCCTGCCAACCCGCCCGCTGCGCCGCTACGGCCATCGCGAAGCCGCCGATGCCGCCGCCCACGATCAGAAGCTGCTGCGTCATGGAGCCATTGTGCCCAAGCCGCGCCCCGGCATGGCGTCGTAAACTGGCTGCGCCCAGCGCGCGGCGCCGTGCCCCGCGGGCCCCCATGGACCTGCGCCGCTACAGCCACATCGTCGCCCTTGCCGACGACCTGCACTACGGTCGCGCGGCAGCACGCGTGGGCCTGACGCAGTCCGCGCTCAGCCACAGCATCCAGGCGGCCGAGGCGGAACTGGGCGTGCGCCTGTTCGAGCGCCAGGGCGGGCAGGTACGCTGCACCACGGCGGGCGAGTTCGTGGTGGCGCGTGCCCGCGCGCTGGTGCTGGAGAGCCGACGTTTCGAGCGTGATGCCGCCCTCTACCGCGACAAGCAGATGGGCGACCTGGTGTTCGGCATGGGCCGCTTCGCCGCCGCGACCTTCCTGCCGCCGATGCTGCAGCGCATGCGGGCCCGCTATCCCGGCATCCGCATCCGTGCGCACGTGACTTACCTGGCGCGTCTGGCCGGCCTGCTGCGCCAGGGCGAGGTCGACTTCTACCTGGCCGACGCGAGGTCCGTCCAGCCCGACGCCGAGGTGGTGGTCGAGCCCCTCGGCCGCCTGGCGGTGGACTTCTACGTGCGCGATGGGCACCCGCTGCAAGGCCGCACCGGTGTGACGCTGACGGAGGTGATGGCCCACGGGCTGGCCACGGGGCCCCTGCCCGGCCACGTGCAGCAGGCCATGGCGGTGACGCTGGGCCTGGGCAGCGCGCAGGCGGTGCCCATCGCGGTGGAGTGCGACGACGCGCTGGCCCTGAAGGCGATCATGCTGTCGACGGACACCGTGCTGTACGGCTCGGCCGCGCAGCTGGCGGCGGAACTGGCGAGCGGCCAGGCCCGGCTGCTGCGGCCGGTCGACTTCGAGCCGGCGGCCTCGCACATCGGCATCGTGGCCACGCGCGGGCGAAGCTTCTCGCCCATCGCGCAGGTCGCCACGGACCTGGTGCGGGAGATCGCGGCGTCGGCGGTGGAGGCGGCGCGTTGATGCGCCGCCGGCGGTCAGCGGCGGGCCGACACGGCCTCGGCCGCGACCGCGCCAGGCGCGGACCCGTCGGCGAGGGCCTGGAAGAACGGCGACGCGTCCTGGCCATGCGCCATGCGAAGCACCAGCTCGCGCTGGGCCTGACGGGTCAGGCACACCTCCATCGGCGCCGGCAGGCCGGTGAGCGCGGTGAGGGCCGCCTGCGCAGCCTGGCCTTCGGCCTCGGTGGCGGCGACCAGCAGCACGCGCGGCGGGGTGTGAAGGCGGCGCAGCAACCCCGCCAGCTCCTGCAGCAGTTCCTGCGTCCGCCGCTGGCTCGACCCGACCAGCACCACGAGCTGCTGGACCTGCAGGGTCGCCAGGCAGGCCAGGCCCTGGTCGAGCGAGCGCCGCGACAGCGCCATCACGCGCGTCACCACCGACAGGCTGACCGGCAGGTCGGCGTAGGCCGCGCCCACGTCGGCGCGGCGCAGGTCGGCACCGGCGTGGCGCTGATAGGCCAGGCGAACGCCGCAGCGCTGGGCCAGGGCGCGCAGCACCTCGACCGACTCGTTGTCCTCCGAAGCCAGCGTCATCAGGTTGCGCCGTGCCAGCAGGCCCACGCCTTCCGGCGCGGCCAGCAGCGACGGCGCGCACAGCGCCTGCCAGATCTCCCCCGGCTCGGCCGTCCAGCCCTGCTCGCCTTCGCGCCGCAGCCGGTGCAGGCGCAGCGCGACGTCCGAGGGCCGGTCGCCGGCGTGCAGCGTGGTCACCTGCACCGGTTCAGCCAGCGTGGCGGGGCCGTGGCTGGCGTGCAGCACCCGGGCCTGGCGATGGGCCGGGTCGGCCTCGGTCTCGGCCCAGGCGGCACGGACCGCCTCGGCGGGCCCCTCATGCCACTGCACCAGCCAGCCGGCGGCATGCAGGTAGGCCGAACGCAGGCCGCTCGCCTGGTTGCGCGCGAGGATGGGCGCGCGCAGGGCCAGCAAGGCCTCCACCGCGGAACCGGCGGGCATCCAGACACTGGCGCAGACCACCCGCGTGCAGGCGCCGGCCGCAGGGGAAGCGGCGGTCGTCTGGGCGGGTCGGGGGCGGGGAGCCAGCATGGGGCGGATTGTTCAACCCTGAAGCAAATCCGTCCAATGCATACTGACAGCGCCTTCGATGCAGGAGATTCATCGTGGACCTTCGCCGCTGCGCCCATGTCGTCGCCCTGGCCGATGAAGGGCACTTTCGCCGTGCCGCCGAGCGGGTGCACCTGAGCCAGCCCGCGCTGTCGCGCAGCATCCAGGCGGCGGAGGCGGAGCTGGGCCTGGTGCTCTTCGAGCGCGGCGACCGCGGCAGCGAGGGCGTGCGGTGTACGCCGGCGGGCGAGTTCATCGTGGACAGGCTGCGCAGCCTGTTGCGCCGCAGCCAGGCGCTTGAGCGGGACCTGCGGCAGCTGCGCGAGGGGGCGGCGGGGCAACTGGCCATCGGCGCCGGCCCCTTTATCGCCGCGCAGCTGCTGCCCGGGCTGCTGGAGCAGCTGCGCCGCCGCCACCCGCGGCTGCAGGTGCAGGTCATGGTCCGCCATCCGCAGGTGATGCTGGAACCGGCCCGCCGCGGCGAGCTGGACTTCTTCATCGGTGACGGCCGCTTCGCCGCGGGTGATGCGCTGCTCGATGTGCAGCCCATCGGCCGCGTCCGGGGCGGCCTTTATGTGCGGGGCGGCCATCCGCTGCTGGCGCTGGAAGACCCGGTGATGGCCGACATCGCCGTCTGGGGCCTGGCCACCGGTCGCCTGCCGCCCGAGGTCCACCAGCGCATGCTGGACCGCATGAAGCTGCCGCCCGGCGACCCCTCGCCGGTCGCGGTGGACTGCGATGATCTGCAGGTGCTCAAGGCCATCACGCGCAGCACCGACTGCGTGCTGGTCGCCACCCCCGGCATGGTGCAGGATGAGGTGGCGGCCGGCGCCCTGGTGGAGCTGGTGCTGCGCGACGCGCCGGAGCAGCACGCCGAGCTCGCGCTGGTGTTCCGGCGCGGCAAGCCGCTGTCGCCGGCGGCGGCCTATGCCGCCGACCTGGCGCGCGAGGCGCTGGCCAGAGGCATCGGCCCGGCCTAGGCGCGCGCGGCACCCGGCCCGGGTGCAACCGGACCTGCAGGCGTCAGACCCATTGGATGGACGCCACGCCAACCGCCATCGCGAGGGCATGCACCTGTGCCGCCGCGATGGTGAGGCCGATGGCCGACCGCAGGGCCGAGGGCTCGCGCCGGCGGCGCCACAGCAGCAGGGCTGCGGCCAGCGACAGCGGCAGGGACAGCAGGCCGAGCAGCGCCCGCTGCGGCGGCACGAGCAGCAGCACGGCCACCAGCAGCCAGGCGTGGGCCAGCAGCGTGAGCGCGAGGTAGGCGAACGCGGCGCCCTCGGGCCCGGCAATGACCGCGAGCGTGCGCTTGCCCACGCGTGCGTCGGCTTCGGCGTCGGGCACGCCGTTGATCAGCAGGATGTTGGCGACCAGCAGCGCGAAGCTCACGGCACACACGGCGGGGATGGCGAAGAAGCGGCTGCGCTGCACGTAGTCGGCGCCCACCACCACCAGGCCCCAGGCCAGCGCCACGGTCAGCTCGCCCAGTCCCCGGCGCATCAGGGCCAGCGGCGGCGCGGAATAGGCCCAGGCGAGCAGCAGGCCCGCCAGGCCGATCACCAGCAGGCCGCCGCCCGCGGCGGCCGCCAGCCAGATGCCGGCGGGCACGACCAGGGCCGCCAGGGCCAGCGCCAGGCCCCGCATCTGGGATTCGGTGACTTCACCGCGCTGGATCAGCCGCGAGCCGCCGGTGAACGGGAACAGCCCGCTCGTGTTGGCCGCATCGGCACCGCTGCGGGCGTCGTGATAGTCGTTCCAGGCATTGGCGGCCGCGTGCACGGCGACGGCCAGGACCAGGGTAGCCGCCGCCCGCGCGGGGTGGAAGCCACAGCCGCAGGCATAGGCGGTGGCCAGCCCGAGCAGCACCCCGCAGGCCGTGAGCGTGAGAAAGGCCGGGCGGGTCATGCGCACCCAGGTGCGCCAGTCCGGCTCGGTGGGTACCTGCATCGATGCCATGCGGCATCGTAAGGCGCGCCCTGCGCCAGGCTGCCGCAGGGCGGCGCTCGGCCTTGACGCGCGTCAAGCGTCCTGGTGCAGACGCGGGATCAGGCCAGCAGCTGCCGCAGCACGAAGGGCAGGATGCCGCCGTGCCGGTAGTAGTCCACCTCGATCGGGGTGTCGATGCGCAGGGTCAGGCTCACCTCGGAGCGGGAGCCATCCGCGCGCGTGATGACCATGCGCGCCTCGCTGCGCGGACGCAGGGCTGCATCGGGCTCGATGTCGATCCACTCGTCCCCGGTGAGGCCGAGCGAGGCCCAGCTGTCGCCCTCGCGGAACTGCAGCGGCAGCACGCCCATGCCCACCAGGTTGCTGCGGTGGATGCGCTCGAAGCTGCGCGCCACCACCGCACGGATGCCCAGCAGCCGCGTGCCCTTGGCCGCCCAGTCGCGCGAGGAGCCGGTGCCGTACTCCTCGCCGGCGAAGATGACCGTCGGCCGCCCTTCGGCGATGTACTTCATGGCGGCGTCGTAGATCGGCAGCTTCTCCGCGCGGCCCTTCGCGTCGCGATAGAGGGTGAGGCCGCCCTCCTCACGTGCGCCGTCCGCGCCAGCAGGCAGCATCAGGTTGCGGATGCGCACGTTGGCGAAGGTGCCGCGCATCATCACCTCATGGTGGCCGCGCCGCGCACCGTAGCTGTTGAAGTCGGCCTTGGTGATGCCCTGGGCCTGCAGGAAGCGGCCGGCGGGCGAGCTGGCCTGGATCGAGCCGGCGGGCGAGATGTGATCCGTGGTGATCGAGTCGCCGAACAGCGCCATGATGCGCGCGCCCTGCACGTTGACCGGGGTGTCGGTGTCCGGCTGCAGGCGGAAGCCCTCGAAGAAAGGCGGCTCGGCGATGTAGCTGCTGGCCGGCCAGTCGTACGTCTGCCCCGCGCGGCCCTGGATGCCCTCCCACAGCGCCCCTGGCGCCTGACGCACCTGGCCGTAGTTGGCCCGGTAGGCGCGGCCGCTCATCGCGTGCTTCATCAGCGCGTGGATCTCGTCGCTGCTGGGCCAGATGTCGCCCAGCCACACGTCGCGGCCCTGCGCGTCCTGCCCGACCGGCTCGGTCATCAGATCGCGCAGCACCGTGCCCGCCAGCGCATAGGCCACCACCAGCGGCGGCGAGGCCAGGAAGTTGGCCTTGAGGTTCGGATGGATGCGCGCCTCGAAGTTGCGGTTGCCCGAGAGCACCGCGGCACAGACCAGGTCGTTGCCGGTGATGGCCTCGTTGATCGCCGGTGCCAGGTCGCCCGCGTTGCCAATGCAGGTGGTGCAGCCGTAGCCCGCCAGCGCGAAGCCGAGCTGCTCCAGGTAGGGCAGCAGGCCGGCGCGCGTGAGGTACTCGGTCACGATGCGAGAGCCGGGTGCCAGCGAGGTCTTGATGTGCGGCTTCACCTTCAGGCCCCGCTCGACCGCCTTCTTCGCGAGCAGCCCCGCCGCCAGCATCACGCCGGGGTTGGAGGTGTTGGTGCAGCTCGTGATGGCGGCGATGAGCACGTCGCCATTGCCCACCGTCACCCCATCCGGCAGGGCATGGCGCGTGGCGAGCGATGCGGCCGGCCGGCCGAAGCCGTTGTCGGCGACCGGTGCCGCGTACAGGCGGCGGAACTGCCCGGCCACGTGCCCGATCTCGATGCGGTCCTGCGGCCGCTTCGGCCCGGCCAGGCTGGGGGCCACGGTGCCCAGGTCCAGCTTCACCACCGACGAGTAGTCGATCTCGCCCGCGGTCGGCACGCCGAACAGGCCTTGCGCGCGGAAATACGCCTCGAAGGCGGCGATCTCGGCGGCGCTGCGGCCCGTGCCCTGGAAGTAGGCCACCGTCTTCTCGTCCACGGGGAAGAAGCCCATGGTGGCACCGTACTCGGGCGCCATGTTCGCCAGGGTCGCGCGATCCGGCACCGAGAGGCTGGCCGTGCCCTCGCCAAAGAACTCCACGAACTTGCCGACCACCTTGTGGCGCCGCAGGATCTCGGTGACCGTGAGCACCAGGTCGGTGGCGGTGCAGCCCTCGCGCAGGCGGCCGGTGAGTTCGAAGCCCACCACATCGGGCGTGAGGAAGTACACCGGCTGACCCAGCATGGCCGCCTCGCCCTCGATGCCGCCCACGCCCCAGCCGACGACGCCAATGCCATTGATCATGGTGGTGTGGCTGTCCGTGCCCACCAGCGAGTCGAAGTAGCTCACGCCATCGGCCCCGGTGTGGATGCCGCGCGCCAGGTACTCCAGGTTCACCTGGTGCACGATGCCGAAGCCGGGCGGCACGACGCCGAAGGTCTGGAAGGCCTGCATGCCCCACTTCATGAACTGGTAGCGCTCGCGGTTGCGCTGGAACTCCAGCTTCATGTTGAGGTCGAGCGCGTCCTTCGTGCCGTAGTGGTCGACCATCACCGAGTGGTCCACCACCAGATCCACCGGCACCAGCGGCTCGACGCGCCGCGGGTCGCGGCCCAGACGCTGCGCGGCACTCCGCATGGCGGCCAGGTCGGCCAGCAGCGGCACGCCAGTGAAGTCCTGCAGAACGACGCGCGCCACCACGAAAGGGATCTCGGCCGTGCGCTCGGCGTTGGGCTGCCAGTGCGCGAGCTGGCGCACGTGCTCTTCGGTCACCCGCTGCCCATCGCAGTTGCGCAGCACCGATTCGAGCACGATGCGCAGGGACACGGGCAGACGGGCGACCTGCGGCCAGGTCTTGGTCAGTTCAGGCAACGAATGCAGCCGGCGGGTGACGGTGCCGGCCTTGAACGACTGGAGGGTGTGAGCGAAGGGGTGGGCCATGCGATCTGCTCCTGCGGGCGGCGAATGGCCATTGTGCGGCCGGCCGATGCGCAGAGGCAATCGAAGGTCAAGCGATCCACCGCCCGCCGTCCATTGGCCGGGATCTGGTGCAGCACAACCCGCAGCCGGCACCCATAGCAAGCCGTGGGGCTGCCTTTCAGCGCGGTGCGGGCGGCGGTCGGGGGTTGTCGAACGGCCTCGCCGCCCACCTGGCAGCCGGGTCGCCTTCGACATGACCTTCGACTCTCGTCCCTTGATGCTGCCTCAGAAGACAAGATCGGTCGGATCGGGCCTCGGATTTTCGACAACGACCTCAGATGACCGATGCTGAAGCCAGCATTTTGCCTTTGGATTCAAGGATATGCAGCCGCGTCGAACCCGGAAGGGGATGTCGTGTCGAAAACGAAGTTTCGACATCCACCCGCGATTCATATAACCTCATGACTCCAATCATTAATTTTCACTTCAGCCAATTTTAATGAAATGAAAAGTTGTTGATAGTCAGGGATTTACATAAGACGTGTTGACTGAAGTCTGATTTACAAGGCAACTTCAACAAGCAAGCCGATCTCAACGCTTGCCTTACACGTGAATGTTGATAGATGAAGATGAGGCTCAACAAGGAAGGGGGCACCAAGGCATCAGTCGTACTTATGCTTTCTTCTGAGTTCTGTAGATCCCATCTACATGCGTCAGAGCTCCAGACTTCTTCATATATGAAAGCGAGTTGGAAATTGAGCGTTCTTTGCTCGCATCACCCTTCGCCCCCATCGTTTTCAATATTTCAGACCTACTCAGTCCCTGGGGTGAAGAAGATATGACTTCATTGATGTCTGAAAGCTTGATCCGTTCACGAGGCTCAGAAGCTCTCTTTTTTGGAGCTTGCACTCCAAGTCGTGCCTGATCGTATGCTTCAATGGCATCCAGTTGAGTTTTGATTTCAGCCACTCGCTTGTCAATCGCCACGCGTTCCTGTCTCAACAATTCCATGGCCTGGATCAACCGTTGCTTTTCTTCACGCAGTGCCTCGACGATTCCCATATGTCATTCCTTCCTCGGGTACAAGGTACCCCGTTGCAACCTGCTGCAGTTTAATTTGACTATCTAGCATCACGTTCAATCCCTATTGGGCTGCACGATGCTCCAGAGGCGCGGTTCCACATCTAGTTCATTCAGAGGGAGCAGCGGAAAGTACACTTCCGGTATGGCGCCGATGCTGCTGCGTACTGTCATCGCGATGAAAGGCGACTGACTTTCCGATCTTGCTGCCCTGGCCGCTCGGCCCCGGCCAGTCTTACGATGCGATTTACTCAGGGTCGCCCGAAGTTGCAGAACCTGGGAGTCCCGGTTGTTGATCTTCTTGATCCAGTCGCGCACCTGGTCAGCCATGTCCTCGGGGTCGGGCGCCAGGCCCGTCCCCGGAACCAAGCTATGCCGCAGATCGTCCCTTTCCAACAGCCTGCACCATGCATCCCTGATCTCGGCCAGGTTCACCCGCATGCGCCGCTGCTCCCGGCAAGTCCAAAGAGTCACGAAGAGAAACTTCAAGGGGTCAGACTTGACGTTCCTGGCGGTCGCCGAGAGCCTGGAGCCCGTGCCCAGATTGAGTGAGACAGCGCCATTCACGAGCCCCAGCCGCACCCATGGCGGGCGCGCCTCGAAGCCCAGCTGATCACCGACAGCGCCGACGGCCATGCGTGTCATCGGTCGCCCAAGCTGCCCCGCCGGCGATTGAATCCATTCCTTGAATGCCGGATGCACGAAGAAGTAGTCGCGATCCAGCGAGCTGGCATCCTCGCCGCCATGCACCTCGTCGTAGGCGAACCGCTGGACGTAGTAGTTTTGATGTCTTTTCGGTTGCGGCTCTGCTGTCCCAAGCATCCCGTGCCGTACAAAGAACTTGATGGCCCCCAGGCCTTCCGGCCCGAAACGACTGGCAATCTCACTAATGGCGGCAGTACTCAGCATTTCACTACGAAGTGCCTGCGCAAGGGGGCGATGCAAGCTGTCCGACCAGCCGAAGAAGGAATGCTCGATGGCCCGGCCGATCTGAACGCCGGCCTCCGCGTTGACGGCCGTTCGCACAGTGTCAACTGTTCTCTTGTCTGAGATCCCGTAGATAGCAGCTGCAAGGCCGATGACTTCGCGAGGAACTCGACGTGTGTGTCGAAGAATCGAGTCAAAGACAGTCTCCACATAGGGACCGCCTTCAACGGCTTGCCGATCGTCGTGAACGACTTGAGAGAAGCCGCACAGCGCCTCCAGGGGGTCCATCGCCTCGGCGAGCGGCTTCGCCAGACGTGAGGCGTCCGCGCGCCGGATACGGTCGAACAGCATCGCCCGCAGGTCTGACGCGCTGTATCGGAGGGAGAGCACCAACCCCATGGCCAACGACACGTCCGGATGCTCGTCCGCCGTGCCAAAAGCTTCGCTACGCACGGTGGCATAGATCAACAGGGTGTCGGACCACATCGCGGCCTTGGCGAACTTCCAGATGGCCAGCAGCAGCCCCTGCTGCACGCCACGCCACAGGCTCACGGGGTCCTTGTCCACCATTTCGTCCGGGGCGTCCAGGTACATCGCGATGCGTGTCTTGCCAAGGCTCGCCAGGCCCTCCTTGATCGCGAGGGCCCAGTCGCTTCCGGCGTGGTACAGGCCGCGCTTCAGCTGGTCCCGGCCTTCCTGGTAGGCCACGGGCAATTGCTCCAGCACGCGCCCCATGAACCAGCCCAGCATCGCAGCGCTTTGGACGTCCGACTGATGCGGCTGTGCCTGCCTTGCGGCAATTTGATCGAGCCGCTTGAGGTTGCCAAACCACTCGTCATAGCCACGAAGGCCCTCAGACCGCGCTTGCGAATGCCAGACCAGCAGACCCAGAATCGCGAGTTGCCAGGCATCCACCCAAGCCGGTACGGCGTCTTTGCCCTTCATCCAGCCAGGAACAGCGGCATGCAGGTTGGTCAGCGCGTCGAACAAGAGGCGCGGGTGGCCGCCAGACGGATAGAACAGCGTCCGGCCCGCCGCCGGACCATCGCGGTGATTGGCGCTCCGCGCCATGAGCAGATGGCTCTTGCCAAACCCTCTACGGGCCTTCAGCACGCATGCACCGCGCTCGTTCCAGTCCAGCCGGGTTTCATCTGCATTGCAGAAAGCGCGAATATCAGTCGCGCCCCGCAGGGTCAACTGCGACATCTCCCGCTCTGACGCAGCGGCCGCATCGACGATGAACGGGTTCGCGCTCTCCATGGGCCTCTCTTCATGCAACTGGCACCCAAGTGGCTGTGCGAGGGCACCCGAACTGACGGACATGGCACCGAGGCGCGACGCCCCGGCCTTTGCAATGCACCCGGTTCAGAAGGTGAAATTGCTCCGTGTCCCGCCTCATCTTACGAAAGCAGAGGTCGCAGCGGCAAGTCTATGTCCGAGCAGGAGCGATTGGAGTGAACGTCATGGTGCGCTGCTTCCTGACTGGCGTCCAGTTACAGATCGACCAGGCCCTGGTGCTGGACCGCCGGGCTGCGTCTGACCTGCTCCAAGCGCTTCAGGCGCGTGCCGGCGCGCTGCAGCGCATCATTGACCAGTTCGGGCCACTTGACGAAGTTCCCGCCAGACAGGGGCCAGTCTGGCGCAACAACAAAGCAACGGCTCGCCCTTACCGGCAGCACCGGCTCGCCTGCCCGGTGGCGGCCGATGCGCTGGCAGCTGCCTACCCGGAGACACAGCTGTTCATCAAGTGGACGGACTACAGGGCCCGCGTCAGGCAGGCGACGCAGCAACGGCAAATCGCCGACGCGGACGCAGAAGCACCGACACCGGACGGCAGGCCGTGACCCACACCGTGGAACCCCTCAGGCCACGGCCCCTGCTGATCGCTGGGCAGCGGGCAGTGGCGTCCAGCCTGGCTGTGCGCCGACTGCTGCGGGCGAAAGACAAAGATCAATCGCTGTGTGTCCTGGACTACCAAGGCGACCTGGGCGCGCACCTCAAGACGCGCGACCGTGGCAGGCTTACCAGGCAGTCATTGCACTGGTGCGATCTGACGGATCGCCCAGGCCGATCGCACTGTTTCGATTTCGCCCAGGTGAAGGCCAGCGCGCTGCCTTGTCTGCCTTCCTTTCCCAATGCGCGCTGCAACTCGCCCCGCAAGTCACCGCGCCAGCCATCGAATCAGCCATCAACCTGTGCGCACGCGTTTCGGATGGTGGCAGCCTCGGCCTCGCCGCTATGCTGCAGTGCCTGCGGCGCCCTGAACTTGTCCAGCCGCTGCGCCGGAGGCTGACTGACACGGACGGACTCGATCAACTGATTGACTTGCTGGACTGGATCCTGCGGTTCCCCGGAGTCTGGGCCCTGTCGGAGGGTAACAATCCGATCGATGTCCGCCTGCTGCTGCGTGAAAACAGCGTTCTGTGGCTGGAGCTCGCCGCGCCCCACCTGGAACGGACCGAGCAGCTCATCATGGGCTGGATGGTCGAGGCTGCAGTGGTCGGCGCCATGACCCAGTCCGCCGCCATGGAAGCCGCCAAGCTTCGCCCTTCATCCGAGCGTCGTCTTCCGCCCCTCGTCCTGTATGCGCACCCGCCCACGGCGCCCATGCCCGTGTCGAGCACTGCCATGGCGGCCAAGCACGTCGGTCTGTTCGACTTCGATGCCAGACATCCGCTTCCGAACGCCGCGCAGCCGTGGCTGGACCAGAGTGCCGACTGCTGGGTGACAGGAGAGTTGGGCGCGTTGCCAAGCCACAAGCAGGGCGGGTGGCTTGACGAAGGCGAACACAGCCGCCTCCAGGCGCTGGAGCGCGGCCAAGTCTGGGTGCGGGCGGGACTGGATCGCAAGGCGGTGACCGTGCTGGCCCGTGTTCCGGAGACTGACGACGCCTTGGCACCCGCTCTGCGTTTGCAGGCGGCCAAGGGAAGACGACTGACGCCGGTCAAGCAGATGTCGTCCGCCGCAACGAGCGACCAGCCACCAGCGCCTGCGCATCAGGACCTGTATGAGCGCTTGTGCCGCACCGAGACGCTGATGACCGGCTGGTTTCGGGTGAAAGGGCACAGGGCCGACTCGCACGGCAATGATGGCGTCACGATCCGCGCATTCGGGGATCGACTTGAGCATGAACTTGCGCAACTGGCCAGAGAACTCTCACAAGGCAGCTATCGGAGCCGCGCTTTGCGCACGGTGCGCATCGCGAAGCCGGATGGGGACGAGCGGATCCTCAAGGTGGCGTGCGTTCGGGATCGCGTTGTACAGGCTGCGTGCCTGAACCTGCTGGAGCCGGTCTTCGAGCCCAGGTTCAGCAGCCACAGCTTCGCCTATCGCCCGGGCCGCAGCGCCCACCATGCCTTGGCGCTCGCGCGGTCTGCCATTCGACTAGGCAACTGCTGGGCCGTCACCGCGGACATTCGCAAGTGCTTCGACACGATTGATCACGACATCCTGCTGCGCCTGGTCGGCGATGTCGTGGCAGACCGAGAACTCCTGCTCCTGCTGCGTCAGTGGCTCACTGCGGACGTCATCGACTTCATGGACGTGCTTCCGTCGGAACTGGGTGTGCCGCAAGGCGAATCCATCTCGCCCCTCCTGGCCAACATCTATCTGGACCCGCTGGACAAGGAGTTCGAACGCGAGGGCACGCGATTCGTGCGCTATGCCGACGACTATCTGGTGCTCTGCGAAACAGAAGCGCTGGCACTCGCCCAACTACGCCTGATGGGCGAGTTTCTTCCTGGCGCGCTGCGGCTGAGCTTGAAGCCCGCCAAGACCATGCATGCCCACGTTTCCCAGGGTATTGCCTTTCTGGGCTTCGACATCCGCCCGGACGACGTTCGCATTCCTGCCGAACGAGTCGACCGCGCAGTGGCGGCGCTGGCGGCGCAACTGACATCGTTGACGGATCCCGACATGCCGGACGGCGACAAGTGGCGGGCAGCCACACGGCTGAACGGGTTTGTCAGGGGCTTCCGGAACTACTTCCTGATTGACGACGCCGCCGGCGTGCGCTCGCAGCTCAAGAAGCTGGACAAGGCCCTCGATGAGATGGTGAAAGAGAAGGTGGCGCCGGACTCCTTTGCCGGAACGGTGCTGGCCGCGCGTGAGAGTTTCATGCCAGGTGCCATCGAAACCGACTCCGAGGAGAGCCCCCGAAAACAGCGTCCATCGGGTCTGGCAGGGTTGTATGCCCATGAGTCCACGCGCGTTGGGCCACCAATGGACATGGTTACCGAGACACAACCCAGGAGCGACGGTGTCAACCGCGGGCCACCAGCGCAGGAGGCGTCGCAGGTCTCTACCGTCGGCACGCAGGCCTCACTTGAGCCGGCAGTCCATTTTCATCTGGGGCGTCTGCATGTCATGAAAAGCGGATGCTACGTCACGGTCAGCGGCGACGACCTGGTGGTTCGCCGTGGAAAGCGCGAGATCACGCGCACACCTCTGGCAGAGCTGAGTCTGCTGTACCTGGAAGGCAAGGGCCTTGCACTTTCTGCGGATCTGACCATGCAACTGTGCGACCGCGGCGTGCCGGTGGTGTTCACGCCGCTCATCGGCAAGCCTATGGCGATCGCCCAGCCCATTCAGGGGCAGCGTAGCGGGCTCAGACAGCAACAGGTCTTGAGGCGAAATGACCCTGCAATGCTAAAGACCGGGCTGCGAATACTGGCCGCCAAGGTTGCCAACCAGGCGTCGGTGCTCAAGTATTTCGCGCGCTACCGCAAGCGCACGGACGGGCCGTCTTTCGAAGCGCTGACACACAGCGCCGACGAAGTTCGGGCCATCGCCGAGGTGCTGGAAGAAGTGGATCCAGAGATCGCTGGCGTCCGGGCGATCGGGATGGGCCACGAAGGGCGCGCAGCGGCCAAGTACTGGGCCGCCTTCGCCAGCCTGGTGCCAGCCATCGCAGCCTTCCCGGGAAGGCATACACAAAACGCGACCGACCCGGTCAACAGCGCAATCAACTACGTGTACTCGATTCTCTACGGCGAGGTCTGGCGCGCCGTCGTCCGAGCGGGGCTCGACCCCTTCTTCGGGATCATCCATGGCACAGATCGGGATCAAGGCAGTCTGGTCTTCGATCTGATCGAAGAATACCGCGCCGCCTTTGCGGACAGGGTCGTCCTGGGTCTCCTGGGCCGCGGACTCGAATTGAACCTGGATCAAGAAGGGCGCTTGCGTACCGGCTGCAGGCAGAAGCTCGCCGTCGCCTTTCACAAGCAGTGGCGTCAAACCCTGAAGTGGCGGGGGAGCGTGTTGACCGCTGCAGACATCCTGGAATCGCAGGTGGCCACCCTGCGAACTGCCTACGCCGGAACCGAGGAGTACCGCCCTTTCCGGTTTCGTTGGTAGGAGCCACCGTTCAGCCGCACATCAACGGAGGTCAAAGATGCTCACACCAAGCCCGAACTTGTCGCGCAGAAGTTTCACATGCCTCTGCGGCGCACACATGCTCGCGCAGCCGGCGCTGTCGGCGCCCGTGCAAGGTGCAAGCTGCCACATCGACGAAGGCGAACTGAAACGGTTGACTTCGGGGCAGCATGGAATGGTCATGGCGTTCAGGGCCGGAGAGCGAGAGATCCCGTTCTCCGGCAACGCGAACTTCGATCGCGCCCTGGGCAGGCAACTCGTCAAGCTGGCGATGTCGTTCACGGTCGGCCCTGGCTTCATGTACATGGACGACGTGAACGGCATGAATGCGGCGGCGTCTTCCGCGACGCGGGTCCCGGGCACGGCTGGCACGGTACTGTTCGGCATCCGCCTGTTGCGCGACCTGTTGACGCGCGGCACAGGGGGAGACATGGCGGTGCTGGGGGTGTGTGCCCATGAGTTCGGCCACATTCATCAGTACTTCTCCGGCGACTTCCACGCACTCCGCTCTGCACATCCGACCGTCAAGCTCGTCGAACTGCAGGCAGATTTCCTGGCCGGGTACTTCGTGGCGGCTGTGAAGCTGGAAAGAAGCCACGTCGAGCTGCGCACCTTCCTGGAATTCCTGTTCCGGTCTGGCAGCTATGACTCGGCGCACCCTGACTTTCATGGCACGCCCCAGGAGCGCGTGCGCGCTGCCGAGCGCGGGATGTCGGTGGCACGTGAAGGCGCGCCCTTCAGGAAGGCGGCGGCAGAAGGGAGGCAGTATGTTCTGCTCAACTTTCGCTGAACGAGTCACCGCTAGCCAATGGACCCTCATTTTGCTTCTCCTGACTGGCCCCGGCAGCAGCATCGCGCAAGCGCCAGTGCCTTGCTACTTCGGCGAGTGCACGCCAGGCGCGCCAACACCGTCCACGCGTCGACCACCGAACCCCGCGCCGGACTTGCCGGAGCCGCCCGAGAGGCTCCCGGCGCCTAGGCGACCACCTTCCCAGACCCTTGAATTGCCAGCATTCTTTGCCCGGAACATGTGCTTTCGAGGGAATGCGGCGGTTCCCGTCGCTGACGGCGAGACCTGCTCCCGCATCTATGACGACTGGGGCGCACGCCGGACCGATGGCCAGCCGGTGGAATGCGGCATCTTGGAGCCCGGGGTAACTGGTTTCAACCATCGGGTTCTGTTGACTTCCACTGTCGGGCAATGCTTTGATCAGCGAAGGGAGCTGGCTTCGAGCACTCGGCTGGGGCGGTGCAACAAGCGCTTTCCGGCGGGCTACACCCACTGGCGGCTGGACTTGTCCGAGTCGCAGTGCCTGGCCGAATTGCATCCTGGAATCATGCTGCGCCGATAGTGCGTTGCCCTGAATGGCTACACTCACGCATGTCCCAGGTGTCGATTGCCCAGCTTCGCCATCTGGTTCGGACGCTCAGCTACGTCGTATCCACCCACGCCGCGGACGAACTGGAAGATGACAACCTCACCATCCTCGACCTTGAGAGCATCATCCTCACGGGCCAAGTTGTCGAGCGCCAGCGCGACAGGACAACCCGCGAAATCAAGTACGTCATCCAGGGGGCCACGCTCGACGGGAGCGCAGGCGAAGTGGTCGCCAAAGTCGGCTCCAGTGGGAAGCTCATTGTCATCACCGTCTACGTCAGTTGAGACGACATGTACGTTTTGCGGGGGCACCCATGTGCAGCTGAAGCATGTGACCCGCAGCTTTGGCAAGGGGCCTGACCTCCTGGTCATCGAGCGAATTCCCATGTGGTCTTGTCCGGATTGCGGCGAGTCGTATTTCACCGCCCAGACCATGCATGAGATAGAGCGAATCAAGGCTTTGCGCAAGTCGGTGGCCAAGTCGCGCAGCGTGGCCGTCGCCCAATTCGAAGCCGCCGCGGCTTGATCGAAGCAGCCGCGGAGGGCCCAGGGTCACCTACCGCTTGTAATGCTCCATCGGCTTGTCGTTGAGGTTCGCCCAGGCCGCCTTGGTCGCTGCGGACAGCGGCAGGCCCACGACCACCCCGCGCGGCGGGATGGGCTTCAGGAACCACTTGTCGTAGAGCTTGGCGATCTCGCCGCTGGCCACCAGGCGGGCGATGGTCTCGTCGCCCAGCTTCTTGATGGACGGGTCGTCGCGTCGCACCATGATGCCGATCGGCTCGATGGACAACTGCTCGTCGAGCATGCGGTACTCCGCCGGGTTGGGCGACGACGCGACATGCGCGGCCAGGATCCCCCGGTCCATCAGGAAGGCGTCGGCCTTGCCAGACGCCAGCAGCGCGAAGCTCTCGTCGTGGTCAGCGCCGTTCAGCTCCTTGAATCGCACGCCCATGCCGCGCTCATGGCGCTTGAGGTGGGCCACGGCAGTGGTGCCGGTCGTCGAGGCCACGGTCTTGCCATTGAGCTGCACGATGTTGGTGATGCCGGAGCTGACCTTGACCACCACGCGCCCCTCCTCGACGAACACCGTGTTCAGGAACGCGGCCTCCTTCTGGCGCGTGAGCGAGTTGGTGGCGGACCCGCAGATGAGGTCGGCCCGGCCGGAGTTCAGCTCGGGAATGCGGGTCTGGAGGTTGACCGGCAGGTACTTGACCTCCAGCTTGCGGCCGAGAAGCTTCTCGGCGTCTTCCACGATGCGAAGGCAGATGTCGACGTGGAAGCCGCCGAACTTGCCACCGCCCTGGGCATAGGAGAGCGCGCCCGAGTTCGACCGCACCCCCAGGGTGATGATGCCAGTCGCCTTGGCATTGGCGAGGGCGCCGGGCACCTGGGCCGACGCTTGAAACGGCACGACGGCCGATGTGAGCAGGCCCAGCAGAGCGACCAGGAACCGGTTCTTCATGAAGCGCTAAGCCTTTGTGAGAGCGTCAGGCGCAGCGTCGATGAACCGGCTGGCATCGATGGACTGCACACAATCGGTAACATCATCCCGTGCAGCCGAGCTGTGGTCAAGAGGAACGGCACGCGTTCCCCCGCCGGTTGGCTACCGGCGGCGGTACTGCTCCATCGGCTTGTCGTTCGGGTCGGCCCAGACCGCCTTGGTCGCTTCGGACAGGGGCAGGCCCACACTGCGGTTGGCAGGCGGAATGGGCTGCATGAACCACTTGTCCCACAGCCTGGCCATCTCGCCGCTGGAGATCAGGCGGGCGATGGTCTCGTTGCCCAGCTTCCTGAGGCCGGCATCGTCCTTGCGGATCATGATGGCGATGGGCTCCAGGGACAGCGGCTCGTCGACGATGGTGAAGTCCGCGGGGTTCGCCGCCGTGGCGATGTTGCCGGCCAGGATGGATCGGTCCATCAGGAAGGCGTCGGCCTTGCCGGACGCGAGCTGCCTGAAGCTGTCGGCATGGTCCTTGCCATACAGCTCCTTGAACTTGATGCCGGCGCCGCGCTCGTGGCGCCGCAGGTGCTGCACCGTGGTGGTGCCGCGCGTGGTGACGAGCGTCTTGCCGTGCAGCTGGGTGATGCTGCGGATGCCGGAGTTCGCCTTCACGGCGATGCGGGCTTCTTCCACGAAGGTGGTGTTCAGGAAGCCCACCTCCTGCTGGCGGGCCGTGGTGTTCGTGGCCGAGCCGCAGCTCAGGTCGATCTTGCCGGAAGTCAGATCGCCCATGCGGCTTTCCGAGCTGACCGGGACGTACCGGACTTCGACCTTGCGGCCGGCCGCCTTCTCGATGTCTTCCGCGATGCGCTGGCAGATCTCGACATGGAAGCCGGCATATTGCCCGCCACCCAGGTGATACGACAGCGCGCCCGAGGACTCCCGCACGCCGAGGACGATGATCCCGCTGGACTTGGCCTTGGCGAGCGTGTCGCCGGCCTGGGCCTGCGCGACGTGAGGCGAGAGGGCGACGGCGAGGGTGCCGACGAGGGACGCGACGAACCGAAGCTGCATGATGACCTCCATGGCGACAAAGGGATCCAGACCCCGAGGGCGCTTTCACGCGCAGAACGCCGCCTGCGAATCTGCTTGCAGTCATCATCAGCCCGACGGTACGGGCGGTCGAGAAGAATCCCGATGCGCTGCCGGGCTTCAGCCCGCGGGCAGGTAGCGCACCGCCAGCACGCCCTCGATGCGCCGCAGCGTGTCCAGCAGCGATTCGTCGACCACGCTGTCCACATCCACCAGTGTGTAGGCCATCTCGCCGCGCGACTTGTTGACCATGTTGTGGATGTTCAGGCCGGCCTGCGCCATGGCAGTGGACATCTGGCCCAGCATGTTGGGCACGTTGGCATTGGCCACCGCGATGCGCCAGGCGGACTCCCGCGGCATGCTCACGGCCGGGAAGTTGACCGCATGCACGATGTTGCCGTTCTCCAGGTAGTCGCGCAGCTGGTCCACCACCATCACGGCGCAGTTCTCCTCGGCCTCGCCAGTGGAAGCGCCCAGGTGCGGCAGCGCGATCACGCCCGCGCGGCCCAGGATGGTGGGGTTGGGGAAGTCGCTCACGTAGGCGGCCAGCCGGCCGGCTTCCAGCGCGCGCACGGCCGCGGCGTCGTCGACCACACCCTCGCGCGAGAAGTTCAGCAGCACGCTGCCAGGGCGCAGCAGGCCGATGTTGTCGGCGCTCACCATGTGCCGCGTGGCCGGCAGCAGCGGCACATGCAGCGTGACGAAGCGCGAGGCCTTCAGCACCTCGGCCACGCTGGCGGCGCGGCGCACCTGGGCGGGCAGGCTCCAGGCGGCATCGACCGTGATCTCGGGGTCGTAGCCCCAGACCTGCATGCCCAGCTTGATGGCGGCATCGGCCACCAGGCAGCCGACGCGGCCGAGGCCGATGACACCGAGCGACTGGCCAGCCAGCTCGAAGCCCGCGAAGGGCTTCTTGCCGGCCTCCACCTGGGCGTCGAGATCGGCCGCGTTGGCATCGAGGCCCTGCACGAAGCGCTGCGCACCGGCCAGATTGCGCGCGGCCAGCAGCATGCCGGCCAGCACCAGCTCCTTCACCGCGTTGGCATTCGCGCCCGGCGCATTGAACACCGGCACGCCACGTGCACTCAGCGCGGCCACGGGAATGTTGTTGGTGCCCGCACCGGCGCGGCCCACGGCGAGCAGCGTGGACGGCAGCGCCAGCTTGTGCATGTCGGCGGACCGCACGAGCACCGCGTGCGGCTCGGCCGCGTCCGCGCCCACCTGGTAGCGCTCGGCGGGCAGGCGCTCCAGCCCGCGCGCCGCGATCGCGTTCAGCACCTGCACGCGAACGGGCCGGGGCAGGCCGGCCGCCTCAGCCATGCTGGGCCTCGAATTCCTTCATGTAGGCCACCAGCGCCTGCACGCCCTCGACCGGCATCGCGTTGTAGATGGAGGCGCGCATGCCACCCACCGAGCGGTGGCCCTTCAGCTGGATCATGCCGCGCGCCTGCGCGCCTTTCAGGAAGGCGTCGTCGAGCGCATCGTCCTTCAGCTTGAAGGGCACGTTCATCAGCGAGCGGTCGGCCGGGCTCACCGGGTTGCGATAGAACGCGCTCGCATCCAGGTAGTCGTACAGGATCTTCGCCTTGGCCTTGTTGTGCGCCTCCATCGCGGCCAGACCGCCCAGCGCCTTCACGTGCTTCAGCACCAAGCCCGCGATGTAGATCGCATAGGTGGGCGGCGTGTTGTACATGGAGTCGGCTTCAGCCTGCAGCTGGTAGTTGAAGGCCGAGGGCGTGACGGGCAGCGCGTGACCCAGCAGGTCATCCCGCACGATCACGATGGTCAGGCCCGAGGGGCCCATGTTCTTCTGCGCACCGGCGTAGATGAGGCCGTAGCGGCTGACGTCGATGGGCCGCGAGAGGATGTCCGAGGACATGTCCGCCACCAGCGGCACGGCACCGGTGTCGGGCGTCCAGTGGAACTGCACGCCGCCGATCGTCTCGTTCGAGCAGATGTGCACATAGGCCGCCTCGGCGTCCAGCTTCCACTCGGCCTGCGCCGGAATCGCGGTGAAGCCGCTCGCCTCACCCGTGGCGGCCGTGCGCACGGTGCCGAAGTTCTTCGCCTCCTTGGCGGACTTCTTGGACCAGTCGCCGGTGAGCACATAGTCGGCCTTGCCCGTGCGTCCGATCAGGTTCATGGGCACGATGGCGTTCTCGCCGATGGCACCGCCCTGCATGAACAGGACCTTGTAGTTCGCGGGGATGCCCATCAGCTCGCGCAGCAGCGCCTCGGCCTCGGCATGGATGGCGATGAACTCCTTGCCCCGGTGGCTCATCTCCATCACCGACATGCCGGAGCCATGCCAGTCCAGCATCTCGTCGGCCGCCTGGCGCAGGACGGCCTCGGGCAGCGTGGCGGGACCGGGGCTGAAGTTGAAGACGCGGGTCATGGGGCTGGGCTCTCCTGGATGTGAGGGCAGCCAGCATACAAGATCGCCGCCAGCCGCCCGCGGCGGCCCGCGCAGCCCCATGACGTGCGAGGTCATGGTCCGGAACACCGGACGGGCCTACCATCCGGGCGATGAACACCGCCGCCGCCCAAGCCGTGCGCGCCTTCGGCGACCACCTGCGCCACTGGCGACAGCACCGCCGCATGAGCCAGCTCGATCTCGCTGGCGAGGCCGGCATCTCCACCCGGCACCTCAGCTACGTGGAGACCGGCCGCTCGGCGCCCAGCCGCGAGATGGTGCTGCGCCTCGCCGAGCGGCTGGAGGTGCCGCTGCGCGAACGCAACGCGATGCTCGTGGCAGCCGGCTATGCGCCGATGTACCGTGAGCGCCCGCTGGACGACCCCGCGCTGGCCGCCGCGCGCGAGGCGGTGCAGCGCATCCTGACCGGGCATGAGCCCTACCCGGCGCTGGCGGTGGACCGGCACTGGAACCTGATTGCGGGCAACGCGATGATTCCGCTGCTGCTGGCGGGCGTGGCGGCGGAACTGCTGAAGCCGCCCGTCAATGTGCTGCGCATCAGTCTCCACCCCAAAGGCCTGGCCGGACGCATCGTCAACCTGGGCCAGTGGCGCCGCCACCTGCTGGAGCGGCTGCGTCAGCAGGTGCACGCCACCGGGGACGCCACGCTGGCCGCCTTGCATGAGGAGCTGCGCGGCTACCCGCTGCCCGCCGGCGCGGAGGACACGCAGCTCGCGGGCGAACTGCTGGGCGTGGCCATGCCCTTTCTCTTCCGCACCGAGGCAGGCGTGCTGGCGCTGCTGAGCACCATCACGGTGTTCGGCACGCCAGCGGACATCACGCTGCAGGAGATGGCGCTGGAGACCTTCTTTCCGGCGGATGCCGCGACGGCCGAGATCCTGCGAGGCATTGCCGCGGTGCATGGGGCCGCGGGTTCCCGGCATCCGTAGGCTGGGGTGCAACCCCAGCGGTCTCCACGCGCCCACACGAAGCGGCAGGGAACGCCGGGATTGCGCTGCGCTCCATCCCAGCCTGCGAGAAACACACGCCAGGCGTCGGAACGCGGGTCACCTGATGCCCACCGGCACCCCCGGCGCATCCGGATCGTCGATGCGCGCCTCGAACGCGCGCAGGCGCTTGTACACCGACAGCAGCTCCACGATGGTGGCCCAGCTGTAGACGAGGTACTGGAACGACTCGGTCACCTTGTCGAAGGCGCGCGTGATCTGCTGCATCACGCCGAGCGTGAAGGCCGCACCCACCACCGAGGGGCCGAGCGCGATCAGCGGCACCAGCAGGCTGACCTGCAGGTACGAGAACTTCACGACGTCGAAGTAGAGATAGTGGAAGTACAGCCGGAAGTAGTTGCGCCGCACCGCCTGGAACAGGCTGGTGGCCACCGGCGGCGCGGCGCGCGAGGCGTCGTCCTCGCCATACACCAGCTCCTTGCGGTAGGCCGCCTCCACCCGCTGGTTCTGGTACTCCAGCCCCGGCAGGAGGATGCCCACGCCGGCCAGCAGCAAGGTGCCGAACACGGCCCAGACCAGCGCGACCCACACCAGCGAGTGCGGGATCGCGCCCAGCACCGGCAGCTCGCCCACCTTGTCCGACAGCACCCACAGCAGCGGCAGGAAGGCCGCCAGCGTCATCAGGCTGCGCATCAGCTCCACGCCCAGACCTTCCATGATGCGGGCGAAGCGCATCGTGTCCTCCTGCACGCGCTGGGCGGCCCCCTCGATGTCGCGCAGCCGATCCCAGTGGGCCATGTAGTAGTCGTTCATCGCCTGCCGCCAGCGGAAGATGTAGTGCTTGACGAAGAACTCCAGCAGCACGGCCACGGTGACGTAGATCATCGCGATCGAGGTGAAGGCCACCACCTGACCCCAGTACGCCTCCAGCTTCACCGAGCCGGGCTTGGCCAGCGCGTTCTGCACCAGGTCGTAGAAGCTGCCGAACCACTCGTTGACCTGCACGTCGAGCTGCACCTTGTACCAGGTGGCACCGAGGATCAGCAGGCTGCCGGCGATGGACCAGGGCAGGTAGCGGCGGGCGAGGAAGAAGGAACGGAACATGGCGTCAGACCCTATGCGCCAGGCAACGCCGCGGCAAGGGCATCCGCCGCGGCGCCTGGCAGGCCGACTCTACGATGAACGCCAGCACGGCTCTGGCGTGCCCCGGCATCACCCCCACGGCAGGCTGCCGGTGCCGCCGCACTGGGGTTTTCCGCGTGTCCCCGAGCCCCGGTGCGCCCCTACCATGGGTGATTCGCTCACATGTAAGTGAATTCCTTCCCCCCCATGACCCGGAGACACCGATGAAGCTGCTTCGACTCGCCCTTGCCGCGCTCTTCGCTGCGGCGTTCACCGTGCACGCGCAGGACTACCCGTCGCGCCCCGTGAAGATCGTGGTGCCGTATGCGGCCGGCGGCGGCGTCGATGCCGCGGCGCGCCTGGTCGCCCAGCACCTGTCCGGCACGCTGGGCCAGAACGTCATCGTCGAACCCAAGCCCGGCGGCGGCACCCTCATCGGCACCGAGATGGTCGCCCGCTCGGCCCCCGACGGCTACACGCTGCTGCTGACCGGCGGATCGACCATGAGCCTGCTGCCGCTCACCCACCCGGGCAAGCTGCCCTTCGACCCGCTGGCCGACTTCGCGCCGGTGGGCGTGGTGTCGCGCATCCCGTTCTTCCTGTTCTCCTCGGCCAGCACGCCGTACAAGACCGTGAAGGAGCTGATGGATGCGGCCAAGGGCAACCCGGGCGCCATGGCGTATGCCAGCAATGGCGTCGGCGCGATGGGCCATGTGGGCACCGAAATGCTGCTGCAGTCCGCCGGCGCGAAGATGACCCACATCCCCTACAACGGCTTCGCCCCGGCCCTGAGCGACCTGGTGACAGGCCGCGTGGTCATGGTCATGGCGGATCTGGCTCCGGTCGCCGGCCAGCTGCAGGCCCGCACGCTGCGCCCGCTGGCCGTGGCGTCCAGCCAGCGCTCGCGCTTCCAGCCCGACGTGCCCACGCTGGAGGAGGCCGGCTTCCCTGGCACCGAATTCGAGGTCTGGCTGGGTCTGTACGCGCCGGCGAAGACGCCGCCGGAGATCGTGACGCGCCTGGCCACTGAGCTGGGCCGCTTCCTGGCGCTGCCGGCGACACGGGAAGCCTTCGCCAAGCTCGGCCATGAACTCGGGACGGGCGGGCCGGACGCGGTGCGCCAGCGCATCGTCAATGAGCAGAAGGCGTTTGCGCCCGCCGTGCGCGCGGCCGGGCTGAGCAATGCCAAGTGAGTCCGGTGCACCGCAGGCGGTGCGCAGCGCCTCGCACCACCTGCTTCAGGCGCTCGTGGACCACGGGGTCGAGGTCCTGTTCTGCAACCTGGGCACGGACCATGCCCCGCTGATCGAGGAGATGGCGCGGTGGCGCACCGAAGGGCGCCCCCTGCCCCGGGTCGTGCTGTGCCCGCACGAGAACGTCGCCGTCCACATGGCAGGCGGCTATGCCGCCGCCACCGGCCGTGGCCAGGCGGTGCTGGTCCATGTGGATGCCGGTACCGCCAACGCGGCCATGGCGCTGCACAACCTCTTCCGCGCCCGCATCCCGGTGCTGCTGATGGCCGGTCGGGCGCCGGCCACCACTTTCAGCGGCGTGGCGGGCGGACGCGACACCTATGTGCACTTCGTGCAGGAACCCTTTGACCAGGGCAGCGTGGTGCGCCCCTACGTGAAGTGGGAATACACCCTGCCCTGGCCCTCCTCGGCCGGCGAGGTGATCTCGCGCGCCCATTCGGTGATGCACAGCGACCCACCGGGCCCGGTGTACCTGATGCTGCCGCGCGAAGTGCTCGCGGCGCCTTGCCCGCCAGAGGAACTGGCCGACTTTCCGCCCGCGCGCCACGCACCGGTGCGTGCCGGTCAGGCCGACCCCGGGCAGATCCGCCATGTGGCGCAGAAGCTGGTCGACAGTGCTGACCCCTTGCTGGTCACCGCCTACGCCGGCCGCAACCCGGCGGCGCCGGCCCTGGTGGAACAACTGGCCCTGCTGACCGGCATGCGGGTGTGCGAGTTCAACACCGTGCACCTGAACATCCGCCGCGACTCACCCTGCTTCGGCGGCTACCTGCCCGGCCCGTTCGCGGAACAGGCCGACTTCGGCCTGATGCTGGACGTGGACGTGCCCTGGGTGCCGAAGACCACGCGCGTGAACCCGCGGGCCTGGTGGGCGCAGATGGACATCGACGCCCTCAAGCGCGAGATGCCGATGTGGGGCTTCGCCACCGACCTGCGGCTGGAAGGCGACAGTGTGCTGATGCTGGCGCAGCTGATCGAGGCGGTCCAGGCACTGGCCACGCCCGCCTTCCACGAGCGCGTGGCAGCGCGCCTGCAGCGCTTGGCCGAGGAGCATGCACAACGCACCCAGCGCGTGGCGCAAGCCGCCGCCGAGCCGGGCACCGTGGGCGCCATCAACCCGCACCACCTCTGCGCGGCGCTCGGCCGCGCAATGGCGCCGCATGACATCCTGATCAACGAGGGCATCCGCAACACGCTGGCCGTGTTCGACCAGATCCCGCGCACCGAACCCGGCACGCTGATCGGCCTGCCCGGCGGGGGCCTGGGCTTCTCGGGCGGCACGGCGCTGGGCATGAAGCTCGCCCGGCCCGAGCGCCAGGTGGTGCATGTGGTGGGCGACGGCACGTTCTACTTCAACAACCCGAGCGCCCTCTACGCCGTGGCCAGCGAGTACCGCCTGCCCGTCTTCACGGTGATCCTGGACAACAGCGGCTGGTCCGCCGTGAAGGAGTCGGTGCTGCGCATGTACCCGCGCGGCAAGGCGCATGAGACCGACGAATTTGCCTCGCGCCTGCCCGGCGGCATGGACTTCGCTGCCGTGGCCGAGGCCGCGGGTGCGCACGGCGAGCGCCTGTCCGACCCCGGACAGGCCGACGGGGCCATCGCCCGCTGCATGCAAGCCGTGCGCGAAGGGCGCAGCGCCGTGCTGCACGCGCGCGTGTCGCCCCTCTGAACAGCAGGCTCGCCGGTGCCCGCGATGAAGCCCCCGCCCGATGCGACACGGCCCGCGCGCCGCAACCTGCCCCTGCTGCTGCTGCAGACCCGGGAGCGCCTGCTGGCCCGCTTCCGGCCCGTGCTCCAGGCCGCCGGCATCACCGAACAGCAGTACCGCGTGCTGCGTGCCATCGAGGCCTCCGGCCCGCTGGAGCCGCGGCAGATCGGCGCCATCTGCCACCTCTCCAGCCCCAGCCTGACCGGCATGCTGGCCCGCATGGAGGCCATGGGCCTGGTCGCGCGGGAACGGCTGGCGCACGACCAGCGGCGCGTGAGGGTGTCGCTGACGCCGGCTGCCCGCACCATGTTCCGCAAGATGAAGCCGCGCATCGAGGTCGTGTACCAGCGCCTGGAAGCCGACCTGGGCGCTGAACTCACCGGCGAGATCTACGACACGCTGGACCGGTTCCTGGCGCGGCTCGACCCTTCCGACCCACCCGCCGATCCGCCCGACCAGGAAGAACCGCTCCCATGACCCCGCTTTGCTTTCCCGACGTCCACACGCGAGTCAGCGCCACCGAATGGGCGCAGCGCGTGAACCTGGCGGCCGCCTTCCGGCTGGCCGACCACTACCGCTGGACCGATCAGATCTACACGCACTTCACGGCCAAGATCCCGGGGACGGAACACTTCCTGATCAACCCGTACGGCGTGCTGTTCGGGGAAGTAACGGCTTCGTGCCTGGTGACGGTGGACCTGGACGGCACCGTGATCCTGGACCCCACCGGCATGGGCATCAACCCGGCCGGCTTCCTGATCCACAGCTGCGTGCACCGCGCGCGGCCCGACTTCCTGTGCGTGCTGCACACCCACACCGCATCGGGTCTGGCCGTGGCGGCGCAGAAGCACGGCCTTCTGAACCTGACGCAGCACGCCATGCGGTTTCACAACCGCATCGGCTACCACGACTACGAAGGCGTCGCGCTGGAGCCCGCGGAGCAGGCGCGCCTGGTGCGCGACCTGGGCGGTCACAAGGCGATGATCCTGCGCAACCACGGCCTGCTGGCAGCCGGCACGACGATCCGCGACGCTTTCGAGCAGCTGTACTACCTCGAGCGCGCCTGCGAAGCGCAGGTCAAGGCGCTGGCCGGCGGCGTGGAAGTGATCGAGTGCGACCCAGCGATCGCGGAGAAAGTGGCCCAGGTGCTGGACCGCCCCGGGCGCAGCGCGTACGACACCGACTGGCCGGCCCTGCTGCGGTGGCTGGACCGGACGGACGGGTCGTACCGCGACTAGCGTCACCGCCCATCAGGGCGGCTGGGCGCCCTCCACCTGCGAGGAGGGCGAACCCGCTCAGACCGTCACTTCCTTCGCCGTCTCCGCGTACTCCTCGATCTGGTCGAAGTTCATGTAGCGGTACACGCTGGCGGCGTCCTTGTTGATGACGCCCATCTCGGCGTGGTACTCGGCCAGCGTCGGGATGCGGCCCAGCTTGGAGGCAATGGCGGCCAGCTCCGCCGAGGCCAGGAACACGTTGGTGTTCTTGCCCAGGCGGTTGGGGAAGTTGCGGGTGGAGGTGGAGACCACCGTCGCGCCTTCACGCACCTGCGCCTGGTTGCCCATGCACAGCGAGCAACCCGGCATCTCGGTGCGCGCACCGGCCGTGCCGAAGGCGGCGTAGTGGCCTTCCTTGATCAGCTCGGTCTGGTCCATCTTGGTGGGCGGTGCCACCCACAGCTTGACCGGGATGTCGCGCTGGCCGCCCAGCAGCTTGGCCGCGGCGCGGAAGTGGCCGATGTTGGTCATGCACGAGCCGATGAAGGCTTCGTCGATCTTGGTGCCGGCCACGTCGGACAGCAGCTTGGCGTCGTCCGGGTCGTTCGGGCAGCACAGCACCGGCTCCTTGAGCTCATCGAGGTTGATCTCGATGACGTGCGCGTACTCGGCATCCTTGTCGGCTTCCAGCAGCTGCGGGTTGGCCAGCCAGGCCTCTACCGCGCGGATGCGGCGCTCCAGCGTGCGCTTGTCCTGGTAGCCGTCGGCGATCATGTTCTTCATGAGCACGATGTTCGAGTTCAGGTACTCGATGATCGGCTCCTTGTTGAGCTTGATCGTGCAGCCGGCGGCGGAACGCTCGGCGGAGGCGTCGGACAGTTCGAACGCCTGTTCCACCTTCAGGTTGGGCAGGCCCTCGATCTCCAGGATGCGGCCGGAGAACTCGTTCACCTTGCCGGCCTTGGCGACCGTCAGCAGGCCCTGCTTGATGGCGTAGTAGGGGATGGCGTGCACCAGGTCGCGCAGCGTGATGCCGGGCTGCATGGTGCCCTTGAAGCGCACCAGCACGCTCTCGGGCATGTCCAGCGGCATCACGCCGGTGGCGGCGCCGAACGCGACCAGGCCAGAGCCGGCCGGGAAGCTGATGCCGATCGGGAAGCGGGTGTGCGAGTCACCGCCGGTGCCCACGGTGTCGGGCAGCAGCAGGCGGTTCAGCCAGCTGTGGATCACGCCGTCGCCCGGGCGCAGGGACACGCCGCCGCGGTTGCTGATGAAGGCGGGCAGTTCGCGGTGCGTCTTCACGTCCACCGGCTTCGGGTAGGCGGCGGTGTGGCAGAAGGACTGCATCACCAGATCGGCGCTGAAGCCCAGGCAGGCCAGGTCCTTCAGTTCGTCGCGCGTCATGGGACCGGTGGTGTCCTGCGAACCCACGGTCGTCATCTTCGGTTCGCAGTACGTGCCGGGGCGGATGCCCTGGCCTTCCGGCAGGCCGCAGGCGCGGCCCACCATCTTCTGCGCCAGCGTGAAGCCGGCCTTCGTGGCGGCCGGGGCCGTGGGCAGGCGGAACACGGTGGAAGCGGCCAGACCCAGGAACTCACGCGCCTTGGCGGTGAGCGAGCGGCCGATGATCAGGTTGATGCGGCCGCCGGCGCGCACCTCGTCGAACAGCACGTCGCTCTTCAGCTGGAAGGTGGCGACCGTCTGGCCGGCCTTCTCGATCTTGCCGTCGTAGGGAAAGATGTCGATGACGTCGCCCATGTGCAGGTTCGACACGTCCACCTCGATCGGCAGCGCGCCGGAGTCTTCCTGCGTGTTGAAGAAGATCGGGGCGATCTTGCCGCCCAGCGTGACGCCGCCGAAGCGCTTGTTGGGCACGAAGGGGATGTCTTCGCCGAAGCCCCAGATGATGCTGTTGGTGGCCGACTTGCGGCTGGAGCCGGTGCCCACGACGTCACCCACGTAGGCCACCAGGTTGCCCTTGGCCTTGAGCTCCTCGATGAACTTCATCGGGCCGCGCTTGCCGTCTTCCTCGGGCGTGATGCCGGGACGGGCGTTCTTCAGCATGGCCAGGTAGTGCAGCGGGATGTCCGGGCGGCTCCAGGCATCGGGCGCGGGCGACAGGTCGTCGGTGTTGGTCTCGCCCGTCACCTTGAACACGGTCACGGTGATCTTCTTCGCCACTTCGGGGCGGCTGGTGAACCACTCGGCGTCGGCCCAGCTCTGGATCACTTCCTTCGCGTAGGCGTTGCCGGCGCGGGCCTTCTCGGCCACGTCGTTGAAGAAGTCGAACATCAGCAGCGTCTTCTTCAGGCCGGCCGCAGCCACGGGGGCGACCTCCTGGTCGTCGAGCAGCTCGATCAGCGGGTGCACGTTGTAGCCGCCCACCATGGTGCCCAGCAGCTCGGTGGCCTTGGCTTTGGAGCTCGCGGCGACCGTGATGTCGCCATGGGCCACGGCGGCCAGGAAGCTGGCCTTCACCTTGGCGGCGTCATCCACGCCCGGGGGCACGCGGTGGGTGAGCAGATCCAGCAGGAAGGCCTGCTCGCCGGCCGGCGGGTTCTTCAGCAGCTCGATCACCTCGGCGGTCTGCTTGGCCGACAGCGGCAGCGGCGGGATGCCGAGGGCAGCGCGCTCGGCGACGTGTTCACGATAGGCTTGCAACATGGGTTTCTCCGTTCGCTCTCGTTCAATCAGGTTATCGGGGGGCGCTGGCAGCCGGCGCAGGCAACGCGGCCGCCTCGGCCGCAGCAGGGACCGTGCCAGGCTGCACCACGGCGCCAGCGGCGACCGGCGTGGTCACCGCCGGCGGCACGGCGGCTGCCGCGGATGACGCCTGCTCGGGCGCGGGGCTGGCCGTGACGCGCGGCGCGGCGCCATAGGTTTCGGTGGGCGTGGCCGTGCCTGGCTGCTGCGGACTCAGCAGGCCGGTGGGCGCGGACTTCTTCATGGCCTCGGCCAGCGTGGCCTGGTCGGGGCTCTGGCACTCATCGGCCAGGCGCTGCCCGAGCTTCTGGCTCATGAGCATCGACTTGTTGCCCAGCTGCAGCCACATCGCGCCGCGCACCGGGTCTTCCAGGCGGATGGCGCCGGTGCGGCTTTCCACCGGGTGCATGCGGAAGCGGTTGCGGCCGGCGGTGACGAGGAAGAAGCCTTCGCGCCGCAGCGGGCGCAAGGTCACCTTGGTGCCCAGTTCGCAGGGGATGTCGCCCACGTACACCTGGCGCGCGACGGCGAGATCCGCCTCGCTCAGGTGGATGGACGGATCCGGTTCCTCCAGCGGCGTGATCTCTTCCACCGCCTTCTGCGCTGACGGCGCCAGGTTCGGGTTGCGGCCCGGCGCGGGCTTCGCCACCGGCTTGGCGGCCGGCTTGGCCGCCGCCTTCGCCGGCGGCTTGGACGTGGACTGGGCGCCCGCAGGCCCCATCGCAACCGCCAGCAGCAGGCCGGCCAGCAGGTGATTCATGGGCTTGTCTCCGGGCATCGTTGTCGTCGTCAGGCGGCGGTGAACCAGGCCTGCGCTTCGGCCGGCAGGTGCCGGCCGGTCTGGTGGGCACGCTCCAGCACCTGCCAGTAGTAGCGGTAGCTGGCGCGGTCCTCCAGCTTGCCGGCGTAGCTGATCGGCGCCCAGCCGGCCTGCTGTGCCGCCAGCAGGATGCGCGTGGCGGTCTCGATCTCGTCCGCGCCCGGGGCGAAGGCCTCCAGGATGGGGCGGATCTGGTCCGGGTGGATGCTCCACATGCGGGTGAAGCCGAACTCGCGCGCCGCGCGGCGGGCCGCACCCAGGAAGGCCTGGGCGTCCTTGAACTCGGTGACCACGCCGTGTGACGGCACCTTGCCATGCGCGTGGCAGGCGGAGGCGATCTCCAGCTTGGCGCGCACCACCAGCGGGTGCGTGAACTGGCCCTGCACGCCCATGCCGTCCGACGGAATGGCGCCGCCGTGCGCGGAGACGAAGTCCATCAGCCCGAAGCTGAGCGACTGCAGACGCGGATGGGCCGCGATGTCGAACGCGCGATGCACCGCCGCCGGCGACTCGATGAGTGCCTGCAGCGGCAGCTGCGGCGCGCCGGCGGCGTCGAGCGCGCGCGCGGCCCGCTCCACGTCGGCCGGGCTCTCGCACTTCGGCAGCATGATGTGGCACAGGCGGTCGCCCGCCTGGCCGGCGATGGTGGCGATGTCCGCCTCGAAGGCCGGATGGTCCACCGGATGCACGCGCACCGCGACGCGGGCGCCGGGCGCGGCGCCGCGCGCCAGCGCCACCACCAGCGCCGCGTGGTCGGCCTCGCCGCCGACCGGGGCACCGTCTTCGCAGTCGAGGGTGACGTCGAAGACGCAGGCCCCGAACTCGGCCGCCATCTCGGCCTGCAGCTGCAGGCTCTTGCGCATCCGGACTTCCACCCCGCTGTAGTGGTCGCACACCGTCAGCGTGCCGGTGCGCGCCTGCGCGCCGAGGAGGATGTCGCGGGGATGGCTCATCACAGCAGGTGCGCGACGCCCGCCTGCTCGTCCTGCAGTTCCTTCAGGGTCTTGTTGATGCAGCCCTGGCTGAACTCGTCGATGGCCAGGCCCTCGACCACCTTGTAGCGGCCGCCTTCGCAGGTGACCGGGAAGCCGAACATCGTGTCCTTGGGAATGCCGTACCAGCCGTCGGACGGAATGCCCATGGTGACCCACTTGCCGTTGGTGCCCAGGGCCCAGTCACGCATGTGGTCGATGGCGGCGTTCGCGGCGGAGGCCGCGGAGGACAGGCCGCGCGCCTCGATGATGGCGGCGCCGCGCTTGCCCACCGTCGGCAGGAAGGTGTTGGCGTTCCAGTCCTGGTCGTTGATCATGTCCTTGACCGAGGCGCCGCCGATGGTGGCGAAGCGGTAGTCGGCGTACATGGTGGGCGAGTGGTTGCCCCACACGCACAGCTTCTCGATGTCGGCCACGGCCTTGCCGGTCTTGGCGGCGATCTGGCTCAGCGCGCGGTTGTGATCCAGCCGCAGCATGGCGGTGAAGTTCTCGCGCGGCAGGCTCGGCGCGCTCTTCATGGCAATGTAGGCGTTGGTGTTGGCCGGGTTGCCGACCACCAGCACCTTCACGTTGCGGCTGGCCACGGCGTCCAGCGCCTTGCCCTGGCCGATGAAGATCTGGCCGTTGATCGACAGCAGCTCGGCGCGTTCCATGCCGGCCTTGCGGGGCATGGAGCCGACCAGCAGCGCGTAGTCGGTGTCCTTGAAGGCGGTCATGGGGTCGCTATGCGCCTCCATGCCGGCCAGCAGCGGGAACGCGCAGTCCTCCAGCTCCATCATCACACCCTTCAGCGCCTTCTGCGGGCCTTCGGCGGGGACTTCCAGCAGCTGCAGAATCACGGGCTGGTCCTTGCCCAGCATCTCGCCGGAGGCGATGCGGAACAGCAGGGCGTAACCGATCTGGCCGGCGGCGCCGGTGACGGCGACTCGGACGGGCTTCTTGCTCATGGAAATCTCCGAAGGGATGGTTGGGAATACGGTGCCGGCAGGAGGCCCGCGCGCGTTGCGCGAGCCTTGCGGGACAGCCCGGGAGTGTACCCGTGGAAACCCGCATCGGTCAACGTCTTATGTCTTATATAAGATATGATCACAGGGTGGTTCGCGATGCGCGCCCACCCTCCCCCCATGCCCATGCCGAGCACCCTGCCGCTACCCGAACTGCCGAGCCCCGACACCGGCGGCCCGGCCACGCCGGCCTTCAGCCCGCTGTACCAGCAGATCAAGGGGCTGATCCTGCAAAGCCTGCAGGCCGGCGAGTGGAAGCCCGGCGAGGTGATCCCGAGCGAGATCGAGCTGGCGGCACGCTTCCGCGTGAGCCAGGGCACGGTGCGCAAGGCCATCGACGAACTCGCGGCCGAGAACCTGGTGGTGCGCCGCCAGGGCAAGGGCACGTTCGTCGCCACCCATGCCGAGCAGCACGTGCGCTACCGCTTCCTCAAGCTCGTGCCCGACAGCGGGGACCGCGACAGCGAGGGCCCGGCCAGCCGTGACGTGCTGGAATGCCGGCGCGTGCGCGCCACCGCGGAGGTGGCGCGTGCCCTGGCGCTGCGCAGCGGCGACGCCGTGGTGCAGGTGCGGCGCGTGCTCGCCTTCGGCGGCGTGCCCACCATCCTGGAAGACCTGTGGCTGCCCGGTGCCGCCTTCCGCGGGCTCAGCGCCGAGCAGATGGCCGCCTACCAGGGGCCTACGTACGCCCTGTTCGAGCTGGAGTTCGGCGTGCGCATGGTGCGCGCCGAGGAGAAGATCCGCGCGATCGCCGCCGACGCGGCGCAAGCCGCGCTGCTGGCGGTGCCGGAGGGCACACCGCTGCTGTCGGTGGAGCGGCTCGCCTACACCTACAACGACGTGCCGATGGAGTTCCGGCGCGGCGTGTACCGCACCGACGCGCACCACTACCGCAACGAGCTGAGCTGAGCGCGGCTGCTCAGGGCCGGACCGTCAGCACGAAGCGCTCCGGCAGGCTCACCGCCACCACGCCGTGACGGCCCGGTGACTCCAGCCAGGTCGAGGGAAAGGGCTGCGCCGGATCGGTCCCGAGGCTGGCACTCACCGAGCCGAGGATGGCATCGCCCAGCACCTGCGCGCCAGCCGGCGTGCGCAGGCGCGGCACCTCCAGCCGCGCCAGCCGCTCGCCCAGTTCCTGCACCACGCGATCGCGGTGACGCTGCAGGTGCGCCAGGGCCTGCGGGGCCTCGAAGCCACCCATCTGCACCTGGATCGCCGGCACGGTCAGCTCGGCGGCAGGCGCGTCGCCACGCGCCTCGATCAGCACGACCAGCGGCTGCGTGAGCAGCCTCGCGCCGCGCTCGGCCATCGCCTGCTGCCGGGCCGCCTGCTCACGGCTCGCGAGCGCCGGATGCCGCGCCAGCAGTTGCGCCTTCTGCGCATGCAGGTCACGGCGGACGGCCTCGGTCACGCCCTCCGCATGGAACGCCGCCTGCAAGGCCTGCAGGCGCGCGGCCGGCTCCGGCTCGCCGAAGCTGCGCGTGGCCAGCCAGCCCCCGACGCCGACACCCGCCACCAGCACGGCGATCCAGGTGTAGGCGCCCCAGCCCCCCGCACCGGCGGAAGGGCGGGCTGGCCTGCCCGCGGTCCGACCGGGCGGACGAGCGCCCGGTGTCGCCAGTGGCGCGCGCGTGAGCGTGGCGTCGTAGGCGGCGCGACGCGCGGCATCGGACAGCACGTCGTAGGCATGCGCCACCTCGGCCGCCCGTGCCGCCGCCGCGGCGTCACCCGGCATGCGGTCGGGGTGGAACCGCTGCATCAGGCTGCGGTAGGCGGCACGGATGGTCTCCGGGCTGGCGGCCGGGCTCACCTCCAGCGTGTCGTAGTGGGTGGGCGCCTGGCCGCCCGCGCGGGCTCGCGGCGAAGCACCGCTCACCGGTTCAGCACCTCGCGCCACTGGGCGCGCTCGCGCTCGGCGCGCTGCGCGTCGGCTTCGGCACGGGCGCGCTGCGCCTCGGCGCGCGACTGCGCCTCCTGCTGGCGGCGCTGGCGCTCCTGCTCCTCCAGGTACCGGGCCTGCTCCTCGGCCTGCTGCATCTCGGCGGTCACCTCGCGGCCGCGCTGGCGGGCCTCCTCCTCGAAGCGGCGGGCATCACGCTCCTGCTGCTCGCGGTCCTGCTCGGCTCGGCGTGCCTCCATCTCGGCACGGCGGCGCTCGGACTCCAGCCGCTCCATCTCGGCCAGGCTGCCGGGGCGGCTGCCGTGGGCCTGCTGGTACTCGGTCAGGGCCGCGCGCTCGATGGCCTGCCGCTCCAGCTCGGCCTGGCGCGCAGCCGGATCCCCGCGCAGCGCACGCGTGGCGCCGAAGGCGAGCACGGAGACGAGGACCAGGAGTCCGATCGCGCGGGTGAACCGCTTCAGGCCGAGCAGCAGGCCGGAGGTGACCAGCCCGCCCAGGCCGGGCTCGGCAGGGGGCGCCGAAGTGCCGCCCGCGCGCAGGGCCATGGCCTCGGCGCGCAAGGCGAGCGCCTCCGCACGCAAGGCCAGGGCCTCGGCATGCGCGTCGTTGAGCGGCGCCGCGGCGGGCTCACTGTCGGGCACCAGGACCAGCGTGCCCGTGCGGGTGGGGCCGGCGGCCTGCGCCAGCCGGGCGTCGTACGCATGGCGCGAGACGGGGTCGGACAGGGTGCTGAACGCCACGCGCAGCAACTGCTGCGCCTCCATCCGTGCCGGTGCGGACAGGTCTGCCTGCGCCTCCAGCAAGGCCAGCTGATGGCGGTAGGCCGCCTGGATGCGCGCGGTGCCGGCATCGGCCGCCACGCCCAGGGTCTCGTAGAGCGTCTTCTTCATCGGGCAAGCCCCCTCGCGGGGGGCTGGCGCATCGTAGCAAAGTCGCCGCGCAGGGGCCCATTGCTGAAGGCTGCCCGTAAGCCTGTTGCGTTGCAATACAATTTTTGGTGGCCCTCCCGCGGCCCCACGCCCACCAAGAAAGAGAACCCACGCCATGAATGTCGCCCAGAAGCGGCCGGAATTCCGCAACATCCACGCCTTGTCCGACCTCCCCTCCTACCGCCTGCCGGCGGCTGGCTGGGTCTCCATCCTGCACCGCATCAGCGGCGTGGTGATGTTCCTGCTGATGCCCTTCATCATCTGGATGTTCGACGCATCGGTGTCCTCGGAGATCTCGTTCGCGAAGTTCCGCTTCGCCTTCAACAACGGCGGCATGGGCATCCTCCTCAAGCTGGTCGCCCTGGGCCTGATCTGGGCCTACCTGCACCACCTCATCGCCGGCCTGCGCCACCTGTGGATGGACACGCACCACAGCGCCGTGAGCAAGACCTTCGGCGCCAAGTCCGCCGTGTTCACGCTGGCGTCGAGCCTGGTGCTCACCGCCATCCTGGGCGCCAAGCTGTTCGGCGCCTGGTAAGCCCCCACCCAGAGGAGTCCCCCGAAAATGTCCGTCAACTACGGCTCCCGGCGCACGGTCGTCGGCGCCCACTACGGCCTGCGCGACTGGCTCGCCCAGCGCGTCACCGCCGCCCTCATGGCGCTGTTCACCCTGGTGGTGCTCGCCCGCCTCGTCTTCTCCAAGGGCCCGATCGGCTACGACACCTGGGCCGGCACCTTCGCGCCGCAGTGGATGAAGGTGCTGACCTTCTCCGTGATCGTGGCCCTGCTCTACCACGTGTGGGTGGGCATGCGCGACGTCTTCATGGACTACATCAAGCCGCTGGGCCTGCGCCTGGTGCTGCAGGTCTTCACCATCGTGTGGCTGGTCGGCTGCGCGGGCTGGGCCATCCAGGTCCTCTGGAGGCTGTGAGAACACCATGAGCTACACCCAAGACAAGATCACCACCCGCAAGTTCGACGTCGTCATCGTGGGGGCCGGCGGCTCCGGCATGCGCGCCTCCCTGCAGCTGTCGCTGGCCGGCCTGAACGTGGCCGTGCTGTCCAAGGTCTTCCCCACGCGCTCGCACACCGTGGCGGCGCAGGGCGGCATCGGCGCCTCGCTCGGCAACATGTCCGAGGACAACTGGCACTACCACTTCTACGACACCGTCAAGGGCTCCGACTGGCTGGGCGACCAGGATGCCATCGAGTTCATGTGCCGCGAGGCGCCGAAGGTCGTGTACGAGCTCGAGCACTTCGGCATGCCGTTCGACCGCAACCCGGACGGCACCATCTACCAGCGCCCGTTCGGCGGCCACACCGCCAACTACGGCGAGAAGCCGGTGCAGCGCGCCTGCGCCGCGGCCGACCGCACCGGCCACGCGATGCTGCACACGCTGTACCAGCAGAACGTGAAGGCCCGCACCAGCTTCTTCGTGGAGTGGATGGCGCTGGACCTGATCCGCGACGCCGAAGGCGACGTGGTGGGCGTCACCGCGCTCGAGATGGAAACCGGCGATCTGCACATCCTGCACGCCAAGACGGTGCTGCTGGCCACCGGCGGCGCCGGCCGCATCTTCGCCGCTTCCACCAACGCCTTCATCAACACCGGTGACGGCCTGGGCATGGCAGCGCGCGCCGGCATCCCGCTGGAGGACATGGAGTTCTGGCAGTTCCACCCCACCGGCGTGGCCGGCGCGGGCGTGCTGCTCACCGAAGGCTGCCGTGGCGAGGGCGCCATCCTGCTCAACAGCAATGGCGAGCGCTTCATGGAGCGCTACGCGCCCACCCTGAAGGACCTGGCCCCGCGCGACTTCGTCTCGCGCTCCATGGACCAGGAAATCAAGGAAGGCCGCGGCTGCGGGCCCAACAAGGACTACGTGCTGCTCAAGCTCGACCACCTGGGCGCCGAGACCATCCACAAGCGCCTGCCCTCGGTCTACGAGATCGGCGTGAACTTCGCCAACGTCGACATCACCCGCGAGCCGATCCCGGTGGTGCCCACCATCCACTACCAGATGGGCGGCATCCCGACCAACATCAACGGCCAGGTCGTGATCCAGAAGAACGGCGACGACAACGCGGTGGTCAATGGCCTGTACGCGGTGGGCGAGTGCTCCTGCGTCAGCGTGCACGGCGCCAACCGCCTGGGCACCAACTCCCTGCTGGACCTGCTGGTCTTCGGCAAGGCGGCGGGCAACCACATCGTCGAGTTCGCGAGCAAGACGAAGTCGCACAAGCCGCTGCCCGCCAACGCGGCCGAGCAGTCGCTGGCGCGCCTGAACCGGCTGGAGTCGGCCGCCTCCGGCGAGTACGCGCAGGACGTCGCCAACGACATCCGCGCGTCCATGCAGCTGCATGCCGGCGTGTTCCGCACGCAGGCCAGCATGAACGAGGGCGTGGGCAAGATCGCCGAGCTGCGCAAGCGGACCGATGCGATCGGCCTGAAAGACAAGTCCAAGGTGTTCAACACCGCCCGTATCGAGGCGCTGGAGGTGGAGAACCTGATCGAGGCCGCGCAGGCCACGATCGAGTCGGCCGCCGCCCGCAAGGAGTGCCGTGGCGCCCACACGGTGAGCGACTACGAGCGACCGGCGGATGACGCCACGGCCCCGCTGGGCCGCGACGACGCCAACTGGATGAAGCATTCGCTGTGGTACAGCGAGGGCAACCGCCTGGCCTACAAGCCGGTGAAGCTCAAGCCGCTGACGGTGGAATCCGTGCCGCCCAAGGTGCGTACCTTCTGACCGCGTAGGTTCTCCTACGTACTTCCGCCCCAGCCCCGAAGCGACAAGAATTCCCGAACGGACAGCCCCATGCAAAAGCGCACCTTCCAGATCTACCGGTACGACCCCGACAAGGATGCCAAGCCGTACATGCAGACGGTGGAGATCGAGCTCGAGGGCAACGAGCGCATGCTGCTCGACGCCCTGATGAAGCTCAAGGCCCAGGATCCCACGCTGTCGTTCCGCCGCTCCTGCCGTGAAGGCGTGTGCGGCTCCGACGCGATGAACATCAACGGCAAGAACGGCCTCGCCTGCCTGACGAACCTGCGCCAGCTCGGCGACAAGCCGATCGTGCTGAAGCCGCTGCCCGGCCTGCCCGTGATCCGTGACCTGATCGTGGACATGACGCAGTTCTTCAAGCAGTACAACTCGATCAAGCCGTACCTGGTGAACGAGTCCATCCCGCCCGAGAAGGAGCGCCTGCAGTCGCCCGAGGAACGCGAGGAACTCAACGGCCTGTACGAGTGCATCCTGTGCGCGAGCTGCTCCACCAGCTGCCCCAGCTTCTGGTGGAACCCCGACAAGTTCGTCGGCCCGGCCGGCCTGCTGCAGGCCTACCGCTTCATCGCCGACAGCCGCGACCAGGACACCGCCGCCCGCCTGGACAACCTGGAAGACCCGTACCGCCTGTTCCGCTGCCACACCATCATGAACTGCGTGGACGTGTGTCCGAAGGGCCTGAACCCGACCATGGCGATCGGCAAGATCAAGGAGCTGATGGTCCGCAGGGCCGTCTGACGAGCGCCATGCAGGACGACGCCGCGCTGCTTGACGAACGCTCGCTCAGCAAGCTGCGCTGGCGCTGCCGCCGCGGCCTGCTGGAGAACGACCTGCTGATCGAGCGCTTCTTCGCCACCCACGAAGCCAGCCTGACGGTGGGACAGGCACGCGGCTTGCAGGCCTTGATGGACCTGGCCGACAACGATCTGCTGGATCTGCTGCTGCGGCGCAAGGAAGACATGGGTCAGCCGCTGGACGGGCAGACCCGGGAAGTGCTGGAGATGCTGCGCAGGCCCGCAGCCGCATCCCCCGGCATTGGGCATTGAAACTGATAGGAACCCCCATGAAACTCGCTGACAACAAAGCCACGCTGTCGTTCTCGAACGGCGGCCCCAGCGTCGAACTGCCCGTCTACCACGGCAACATCGGCCCGGATGTCATCGACATCCGCAAGCTGTATGCGCAGACCGGCATGTTCACCTACGACCCGGGCTTCCTGTCCACCGCGTCGTGCCAGTCGGGCATCACCTACATCGACGGCGACAAGGGCGAGCTGCTGTACCGCGGCTACCCCATCGAGCAGCTCGCCACCCAGTGCGACTTCCTGGAGACCTGCCATCTGCTGCTGTACGGCGAGCTGCCGGACGTCGCCCAGAAGAAGGACTTCGTCTCGCGCGTGACCAACCACACCATGGTCAACGAGCAGATGCAGTTCTTCCTGCGCGGCTTCCGCCGTGACGCGCACCCGATGGCGGTGATGACCGGCCTGGTGGGCGCCCTGTCGGCCTTCTATCACGACAGCACCGACATCAACAACCCGCAGCACCGCGAGATCGCGGCGATCCGCCTGATCGCCAAGATGCCCACGCTGGTGGCCATGGCCTACAAGTACAGCGCCGGCCAGCCGTACATGTACCCGAAGAACTCGCTGTCGTACTCGGCGAACTTCATGCGCATGATGTTCGCCACGCCGTGCGAGGAATACGAGCCGAACCCGGTGCTGGTGCGCGCGATGGACCGCATCTTCATCCTGCACGCCGACCACGAGCAGAACGCCTCCACCTCCACGGTGCGCCTGTGCGGCTCGTCGGGCACCAACCCGTTCGCCGCCATCGCGGCCGGCGTGGCCTGCCTGTGGGGCCCGGCCCACGGCGGCGCGAACGAGGCCGCGCTCAACATGCTGGAAGACATCCAGAAGATGGGCGGCGTGGCCAAGATCGGCGAGTTCGTGGCCAAGGTGAAGGACAAGAGCTCCAACGTCAAGCTGATGGGCTTCGGCCACCGCGTGTACAAGAACTACGACCCGCGTGCCAAGCTGATGCGCGAGACCTGCCACGAGGTGCTGAACGAGCTGGGCCTGCAGAACGACCCGCTGTTCAAGCTCGCGATGGCGCTGGAGAAGGTGGCGCTGGAAGACGAGTACTTCGTCTCCCGCAAGCTGTACCCGAACGTCGACTTCTACTCCGGCATCGTGCAGCGCGCCATCGGCATTCCGGTGAGCCTGTTCACCGCCATCTTCGCGCTGGCCCGCACGGTGGGCTGGATCGCCCAGCTCAACGAGATGATCGGCGACCCCGAGTACAAGATCGGCCGTCCGCGCCAGCTGTTCACCGGCTCCGAGAAGCGCGACGTCAAGCCGCTGGCCGAGCGCTAGGCCGCGTCCCGCCTCCAGTTGGAAAGCCCGCTTCGGCGGGCTTTTTCACGGGTGCGCGCAAGCGTGCAGGACGGTCATCGTGATCCACGATGGCAAGAAGGTATTGCCATGGGAGAATGCCGCCAGGCCATCGTCTCACGCGATGACATCCCCATGCGCCCCACCGAACGCTCCTTCGCCCGCCGGATCGACCTGACCTCGCTGCAGCTCTTCGTGGCCGTCTGCGAGCTGGGGTCGATCGGCCGCGCGGCCGAGCGTGAGTTCATCGCGGCATCGGCAGTGAGCAAGCGCCTGTCGGACCTGGAGACCACGCTGGAGACGCCGCTGCTGTACCGGCACACGCGCGGGGTCGACCTGACGCCGGCCGGCCAGAGCCTGCTGCACCACGCGCGTTCGGTGCTGTTCAGCCTGGAGAAGATGCAGGCCGAACTGTCCGAGTACGCCGATGGCGTGCGCGGCCACGTGCGCATCCACGCCAACATCTCGGCCATCGTGCAGTTCCTGCCGGAGGACCTGGGCGCGTTCAGCGCCGGGCATCCGCAGGTGAAGATCGACCTCGAGGAGCACCTCTCGACCGAGATCCTGCGCGCCGTGCAGGAGGGCGCGGCCGACCTCGGCATCTGCCACGCCGGGGATGGCGCGGCCGCGCACGGGCTGCAGGCCCTGGCCTACCGCAGCGACGAACTCGTGCTCATCGTGCCGCGCGGCCATGCGCTCGCCCGCGAGCACCGCATTGCCTTCGAGGACACGCTGGAGTTCGACCACGTGGGCCTGCACACCAACAGCTCGATCTATCGCGCCACGCGCGAGGCGGCGGCCGCGGCCGGCCGCGCGATCCGCCTGCGCATCCACGTCACCAGCCTGGACGCGATGTGCCGCATGATCCACAACGGCCTGGGCATCGGCGTGATGCCGCGCCGGGCGTTCGAGCTCATGCATGGCGTGGGCGATCTCGAAAGCGTCCCCCTGGCCGATGCCTGGGCCCGCCGCGAGATCCGCCTGGTCGCCCGCGACTTCTCCACCCTGCCGCTCACGGCGCGCCTGCTGGTCGACCACCTGCGCGAACGCGCCGAGGCAGCGGCGCCCCCGGCGGCCCAGGCCGCGCCGAATAAAATCACTGCCTAGCAAGGACACCCAAGCCCCATGGCCCGCACGCTGTACGACAAGATCTGGGACGAGCACGTCGTCCACACCGAGGAAGACGGCACGTCCATCCTCTACATCGACCGCCACCTGGTGCACGAGGTCACCAGCCCGCAGGCCTTCGAGGGCCTGCGCGAGGCCGGCCGCAAGGTCTGGCGCGTGAGCTCCGTGGTGGCCACGGCCGACCACAACACGCCCACCACCGGCTGGGAGCGCGGCTACGACGGCATCACCGATCCGATCAGCAAGGAGCAGGTGACCACGCTCGACAAGAACATCGCGGAGTTCGGCTCGGCGGCGTACTTCCCCTTCCTGCACAAGCGGCAGGGCATCGTGCACGTGATCGGGCCGGAGAGCGGCGCCACGCTGCCGGGCATGACGGTCGTCTGCGGCGATTCGCACACCTCCACCCATGGCGCCTTCGGTGCGCTGGCGCACGGCATCGGCACCAGCGAGGTCGAGCACGTGCTGGCCACGCAGACGCTGCTGGCCAAGAAGGCGAAGAACATGCTCGTGAAGGTCGATGGCGCGCTGGCGCCCGGCATCACGGCCAAGGACATCGTGCTGGCCATCATCGGCCGCATCGGCACGGCCGGCGGCACCGGCTACACCATCGAGTTCGGCGGCTCGGCGATCCGCGCGCTGTCGATGGAAGGCCGCATGACGGTGTGCAACATGGCCATCGAGGCCGGCGCCCGCGCGGGCCTGGTCGCGGTGGACGACAAGACCATCGAGTACGTGAAGGGCCGTCCCCTGGCCCCCACGGGCGTGGAATGGGACCAGGCCGTGGCCTACTGGCGCACGCTGCAGTCCGACCCGGACGCGAGGTTCGACACCGTGGTCGAGCTCGACGCGGCGCAGATCCGCCCGCAGGTGACCTGGGGCACCTCGCCCGAGATGGTGACGGGCATCGATGGTGCCGTGCCCGACCCGGACAAGGAGAAAGACGCGAATAAGCGCAACGCGATCGAGCGCGCGCTGGCCTACATGGGCCTGCAGCCGGGCAAGCCCATGAACGACATCTTCGTCGACAAGGTGTTCATCGGCTCCTGCACCAACAGCCGCATCGAGGACATGCGCGAGGCCGCCGCGGTGGTGAAGAAGCTCGGTCGCAAGGTCGCGCCCAACATCAAGGCCGCGCTGGTCGTGCCCGGCTCGGGCGTGGTCAAGGCACAGGCCGAGCGCGAAGGCCTGCACGAGATCTTCCGCGCCGCGGGTTTCGAGTGGCGGGAGCCCGGCTGCTCCATGTGCCTGGCCATGAACGCCGACCGGCTGGAGCCGGGCGAGCGCTGCGCCTCCACCAGCAACCGCAACTTCGAGGGCCGCCAGGGTGCCGGCGGCCGCACGCACCTGGTCAGCCCCGCCATGGCCGCCGCCGCGGCCGTGCACGGTCATTTCGTCGACATCCGTCAATTCGCCTGAAGGAGAGACCCATGAAGAAGACCATCGCCACCCTGTTCGCCCTGTCGTTCGCCTTCGTGCTCGCGGGCTGCAATACCGTCAAGGGCGTCGGCCAGGACATCCAGAAGGCCGGCGAGAAGATCGAGGATGCGGGTAAAAAGAAATAAATGGACAAGTTCACCGTTCACAAGGGCCTCGTCGCCCCGATCGACCGCGAGAACGTCGACACCGACGCGATCATCCCGAAGCAGTTCCTGAAGTCGATCCGCAAGACGGGCTTCGGCCCGAACCTGTTCGACGAGTGGCGCTACCTGGATCCGGGCGAGCCCGGCCAGGACCCCGCCGTGCGCAAGCCCAACCCGGACTTCGTGCTCAACCAGCCGCGCTACCAGGGCGCCTCGGTGCTGCTGGCCCGCAAGAACTTCGGCTGCGGCTCCTCGCGCGAGCACGCGCCCTGGGCGATCCAGCAGTACGGCTTCCGCGCCCTGATCGCGCCGAGCTTCGCCGACATCTTCTTCAACAACTGCTTCAAGAACGGTCTGCTGCCCATCGTGCTGCCCGAGTCGGTGGTGAGCCGGCTGTTCGACGAGGTGGCGGCCTTCCCCGGCTACACGCTCACGGTGGACCTGGAGCGCCAGGTGATCGTCAAGCCCGACGGCACCGAGATCGCCTTCGAGGTGCAGGCCTTCCGCAAGTACTGCCTGCTGAACGGCTTCGACGACATCGGCCTCACCCTGCGCCAGTCCGACAAGATCCGCGCATTCGAAGCGCAGCGCCTGGTCACCAAGCCCTGGCTCGCCCACACCCTGCAAGGTTGAATCCATGAAGATCGCAGTGCTGCCGGGCGATGGCATCGGCACCGAAATCGTCGCCGAGGCCGTCAAGGTCCTGAACGTCCTGGACCTGAAGTTCGAGATGGAGACCGCCGACGTCGGCGGGGCCGCCTATGACCGGCACGGGCATCCCCTGCCCGAGGCAACGCTGAAGCTCGCGAAGGAGGCCGATGCCATCCTGTTTGGCGCCGTCGGCGACTGGAAGTACGACAAGCTGGAGCGCCAGTTCCGCCCCGAGCAGGCCATCCTGGGCCTGCGCAAGAACCTCGGCCTGTTCGCCAACTTCCGGCCCGCCATCTGCTACGAGCAGCTCACCCATGCCTCCAGCCTCAAGCCCGAGCTGGTGGCCGGCCTGGACATCCTGATCATCCGAGAGCTGACCGGCGACATCTACTTCGGCCAGCCGCGCGGCCGCCGCCAGGCGCCTGATGGGCACTTCCCCGGTGCCGAGGAAGCCTTCGACACCATGCGCTACACGCGCCCGGAGATCGAGCGCATCGCCCACGTCGCCTTCCAGGCGGCCCGCAAGCGCAACCAGCACGTCACCAGCGTCGACAAGGCCAACGTGCTGGAGACGTTCCAGCTCTGGAAGGACGTCGTCACCGAAGTCGGCCAGCAGTACCCGGATGTGAAGCTCGACCACATGTACGTGGACAACGCGGCCATGCAGCTGGTGAAGCAGCCCAAGTTCTTCGACGTGGTGGTCACCGGCAACATGTTCGGCGACATCCTGTCGGACGAGGCCGCCATGCTCACCGGTTCCATCGGCATGCTGCCCTCGGCCAGCCTGAACGCCAGCAGCCAGGGCCTGTACGAACCCAGCCACGGCAGCGCGCCGGACATCGCGGGCAAGGGGGTGGCCAATCCTTTGGCTACAATCCTGTCCGCTGCCATGATGCTCCGCTACTCCCTGAACCAGCCCGAAGCCGCCGACCGGATCGAATCCGCGGTGAAGCACGTGCTCGCCCAGGGCCTGCGCACGGCGGACATCCACTCCGAAGGCACCACGAAGGTCGGCACCACCGCCATGGGTGATGCCGTCGTGGCCGCGATCACCACCAAGAAGATTACCAAGAGCTAGCAAGCTCCGGTTCGTCGCGCGCCCTCCCCGGCCTCAGACGAGCCGGGGACACCAGATCCAAAACTGAAAGGGCGTTCGACATGAATCTCAAGGCACAACAACCCCTGGTCGGCCTCGTCGGCTGGCGCGGCATGGTCGGCTCGGTCCTGATGGACCGCATGCAGGCCGAAGGCGACTTCGGCCTGATCGAGCCGGTGTTCTTCTCCACCTCCAATGCCGGCGGCAAGGCCCCGGCGCAGGCGAAGAACGAGACCACCCTGAAGGACGCGTTCGACATCGACGCCCTGAAGAAGTGCGACATCGTCATCACCGCCCAGGGCGGCGACTACACCACCGAGGTCTTTCCCAAGCTGCGCGCTGCCGGCTGGAACGGCCACTGGATCGATGCCGCCTCCACCCTGCGCATGAAGGACGACGCGGTCATCATCCTGGACCCGGTCAACCTGCCGGTGATCAAGACGGCCCTGGGCAAGGGCGGCCGCAACTGGATCGGCGGCAACTGCACGGTGAGCTGCATGCTGATGGGTGTGGGCGCGCTGTACAAGGCCGGGCTGGTAGAGTGGATGACCAGCATGACCTACCAGGCGGCGTCCGGTGGCGGCGCCCAGCACATGCGGGAGCTGCTCACGCAGTTCGGCACGCTGAATGCCGAGGTGCGCGGCCTGCTGGATGACCCGAAGTCGGCCATCCTGGAAATCGACCGCAAGGTGCTGGCCCGTCAGCAGGCCCTGAACGCCGAGGAAACGGCCAACTTCGGCGTGCCGCTGGGCGGCTCGCTCATCCCCTGGATCGACAAGGACCTGGGGGCCGGCGTCAGCCGCGAGGAGTGGAAGGCCGGCGCCGAGACGAACAAGATCCTCGGCCAGGGGGAGGCGTTCGGCACCACCGCGGTGCCGGTCGACGGCTTCTGCGTGCGCGTGGGGGCGATGCGCTGCCACAGCCAGGCCCTCACCTTCAAGCTGAAGAAGGATGTGCCGCTGGCCGACGTGGAGGCGATGATCGCGGCGGACAACGCCTGGGTGAAGGTCGTGCCCAACACGCGCGAGGCCACGATGCAGGGCCTCACGCCCGTGGCCGTGACCGGCACGCTCACCATCCCCGTCGGCCGCCTGCGCAAGCTCGCCATGGGCCCTGACTACCTGGGTGCCTTTACCATTGGCGACCAGCTGCTGTGGGGCGCCGCGGAGCCGCTGCGCCGCATGCTGCGCATCCTGCTGGATGCGTGACGGGCATTGACCACGCGGCGGCAGGAGACTGCCGCCGCGCGTTGCCGGTTCACAACAAGGACCGTGGCGGGTTTGGCGCGTGCATGGCCTGCGCCGAACTTCAAAGGTGTCTCAGCTTGTCAGTCTAAGACATTGATGTTATGGTCCTTTTTCGAAATTAGCCTCGAGGCGATGGGCCGCATGAAGAGAAAAAGACTGCCTCCAGACCG
>NZ_JAYRZR010000004.1:0-118690 GCF_041916345.1 Ramlibacter sp.
TGGTGGTCACGGCCGCCGGCGGCCTGTGCCTGCTGGGCGGCGTGCTGCTGCTGGGCCACATCGCCGGCAGCTACGAGCTGGACCGCGTGCTCGCCGCCGGCGAGGCGGTGCGCGCCCATCCGCTGTATCGCCCGGCGCTCGCCCTGGTGCTGCTGGGCGCGCTGACCAAAAGCGCCCAGTTCCCGTTCCACTTCTGGCTGCCGCATGCCATGGCCGCCCCCACGCCGGTGTCGGCCTACCTGCACTCGGCCACCATGGTCAAGGCGGGCGTGTTCCTGCTGGCGCGGCTGTGGCCGGTGCTGGCCGGCTCGCCGGAGTGGTTCTGGATCGTCGGTGGCGCCGGCGCGATCACCCTGCTGCTGGGCGCCTACGCCGCCATGTTCCAGAACGACCTGAAGTCGCTGCTGGCCTATTCCACCATCAGCCACCTCGGCCTCATCACCCTGCTGCTGGGCATGAACAGCGAACTGGCCGCGGTGGCCGCCGTGTTCCACATGCTCAACCACGCCACCTTCAAGGCGTCGCTGTTCATGGGCGTGGGCATCATCGACCACGAGACCGGCACGCGCGACATGCGCCGGCTGGACGGCCTGTACCCCTTCATGCCCGCCACCGCGCGGCTGGCCATGGTGGCCTGTGCGGCCATGGCGGGGGTGCCGCTGCTGAACGGCTTCCTGTCCAAGGAGATGTTCTTTGCCGAGACGGTGCAGGTGCAGGCCCCCGGCTGGACGGACCTGGCCCTGCCCGCCATCGCCACGGTGGCCGGCCTCTTCGCGGTGGTGTATTCGCTGCGCTTCGGGCACGACGTGTTCTTCGGCCCGCCACCGCGTGACTGCCCGCGCGTGCCGCACGAACCGGTGCGCTGGATGCGCCTGCCGATCGAGCTGCTGGTGGCCGCCTGCCTGGTGGTGGGCATCTTCCCCGAGTGGTCGGTGGGCGCCCTGCTGGAAGCCGCCGCAAGGCCGGTGGTGGGCGGGCGCCTGCCCGAGTACAGCCTGGCCATCTGGCACGGCTTCAACGCGCCACTCATCATGAGCCTGGTCGCCCTGGCCGGCGGCGTGGCGGCGTACCTGGCCTTCGGTGCCTGGTTCAAGCAGCGGCCCTTGCGCGCCGCGCCCTTCATGGGCCGGCTCGACGGCAAGGCGGCCTTCGAGCGCGGCCTGACGCGCGCCAATGCCACCGCCCGCTGGCTGATCGGACGCACCAGCAGTCCGCGCATGCAGACCCAGCTGCTGTGGCTGCTGGTGGTGGCCGGGGCCGCCGCGCTGGCCTCGGCGCTGGTCGTGCCGCTGGAGTGGGGCGACCGCGCGCGCGTGCCGGCCACGCCGGCCTTCGCGCTGCTGTGGCTGGTGGGCGCCGCCGCCGCCGTGGGGGCGGCCTGGCAGGCCAAGTTCCACCGCCTGGTGGCGCTCACGCTGCTGGGCGTGGTGGGCATCGCGGTGTGCGTCACCTTCGCCTGGTTCTCCGCGCCCGACCTGGCGCTGACGCAGCTCGCGGTGGAGGCGGTGAGCATCGTGCTGTTCCTGCTCGGCCTGCGCTGGCTACCCAAGCGGCTGGAGCAGGACGACCCGCGCCAGGCGGCCCGCGCCCGCTGGCGCCGCCGGCGTGATTTCGTGCTGGCCGCGCTGCTGGGCGCCGGCCTCGCCGCGCTGTCCTATGCGCTGATGACGCGCACCGGCTTCCAGAGCATCTCGCCGTTCTTCATCGAGAACGCGCTGCCCCAGGGCGGCGGCACCAACATCGTGAACGTGATGCTGGTGGACTTCCGCGCCTTCGACACGCTGGGCGAGATCTGCGTGCTGGCCACCGTGGGCCTGACCATCTACGCGCTGCTGCGGCGCTTCCGTCCGCCGCGCGAGGTGGAGGAACTGCCGCCCCAGCAACGCACGGCACAGGCCGTCTCGGGCGCCGACCTGGTGCGCCCGCAGGACCTGCACGACGCGGACGACCCGGCCCAGGGCTACCTCATGGTGCCGGCGGTCCTGGTGCGCCTGCTGCTGCCGGTGGCCATGCTCGTGGCCGCGCACCTGTTCCTGCGCGGGCACAACCAGCCCGGCGGCGGCTTCATCGCTGGCCTGGTGCTGGCCACCGCCTTCATCGCGCAGTACATGGTGAGCGGCACGCAGTGGGTGGAGGAGCGCATGGACCTCAACCCGCCGTGGTGGATGGGCTTCGGCCTGGTGGTGGTGGTGCTCACCGGCGCCGGCGCGCTCGCCTTCGGCCACCCCTTCCTCACCACCCACACCGCGCACGTCACGCTGCCGTGGATCGGCGAGATTCACCTGCCCAGCGCCGCGTTGTTCGACACCGGCGTGTTCGCCGTCGTGCTGGGCTCCACCCTGCTGATGCTCACGGCGCTGGCCCACCAGTCGCTGCGCGCGCGTCGGCGTCCCGTGCGGGAGCGTGCCTGATGGAACTGATCCTCTCCCTGGCCATCGGCGTGCTGGGCGCCGCCGGCGTGTGGCTGGTGCTGCGGCCGCGTACCTACCAGGTGCTGGTGGGCCTGACGCTGATGTCCTATGCCGTGAACCTGTTCATCTTCAGCGTGGGCAGCCTCTCGGTCGACAAGGAGCCGATCGTGCGTCCCGGCGTGCCGGCCGACCTGCTGAACTACACCGACCCGATGCCGCAAGCCCTGGTGCTCACCGCCATCGTGATCGGCTTCGCCACCACGGCGCTGTTCCTGGTGGTGCTGCTGGCCCTGCGCGGGCTGACCGACAGCGACCACGTGGACGGCAAGGAGGAGCGATGAGCCGTCGGGCCGTTCCCGCGCGAATCCCGCAGCGCGTAGCGCGGAGGGGCGTCACATGAGCCTGAACGCTGCCGCCCACCTGGTGGTCGCGCCGGTGCTGCTTCCCATGCTGGCGGCCGCGGTGCTGATGGTGCTGCCCGACCGGCTGCGCGGCCTGAAGGCGGCACTGAACGGCGTGTCCATGCTGGCGAGCCTCGGCCTCGCGCTGTGGCTGTTCGCCGGCCTGGACGTGGTCACCGCGCGCGCGATGGCGGTGTACCTGCCCGGCAACTGGCCGGTGCCCTACGGCATCGTGCTGGCGCTGGACCGCCTCTCGGCCATGATGCTGGTGCTGTCCGCGCTGGTGGCGCTGGGCGCGCTGCTGTTCTCGCTGGCGCGCTGGCACCGGGCCAGCGTGCACTTCCACCCGCTGCTGCAGCTGCAGCTGATGGGGCTGAACGGCGCCTTCCTCACCGCAGACCTGTTCAACCTGTTCGTGTTCTTCGAGGTGCTGCTGGCCGCCTCCTACGGCCTGCTGCTGCATGGCGGCGGCACCACGCGCGTGCGCGCCGGGCTGCACTACATCACCGTCAACCTGCTGGCCTCGCTGCTGTTCCTGGCCGGCGCGGCCTTGCTGTACGGCGTGACCGGCACGCTGAACATGGCCGACATCGCGCTGAAGCTGCCGCATGTGCCGGTGGCCGACCGCGGCCTGCTGCACGCGGCGGCGGCGCTGCTGGCGGTGGCCTTCCTGGCCAAGGCGGCGCTGTGGCCGCTGAACTTCTGGCTGCCGGCCGCCTACTCGGCGGCCAGCGCGCCGGCGGCGGCGATGTTCGCCATGCTTACCAAGGTGGGCGTGTATGCCGTGCTGCGGCTGTGGACGCTGTGCTTCCCCTCTACCGCGGGGGACTCGGCGCTGTTCGGCCAGCCGATGCTGGTGGCCGGCGGCCTGGCCACCATCGCCTTCGGCGCCATCGGCATGCTGCGCTCGCAGCAGCTCGCGCGGCTGGCCGGCTACAGCGTGATCACCTCCTCCGGCACCATCATGGCCGCCATCGCCTTCGACGAGCCCGCGCTCACTGCCGGCGCCCTGTTCTACCTGGCCAGCTCCACGCTGGCCGCCTCGGCGCTGTTCCTGCTGGTGGAACTGGTGGAGCGCGCGCGCCAGATCGAGGTGGATCCGCCCGAGGCCGACCAGGCTGCCGGGCGCCTGCCCGGGTTCGAGGACTATGCGCCGCCGGCCGACGCCAACCTCGACGACGACCAGGTCGCCCTGGTGGGCCGCGTGATGCCGGGCGCGGTGGCCTTCCTGGGCGGCGGCTTCCTGCTGTGCACGCTGGTGATCGCGGGCCTGCCGCCACTCTCCGGTTTCGTCGGCAAGATCGCCATGCTGGGCGCCCTGCTGCAGCCGCGCGAGCTGGGGCCCTCGGTCACCGTGGGCTGGCTGCTGTTCGGGCTGCTGCTCGCCTCGGGCCTGCTCGCGGCCATCGCGCTCTCGCGCGCGTTCATCGCCCACTTCTGGGCCACGCAGGACCGCGCCGCGCCGCAGCTCAAGCTGGTGGAGGGCTTGCCGGTGGCGCTGCTGCTGGGCGCCTGCATCGCGCTGGCCGTGATGGGCGATCGCGCGCTGGCCTTCACCCGCGCCACCGCCGCCGAGCTGCATCTGCCCAGCGGCTACGTGGAGGCGGTGATGGGCACGCAGCCGGTGCCGCGGGCGGTGCCGGAGGTCAGCCCATGATCCGCCTGCCTGCCATCCTCCTCTTCGTGGCCCTGGTGTCGATGTGGCTGGCGCTGAACGACGCGCGCGAGCCGGGCCACTGGCTGCTGGCCGTAGGCGTGGCGCTCGCGGTGCAGCGTCTCGCGCGTCCGCTCGCCCCACGCGGTGCGCGGCTGCGTCGCCTGCCCGTGCTGCTGAAGCTGGTGATGCGTGTCGGCGCTGACGTGATCGTCTCCGCGCTGCAGGTGGGTGCGGGCGCGCTGCGCCCGGCCAGCCGGCCGGCCACCGGCGCCTTCGTGACGGTGCCGCTCGCGCTGCGCGACCCGTACGCTCTCACGGCGCTCGCCGTCATCTGCACCGTGGTGCCGGGCTCGCTGTGGTCCGAGCTGGCGCCCGACCGCAGTGCGGTGCTGCTGCACGTGTTCGGCGTGGAGGACGAAGCCGCCTACGTGCACGACTTCAAGACCCGCTATGAGCAACCGCTGATGGAGATCTTCGAATGAACCTGCTCGCGATGGCCGTGGAGGTGACGCTGCTGATGTACGCCGTGGCCATGGCCCTGGCGCTGGCGCGCCTGGTGCGCGGGCCGCGCGCGCAGGACCGCGTGCTGGCGCTGGACTTCATCTTCGCCGTGGCGATGCTGATGATGCTGGTGCTGGGCATCCGTGATGACAGCCGCATGTACTTCGAAGGCGCGCTGCTGATGGCGCTGTTCGGCTTTCTCGGCTCGTCCGCCATGGCCAAGTTCCTGCTGCGCGGGGAGGTGATCGAATGACCGTCGTCGAAGCCCTGGTCGCCCTGCTGCTGCTGGCAAGCGGCGCCTGCGCCCTGGCCGCGGCGCTGGGCCTGCTGCGCCTGCCGGATTTCTTCATGCGCATGCATGCGCCGGCCATCGCCACCACGTTGGGGGTCTGGGCCGTGAGCCTCGCGGCCATCCTGCACTTCAGCTTCGGCACTGGCCGGCTCGCCTTGCACGCCTGGGCGGTGATGATCCTGCTGTCCGTGGCCGCGCCCGTCACCACCGTGCTGCTGACGCGGGCTGCGCTGTTCCGCAGCCGCCAGGCCGGCGAGCCGGTGCCGCCGCCGCTGGGGCGGGAAGGCGACGGCTGAGGCGCCATGCGCGGGCGGCCCGGGCCCTGGCTTCCGCGCGGCGCGGCCACGGCGTTGCTGGCCGCCATGAGCCTGGGCCTGCTGGTCGCCGAACCCGCTGGGGCGCAGGACTGGGCCACCTTCGACTCGCGTGGCCTGCCGCGGTCGCAGGGCGTGGTGATCCGCGTGCCACACCCCGCCGCCTGGCAGCGGGTGCCCCCGGATGACGAGCTGGCCCTGGCCGAGCTGCGCGGCCCGCATGCCGGCCTGACCGGCATCGTGCAGATCGCCCGCGGCCGGCGCCACGCCGACATCGCGCCGCTGTGCCGCCCCGAGCGCGCCCGCACCATGCTGGCCGACCTGGAGGCGCAGGCCCCTGGCACACGGGTCACCGACGTGGTGGCCCATGTCCATCAGGGGCGCCCGGGCTTCGAGCTGCGCTACGAGCGCACCGACGACCAGCAGGTGCTGCGCGTGCACACCCGCATCGTCTGCCTGCGCGACAGCCGGCTGGTGGTGAGCTGCGCCGCTACCACGGACTTGCGGCAGCGCCATCGGCTGGCCGAGCTGGCGCCCGTGTGTGCCCGCGTGCTGGCGGGCGTGGAGGTATCGGAGAATGAGGCCGCGCCTGCCCCCTCCGACCCTGCCGCCAACGAATGAACCCGCTCGCCACCCTGCCCACCCCCACCGCCGTGGTGGACCTGCCGCGCCTGCAGCGCAACATTGCCCGCATGCAGGCGCAGCTCGACGCGCTCGGCGTCAAGTTCCGCCCGCACGTCAAGACCACCAAGTGCGCCGACATCGTGCGGCTGCAGGTGGCCGCCGGTGCCAGCGGGCTGACCGTCTCCACCCTCAAGGAGGCGCGGCAGTTCTTCGCCGAGGGCCACACCGACATCCTGTATGCGGTGGGCATCGTGCCCAACAAGTTCGAGGCGGCGCTGGCGCTGCGGCGCGAGGGCTGCGACCTGAAGCTGATCACCGACAACATGGCCATGGCGCAGGCGCTGGGCACCTTCGGGCGCGCGAACGGCCATCGCTTCGAGCTGTGGATCGAGGTCGACACCGACGGGCACCGCTCCGGCGTGGCGCCCGGGTCGGACCTGCTCATCGAGCTGGGCCTGGCCATCGAGGCCGCCGGCAGCACGCTCGGCGGCGTGATGACGCACGCCGGCGCCAGCTACGAACTGGACACGCCCGAGGCGCTGGCGGCGATGGCCGAGCAGGAGCGCGCGGGCTGCGTGCGCGCGGCCGAGCGGCTGCGCGCCGCGGGCCTGGCTTGCCCGGTGGTCAGCGTCGGCTCCACGCCCACCGCGCTGTCGGCGCGCGCGCTGCCCGGTGTGACCGAGGTGCGCGCGGGTGTCTATGCCTTCTTCGATCTGGTGATGGCCAACGTGGGCGTGTGCGCGCCGGAGGACATCGCGCTGTCGGTGCTCACCACCGTGATCGGCCATCAGCCCGAGAAGGGCTGGGCCATCGTGGATGCCGGCTGGATGGCGATGAGCCGCGACCGAGGCACGCAGCGGCAGCGCCACGACTACGGCTACGGCCAGGTCTGCGACGCCGAGGGCCACGTGCTGCCGGGCTACGTGCTCACCGGCGCCAACCAGGAGCACGGCATCCTCGCCCGCGAAGGCGAGGCGGACCCTGGCATCGTGCAGCGCTTTCCGGTCGGCACCACGCTGCGCATCCTGCCCAATCACGCCTGCGCCACCGCGGCGCAGTTCCCGCAGTACGAGGTGGTCACGGCCGAAGGCGCGCTGCGTGAATGGCCGCGTTTCCAGGGCTGGTAGGAGGTCTCGCCATGCAGCATCTCAACCCCGACACCCTCGCGCGCCCCGGCGGCCACTACAGCCATGTGACGGTGGCCAACGGCTTCGTCTTCGTGGCCGGGCAGCTGCCCGTCACGCCCGCCGGCGAGCGCCTGACCGACGCGCCCTTCGAGGCACAGGCCCGCCAGGTGCTGGCCAACGTGCAGGCCGCGCTGGAGGCCGCGGGCAGCGACGTCGCGCACCTGGTGCAGGTGCGCGTGTACGTGGACGACATCGCCAACTGGCCCGCCTTCAACACGGTGTACGCCGAATGGGCCGGCACGGCGCGGCCCGCGCGCGCGGTGGTCCCCACCGGGCCGCTGCACTTCAGACTGAAGGTGGAGGTGGAGGCGGTGGCCTGCCTGCCAGCCGCGGCAGGGTCCGCTACTTCGCGAACAGCCGGTTGATGTCGCTGAAGGCCTTCAGCTCCAGCGCGTTGCCGGAGGGATCCATGAAGAACATGGTGGCCTGTTCGCCGGGCTCGCCCTTGAAGCGGATGTAGGGCTCGATCACGAAGGCGATGCCCTGGGCGCGCAGCCGCTCGGCCATCGCCTCCCAGTCGGCCATGGGCAGCACGATGCCGAAGTGCCGCACCGGAACCCCGTGGCCGTCCACCGCGTTGCGCTGCGCCGCGCCCGTCTCGCCCGGGGCGAGGTGGGCCACGATCTGGTGCCCGTAGAAGTTGAAGTCCACCCACTCGTCGGAGCTGCGGCCTTCAGGGCAGCCGAGGACGCCGCCGTAGAAGCGGCGCGCCTCGGCCAGGTCGTGCACCGGAAAGGCCAGGTGGAAGGGCGAGAGCGGGGCGGGGTTGGTGGTGGGGGCCTGCATGGGGATTCGCGAGAGAGGGCGTTCAGGTGGGCAAAGGACGCATGCTACCGGCAGTGCCGTCGCAGCGCACGGCGCGCGAGCGGTGCCCCTTGCTCAGCGGGTGGCCGCCAGCTCCGCCTCGAGCGCCGCGGCGAAGGCCGCCGCCGCCGGCGACATGGAGCGTCCCTTCGGCGTGACGAGCGAGATGTCGCGCGAGACCACCGGCCCATGCAGCTTGCGCACCACGCGCGCGCCTTCGCCGGGCCGTCGGGCGTACGCGCTGGGCATGATGGCGCCGCCCACGCCGCCGTCGGCCAGCCAGAGGGCCGTGGACAGGAAGCTCACTTCGTTCACCACCTCCAGCGTCACGCCGGCCTGGACCGCGGCGCCGTCGATCAGGGGCCGGATGCCGTAGCCCGGCCGCACCGTCACCACCGGGTGGCCGGCGAGATCGCGCCATTGCAGGCGGCGCCTTGTGGCGAGCGGGTGGTCCTTGCGGCAGACGAAGGCCAGCGTGTCGGCCATCAGCCGCCGCGTGTCCACCCCGGCGGCCGCGCGCTCGGGCGTGCCGATGCCCATGTCCACGCGCTCGCTCACCACGCGCGAGACGAACTGATCCGGCGAGCAGTCGTCGATCACCACCTGGATCTGCGGATGCTGGCGGGCGAAGCGGCGCAGGGCGCGCGGCAGCAGGATCTCCGCCAGGGTGGGCGTGATCGCCACCGAGACGCGGCCGCGCCGCAGCGTACCCAGGTCGCGCAGGCCGGCGCCCAGGGAATCCACGTCGCGCAGGATGCGCTCGGCCACCGCGATGGCCTCCTCCGCGGCGGGCGTCGCCCGCAGGGAGCGCGTGGTGCGGTCGAACAGGCGGGTGCCCAGGCCCTCTTCGAGCTGGCGCACCAGCACGCTCACGGCGCTCTGCGTCACGGCCAGCTGCTCGGCCGCGGCGCCGAGCTTGCGCAGCTGGTAGACGGCGCGGAAGGCGCGCAGCTGCCGTACGGTGGGGGTGAAGGAAGGTCGCTGATTCACGAGAAAACATCATAGATGCTTCAGGAAATTTCGATTTACGAAAGAATCGCCACGCGCTCCAATGGGGCGAACAGGAGACAACCCATGCAACGATTCGCAAGAGCCCTTGGCCTGCTGGGCGCGGCCTTCTTGGCCGCCGCACCCGCGCTGGCGCAGACCGCCGCCGACTTCCCCAAGCAACCCATCCGCATGGTAGTGACCTTCCCGCCCGGCGGCAGCGCCGACGCGGTGGTGCGCCTGCTCACCCCGCGCCTGAACGAGAAGCTGGGCCAGCAGGTGGTGGTGGACAACCGCCCCGGCGCCGGGGGCAACGTGGGCCTGGCCCTGGTGGCCAAGGCGCCGGCGGACGGCTACACGCTGGGCGTGGGCGCGGCCGGCGCGCTGTCGGCCAACAGCAGCCTGTATCCGCAGATGCCCTTCGACTCGTTGAAGGACTTCAAGCCGGTCTCCATGCTCGCGGCCATTCCCTTCGTGATCGTGGGCCACCCGTCGGTACCGGCGAAGACGCAGAAGGACCTGCTGGCCGCCGCCAAGGCGCAGCCGGGCAAGTTCTCCATCGGTCACGGCGGCAATGGCACGGCCATGCACCTGTCGGCCGCGCTGTTCGCGCAGATGGCCGACGTGAAGTTCGTCGAGGTGCCGTACCGCGGCTCTGGCCCGGCCGCGCTGGACGCGCTGGCCGGCAACGTGCCGCTGGCCGTGGTGGACCTGCCCTCGGCCCTGCAGCACATCCGCGCCGGCAAGCTGATCGCGTATGCCGTGACCAGCCCGCAGCGCCTGCCGCAGCTGCCGGACGTGCCGACGGTGGCCGAGGCCGGCCTGCCGGGCTACGACTCCACCGGCTGGTTCGGCGTGGTCGCCCCGGCCGGCACGCCGGATGCCATCGTCGCGAAGCTCAACGCGGAGATCACCGCCGCGCTGAACGACGAGCAGATCAAGACCACGATGCGCAATGCCGGCGTGGAGCCGGCGCCCACTACGCCCGCCGCCTTCGACGCCTACATCCGCGCCGAGACCACCAAGTGGAGCCGGGTGATCCGCCAGGCCGGCATCAAGCTCGATCCCTGAGAGGCTGATTGCTCATGGATCATCAGACGGATGTGCTGGTCGTCGGTGCGGGCCCGGTGGGCCTGACGATGGCCATGGATCTTGCCGGCCGCGGCGTGCGGGTGACCGTGGTGGAGACGCGCCACTACGGCGAGCCGCCCAACGTGAAGTGCAACCACGTCTCGGCGCGCACGATGGAACGCTTCCGCCGCCTGGGCGTGGCGGCCAAGCTGCGCGACGCCGGCCTGCCGCCGGACTACCCGAACGACGTGGTGTTCCGCACCAGCATGAGCGGCCTGGAGCTCACCCGCATCCCCATCCCCGGCCGGGCCGAGCGCTACACCTCGCGCGAGGGGCCGGACACGTGGTGGCCCACGCCGGAGCCCCCGCATCGCATCAACCAGCTCTTCCTGGAGCCGATCCTGCTGCATCACACGGCGGCGCTGCCTGGCGTGACGCTGCTGAACCGCACCCAGGTGACCGGCTTTGAACAGGATGCCGACGGCGTGACGGCGGCGATGACGGGCCTGGACGACGGCGCCACCCGGCGCATCCGCGCGCGCTACCTGGTGGGCTGCGACGGCGGCAGCTCCAGCGTGCGCAAGGCCATCGGTGCCAAGCTGGAGGGCACGCCGGTGATCCAGCGCGTGCAGTCCAGCTACATCCGCGCACCGGGCTTGCGGGCGCGTCTGCCGGGCAAGCCCGCCTGGAGCTACTACTCGGTCAACCCGCGCCGCTGCGGCACGGTGTTCGCCATCGACGGCCAGGAGACCTGGCTGGTGCACAACCACCTGCATCCGCACGAGGAAGACTTCGACGCGGTGGACCGCGACTGGGCCATCCGCCAGATCCTGGGCGTGGAAGGCGACTTCCCCTACGAGATCATTTCGCGTGAGGACTGGGTCGGCCGCCGCCTGGTGGCGGACCGCTTCCGCAGCGGCCGCGTGTTCATCGCCGGGGACGCCGCCCACCTGTGGGTGCCGTATGCGGGCTACGGCATGAACGCGGGCATCGCGGACGCGCTGAATCTCTCGTGGCTGCTGGGCGCGCGCCTCGCGGGCTGGGGCAGCGAGGCGATGCTCGACGCCTACGAGGCGGAGCGCCAGCCGATCACGCAGCAGGTGTCGCACTTCGCGATGGACCATGCGGCCAAGATGATCCGTGCGCGCGGCGCCGTGCCGCCGAACATCGAGGCGAACGACGCCGAGGGCGCGCGGGCGCGTGAGCAGGTGGGCCGCGAGGCCTATGAACTCAACGTGCAGCAGTTCTGCTGCGCCGGGCTGAACTTCGGCTACTTCTACAGCGGCTCGCCGCTGATCGTGGCGGATGGTGAGGAGCCACCGGGCTACACCATGGGCGGCTTCACGCCCTCCACCGTGCCGGGCTGCCGGGCGCCGCATTTCTGGCTGGCCGATGGCCGCTCGGTGTACGACGCCTTCGGGCCGGGCTACTCGCTGCTGCGCTTCGACGCGGCGGCCGACGTCGGCCCGCTCCAGGCTGAGGCGCAGGCGCGGGGCATGCCGCTGACGGTGATCGACGTGGCCGGTATCGAGGTGCCCGAGGGCTATCGGCACCGCCTGGTGCTGTGCCGCGAAGACCAGCACGTGGCCTGGCGGGGGGATGCGCTGCCGGCGGACGTGCCGGCGCTGGTGCGCACGCTCTGCGGCGGTTGAGGCGGGGAGAGGCCCGGCGGCGCCTAAGGCGCGTTGCTCAGCGATCGCCGCCGTTCCAGCTCCCGCGCCAGCTCGTAGGCATGCGCGTCGTCATGCGCCCATTCGCCGTTGCGGCGGTAGGTGCAGCTGGCGCGTCGCTGGCCGTTGCGCAGCGGGGCGCTGAACTGCTGGGTGACCACGTAGTAGCTGGGCTGGGTGCCGAGCGCCGAGAAGGCCGTCGACCGCACCTTCACTTCGGGCGGGGCGAGGGCGCGCAGGCGCCGCTGGCAGTCGTCCTCCAGGCCCGCCTGCGTGAAACGGCCCTGGGCGAGCGCATCACGCACGGGCAGCGCGGCCAGCAGGGCCAGCAAAACGGCCGCGGCGTGGGGACGAGGGCACTGCAACATCGTGCCGTGATTGTCGCCACCCGCCGGCCCGGCCATCCCGGCAGTGTTGCAGCGGCCTGACAGGCGCGCGGACGGCACCGGGCTGGCGTGCCGCTCTGCCACAATGGTCGCGCCTGCTCAACAGCGCCCACGCCGCATGACCTGTCTGCCCCGCCTTGCCGCCACGACGGCCCGTCTCACTCTCCCCCTGGCGGCTGTCAGCCTGCTATCGGCGTGTGCCATCTGGGCCGACACCGGCCCGCCGGTCCGTGCCAGCGTCGCGCTGAATGGCCAGCCCGCCATCGCCCGATCGGAGCGGGTGCAGCGGCTGGTGGCGGAGATGGACGCGCGTGCGTTCCCGAACGGTGGGCCGCTGGCGCTGAAGCTGTCGTACGAACTCACGCTGCCCGGCTGGCCGCCAGCGCTGGCGGCGGCCGATGTGGAGGGGCTGGACGCCGGGGGCTGAGCGCCCTCAGCTCACGATGCCCAGGTGCCAGGGCACGAACTCGTCGTCGCCCAGGCCCAGCAGCTCGCTCTTCGTCTTCTCGCCCGAGGCGTGCGCCAGGATGGCGCGGAAGATGCGCTCGCCCATCGCCGGCAGGTCCAGCTCACCGTCGATGACCAGGCCGCAGTTGATGTCCATGTCGCTGCGCAGCCGCTCGAACATCGGCGTGTTGCTGGCCAGCTTGATCGTGGGCGCCGGCTTGGAGCCGAACATCGAGCCGCGCCCGGTGGTGAAGCAGATCAGGTTGGCGCCGCTGGCGATCTGGCCCGTGACCGCCACGGGGTCGTAGCCGGGCGAATCCATGAACACGAAGCCGTGTTCGGTGATCGGCTCCGCGTACTCGTAGACGGCGCGCAGCGGCGTGGTGCCGGCCTTCATGGCCGAGCCGAGCGACTTCTCCACGATGTTGGCCAGGCCGCCCGCCTGGTTGCCGGGCCCCACCACGCCGTTGAACTGCCCGTTGTGGCCGCGCGTGTACTCGGCCCACCACGCCAGGCGGTCCAGCAGGCGCTGGCCAACGGCGGGCGTGACGGCCCGGCGCGTCAGCAGGTGCTCCACGCCATGGATCTCCGGTGTCTCCGACAGGATGGCCGTGCCGCCATGGCGCACCAGGATGTCCATGGCCGCGCCGAGCGCCGGGTTGGCGCTGATGCCCGAGAAGCCGTCGGAGCCGCCGCACTCCAGGCCCACCGCGATGTGGCTCGCGTCCACGCTTTCGCGACGGCAGGCATTGGCGAGCGGCAGCATCTCTTCCACCGCGCGGATGCCGGCCTCGATGGTGGCCTGCGTGCCGCCCACCTCCTGCATCACCATCGTGCGCAGCAGCCGGCCGGCCTGCAGGCCCTGCGAATCCACCAGGTCGGCCACCTGGTTGCGCTCGCACCCCAGGCCGACGATCAGCACGCCGGCCAGGTTGGGGTGGCGCGCGTAGCCCGCGAGCGTGCGCCGCAGCAGATCGAAGTGCGGGCTGGGCGACGACATGCCGCAGCCGCTGGACTGCGGGAAGGCCGCCACGCCGTCGACGTTGGGGAAGGCCGCGAGCCGCTCGGGCGTGAAGTGCTGCGCGATCTTGCGGATGACGGTGGCCGAGCAGTTGACCGAGGCCAGGATGCCGATGAAGTTGCGCGTGCCCACGCGGCCGTCCTCGCGCACGTAGCCCATGAAGCGCGCGCGCTCGGCGGGGGGCAGCATGGCCACGGGCCGCACGTCGGTGCCAAATGCAGGGTCCTGTGCGCCTTCGGCCATGCGCAGGTTGTGCGTGTGGACGTATTCGCCCGGCGCCAGATCCCGCGTGGCCACGCCGATGACCGTGTCGTACTTGCGCACCGCCTCACCCTCGGCGATGGCGCGGGCCGCGATCTTGTGGCCCGCCGGCACCTGGGCGCGCGCGCGCAGGCCCAGGCCCGGCAAGTCCTGTCCCAGCGCGATCGGCGCGCGTGCCACCCACACGTTGTCGGCCGGGTGCAGGCGGATCAGCGGCGAGGCGGCGGAGGCAGTCACTGGCATCAACCCTTGGCCAGCAGCTCTTTCAGCTTCAGACGCTGGATGAGCCGCGTCTCGTGGTCGTACATGCCCATCACGTACTTGCGGTAGTCGGGGCCATCCAGGTACATGACCGGGGCGTGGATCCTCGTCGCCACGGCCTTGAACTCGTCCGACAGCACCGCCTGACGGAAGGCCTCGCGCAACCGCGCCTCCACCGCCGGCTCCAGCCCGGCGGGCGCGCCGATGCCGTTGGGTGCATCCACCACCACCTTGAAGCCGGCGTCCTTGAGCGTGGGCGTGTCCTTGAACGCGGGCAGCCGCTCCTCGCCCCAGATGGCCAGCAGGCGCAGCTTGCCGCCTTCCACGTGCGGCGCCCACGAGCTGGAATCCGCCAGCATGTCCACCTGGCCGCCCAGCGTGTCCTGCAGCGCGGCGGCCCCGCCCTTGTAGGCGATGGCGTTGAGCTGGATGCCCGCGGCCAGCGCGAACTCTTCCATGCCCACGTGCGTGGCACCGCCGATGCCGGCGTGCGCGTAGCTCACCTTGCCCGGGTTGGCCTTGGCGTGCGCCACCATCTCCTGCAGGGTCTTGAAAGGCGACTGCGGCAGCACCGCGATGCCGAAGGTCTGGCCCGAAGTGCGCGCGAGGTAGGTGAAGTCGTTGCGGGGATCGGCCTTGAGCGAACCCAGCTGGTGGAAGCGCGTCACCGAGATCGGGATCTGGCCCACGGTGTAGCCGTCCGGCTTGGCCTGCGCCAGGGCCTGCGCGCCGATCATGCCGGCGGCACCGGCCTTGTTCTCCACCGCGATGGGTTGCTTCAGCACGCGGGCCGCGGCCTGGCAGATGGCGCGCATCGACGCATCCGCCGTGCCACCGGCGGGCCAGGGGCAGATGAAGTTGATCGGGCGCGACGGGTAGTCCTGCGCCTGGGCGTAGCCCGGCAGGGCCAGGCCGGCGGCGGTGCCGGTGGCGGCGATCAGCAGGCTGCGCCGGCGCAGCGGGGGCCGTTGGGAAGAGTGGGGCATGTGGTGTCTCCGTGCTTGTTCAGGGAGCCGGTGATCCCGCGCCACCCGTGGCGGCACGCGGACCCGGCATCGCGCGGATTGTGGGCAACCGGTCCATCACGATCCAATCAGATTTGCGCATCCATTCATGAGGCCTGCGTTATCTATGATGCCGACATGGCCCGCCCCATCGACCGCGCCCTGCGCTCCAACATCAAGCTGCGCCACCTGCAACTGGTGGTGGCGCTGGACGAGTTCCGCCACGTAGGCCGCACGGCGGAGTTCCTGAGCGTGACGCAGCCGGCCGTCTCGCGCATGCTCGGCGAGGTGGAGGCGATGCTCGGGCAGGTGCTGTTCGAGCGGTCCACGCGCGGCAGCACGCCCACGGCCGCCGGCGCTGCATTCATCCGCTTCGCGAAGTCCGCGCTGGCGGAGTACGAGCGCACGCGCGACGAGATGGCGGCGGTCGAGAGCGGCCATGCCGGCCGCACGCGCGTGGGCTGCATGGTGGTGGCCCTGCCCACGTTGCTGGCCCCTGCGCTGGACCGCCTGAAGGCCCGCGCCCCCGCCGCCACGGTGCTGGTGGAGGAAGGGGACCTGACGCATCTGCTGCCCAAGCTGCGCACAGGGGAGCTCGACCTGTTCATCGGCCGGCTCGAACCCGCCTATGCCGCGCCGGACCTGGAGACCGAGGCGCTGCGCCAGGAGCCGATGGTGGTGGTCGCTCGGCCGGGCCATGCGCTCGCCGCCAAGCGGCGTGTGCGGTGGGTGGACCTGGCCGCACAGCCCTTCGTGATGCCGCCGCCGTGGGCCTCCTCCCGGGTGAAGATCGTGCAGTGCTTCTACGCCGCCGGCCTGCAGCCGCCGACAGACATCGTGGAGTCCGCGTCGTTTCTGGCGCAGGTCACCTTCCTGCATCAGCGCGGCGCCTGCGCGCTGATGGCGCGCAGCGTGGCGCGCCACTTCGAAGGTCTGGGCCTGGTGCGCGTGCTGCGCATCGCGGTGCAGCTGGATCTGCCGCCGGTGGGGATGATGTGGCTGCGCGCGCGGCCACCGACGCGGGCGACGGCGGTGTTGATGGAGGATCTGCGTGCGGTGGCGTGAGGCGGCAGGGCATCGAGGTCGCGGATCGCCGCAGCGCTGGGCAGGCGGTCGATCACCTTGGTGCCCTGGCGGATGGGAAGTTGTCTGCGCTCATGGCGGCCGGCGCGGGCCGCGCTCAGGAGGTGGCGGGTACAGGCGGGTGCGTCAATCTCGCCACGGCCACGCGGATGGCGCGATCATCGAAAAGGCGTGCCTTGCGTTCGGCCCCGCCCTCATGAGGCCAGCTCTGCAAGCCGGCGCGCACGGATTCAACCGTGGGCTGCACATCGCCGCGGGCCAGCAGCCAATCGACCGTGGCCAGAAGCTCCATGCCGTAGGGAGACTCGAAGCCGTCGATGAGAGCAGAGGTCTCCTCCAGGGCCGCCATGTACGGCTTGGCCTCCGTTCGCAGAAACGCCTGCACGAGCTGGGTGCGCTCTTCCTGGAACCACACCACGTCGAGCGGCTTGGCATCGCCAATGCGCTTCTCGCTGCCCAGGTAGCTGCCGTCCAGCTTGTCGAGCAGCTTGGTGAGGCCGTGCGCGTAGGGGCCGAACCTGTTGGCCTCAAAGCGAAGCTTGAGCGGGTTGCTGGCGGCGTCTGCGCGGTTCAGGCTGCGGTCGAGAAACCAGGCCAGCTTCTGCACTTCGAGCAGGCTGCACTCGAAGCCCATCACCCAATACCGTCGAACCAGCTCGGCGATCAAGGCGCGTGCGGCGGTGAGCTGCTCCACGCCCTGCCGCTTGGCCACGTTCTGGTAGCGGGCGGTGGGTTCGAACACCGTGATCTCGACATCCAGGTCGCCCAGGGCATGATTGATATGTGGCCTGACTGCGGCCCAGTCCAGCCCGCCATTGCCAGCGCCCAGCGGCGGAATGGCAATCGAGCGGACTTGGTGATCCACCAGGAATCGCCGCAGATCCTGCAGACCTTCCACGATCCATTCGAGCCGGGAATCACCGCGCCAATGCTGCTTGGTGGGAAAGTTGATGATCCAGCGCGGTCCGTCGAGCTCCTGCGGCTCCGTCACGAACATGCGGCCCGTGCGCACGTCTCCCGCCTTGCACGCCTGCGCGTACAGGCGGAAGTTGTCGGCGAAGCGATCCTTGAACATCAATGCAATGCCCTTGCCCATGATGCCTACGGTGTTGACCGTGTTCACCAGGGCCTGGGCCTTGGAATCCAGCAGGTTGCCTTGGGTGTAGTGGATCATCAGAAGTACCAGCCGGGCTGGCACGCCACGGGAAGGGCGACGTGAGCCGCCGCCACGGCCTGCTCCACCGCCATTTTGACGCTTTCGTCGTGGCACACAATCCCCGCCAGCCCCTGCACGGGGCAGTGACGATGAATCAGGGCCTCGGCCTGGTAGCGGCCGAACTTGGCCGGGTCGTCCGGGTCGCGCTTGAAGTCGCGCCGCTGCAGGATGCCCCAGTCGATCTGGTCCAGCCGTGCCAGATCGCGGTGGTAGTTCGCCAACGGGTTGTTGGCATGGCTGTCGGTGAACAGCACGGTCAGGCCCAGTTCCATCACCCGCCGCAGGTTGGCCACAAGGATCAGGATGTCAGCCTTGGGATGCCGCGGCACGCCGTTCCAGCCAGTGTTGATGTTGTGCATCATCACCGAGAAGGGCGTGAAGTAGAAGGGCACATAGTCGTTCAGCACGCCGCCCGGCTCGGCTGGGACAGTCCAGTGGGCGCGCTTGTTGATCAGCTCCTGGTTGCCGATGCTCACCCACCGAGGCGATCGCGTGGCGCTGGTGCCGCAATGCAGGCCATGCTGCAGCACCCACGGCATGTTCGCGCGGTGGATGATCCGGAAGATCAGCGCGCGCTCGGGGTTGAGCAGTTTGACGTAGTCGTCGGCCATGGGCGTGGACGCTCAGTCAGTGAGCAGCCGCTGTATCAGGCGGGCGAGCGTCAGGCGTTGGTGGGGCATGTGCGCACCGGATGTCCCCGAAATGGTAGCGGGCCGGATTGTGCCCCCAGCCACGGCTGCGTCGGCGATGCCGTGGAAAGAGGGGCCTGAGCACCGATGCAGTCCACATGACTGATCGCGACGTGACGATCTGCGAGATCTTCGCTAGTGCCCGCAAGCTCGCGCTGGCTGGCGCTGTCCGGCACGCCGACTTTCCGGCATGCGCTAGGCTCGCTGAACCAAGCGTTCTGGTTACTGCACGTGAGGCCATGACCCACGATGTCACTCAGCCCTCTGCGGGCTGAGCTCAACGCCCCTTCGCCCCTCGCCAGGCCGCAAACTCCTCCACCACCCCCTCCGCCGTGGGCGGATACAGCCCCAGGATGCTGCGCCCCCCGCCCACGCGCTCGGCGACGAAATCCTCGAACGCTGTCATCTCATGCGCCTCGGCCGCCACTTCATCGGCCAGATGCGCCGGGATCACGACCACGCCCTCGCGGTCGCCCACGAGCACATCCCCCGGCCACACCGGCGCGTCGCCGCAGGCGATGGGCACGTTCATGTCGATGGCCTGGTGCAGCGTGAGGTTGGTCGGTGCGCTCGGCCGCTGGTGATAGGCGGGGAAGGGCAGGGCGGCAATGTCGGGCGAATCGCGGAAGCCGCCATCGGTGACCACGCCGGCGCAGCCGCGCACCATCAGGCGCGTGACGAGAATGCCGCCGGCCGATGCGGCGCGGGCGTCCTTGCGGCTGTCGAAGACCATCACCGCGCCGGGCGGGCAGGCCTCGATGGCCACGCGCTGCGGGTGGCCGCGATCCAGGAACACCGAGAGCGGGTTCAGGTCTTCGCGCGCCGGGATGTAGCGCAGGGTGAAGGCCTCGCCCACCATGTTGGGCAGCGTGGCGTTGAGGGGCCGCACGTCCTGGATGAACTGCTGGCGCAGGCCACGCTTGAAGAGGGCGGTGCAGATCGTGGCCGTGCTCACGCCCATCAGCAGCCGGCGGGTTTCGGGGTTCAGAGGCATGCGGTGCTCAGTAGATGGCGGGCTCGGCGGTCGGTGCGCCGAAGGCGGTTTCCAGCACGTCGAAATCGCAGCCCTGGTCGGCCTGCAGGATGTGCCGGGTGAAGAGGTAGCCCCAGCCGCGCTCATAGCGCGGCGGCGGCGGAACCCAGGCGGCGCGGCGCGCAGCAAGTTCCTCATCGCTCACTTCCAGGTGGATGCGGCGCGCGGGGATGTCCACGCTGACGAGGTCGCCGTTGCGCACCAGGGCGAGCGGGCCGCCGATATACGACTCCGGCGAGACATGCAGCACGCACGCGCCGTAGCTGGTGCCGCTCATCCGCGCGTCGCTGATGCGCAGCATGTCGCTCACGCCCTGCTTCACCAGCTTCACCGGAATCGGCACCATGCCCCACTCCGGCATGCCGGGCCCGCCCTGCGGGCCGGCGTTGCGCAGGATGATCACGTGGTCTTCGGTCACATCGAGATCGGGGTCGTCGATGGCGGCCTTGAGCGACGGGTAGTCGTCGAACACCATCGCCGGGCCGGTGTGCTGCTGGAACTTTGCGCTGCACGCGCTGGGCTTGATGACGCAGCCGTCCGGCGCCAGGTTGCCGCGCAGCACGGCCAGCGCGCCCTCGCGGTAGATCGGGTTGGACAAGGGGCGGATCACGTCCTCGTGGTGCACCTCCGCGCCTTCCAGGTTCTGGCCCACGGTCTGGCCGTTCACGGTGGGCAGGTCCAGGTGCAGGAGGTCGCCGTCGGCCAGGCGCTTCATCAGGCCGCGCATGCCGCCGGCGTAGTAAAAATCCTCCATCAGGTACTTGTCACCGCTGGGGCGGATGTTGGCAATCACCGGCACCTTGCGCGAGTAGGCATCGAAGTCGTCCAGCGTCACTTCGCAGGCCTTGCCCGCGCGGCGCGACATGGCCACCAGGTGGATGATGGCGTTGGTGGAACAGCCCTCGGCCATGGCCACCGTGATCGCGTTCTCGAAGTGGCGGCGGGTGAGCAGCTTCGCGGGCGTGAGGTCCTCCCACACCATCTCCACGATGCGGCGACCGCTGCGCGTGGCCATGCGCTGGTGGTTGGCGTCCACCGCCGGAATGCTGGAGGCGCCGGGCAGCGTGAGGCCCAGGCCCTCGGTGATGCCCATCATGGTGGCGGCCGTGCCCATTACCATGCAGGTGCCGGCGCTGCGGGCGATGCCGCCTTCGATCTCCATCCACTGCGCCTGGGTGATGCGGCCGGCGCGGCGCTCATCCCAGTACTTGTGGCCGTCGGAGCCGGAGCCGAGCACCTGCCCCTTCCAGTTGCCGCGCAGCATGGGGCCGGCGGGCACGAAGATGCAGGGCACACCCATGCTGAACGCCCCCATCAGCAGGCCGGGCGTGGTCTTGTCGCAGCCGCCCATGAGCACCGCGCCGTCGATGGGGTGGCAGCGCAGCATCTCCTCGGTCTGGATCGCGAGCAGGTTGCGATACAGCATCGTGGTGGGCCGCATGAAAGCCTCGCCCAGCGACATGGCCGGCAGCTCCAGCGGGAAGCCGCCCGCCTGCAGGATGCCGCGCTTCACCTCTTCCACCCGCTGCTTGAAGTGCGAGTGGCAGCTGTTCATGTCGCTCCAGGTGTTGACGATGCCGATGACGGGCTTGCCCTGCCAGTCGGCGTGGTCAAAGCCCATCTGCATGGTGCGCGAGCGATGGCCGAACGATCGGAAATCGTCCGGCGCGTACCAGCGCGCGCTGCGCAGCTGCTCATACGTCTTGCGGGTCATGCGGTGCGTCACTCCGCCTTGATGCCGGCGACCTTGATCACGCGCACCCAGCGGTCCAGCTCCTTGGCCACGAAGTCGGTGTAGGCGGCGCTGCCCGGCGTGGGCACCACGAAGCCCTGCGACTCCAGCTTCTGGCGGATCGAGGGGCTGTTCATCGCGGCCACCATCGCGGCCTCCAGCTTGTCGGCGATGGGCTTGGGCGTGCCGCGGGCCACCGACAGGCCGGACCACGAGAGCGCGCTGAAGCCGGGGAAGCCGGACTCATGGATCGTGGGCACGTCCGGGTACAGCGGGTTGCGCGCCAGGCTGCTCACAGCCAGGGCCTTGAGCTTGCCGGCCTTCACGTGCTGCAAAGCCACATCCTGGTTGATGAACATGACCGGGATCTGGCCGCCCAGCAGGTCCGTCATCATCGGGCCGCCGCCGCGATACGGAATGCCCACCATGAAAAGCGGCTTGCAGTTCTCCTTCTTCGCGCCGGTGCAGGTGCTCACCGTCTGCTTCAGCAGCTCCATCGCCATGTGGCCGGAGGCCGCGGGCGTGTAGCCATAGCTCAGCTTGCCGGGGTTGGCGCGGCCATAGTCGACGAACTCCTTGAAGGTGTTGAACGGCGCGCTGGGGTGGGCCACCAGCACGTTGGGGCCGGAGTGCACCTGGGTCAGATGGGTGAAATCCTTCACCGAGTCATAGGGCACGGTCTTGGCGATGCCGTGCGCCACCGCGTTCTGGCCCACGCCGGTCTGGATGATCGTGTAGCCGTCGGCCGGCGCCTTCAGGCCGCGGTCCGTGCCGATCACGCCACCGGCGCCGCCCACGTTCTCCACCAGCACGGGTTGCTTGAGGATGCGCCCCAGCTCCTCGGACAGCAGGCGGGCCATCACGTCGCTGGTGCCACCGGGCGGGAAGGGGGAGATCAGCTTGATCGGCTTGCTGGGATAGTCGGCCTGCGCCAGCGCGGCCAGCGGCATGGTGGCAGCCAGCAGCACCGCCGCGCCGGCGCGCAGCAGGGGGCGCCGGGTGCGGCGGGGCGAGGGGGCGGCGCCTGCGCGGCGGGCATCGGACATGGGCTTCTCCTTACTGGTATGCTAGTATCCTAGTCATCCCATGGCCCGCCCACGCCCGGACTTACCCGCACTCGCCCCGCCCGCCGCGGCGGCCGTCGGGCGCGGCAGCGCCGCGCGCGGCGCTTACGAGGCCGTGCGCACTGCCGTGCTCGACTGCACCTTCCTGCCGGGCATGGCCCTGTCGGAGCAGGCCGTCTCTGACCATCTGGGCATGAGCCGCGCCCCTGTGCGAGAGGCCTTCCGCCAGCTGGTGGTGGAGGGTCTGCTGGAGTCGCAGCCCCAGCGCGGCACCTTCGTCGCGCGCCTCAACCGGCAGAAGATCGCCGACGCCATCTTCGCGCGCGAGGCCATCGAGTGCGCCGCCGTCGGCCAGGCCGCGCGCGCCCCGCTGGCGCAGCGCGCGCAGCTCTCGGCCATCGTCAGCCGTCAGGCGCAGGCCGCCGCGCGGCGCGACTACACCACGCACCTGGCCGCGGACGAGGAGTTCCACCAACGCCTGCTGGAGGCCGCGGGCCACCCGCACGTGTGGCCGGTGCTGCGCCTGGCGCGCACCGGGATGAACCGCATCCGCCACCTCGCCATCCCGGCCGTGGGCAGCCACCGCATCGCCATTGACCAGCACCGGCTGATCGTGGAGGCCATCGTGGCGGGGGACTCAGCGGCCGCGGTGAAGGCCATGCGGGAGCATGTGCGCGCGCCGCTAGGCTTTCTGGATGCAATCGAGCGCGAGCATCCGGGCTACTTCGAGCTCGGGTGATCGTCACGGCGCGGCTCGCCGGCGGCCGCGGTCACCGCCGCCGCCACGGCATCCACCACCTTCGCCATCCGTGCGTAGTCGAGCCGGTCCCAGGTGTCGCCGCGCGTGTGATAGGCCGTGTTGCGCAGGAAGGCGGTGTCGGTGACCATCATCCCAACAAAGCCCTCCTGCGCGTAGTTCAGGTGATCCGAGAAGTCGATGCCCACCACGAAACCCGGCGCGTTGATGGAGTGCACGGGCAGATCCGTCGCGCCCATCATGGCGGCTTTCACCGCGCGCGCGGCCGGGCCGTCGCGATAGAAGCCCACCAGCGCGATGAAGTGGCCGGTGGTCGGGTAGGCCGCCGCCATCAGGCGCGCTGGCAACTGCTGGCTACCGGGGGCATCGGAGAAGTAGCCGATGCATTCCAGCGACAGCATCAGCGGCACCTGCTTGCCAGCCGCTCGCACCGCTGCCGCATGAACCGCGCTGCCCATGTGCGGCGTGCGGAAGTACGGCGGCTCTTCGTTCGCGTAGGCCACGAGTTCCACGCGGCGATCCAGCGGCTGCCGCTGCAGCAGGCGGGCCAGCTCGATCAGGCCGGCGACACCGCTGGCGTTGTCGTCGGCGCCGGGGTTCGGCCCGAACACGTCGTAGTGCGCCCCGACCACCAGCACCTGCGGTGTGTCCGGCCCCAGGCGGACGATCAGGTTGCGGTAGCTGCGGCCGTGGACGGTGAAGCGCTGGCTCTCCACGGGCAAGCCCAACGCCGCGAGGCGCGACTCCACGTAGGTAGCGGCACCTTCCAGGACCGGCATGTTCAGGGCGGAGCGGCCGTCGAAGCGGGTCGAGAGCACGCGCACATCCTCCTGCAGGCGCATGGCGTCGGCGCGAGTGCGCGGCTCGGCGGCCGGGCGGGGCAGCACCAGGGGCTGGCTCACGCTGAACCAGATCCACGCCGTGGGCAGCAGGATCCAGGCTGCGACGATGAGCATGGCCACGGAAGGCCGGAGGCGGCGTTGCCACCAGGCAGGCGTGCTCATGGGGATTCAGCGCAAGGGCGGTGGGGCATGACGCGTGATGATGCGGGGGCCGACGCCGGATGATGGGCCTGCATGCCGCAGGTGGCGCCAGAAGCGACGCGTGGTAGCGCGCGATGCGACCGGCGTGCTGCGATCAGCCCGCGTGCACCTGGAACGGCACGTAGTGACGCCAGTCGCGCGCGTCGTCGGTCACCTTCTGGAACACGGCCATGTTCCCCTCCGGCTGGGTCACCGGCTGGTACGACCGATTGCTGGCGACGAAGCTCACCGCCGTGCGCACGCTGGGCATCCACATGTCGTCGAAGGCCATGATGCCGCCGGGGCGCAGTGCCTGGTCCGCCAGGTAGAAGTCCACCAGCACATCGTCGAAGCGGTGGTTGCCGTCGATGAAGATCAGGTCGTGCCGCTCGCCGGCGCGGATGGCATCCGACAAGGCATGGATCGAGTAGGCCGGCCGCCACTCGAAGGCGGCCGCCGCACCGAGCTGCTGTACCTGGTGCAGCCCCACGCCCGCGTACAGCACGCGCTCATGCGGGTCCACCGCCACGTGGCGCGCGCCCGCCGGCATCGCGTCGAGCAGCCACACGGTGGAGTAGCCATAGGCAAAGCCGATCTCCAGCGTGCGCACCGCACTGGTCTGCCGCACCAGCCGGTGCAGCACCGCGCCCTGGAGCGGCCCGATGCGCGTGAGCCCCGGCTCTGCCTCGCCATCGGTGCCCTGCAGGCGCTGGGCCGTGTACATGTGGGTGAGCAGGTCGAGGGCGCGCGCGCTGAGGTCAGGGCAGAGCGTGCGGAGTTCGGCGCGGGTGGCCTCAGGGGAAGGGTGCACGGTGGACATGGTCACCTCAGCGCGCGCGTCAAGGCATCGGCAACCAAGGCGTCGTCCCATGGGTTGTCCAAGAGGGTATCGGGCGTGATGCCGTTGCCATGCAGGCGCCGACCGCCGGGCGACGTCCAGTAGGCGCTCGTGTACTTGATGCCACCCAGCTGCAGCGGGGTCACCGTCTGGATGCTGGCACGGCCAAAGGTGCGTTGCCCGACTACAGGGGCGCGGCGGTGCTCCTGCAAGGCGGCCGCGACGATCTCCGCACCTGACGCGGTGGCGCCATCGACCAGGACGGCCAGTGGCAGGCGACGGATCGCCGGGTCCAGGGCTTCGATGGGGTCCGCGCCACCCCGCCGAAGGTAGAAGGCCCGGCTGGCACGGTAAGTCATGTTGGACTCTGCGGGCGCACCATGTGAGTGCGCGACGACCTCGCCCCCTGGCAGAAAGATGGATGCAACGCCAATTGACGTGTCCAGCAGGCCGCCGGGGCAACCCCGCAGATCCAACACCACGGCGCGGTAGGGTTGCTCGCTCCAGGCACGCTGAAGTGCATGAACGGTTTCCTGCAGCGTACTGTCCAGGAAGCGGGAAACGCGCAGAACGACCCAGCCGCCAGGAGCGCGAGCAACACTCGGGCCGGGGGCTCGGAAGGCTTGGCGTTCGACCGTGATTTCATGGACCTTCAGGTCGGTTTCGCGCAGCACGGTCAGCGCGACTCGGCTACCGGCGGACCCGCTCAATGCCCGAACCACCTGGTTCAGCGTGAGCCCACGCACTCGCACGCCATCCACGGCCAGCAACTGGTCCTCGAACCGGACGCCTGCAGCCGAGGCCGGACCCCCATCGACAGGTGTCAGCAGGTACCTGCCATCGAGATGGCGCACTTCCAGGCCAGAAGCCACCCGGCTGCGGTCGAGCCCCGCCTTGAACTCCGCGAACTCTTCTACGGTGTAGTACTCGCCCGACTCCGGGTCTGCACTGCGCAGCATGCCCCGGATGGCGCCGACGATCAGCGCCTTGCCGTCAGCCTTGTAGACGAGCGAGTCGTTCAGGACCGACCACGCCGCCGCGAGCGCCTGGAGTTCGTCGCGTGGAAGCGGCTTTGCAGAACCTTGGGCAGCCACGCCCAATGAAGTGGATGCCAGGCCCATGCAGAGGGCTGGCGCCAGGATGGCTTGTGTGATCTGTGCGCGCATGACGTGATTCCGGTTGGCGCATTCTTGCATCGTGCAGCGCCACAGCCGGACCACGGCGCTCCTCTCGTCAACCGCCAAGCCGCACACCGGGCGACAGGAACCAGCTGCGGCTCGGCTTGATGAACGCGAGCCGGGCGGAGGTGTCGATCTATCGACCCCTCAAAAGTGTCGACCTGTAGACGCCCACTGATCGACACTTGTGTCGATCGGTAGACATATCTGTCGATCTGTGGATAGGATGCGTGCGTACTACATTAAGTTATGCCGTGCAATCGAGGCCTCGCCGCGAATCCGCCCGTGAAGGCATCGTCGGGCCTCATGGGTTTCGCCAGTTCAAAGTAGGGCATCGCATGCCGCTGCGCGGAGGGCTTGAAGAGTTCATGTGCGCTGTCGCGTTCAAGCCGGTCACATGTTGCGCATCTTCAACGTCCAAGTCAGAGCCTCTGCGCGCCCTGGGTGCGTCCGCCTGTGCTGTGCTTACTTGGCCACTGGGGAGGAACGTGAACTCCCGTATGAGCAATCGTCTGGGTTCGGCTTCGGCTTCGGCTTCGGCTTCGGCTTCGGCTTCGGCTTCGGCTGCAGGTGAAGGTCACTGGTGTTTGGCGGTTCTGGCACAGAGCAGCCGTAGCTTCGGTCAAGGTCCAGCAGTTCGTTCTGGGCCGTGCGCCCGGCATAACAAGTTGGTCAACCGGACCTGCTGCGGCAAGGCACACCGGGCCGCCATTTCATTCTTGGCCCGGTGCGCCTTGCCGCAGCAGTCCGGTTACCGCCATCGTTAGACCTTACGGGACGCCCCCAATCATCTGGCCACTCCACAGTTGCTCCGCGCGGAAAACATGCCTGACTTCAACCTCGACACAACAGAAAAAGTCATCTCTGTAATTGCTGGACTTCTTGCAATTTTTGGTGCATTCAGGTTTCTCAAGAGGCGCTCAGCGAATGCCTCACCCCCGGCGAGTCGGCAACCGGCAAGCGCGACACAAACGGTGAGTGTAAATGTTGGGAATTCAGCGATCGCCTCTGCAAGCATCGGTGCCGGTGAACACTCTCAAGCGGACATAGCCGAACTGAAGCGCACCATCAACTTGCTCTTCATCGACGATGACCGCGCATTCAAGATCGTGAGCGTCCTGAGGAAAATGGGATGGGAGCACACAAAGCTTGTGACAGACGTCAACTCACTTGAGCAGCCTGCCTTGTTGGAGGCACACGTCGTGTTTGTCGACATACAGGGAGTGGGCAAGGCCATGCAATATGCGGACGAGGGTCTTGGGCTTGCGCAAGCCATAAAGCGCAGGCACCCGACAAAGCGCGTTGTGATTTACTCTGCCGAAGAAAACGGGGCGCGTTTTCACGAAGCGCTCCGTGAGGCGGATTACTGTCTTCCCAAAACCGCTGAGCCGATCCGTTTTGAAGACACCATAGTCAAGGTCCTAAGGAAGTGACGAACCTCGCGCAGTATGTGCTTTGGGCCGCCGATCGAACGGAACCGCTTCTTAATCAGTTGCCCCAAGCGACAGTTGATGTTCTGGTCTCTTCGCTGCAGGAAGGTAACTCTTCAGTCACGACACTTGACGGCACGAAAGTGCGAGTTATGCGGAGGAAATCGGGGGCGTACACGGCATTGGTCGTCTCAAGTGATCCGGACCGCGTAAGTAGCAAGCGATTGATGGAAACGGATCTCAATGCAATCTTGGCAGCTGCCAGTACGGTGGATATAACTCTTAAGAACGCTGAGGCTCGTACTAGACGACTACTCCACAACCTAAAAAGTCTCACAGCCAAGACATCTCAGGAAATTTTTGATATCGCTCGGCAAGACAGGCTGTTGGGCTCACCACGAGAGGCAGTTCCGTACGTCGCGTCCGAAATCAGTAACAACATTGAAGGTACGGCCCGTGCCTTATTGGAAATACTGAAGCATCAAGCAGCCCAGAAGGCAGAGTACACTGCGTTTGATAGGCTCTCTGGAAGGCTTGACCCAAGGAACATCGAGCGACACAGCATTCACAGAGTGCTTATGAATGTCTTCTATTTATTCTTTGGTGAATTTGTCAGCAAGAAGGTGCGTGCCGAGGTCGACAAGACGTTGCTTCAAGCGGTCTTTGACTACGATTCAATACACGTGTGCATCTACTACCTCGTGGAGAACGCGGCCAAGTACGTCCGTCCCAATAGCGAGTTAAAGGTCACCTCGCATGAAGATGGCGCAGGCCTAGTGGATATCCGATTCTCAATGGAAAGTTTGGTAATTCAACCAAGCGAAGTCGAGCGCATTTTCGACGAAGGCTATTCGGGCATGAAAGCCGTGCAAGGGAAACTTAGCGGCGCTGGGATTGGGCTGTACCTTGCCCGAGCGATGGCAAAACTGAATAAGGGAAGACTGACAGTGATTCCAGGAAAGCCCTCGATCGGCTCGGAGTATGCGCGGAATTCTTTCATCCTCACGCTGCCAGCGGCGTAGTTACCCCATTGCACAGTCAATGTTCCTGACCAAGGGATTGCTGTCAACCTGACTTTGGCACAAGGGTACGCAGGTGCGGTCTAACAGGTTGTTCAACACGGACGCCGTGCGGCGGGCCGTCGCTTCGCTCCCGGCCCTATCGCACGGCGCCGGCTAACTCGGCGTTGGCCCCCAGCGGCAGCCCAAACGCTTCGCCATCCCTTGCGTTCTCCAGACTGAGCACGTCGATCTCGTACCAGCTCACTCGTAGTAGGTTTTGGGGACCTCAAGCCGGCGGAAATGGAGGCCGTGGCTCAATCCCTGTTCGAGCCTCCACCCCCGTCAAGACCAGTCCGCATCGTCGAGGTCCACATGCCAACGCAAGAGAAAGTCACTGGCCCAGCCTCCTACTTCCCTTCCATCGAAAAGAAGTACGGCCATCCCATCGAGCATTGGATGCAGGTGCTGAAGAAGGCCGGGCCGCTCAAGCACATGGAGCTGGTGAGTCATCTCAAGTCCGAACACCAGATGGGCCATGGTCACGCCAACGCGCTGGTCGCGTGGTACCTCGCCAAGAGGTAGCCACCACCCTTTGGGTCGCTGCCGCCCGACTCGATGTCCAGGTTCGATCAAGGCTGGCGGTGACGGTTCACCTGGCGCCAGCGCAATTGGCGAGACTGGGGCCCATGACCGCTGCGTCCCATGGTTTGCGACCCTTCTTCCCGCCCTTGACTGACGAGTCGCAGGCGGAGTCCGACGGCGAACCCATCCCCTACCTGGGCGATCTCGTCATCCTGGTGCGCGATCTCTCGCCGACGGAGGCGCATCTGCTCTGTGGGTGCCTGCAGTCGGCGGGCATCCAGGCCGATGCGGGCGATGCCCACATCGTGCAGGCGCACGGCCTGCTGGCCATCGCGGTGGGTGGCGCCAAGGTGCGGGTGCCGAGTGCACAGCTGGATGAGGCCAGGCACGTGCTCGCCGCGTTCCGGCGCGGTGACTTCGAGCTGGGTGATGATTTCGATGTGGGTGCGGGCGGCGCGTAAGCGCAGCTCGCGACCATCTGGCCGTTGATCCTGCATGTCCCTCGTCATCGCCGCCTGCCTGCTGCTCGTGATCGGCACCACCGTCCTGCACTATGAGGTGCTTCGGGTCCTGAACGCGAGGCTGCCCTTGCTCGCCATCCCCAACCGGGCGAAGCTGCTGGTGGTGATCTTCGCCGCCTTCTCGGCCCACGCCGCGGAGATCACCATCTACGGCATCACGCTCCACGGCCTGATCGCCTGGTTCGGCATCGGCGGCCTGGCCGGCTCGGCGGGCTCCACCCTCGCGAGCTGCCTGTACTTTTCCGCCGAGACCTACACCTCGCTGGGCTTCGGCGACGTCTCGCCCGTGGGCCCGGTGCGGCTGCTGGCCGGGGTGGAGGCGCTGAACGGCCTGCTGCTCATCGGCTGGTCGGCCTCGTTCACCTACATCTCCATGGAGCGCTTCTGGCGCGGCAATGACACATAGCCGGGCGCGACGGTACGATGGCGGCTGATCACGCCACCCGGAGACAAGCCCATGTTCAGCCATGTGATGGTCGGTACCAACGACATCGACCGCGCCAAGCGCTTCTACGACGCCGTGCTGGGCGTCCTGGGCGCGGGCGAACCCCTGCGCAACCAGAACGCCACCGGCCAGACGCGCCTGTTCTACCGCCATGACGGCGGCACCTTCTGCGTGAGCGAGCCCATCAACGGCGAGCCGGCCACCTTCGCCAATGGTGCCACCATCGGCTTCAAGTGCCAGTCGCCGGAGCAGGTGAAGCAGTTCCATGATGTCGCCGTGGCCCATGGCGGCGTGTCCATCGAAGATCCGCCCGGCCCCCGTGTGGGCAAGGCCGGCACGCTGCACCTGGGCTACGTGCGCGACCCGGACGGCAACAAGCTCTGCGCACTGCATCGGCCGGGGTAGCGCCACCGCGCGCGCCGATGGCGCGCCAGACTTCGCCTGCGCCTCACGCCTGCGCCAGCGCCTGCATCGCGCGGGCCAGGTCCGGCTGCCGGTACCGGTAGCCGGCCGCCAGCGCCGCCGCCGGCACCGCGTGCTGGCCGCAGCGCAGCAGCTCCGACATCTCGCCCAGGCCCAGCCGCAGCACCCAGTCGGGCACCTGCAGGTGCACCCGCCGGCCCAGCGTGCCGGCCATGGTGCGCGCAAAGGCCTGCTGCGTCGGCGCTTCCGGCGCCACGGCATTGACCGCGCCGCGCAAGTCGCTGCGCTGCAGCGCGAAGCGGATCAGGCCGACGGCGTCATCGATGTGGATCCACGGCACCGGCTGGCGCCCCGTCCCCAGCACGCTGCCCAGGCCCCAGCGGGCCGCCGCGGCGAAGGCGGGGTAGGCGCCGCCACCAGGGCCGAGCACCAGGCCCAGCCGCAGGCGCACCACGCGCAGCCCCAGGGCCTCGGCGCGGCGCGCCTCGTGCTCGATGGCCGCGCACAGGTCCGACTGGAAGCGGCCCGGTTGCGGCGGCGCCTGCTCGTCCAGCGGCCCGGCATCGGCTGGCACGCCATAGAAGCCGACCGCCGACGCGCTCACCAGCACCTGGGGGCGTTCGTGCAAGCGGCACATCAGCGCCAGCAGTTCATGCATCAAGTCGGCCCGGCTTTGCAGCAGGGTGCGCCGGCGCTGCTGCGTCCACGGCGCGCCCAGCACCTGCGCGCCGGCCAGGTGCACCACCGCGCGGATGCGCGTCTCGGCCGGGATGTCGTCGAACTGGTCCACCACCCACTGGCCCGGGAACAGGCGGCGCGCCTGCAGCAGGTCCCGGCTGTACACGATCACGCGCTGGCCTTCGGCGGCCAGTTGCGCCACCAGGGCAGAGCCGACGAAACCGGTGGCCCCGGTCACCAGCACGGCCGGGCCGCTGGGCGGCACCACGGGCAGCGCGGGCTGCGGCCGGCGCGAGAACCGGCGCACCGCCAGCGCGTTGCGCACGGCCCAGGCCAGCACCGCCAGGCCCGCGAGCGTGAAGAACACCGACCACGCACCGTGGCTCACCGGTACCAGCATGGCGGGTTGCAGCGCCCAGCCGCCGAACTGCAGGCCCAGCACGCCCAGCAGCACGCCGTAGTTCACGGCCAGCAGGGTGTGCAGCACGGCTTCGAGCGGTGGCAGCCGCCGCGTGCGGTCTTCTTCCACGAAGTCCGCGCAGGTGATGGCGACCTCGGTCACCATCAGCAGCGCGGGCACCAGCGCCCAGGCGCCCAGCCACTGGAACCAGGCCAGGCCCAGCAGCAGCAGCCCGTAGATGCCTTCGCGCGCGGCGTGCAGCACCAGCTCGTAGCGGGCGGACGCCCGCTGCGGCAGCCGCGCCGCGATCTCGTGATGCCAGAAGTTGTCCAGCGCGCCCATCACGATCTGGGCGCACAGGATGAGAAAGACGAGGGTCATGACGAAGCCTCCGTTGCATCGGCGAACACGCCGGTCTGGTGAAAGGTCCGGCCCCACAGGGGGTGGACCATGGAAAGGGTGAAGCGGAAGTACCCGTCGCCCAGATCGCGATGCGACACGCGGCAGGTGCCGGGCGTCAGCAGCGCGGGTACCGGCACGCGCCAGCGGCCGATGACCAGGAAGTAGCGCAGGCTGGTGAAGACGAGCGCGCCCGCCTCCTCGTCCACGCGCAGGGCCATGGCCAGGCCGCCATCCGTGCGCTCGACCAGGCCGCCGTGCGGGCCGCGCTCCTTGGTGGAGCGCACGACGCGCTCGCCGTGCCCCCCGGTCAACGCGAGATGCCGCTCCCACACCACGCCGCCTGCGCCATCGCCATGCACCCGCACGGTGGCGGCCACCTCGGCACAGCGCAGCGCAGTGAGCGGTCCGCCCAGCACGCGGCTGAACGCCGCGAACAGGGCGCCGATGCGCGAGCAGTCCATCGCCAGCGTGCCGCGGTAGGTGGTGTCGCCATGTGCAGCCGCGAACCGCCGCTGCACGGCGGGTGGCAGCCGCCGCCAGGCCTGCGGGCCGACCAGCGCTGCGATATCCAGCGGCGCCGCCGCATCGGGCATCGGGATGAGGTTCAGGGCTTCCATGCCCAGGCTGGCGCAGGTCGCGTGCCACGCGCCAAGTGCTTGATTCGCAACGAAAAGCCCTCAGCGCCTGTGTACGCCGTTGACAGCGCCAACGCCCTGGCTGTCAACGTCGTTTACAGTGCCTGCCCATGGCGTTGCACATCGTCATGGGCCTCGCGCTGGTGGAGACACTGGTGCTGGCCGCCGTGCTGCTGGCCTGGGCCGAGCGCGTGCGCGGCGCGCGGCTGCTCACGCTGTTCCTGCTGGGCGTGGCGATCTGGGTCACAGGCAACGAGCTGCCCAACGTGTTCGGGCTCTCGTCGGCCCCGGTGGCGCTGGCACTGGTCTCCACCATCCCGCTCACTGCCGCGGCCTTCCTGCATTTCTGCCTGGTGTTCTGCCGCGTGCCGGTCGCCAGCCCGTGGCCGCTGCGCGCCGCCTACGGGCTGGCCGCGGCCAGCACGCTGCTGGCGTGGGTGGTGCCGCCCGCGCGGTTCGTGCACTTCCCGCCCTTCACCGGCGTGGACTATGTGGCCTTGCCCGGTTGGAGCGGCTGGGTCAACGCACTGGCCTGGGCCGCACTGGCCGCCGCAGGGGTGGGCGTGCTGGTGTGGCAGGGATGGCGGGTGCGCGAGCCGATGCAGCGCCGGCAGATCGCCGCGCTCACCGTCTCGTGCGGCTGGGGCATGGTCTGCATGTCGGGCTACGGCTTCGCGGCGCTGCAGATTCCGGTGTATCCGTGGCAGGTGCTGGCGTTGCCGGCGTACCCGGTGATCCTGGTCTACGGCATCCTGCGCTACCAGGTGTTCGTGGCCAATGCCTGGGCCCGACGCGCGCTGGTGTGGGCACTGCTGGTGGGCGCGGGCTTGCTGGCGGTGCCGCTCACGCTGGCCCTGCCGCTGGAATCACGCTGGCTCACCGGCGCGCTGGTGGCGGTGCTGTGCCTGGCGCTCAGCGGGCCGGTGCGCGGCTTTGCCGAACGCATCGTCTACCCGGGCGGCACGGCGTCGGCTGCCGACCTGCAGGCGTGGCGCGCCGCGCTCGCCGGTGCGGAGAGTGAGCAGGCCCTGGCGGCGCGCGCGGCCTCGCTGATCTCCGACCGTGTGGGGCTGCGGGTGGACGCGCGGGTGCAGATGGAGGACTTGCCGCCGGCCGGCCAGGGCGCGGCGCTGGCCGATGCGCCCGCGCTCCTGTGCTTCCGAACGGCGGATGGCTGGCAGGTGCGCCTGCAAGGCTGGGACGCCGCGCCGCCCGGTCCGCGTCACCTGGCGGAGCTATTTGCCGGCGTGCTGGCCGAGGCGGCGCAGCAGCTCGAACATGCCCGCGCGGCCGAGTCGCGTGAGCGTGAGCGTCAGCTGCAGGCCCGCCTGGCCGAACTGGGCGCCCTGGCCGCCAGCGTGGCACATGACCTGCGCAATCCGCTCAACATCATCGCCATGGCGGTGGCCACGGCACCTGCGGATACCCGGCGTGAGGTCGCCGACCAGGTGCAGCGTATCTCGCGCCTGGCCGAGGACCTGCTGGACTACGCCAAGCCGTGGCAGTTGCGGCGGGCCGATCTGGACCTGGCGGCGCAGGTGCGCCAGGCGGTGCGCCGCGCGCCCGGGGTCGAGCTGGGTGCCGGCTTCGAAGCGCCGCTGCCGCTGCGCGCAGACCCCGCCCGGCTGGACCAGGCCCTGGGCAACCTGTTCGCCAATGCCCGCGCGGCAGCCGGCACGCGGCGCGTGTGCGTGGAAGCCGAACGCGATGCGCTGGGCGTGCAGCTGCATGTGTGCGATGACGGCCCCGGCGTGCCCGAGGATCTGCGCGAGCGCCTGTTCGAGCCCTTCGCCTCGCGCAGCCCCGGCGGCACCGGGCTCGGCCTGGCCATCGTGGCGCGCATCATGGCCGCGCACGGCGGCGACGCGCGCCTGACCCAGCGCCCGCCCTGGTCCACCTGCTTCACCCTGCGCTTTCCGAGCCTGCCATGACCCAGCCCCTTTCCAGTGCCGGCGGCCACGTGCTGCTGGTCGATGACGAGCCCGCCTACCAGCGCCTGGGCAGCGGCTTTCTGGCCGCGCTGGGGCATCGTGTCTCGGTGGCGGGCGACGCGGACCAGGCGCTCGACGTCTTCGCGCAGGACCGCCCGCACGTGGTGCTGCTGGATCTGGCCATGCCCCCGCGCATGGAGCCCGAGGCGGGTCTCGCACTCATCCCGCGCTTCGCGCCCGCGGTGGTCGTGGTGCTCACTGGCCATGGCGATCGCGAGCTGGCGTTGCGCGCGGCCGAGCTGGGCGCGTGGGACTTCCTCACCAAGCCGATCGATCCGGATCTGCTGCGCATCGTGGTGGCCCGCGCCCTGCACAAGTCGCGCCTCGACGCCGAGCTGCGCACGCTGCGCGCGGACGCCGGCGCGCAGGACGACCTGGGCCTGGTCGGTCTATCCCCGCCCATGCAGGCCCTGCGCCAGATGGTGCGGCGCGTGGCGCCCACGCAGGTGAGCGTGGTGGTGCTCGGCCCCACGGGCACTGGCAAGGAGCTGGTGGCCCGCGCCCTGCATGCCTGCAGCCCGCGCCGCGACGGCCCCTTCGGCATCATCCACTGCGGCGCCCTCACGGCGGAGCTGCTGGAGAGCGAGCTGTTCGGCCACCTGAAGGGCAGCTTCACCGGCGCCTACCGGGACCAGCCGGGCCTGGTGGAGACGGCGCATGGCGGCACCCTGTTCCTGGACGAGGTGGGCGAGATGCCGGCGCCGATGCAGGTGAAGCTGCTGCGCTTCCTGCAGGAGGGCAGCTTCGTGCCGGTGGGCGGCCGCACGCTGCGTCATGCGGATGTGCGCGTGGTCTGCGCCACCCACCGCGACCTGGAGGCCATGGTGCGCGAAGGCAGCTTCCGCGAGGACCTGTTCTACCGCCTGCGCGGCATGGTGCTGCGCACGCCCGCGCTGGCCGAGCGCGCCGGGGACGTGCCGCTGCTGGCCGCGCGCTTCCTGCGCCGCGTGGCGCCCGCGGCGCGCTTCAGCACCGACGCCACGGCGTGGCTGCAGGCGCAGGAGTGGCCCGGCAACGTGCGCCAGCTGCGCGCGGTGGTCGAGGCGTCCGGTGCGCTGCTGGGCGCTGGCGAGGCGCAGGTGGATGCGGCGCTGCTGCGTCTGGCCAGTGGTTCAGAGCCCGCGCCTGCCGCCGTCACCGACAGCGCGCTGCCAGGCGGCACGGGCTTGCTCGACGCCGCCATCGCGGAGCTGGAGACGCGGCTCATCGGCGAGGCCATGCGCGCGGCCGGCGGCAACCAGTCCGAGGCCGCGCGCCGGCTCGGCATCTCGCGCGTGGGGCTGATCAAGAAGCTGGCGCGGCTGGGGCTGCGCCAGCACGGCTGAGCAGAAGCGGCTGGCCTGCGTCCCTCATTCGAGGTTGACCGGCACATGCGCCGTCCCTAAAGTGCCGCCAGATGCATTGGTCCCCACGCAGTTCGTGGTGATGCATCGCTGGAGGGACTTCGATGATCGCCCTGAATCGAATCGGCGGCTGGCTGGCCGCGGCCGCTCTCTTGCTGCTGCAGGCCGCCTGTGGCGGTGGCGCAGCGGACCCGCGCGCGGGTCTCGCCTCGGCCCTGAAGGCCGGCACTCCCGTGCCGCAGACGGGGATCTGGTGGAATCCATCCGCCTCCGGCAGCGGCTACGCCATCGAGCAGCAGGGCAGCGTCGTCACGCTGGGCGCCTACATGTACGAGCCCGATGGCCACGCAGTCTGGTACGTGGGGCCGCTCAGCCAGCAGGGCGACGGCAGCTATCAGGGCACCGTCACGCGCTACGCCGGGGGGCAATCCCTCACGGGCACCTACCGGGCGCCGGGGTCTGCCGTTCACCAGGCGACGGTCACCTTCACGCTGTCGTCTGCCACGCAAGGGACCCTGAGTTTCGTCACCTCGGGGGGTGCCAGTGCCGTGGGCATCCAGCGCCTGGCCATCAACGGTGGTTCTGTCGCTGCGTCTTCGGCATCGTTCGAGAGCGGTCTCTGGTGGAACGAGGAGGAGAGCGGTCGCGGCTTCTTCATCGACGTGCAGGGCAACACGGCGGCGCTGGCCAGCTACATGTACACCGACAGCGGGCGACCGGTGTGGTACCTGACCGTGGGCGCGGTCGGCAATGCGGCAGGGGCGATCAGCAGCGGCGCCTTCAGCGGGGCGCTCGAGGCCTACCAGGGTGGGCAGCCAATGGGCGCTGGCTATCGGGCACCGCAGTCCGCCGGACAGCAGGGCACGGTGGCCTTCCGCGCGCAGACCGGCACCACCGGTCTGCTGACGCTCCCCAGCGGCCGCGTCATGCGCGTGCAGCGTCTCAGGTTCGCAAGCAGCGAGACGCCGCCCGTCCTGCACAAGTCGTCGTATGCGAACTTCAAGGAGATCGGGCTGGTGCCGCAGCAACTGCCTGTCCACGAGAACACGCGGGCATACGGAAACTTCATGGGGCTCGGGCGCCTCGACCTGTTTCGTGCCCGCTTGACCTATGACCTCGCGAAGCCGCTCGCCCAGGCCACGCCGGCCGTTCTCGAATTCTTCGCCCGGCAGCCGGACGGGCGCTACACACTCGTGACAGGCAGCATGGTTCAGTACGAGTCGCCTGCATGCGTCAACCCGCGCAAGTCGCTGGTGGCTGACTTCAACGGCGACGGGCGTCCCGACATCTTCATGCCCTGCACCGGCTATGACGCACCGCCATTTCCTGGCGAACGCAACACCGTCCTGCTCAGCCAGTCGGATGGCAGCTACCGAGCGCGGGATGCATCGCAGGATGTCGGGTTCTTCCATGGTGCGGCCGCCGCTGACCTGAACGGGGATGGCCACATCGACGTCGTCCTCGTCGACAACAAGGACCCGGACCGCGCACTGGTGCTGCTGAATGACGGAAGCGGTCGCTTCACCCGGGAAGCCGTCGGCAGGCTGCCGGTCAGCCTTCGCGGCGGCAACTACTTCACCGTGGAGCTGGTTGACGTCAACCAGGACGGGTCGCCCGACCTGCTTTTCGGCGGGCACGACTGGGAGAGCGCGCCGACACGCATCTTCCTCAATCCGGGCAACAGCAACTTCTCGCAAGCCACGATGTGGGAGGTGCCCGCCGTCGCCAACGAGGGTGTGGTCCTGGACTTCACCGTCACCGGCAGCGGGGCTACCCGCACGCTCTGGGTCCTGCGCACATCGGGTGGGGGTGGCTCGTTCTATAGCGGCACCGTCGTGCAGAAGGTGGCCATCCCGTCCATGACATCCAGCGTGGTGCTGAAGAAGCAGGGCAGCTGGACCCCCTGGCTCATCCCCGCCACCGTGGGCGGCGTGCCCGTCATCACCAGCGACAACGCCGCCGAGTCGATCTCGATCCCCCAGTAGGCGCTGACGGGCCGCGCCTATCGCCCCTCGCGCACCGCCCGCCCCGCTGCCGACAGGTGCGGCGCCACCTGCTCCCAGGTCAGCTTCACCTCGTCGCCGCAGGCGCGCATCGCATGGAAGAAGCTGGTCTGGAAGGTCAGGCCGTCGGGGCCGGGCGTCGGCGCATCCACGCTCATCTGGTCCATGACCTCGCGGCAGTCGTCGTCCTTCGCGTTGCGCGGATGGTGGCGCGTGAGGAGTCGAAAGAGCGGGGAGCGTGCGGGCTGCCCGTCCGGGCCGGTGCGCGCCTCCAGTGCCTTCTCGCCGCCGCGCAGCCAGGTCCAGGTGTCCACCACCCGCCCCTGCGGGACCGACCAGGTGATCGACTGGATGGACCAGAAGCCGTGCGCGCCGCCGCAGTACGTCTCGGGCAGGGTGTCGCGCATGACCAGGAAGCGATCCGTCCACCACACCGGCTCCAGCGTGGCGCCCAGGGGCGAGGGCGGGCCGCCGCGCATCAGGTCGCAGTCGAAGGCGCGTGCGGCCTGGTCGCGCACCCAGTCCAGGGTGAAGCGGTTCAGCCGCGCCGCATGCGGTGTGTCGGGCGGTACCTCGAAGGCCGTGGCCTGCTCGCTCTCGATCATGCGGTAGGGCCGGTCACCCAACCGCGCGGGTGAGGCCTTCACGCGCACCGCGGCACGCAGGGGTTCGTAGAAGGCGGGGCCGCAGCCGGTGCCGGGCATGCGCGGGTCGTGGCCGGCGTCGCCGGGCAGCCGCGTCAGCGTGATGGGCAGGCTGCGTGTGCCGGCGGGGTCGCTCCAGGTGCCGGCGGCTTCCGTGCCGGAGCGCGGCGCCAGTTGCCAGCGACCGGTGATGCGGGTGCTGCGGTCGACCTGCTTCTCCTGCTCCAGCAGCTCCAGCCGGCCGGCCTGCCACGCCTGGCGCATCGCATCGGGCGTGCCGGCCGCCTCGTTGGGCGCGGCCAGCGTGATGCCGCGCCGGTGGCGCAGGTAGTAGGTCTGCGCATCGCCGGTGTCGGTGATGCACAGCATCACCTCGGCGGGGCCGATGCGGCCTTTCCAGGTGCCGGCGAGTTCTGCTGGGGGCGCCGGCGATGCCGCGTCGGCCGCCGGGTGGATCCCGGTCATCAGCGCCGCAAGCAGTGCCAGGCGCATGAACGGTCGAGGCGGGCGGTGGCGAGTGACACGCATGAAGGATCCGATGGGGCGCAGCAAGACCGCCATTCTGCGGCGGCGGAGGGCCGCCGCTTGACGCCGCCAGACCACAAGCCTATCGTGGGTCCCGCTGCGTTCGACCGCGCACCGCGGGGCCGCGCAGGCCTGGAAGGTGAGGCTCGCCATGAGCATCCTGAGGGTTGTGAGGCGCTGGATCGCGCTGGTCCTGATGGGCGCCGTGCTGGCCGGCTGCGGCGGTGGAGCGGCCGACCCATCGGCTTCGCTCGGCACGCTGCTCAAGGCCGCCACGCCGGAGCCGCAGACCGGCATCTGGTGGAACCCGTCGGAATCCGGCCGCGGCTTCGCGGTGGAGCGGCAGGGCGCCATCGTCACGCTGGGCGCCTACATGTACGAGCCTGACGGCCGACCGGTCTGGTACGTGGGCCCGCTCAACCGCCAGGCGAGCGGCAGCTACACCGGCACGGTCAGTCGCTATTCGGGCGGGCAGACGCTTACCGGCAGCTATCGCCCACCCACCGGGTCGACGGCCATCGCCACCGTGACGTTCACTCTCAGCACGGCCACCAGCGGCACGCTGCAGTTCGTCACCACAGCCGGCGTGACGACCATCCCGGTGCAGCGCTTCGGCCTGAACAACGGTGCCGTGGCGGCGTCTTCCGCCGGCTTTGAAAGCGGCCTGTGGTGGAACGACGCCGAAAGCGGCCGCGGCTTCTTCATCGACGTGCAGGGCAGCGCCGCCGCCATGGCCAGCTACATGTACGACAGCAACGGTGCGCCGATCTGGTACCTGACCCTGGGCACCGTGAGTGGCGACCGGTTCAGCGGGCAGATGCAGGGCTACGAGGGCGGACAGCCGCTCGGCAGCGGCCACCAGACGCCGCAGCTCTCCACGCCCGCGGGCACCGTCACCGTGCTGGGGCTCACGGGCACGACCGTCACGCTCACGCTGCCCGGCAGCGCGCCGGTGAGCCTCAAGCGGCTGGTGTTCACCAGTGCGTCCAGCACCGGCAAGCTGGAGGGCGTGTACGAAGGCACGGTGGTCAATGGCACCGAAACGGCCCGCGTGACGATCCTCGCGCTGGACAACGACGACCTGTGGGTCGCCTACGGCGCCGGCAGCGGCGCGCTGACCACGCTGGAGGGCTTCGTGCTCGTCTCGGGCGCCTCGGGCAATGGCACGTACATCAGCAGCCGGTTCTCGGACATGGGCTCGCAGGATGGGGTGAAGTCGGGCACGGTGTCGGGCACCTATGAGCCTGGCGTCAGTCTCGCTGCGGAGTTCCGGGTCACCGGCGAAGGCGGGGTGGGCTTCGTCAGCACCACCGTCGTGCCGACCACGCGCTACACCTACAGCCAGCCGGCGACCCTGGCCGCGATCAGCGGATCATGGCCGTACCAGGCGCCCGGCGGCCAGACGGGGACGTTCACCGTCAGCGCCGCGGGGGATCTGGGCGGTGTCTATGACCACTGCGTGCTCGCCGGCAAGGTCACCCCGCGGGCCGGTGGCAAGAATGTTTTCGACGTCACGGTGGCGATCACCGCCAGTACGACGGCGCAGCCCTGCAACTTCACGGGCACCGGTGTCGCCTACCCGATGACCAGTGCCAGCGGTGCGGCCCAGCTCTGGCTGGGGTTCATGAACAGCGCACGGGACGACGGCGGGTTCATGCTGGGGCAACGCTAGGCGGTTGCGCGCCCACCCGCACCAGCCGCGTCGCCCGCAGGTCTTCACGATGCGTCACCGCCAGGCTGGAGTCGGCCAGCGCCAGCCGGCCGCGTCGCACGAGCGCGAAGTCGCGCTTCCACGTGGCGTCCAGGGCCTGGCGCATCGGCGAGGCCACGTGCGTCTCGGGTGAGGTGGTGAGCGAGCCCGCGCGCATGCGGCGCAGGTAGAGGAAGTCGTCCACGTTTCCGATGCGCAGGAAGAAGTGCGCGCGCAGGATGAACTCGGTGTCGCTGCCGAAGCGGCGATGGGTCGAGAGGCCGCCGGCCGCGCGCAGGGCCGGCGTGCGCACCGCGGCCGAGGGGAACAGCAGCGGGTGGCAGGGCATCTTGTCCAGGGCCCGCGTCACGTCCAGCGGGAAGCGCAGCGCCACCACCTGGCGCTTGATCTCGTCCACCCGCAGTTCATGCGAGCCGACAAGGTCCAGGTCGCGCTGCACCAGCGCGGCCAGCAGCCGATGCCGGCGGTCCACGCAGGGGCTGTCGTCGGCATCCTGGAACAGGATGGCCGGGTGGCGGCACTGGGAGGCCAGGATCTCTCGGGCCACGTAGGGCCCCACGCCAGACGGCTCGCAGGCGAGTACGCGGGCGCCGGGATGCTGCGCGGCCAGCGCGCGATGCGTTTCGACGACCGGCTCGTCCAGCGCAACGCTCACCAGGTCCCCCGCGCCCGCTGCGCGGGCCACACCGGCCAGGCACGTGCGCAGGTGCGGCAGCCAGCCGCGGTGGGGGATGATCCATTCGGCGGTGAGCGCGGGGTCGCCTTCGGCATCGGCCAGGGCATCCAGCGATGGGGGCGGCATCTGCAGGCAGGCGGCCGCGGGCGCGTGCGGGTTGTTGAGCGCTGCCTCGGTCACCCGATACAGGTCTGCCTGCACCAAGGCCCAGCCGCCGTGCGCGGCCAGCGCGCGCAGCGTGCCCAGGCGGCAGGCGAAGCTGTCGACCGCGCCGTCTTCGCGCACGCACACCTCGGGCGGTGGCCGATGGGGCACCAGGATCAGCAGATCGGCCGTGTGCGCACGCCGCGCGATGGCGGCCAGCGTGTCGGCGAAGGCCTGCAGCGCGTCCGGCGGGATGCGCGCCACGAAGGCGGCGTCGGGCAAGCCCGGTTCCTCCTGCGCCAGGTCGATCTCGGTCGCCTGCCAGGCCTGCGCCTGCGGCGTGAGCAGCAGCCAGCAGGGCGCGTCGGCCGCGGCGGTGGAGGCGTTCATGGCTGTGGAGTATCCACGCTGGGCGGATGGCGCAACAGGGCGCCGGTTCGCCGTTCACGCTCAAGGCTGAGCAAGGGCGGCAGACCCTGATGCATTTGGGGGCATTCATTTCCCGGCGATCGATGATCGCACCGGCGGGCGCTTTCGCATGGATGAGCGCGGCGTCACGACGGTCCTACACCGGATGTGTTGGACAGGCGCGGGCCGGAGGCCTAACTTGCGGCGCAGGAATGCCCAAGGGCCGGGGCGTCGAGTCGGCCTGCACTGGAGGGAATCACCATGCGCAAGTGGATGGCTTGCGGCCGCTGGCTGGCCGCGTGGATGCTGTGCGGCCTTCTGGCTGCCTGCGGGGGTGGGGAGGGTGAAGGCGGGCTCGCGGGGCTGCAGAAGGCCTCGCTCGCGGAGCCGCAGACGGGCATCTGGTGGAACCCCTCGGCCTCGGGCAGCGGCTACGCGGTCGAGCGCCAGGGCAGCATCGTCACGCTCGGCGCCTACCTGTACGAGGCCGATGGCCGCGCCACCTGGTACGTGGGGCCGCTCGCGCGGCAGTCGAACGGCGACTACCAGGGGCAGCTCACGCGGTACGCGGGCGGGCAATCGTTGAGCGGCACCTACCGCGCGCCCAGTTCATCCGCGGCGGTGGCCACGGTGACCTTCTCGCTCACCACGGCCACCAGCGGCTCGCTCGCGTTCGTCACCGCGACAGGCTCGCACACGGTGCCGGTGCAGCGCTTCGCGCTCACCGGCGGCAGCATCGCCGCCTCCGCGGCCAGCTTCGAAAGCGGCCTGTGGTGGAACGACGCCGAAAGCGGACGCGGCTTCTTCATCGACGTGCAGGGCACCTCCGCGGCGCTGGCCAGCTACATGTACGACGGCAGCGGCAACCCCTTGTGGTACCTCACGGTCGGCACCGTCAGCGGCAGCACCTTCAGCGGCACGCTGGAGGCCTACCAGGGCGGCCAGGCACTGGGCGCGACCTACCGCGCACCGGCGTCCGCGGGCCAGCAGGGCACGGTGTCCTTCCGCGCCATCACGGCCACCACGGGGGAGCTCACGCTGCCCGGCGGGCGCGTGGTGCCGGTCAAGCGGCTGGTGTTTGCCAGTAGTGATTCGGGTGGCGGCAGCACCGCTGCACTGGAAGGGGTGTATGAAAGCACCGTCGGGTCCGGCCCGGCGATGGTGCTCGCGCTGGACAACGGCGACGTCTGGACGGCGTGGGGCAAGGGCAGCGCCAGTGCCGGCAGCGGTGGCACGATCACGGAGCTCGAAGCCTTCACCCTGGCGTCGGGATCGTCCGCGAACGGCACCTACTCGAGCAGCAGCGTGGTGGACATCGTTGCCGATGAGGATGCCAGCGGCGGAACCCTCACCGCCACCTACGTTGCGGGGGTCAGCTTCAGCGGCACCTACAAACTGGGCCAGAGCGCGGCCTCAACCCTCTCGGCGCAGGCCCTGCCGACGACGCGCTACAACTACCAGGCCGCCGCCAGCCTGAGCGCGGTGGTTGGCAACTGGTCCTACAAGGCCAGCGAGGGCTCCACCGGCGCGGCGAGCATCGACGCCAGCGGCGGGCTGACGGGCAACTTCGGCGGCTGCGCGCTCTCTGGCACCGTGACACCGCGGCCGGGCGGCAAGAACGTGTTCAATGCGAGCGTCTCCCTCACGGGGTCGGGCTGCAGCTTCACCGGGAGTGGCGTGGCCTTCGTGACCCAGAGTCCGACCGGCACCAGCCAGCTCTGGATGGGCTTCATGAACACGGCGCGAACCGACGGCACCATGCTGCTCGGGACACGCTGATCCGGCTCGCCTGCGCGGGCGGTTGCTGCAAGTCAAATGCCCCCGCGCGCACCGTGCTAACTTGATCGCACCCCGCCCGCCCGATGCGGCGGGTCGACGGGCGCGAGGAGGTTGGGACGATGCAGTGGAACTGGAAGGGCCTGCGCGCGCGGGCGCTGGCGTGCGTGGCAGCGGTCGTGCTGGCGGCCTGCGGTGGCGCGGATGAGGCGGTGCCGGCCAGCGGCCTGCTGAAAGCCGGTGCGGTCGAGCCGCAGATCGGCATCTGGTGGAACCCGGGCGAATCGGGCCGGGGCTTCGCCATCGAAAGGCAGGGCGGCGTGCTCACGGTGGGCGCCTACCTGTACGAGGCCGATGGCCGGCCTCTCTGGCTGGTGGGCCCGCTCGCACGCCAGGGCGATGGCAGCTACCTCGGCACGCTGTCGCGCTACGGCGGCGGGCAGACGCTGGGCGGCAGCTATCGCGCGCCGACCACTACCGTCGCCGCGGCCACGGCCACCTTCGTCGTCTCCACACCGACCTCGGGCACGCTCACGCTGGCCACGGCGGCGGGCAGCCAGGCGCTGCCGGTGCAGCGCTTCGCCCTCGCCGGCGGCACGGTCGTGTCTTCGGCGGCCGGCTTCGAGAACGGCCTGTGGTGGAACGACGCCGAGAGCGGCCGTGGCTTCTTCGTCGACGTGCAGGGCGCGACGGCGGCGCTCGCCAGCTACATGTATGACGCCAGCGGCCAGCCCGTCTGGTATCTCACGGTCGGCGCCGTCAGCGGCCAGGGCTTCAGCGGCGAGTTGCAGACCTACCAGAACGGCCAGGCACTGGGCGCGGCCTATCGGGCGCCGCAGGCGACCGGCAGCGCCGGCACGGTGGCCTTCCGCGGGCTCACCGGCACCACGGCGGAACTCACCCTGCCGGACGGCCGCAGGGTGCCGCTGAAGCGGCTGGTCTTCGCCAGCGCGGATCCGCCCGCCGGTGCCAGCGGCCCGCTGGAGGGCGTGTACGAGGGCACCTCCACATCCGGCGGCAGCACGGCGCGGGTGCAGATCCTGGCGCTGGACAACGGTGATGTGTGGGTGGCCGATGGCACCGGTGAAGGCAGCCTGACGCAGGTGGAGGGCCTGACCTTCATCACCGGCGCCGGCAGCAACGGCAGCTACGTGAGCAGCAGCCTGATGACCGTGTACCAGAGCGAGGACGCACAGACCGGCAGCTTCACCGGCACCTATGTGGCCGGCACCAGCCTGAGCGGGCAGGCCACCGTGATCGGTGACTCGCAGTCGCACCCGATCACGGCCGCCGTGATGCCGGTGGCCCGCTACGACTACAGCCAGCCGGCCAGCCTGGCCACCATCACGGGCAGCTGGCCCTTCCGCGCCGCGATGGGCGCCACGGGCACGATGGTCATCGCGGCCGATGGCGCGGTGAGCGGCAGCTTCGCCACCTGCACGCTCAGCGGCACCGTCAGCCCGCGGCCCGGCGGGCGAAACGTGTTCCAGGTGATCGCGCAGGTCAGCGGCACGGCGGACCTGTGCGGCTTCAGCGTGATCGGCGTAGCCTACCGCACGCTCAGCCCCGCCGGGCAGCAGCAGCTGTGGGTGGGCCTGACGCTGCCGGACCGCTCCGACGGCACCTTCGTGCTGGGCGTGCGCTAGCGGGCCGCCTGCGGCGGCTAGCGCCGCCGCAGCCCCAGCCACATCACCGCGCCCACCACCAGCAGCGCGCCGGCCACCTGCACCGGCGCGATGGCCTGGCCCAGGATCAGCCACGCGAGCACGAGCGCGAACACCGGCTCCACGTTCATGATGGCGGAGTTGCCCACCACGCCCAGCCGGGGCAGCACGGTGAACATGATGGTGAAGGCGGTGCCGTAGAGGAAGGCGAGGGCGGCCAGCCCGCCCCAGCCGGCCGGCGCGGTGGGCAGGTGGAAGCCGCCCTGCACCGTGACGGCGATCAGCGCCACGGCGCCGGCGATCCCCATGGAGGCCATGGTGCGCACCCGCCCGTCCACGCCTTGCGTCTCGTGCTGCGTGAGCACCAGCGCCAGGCCGAAAGAGGCGGCGGCGGCCAGCGCGAAGGCCACGCCCGCGCCGATGCGGCCCCACTGCCCGGCCGCGCCCAGGCCCGAGGCGGCGCCCAGCACGTCGAGCGCCAGGGCCAGGCCGAGCAGGATGACCGGCATCGCGATCACCAGCGTGCGCTCGGGCCGCTGCCGGTAGATCACCCAGGCCAGCAGCGCGGTCCACAGGGGATAGGTGTTGAAGGCGAGCAGCGCCAGGGCCACCGGCAGCCGGGCCACGGCGGAATACAGGAACAGGCTCTGCACGCCGATCAGCAGGCCGATGCCGGGCAGGAAGCGGCGCTGGCGCGGCGTCAGGTCCAGCTTCGCGCCGGCCCGCAGCACCAGGGCCAGCACCACCAGGGCGGTGGCGATGCTGCGGAAGGCCACGGCCGTCGCCACGTCCACCCCGTGGTTGAAGGCGATGCGCGCGGCCACGTGGTTGGCGCCCATCATCAGCGCGATCAGCAGCAGGGTGAAGAAGGCCGCGGGGCCGATCGACCGGGTTGTCATGGCGGGATCGTAGTGGATGCGCCGGCAGGTCGGGAAAACCCGATGCACAGAAATCCATTTTGTGCATAAATTCCGTTTTGTGCAGCCCACCCTGTCCTCGCCCGCGGTTCCGTCCGCGCCTTCCGCCCCGTCCCTGGTGGAGCAGGCCTTCCTGCGGCTGCGGCGTGACGTGCTGACCGGCGCGCACGCGCCCGGCGCCAAGCTGAAGGTCGAGGAGCTGCAGGCGAGCTACGGTGTCTCCAGCAGTCCGCTGCGCGAGGCGCTCAACCGCTTGAGCCAGGAGGGCCTGGTGCGCGCCGACGACCGCCGGGGCTTCCGCGTGGCCGCCATCTCCCGCGCGGACCTGGCCGATGTCACCCACATGCGCCTGCTGGTCGAGGTGCAGGCGCTGCAGGCCGCCATCGCGCAGGGCGACGACGCCTGGGAGGCCGCCGTGGTGGCCGCCGCCCACCGGCTGGAGCGCGCCGAGGCGAATCTTGGCGAAGGGCCGCTGGTGCTGGACGACACCTGGAGCCAGCTGCACCGGGACTTTCATCTCTCGCTCTACGCCGCCTGCCCGTCGGAGCGCCAGCGCGCCCTGTGCGCCAGCCTGTTCGACCAGGCCGAGCGCTACCGCCGCTTCTCGGCGCGGCACCGCACCACGCTGCGCAGCAAGCTGCGCGAGCACCGCCGCCTGCTCGATGCCGTGCTGCGCCGCGATGCCGAGACGGCCTGCGCCCTGCTGGCCGAGCATGTGCGCGGCACGCAGCGCAACGTCGAGGCCGCCCTCACCCGCATGGAGGCCGCCGCCGAGGCGGGCCGCCCTTCCTGATCACCCTACCGCCTGCACCATGCTCACTGTCTCGCGCCCCACGCCCTCGCACTTCGGCATCTTCGCGAAGGATCCGCAGCGGCTGGTCGACTTCTACACGCGCGTGTTCGGCCTCACCGTCACGGACCGCGGCCGCGGCCGCACCTTCCCGGTGGACCTGATCTTCATGAGCGCCAGCCCCGACCAGCACCACCAGCTGGTCATCGCCGGCGGTCGCCCCGAAGAGGCCACGTTCTCCACGGTGATGCAGATCTCGTTCGTGGTGCCGTCGATCCAGTCCATGCGCGACATCCGCCGCCTGGCGCTGGAGCAGGGCGCCACCCAGATGCGCGGCCTGAATCACGGCAATGCGCTCTCGATCTACTTCTCCGACCCCGAAGGCAACACGGTCGAGGTCTACATCGACACGCCCTTCTACGTGGCGCAGCCACACGGCGACCCGCTCGATCTGGACAAGAGCGACGAGGAGCTGATGCGCGAGACCGAGGCCATCTGCCGCGCCGACCCCACCTTCATGCCGCTCGACGAGTGGCGCGCCCGCTTCCTGAAGGCGGCGCCCGCCGCCTGAACCCCGCTCCACCGCCGCGCTGTGCCAGCGCGGCCCCTGTCTTCATCCACTGGAACCTGTCATGCGACTCCTGTCCTACCTCCATAACGGCCAAGAGGCCTGGGGCGCCGCCGTCGGCGACCGCGCCGTCAACCTGAGCCGCGCCTTCCCGCAGTACCCCACGCTGGCCGACTACATCGGCTCCGGCGCCTACCTGCAGGCGGCCGAGCATGTGAAGGGCCAGCCGGATGACGGCGCGCTGGCCACGCTGCACTTCCTGCCGGTGATCCCGCGGCCCGAGAAGATCGTGTGCGCGGTGCGCAACTACATGGACCACCACAAGGAAGTGCTGGCCGCCGGCATGCAGCGCGAGCTGTCGGAGCAGCCGCCGATCTTCCTGCGCGTGTGGCGCTCGCAGACGGCCCACAACCAGCCCATCGTCAACCCCAAGGTGTCGGACTCGCTGGACTGGGAGGGCGAGCTCGCCGTCATCATCGGCAAGGCCGGCCGCAACATCCCGAAGGAGCGCGCCTATGAGCACGTGGCCGGCTACAGCTGCTACAACGACGCCAGCGTGCGCGAGTGGCAGTTCCATGCCAAGCAGATCGCCTCGGGCAAGAACTTCGAGCAGACCGGTGGCTTCGGCCCCTGGATGGTGACGGCCGACGAGATCGAGCCCGGCCGCCATCTCAAGCTGGAGGTGCGCCTGAACGGCAAGGTGGAGCAGTCCAGCCACACCGGCCACATGATCTTCGACATCCCCACGCTCATCAACTACGCCTCCACCATCTTCACGCTGGTACCGGGCGACGTGATCGCCACCGGCACGCCGGCCGGCGTGGGCTGGAGCCGCAAGCCGCCGCTGATCATGCGCGCCGGTGACGTGGTCGAGGTCGAGATCGAGGCCATCGGCACGCTGCGCAACCCGGTGGTCGCCGGGGCCTGAACGGCCCCGCGCACCACGCACCCGAACCCCAGAAGGAGACAAGATGGACCGCAGGACCTTCCTCGCCGCCGGCGCGCTCGCCGCCACCGGCAGCTTCCCGCTGCACGCGCAGACCTGGCCCGAGCGGCCGATCAAGCTGCTGCAGGGCTTTGCCGCGGGCGGCAACGCCGACGCCATCGCCCGTCTCATCGGCGGCGAGATCGGCAAGACGCTCGGCCAGTCGGTGGTGGTCGAGGCGCAGGCCGGCGCCGGCGGCACCATCGCCGCGGGCACCGTGGCGCGCGCCCGGCCCGACGGCTACACGCTGCTGCTGGCCACGGGGGGTCACGTCGTGGCGGGCGCGCTATACAACACGCTGCCGTACCAGACGGTGGCGAGCTTCGAGATGGTGAGCACCATCACCTTCTTCCCCTTCCTGCTGGTGGCCAACGCGGAGTCGAAGTACCGCAGCTTCCGTGACGTGGCGCAGGCGGCCCAGGCGGCTCCGGGCACCATCGGCTACGGCACGGCCGGCGTGGGCTCCACCCACCACCTGGCGGGCGAGCTGCTGGCCAAGATGGCGGGGCTGAACCTGCTGCATGTGCCGTACCGCGGCGACTCGGCTTCGCTCACCGCGCTGCTGGCGGGCGACGTGCCCTTCATCATCGCGCCGCCCACGGCGGTGCTGGCCAACATCAAGGCCGGCAAGCTGCGCGCGCTGGCGGCCACCGGCTCGCAGCGCTGGCCCGGCCTGCCGGACGTGCCCACCGTCGCCGAGCAAGGCGTGGCCGGCTACGACGTGCGCTCCTGGGCCGGCCTCATGGCGCCGGCCGGCACGCCCCGCCCCGTCATCGACCGCCTGAATGCCGAGACCCTGAAGGCGCTGCAGCTGCCCGCCGTCAGGACGAGGCTGGAAGAGATGGGCGGCGAAGCCCGCGGCAGCACGCCGGAGGAGATGAAGGCCATGGTCGCCAGCGAGCTGCAGCGCTGGACCCAGGTCGTGGCCGATGCCCGCATCCCCAAGCAATAGCCGAACACGAAGCTTTCCATGTCCCTGATCGAAATCCGCAAGCGCAGCCTCACCATCGAGACCATCCACCACGAGGGCGGGCCGGTGGCCGAGAAGCCGCTGCGCCTGGCCGCGGCCTGTGCCGTCATTCGCAACCCGTACGCAGGCCGCTACGAGCCGGACCTGCTGCCCTTCATGGCCGAACTGCGCTCGCTGGGCACCCTGCTGGCCGAGGAGCTGGTGGGCGTGCTGGGCAAAGAGAACGTGGAGGTGTACAGCAAGGCCGCGATCGTGGGCGTCGACGGCGAGCTGGAACACGCCGCCGTCTGGCACGAGGCGGGCGGCTGGGCCATGCGCGCCGTGCTGGGCGAGCCCAAGGCCATCGTGCCGGCCGCCAAGGCCGTCGCGGCCACGGGCTACCGCCTCATGGTGCCGCTGCACTACATCCACGCCTGCTATGTGCGCAGCCACTACAACAGCATGGAGATCGGCATCCAGGACGCACCGCGTCCGCGCGAGATCCTGTTCGCGCTGGTCATGGGCACGGGTGGCCGCGTGCATGCGCGGCTGGGCGGCCTGACCAAGGAAAACGTGTCGGTGCACGACGGCCAGCGCTGATGCAGGCCGTGCAGCTGCGGCACCCCGGCGGGCCGGAGGTGCTGGAGGTCGTCGATCTTCCGTTGCCCGAGCCGGCGGCGGGTGAGGTCCGCGTGCGTGCGCTGGCCATCGGCGTGGGCAAGCCCGACGCGCTGATCCGCCAGGGCACCTACAAGTGGATGCCGCCGCTGCCGGCGATCCCGGGCAACGAGATGGCCGGGGTGGTGGATGCGGTCGGTGCCGGCGTCACCGGCGTCGCGCCGGGCCAGCGCGTGCTGGTGAGCTCGCGGGAGCTGCCGCAGCGAGGCGGCTGCTACGCGCAGGCCCTCTGCCTGCCGGCCGGGGCCGTCTATGCGCTGCCGGCAAGCATCTCACCCGACGATGCCGTCACGCTGCCCAACTACCAGCTGGCCGGCGCGCTGCTGTACGAAAGCGGTTGCGTGCGGCCGCGCAGCATCCTGCTGCACGGCGGCGCCGGCGGCGTGGCCACGGCACTGCAACAGCTGGCGAGCGCCGATGGCATCGAGGTGATCTCGGTCGTCAGCTCGCCGGAGAAACGGGACTTCGCGCTCGCGGCGGGGGCAAAGCAGGTGCTGGTGCGCGGCGAGCAGGACCTGCGCGCGGCCGTGATGGCCCTCACCCAGGGGCGGGGCGTCGACATGGTGCTGGATCACGTCGCCGGGCCGGGCTTCATCGCCAACCTCGACTTGCTCGCGCCGCTGGGGACCCTGCTGTCGTACAACGCGCTCGGCGGCCTGCCGCAGGATGTGTTCGCGGCCCTGCGCGCGCGCCTGGGCCGCAGCCTCGGCGTGCGTTGCTACTCCATCCACACGCTCGATGCGGACCCGGCCAAGCGGCGCGCCTTGATGCAGCGGGCCATCGACCTCATGGCCGAGGGCCGCCTGCGCCCGCTGCCGGCCGCGGTGTTCCCGCTGGCGCAGGCCCGTGAGGTGCACCAGCTGCTGGATGCGGGCGAGACGCTGGGCAAGCTCGTGCTGCGGCCCTGAGGCCGCGCCCGCGGCTCAATACAGCCCGTGCGTGCGCGCGTGCAGCCGCGCCAGGCCCAGCAGCACGTCGGTGTAGGGCGTGGGCACACCGGTGCGCTGGCCCAGCTCGCGCACCACGCTCACCAGCGCATCCAGCTCCACCGGCTTGCCGGCCTCCACGTCTTGCAGCATCGAGGGCTTGAAGGCGCCCAGCTTGCGCGTGACCTGATGCCGGTCCTCCGGCTGCTGGGTGATGGGGATGCCGATGCGGTGGCCGATCTCGCGCGCCTCCAGCATCACGGCGGAGATGAACCCGCGCACCAGATCATCGTCGAGCACCTTGTCGGTGGTGGCGCCGGTCATGGCGCTGACCGGGTTCACCGTCATGTTGCCCCAGAGCTTGTACCAGGCGTCCTTCTGGATCTGCGGCGACAGCTCGATCTCGAAGCCGGCGCGCTGCAGCAGCGCTTGCAGCGCCTGCACGCGCGGCGTGGCCTCGCCCGAAGGTTCGCCGATGATCAGCTTCTGACCGAAGTGATGCCGCACCAGGCCCGGGCCGTCGAGCGCGCAGCTCGCGTGCACCACGCAGCCGATGATGTGCTGCGCGGGGATGGCCGCGGCGATGGCACCGTCGGGGTCCACCGCTTCCAGCCGCGTGCCGGCCAGCGGGCCGCTCATGCCGTGAAAGAACCACCAGGGCACGCCGTTCATGGCGGTGAGCACGATGGTGTGTGGCCCGAGCAGCGGGCCGATGGCACGCGCCACGTCGGCCATGGCCGGCGCCTTGACGGCCACCACCACGACGTCCTGCACGCCCAGCTCCGCCGGGGAGGCGCTGGCCTGCACCGGCACGGCGGTCGTGACACCGCCTTCCACCAGGCGCAGGCCGTCGCGGCGGATCGCCTCCAGCGTGGCGCCACGGGCCACCACGCTCACCGCGCAACCGACGCGCGCGAGCTTCACGCCGATCCAGCCGCCGATGGCGCCGGCGCCGTAGATGCAGACCTTGTTCATTGCCTGTAGCTGTCGTCGATGCGGTCCACCAGCCGCGTCATGGCGTCGAACACGTCCTGGCCGGCGCCGAAGCGCTGGTCGAACTGGAACGAGTCGTGCGTGGTCTTGATCGCCACCGCCTGGGGCACCGGGATGGCGCGGCCCAGCGCGGCCTGCGTGACCTGGATGTCGCAGGCGCGCTGCAGCGTCCACAGCCGCACGAAGGCGAGCGGCAGCGTCGGGCCGACCGACAGCAGGCCGTGGTTGCGCAGGATCATCAATGGCCGGCTGCCCAGGCTGGCCAGCAGGCGCGGGGCTTCGTCCGCGTGGATGGTGATGCCCTCGAAGTCGTGATAGCCCACCAGGTCATGCAGCTGCGCGGAATAGAAGTTGTTCTGCGCCAGCCCGCCTTCGGTGCAGGCGACCGCCAGCCCATTGGTCGTGTGGGTGTGCATCACGCAGTGCGCGTGGTCCACGTGGGTGTGGATCGCGCCGTGGATGGTGAAGCCGGCCGGGTTCACCGGCCAGGGGTTGTCCGCATCCAGCTTGTTGCCCGCCAGATCGATCTTCACCAGGTTGCTGGCCGTCACCTCGCGGTAGTGCAGGCCGAAGGGGTTGATGAGGAAGTGCTTCGCATCGCCGCTCACGCTGGCGGGTACGCGCACCGTGATGTGGTTGTAGATCATCTCCGTCCAGCCGAGCATGTCGAAGATGCGGTAGGCGGCGGCGAGCTGCACGCGCGCGGCCCACTCGTCAGGGTGGAAGCGGCTGGCGGCGGCGGGTTTCAGCACGGCACTCATGCGCGGTCTCCTCAGTAGGTCGTCTTGCCCTGCGGCGCAGCGGGCGCACCCTTGAACTTGCGCGCCAGCTCGGTGGTGGCGCGCATCAGCAGGTTGGTGTCCAGGCCCACGGCGACGAAGGTCGCGCCCAGGGCCAGGTAGTGCCGCGCCTGCGTCTCGTCGGTGGTCAGGATGCCGGCGCCCTTGCCGGCCGCGATGATGCGGCGGATGGCGTCCTCGATGGTGGCCTGCACTTCCGGATGCGCGGGATTGCCCACATGGCCCATGGCCGCCGACAGGTCCGCCGGGCCGATGAATACGCCGTCCACGCCCGGCGTCGCCGCGATGGCGTCGAGGTTGGCGATGGCTTCGCGCGTCTCTGCCTGGACCAGCAGGCAGACCTGGGCGTTGGCCTCCTTCGCATACTGCGGGATGCGGCCCCAGCGCGAGGCACGCGCGCCGCCCATGCCACGGATGCCATCCGGCGGGTAGCGCATGCAGCGCACCAGCTCGCGCGCCTGCTCGGGCGTGTCCACCATCGGCACCAGCAGCGTCTGCACGCCGAGATCGAGGTACTGCTTGATGAGCGCCTGCCCCACCATGCCATGGCCCATGGGCACGCGCGCGATGGCATGGCTGGCCGGGTAGGCCGCGATCACCTGCGCCTGCTGCAGGATGGTGCGCAGGTCGTTGGGCGAGTGCTCGCCATCGATCAGCAGCCAGTCGAAGCCGGCGCCGGCGCAGATCTCGGTGGTGTAGTGGTCGGCCAGGCCGAGCCACAGGCCGATTTGCGCGCGCTTCTCGGCCAGGGCCTGTTTGAAGGGGTTGACGGGGGTCTGCATCGAGGGGTCTCCGGATTCCTGTTGGGAGGCGCTGCGCTCACACGAAGCGGAACGTGAAGCGTCCGAGCGGCCCGTAGTCGGCGTCGAAGCGGTCCCCCCGCTTGGCGCCCACCGGCCGCGTGAAGGAACCGGCCAGCACCACCTGCCCCGCCTGCAGGCTCTCGCCCCAGGGCGCGAGCTTGTTGGCGAGCCAGGCCACGCCGATGGCGGGGTGGCCCTGCACGCCGGCGGCCAGGCCGGTCTCTTCCACCACGTCATTCTGGCGCAGGACAGCGCCGCACCACGGCAGATCCACCGCGCGCGGGTCCACCTTCTCGCCGCCCAGCACGATGCCGGCGTTGGCCGCGTTGTCGCTGATCGTGTCCTGCACCTTGCGCATCACCTTGGTGTGGCGGTCGAACTGCTCGATGCGCGCGTCGATGATCTCGATGGCCGGCTGCACGTACTCGGTGGCGGCCAGCACCTGGTCGACGTTGACCTCGGGGCCCTGCAGCGGTGCCTTGAGGATGAAGGCCAGCTCCACCTCCACCCGCGGCGCGATGAAGCGGTCGAAGGGGATGTCGCCGGGCGCGAAGAACATGTCGTCCAGCAGCGTGCCGTAGTCCGGCTCGTCGATCTGGCTGGCCTGCTGCATGGCGCGTGAGGTCAGGCCGATCTTGTGGCCGCGCACCACGCGGCCTTGCGCGATCTTCATGGCCACCCAGGCCCGCGAGACCGCGTAGCCGTCGGCGATGGTCATGCCGGGAAAGCGCTTGCTGAAGTGCTCCACCTGCTGGCGGGTCTTCTCGCTCTGGTCGAGTTCGCGGGCGAGCTGGTCGATGAGGTCGGTGCTGAAGCTCATGGGGTCTGGAAAAGCGGATGAATGTTGCTGTGCTTGGCGTCGTAGACCTGGCCGGGGCTCTCGTCCACCTGCACGGTGATGCCGATCAGCGACTGCTCGAAGATCGGCGCGAAGTGGCGCTGCACCGTGTGCAGCAGCACGTCACCGGCGGCTTTCTTCACCATGTCGCTGCGGCCCGCGCCCATGCGCAGGTTGAGGTACATGAACGCGTAGTCCCGCTTGCCGTCGGCCACCGCGTAGTGCGCCGCCGGAAACGCCAGCACGCGCGTGCCGCCGGTGGGAAAGACCTGCCGCCCCGCCTCGTCCATCACCCCCAGCATGGCATCCGCCAGCGAGCGGCAAAGAAATCCGAGGTTGGTGCGCGCCTCCAGGTTGGGCGTGTACAGCACGACGAGATGTGGCATGGCAAGCCTCCCAATAATTGGGGTCAGATAACGATTTCCGCAGCGCCCCTCAGAGCCGCTGCGCCACCGCCGTGTAGCCCTCGGCCGACGAGGCCTGCGGCGCCGGGATGGCATGACCATCCTGCGGCGTGACAGGGAACACGGCGTTGAGCTGCCCGGTGCCCGAGGCGCCGAAGTACGGCGTGACGATCTCGGCGCGGCCATCGTACGCCGACCAGCCCAGCGCGCCCAGCAGCATGGCGGTGTCGTGCATGAAGCCCTCGCCGTGGCCCTTGCTGGCGTACTCGGGCAGCATGCCGCAGAAGGCCTTCCATTCGCCGGCCTGCCACATGCGCACCACCTCGTGATCGAGTTGCTCCAGGAAGGGGCTCCAGATCTTGAACGCGTACTCGGGCGCCAGCCCGTTCTGCGCGAAGCGGTGCGAGAGCGAGCCGCTGGCGAAGATCGCCACCGTGCCGTCGTAGTGGTCCTCGATGGCGCGGCGGATCGCCCAGCCCAGGCGCGCGCTGTCGTTGAGGTAGTGCGCCTGGCACAGCGCCGAGACCGAGACCACCTGGAAGTGCTGGTCGGCGTTCATGTAGCGCATGGGCACCAGCGTGCCGTACTCGGGGTTGAGCGTGGTCGCGTCGTGGGCCAGCGTCTCCACGCCCCAGTCGTTGGCCACCTCGGCGATCAGCTTGCCCAGCTTCGGGTTGCCGGGAAACTCGAAGCCCATGTTGCTGATGAAGTGCGGCAGCTCGTTGCTGGTGTACAGCCCCTTGAAGTGCGGCGCGCAGTTCACGTGGTAGTTGGCATTCACGAGCCAGTGCGTGTCGAACACCACGATGGTGTCCACGCCCAGCGCACGGCAGCGCCGGCCGATTTCGATGTGGCCGTCGATGGCGTCCTGGCGCGTGCCCTTGCGCGGGCCGTCCAGCTCGCTCAGGTACATGGAGGGCACGTGCGTGATCTTGGCGGCGAGTGCGAGTTGGCCCATGGTCAAACCCCCCAGTGAGGAATATGGTGCGAACCCAGCGACACCGCCACGTTCTTCGGCTCCAGGAACACCTCGTAGCTCCACGTGCCGCCCTCGCGGCCGGTGCCGCTGGCCTTGGTGCCGCCGAACGGCTGGCGCAGGTCGCGCACATTCTGGCTGTTGACGAAGCACATGCCGGCCTCCACCGCCGCGGCCACGCGATGGGCGCGGCCGATGTTCTCGGTCCAGACGTAGCTGGAGAGGCCGTAGGCGATGTCGTTGGCAATGCGGATGGCGTCGGCCTCGTCCTCGAACGGGATCAGGCAGGCCACGGGGCCGAAGATCTCTTCCTGCGCAATCCGCATGCGGTTGTCCACGTCGGCGAACACGGTGGGCGCCACGTAGTTGCCCTTCTTCACCCGGTCCGGCAGGGCCGGCGCATCGAGGCCGCCGCACAGCAGCGTGGCGCCTTCCTTCGGCCCCAGCTCGATGTAGCTGCGCACCTTGGCCAGGTGGCCCTGGCTGATCATCGGGCCGATGATCGTCTTCTCGTCCAGCGGATCGCCCACGGTGATGCGCTTCGCGCGGGCCACGAACTGCTCGACGAACGAAGCGTAGATCGACTTCTGCACCAGGATGCGGCTGCCGGCGGTGCAGCGCTCGCCGTTGTTGCTGAAGATCATGAAGACGGCGGCATCCAGCGCCCGCGGCAGGTCCGCATCCTCGAAGATCACGAACGGGCTCTTGCCGCCCAGCTCCATGCTGAACTTCTTCAGGCCCGCGGCCTGCACGATGCGGTTGCCGGTGGCGGTGGAGCCGGTGAAGGAGATGGCGCGCACGTCCGGGTGCGCGCAGAGCGGCTCGCCGGCCGCCTTGCCGTAGCCGTGCACGATGTTCAGCACGCCGGCCGGGATACCCGCCTCCAGCGCCAGCTCGCCCAGGCGCGCAGCGCTGAGCGGGGACAGCTCGCTCATCTTCAGCACCGCGGTGTTGCCGAAGGCGAGGCAGGGCGCCACCTTCCAGGTGGCCGTCATGAACGGCACGTTCCAGGGTGAGATGAGCGCGCACACACCGACCGGGTGGAACAGCGTGTAGTTCAGGTGCGTGGGCGTGGGGTACGTGTGCCCGTCCACCCGCACGCACATCTCGGCGAAGTAGTAGAAGTTGTCGGCGGCGCGCGGCACGAGCTGCTTGCCGGTCTGCGCGATCACCTGGCCGGTGTCGTTGGTCTCGGTCTGCGCGATCTCGGGCACGTGCGCCGCGATCAGGTCGCCGAGCTTGCGCACGAGCTTCGCGCGCTCGGGCGCGGGCAGGGCCGCCCACTTCGGGAAGGCGGCCTTCGCCGCGGCGACGGCGGCGTTCACCTCCGCTTCGCCGCCGGCGGCGACCTCGGCCAGCACTTCCTGCGTGGCGGGATTGACGGTCTGGAAGTAGTCGCCGCCGGGAACCGGGCGGCCGTTGATCAGGTGTTCGATGCGCATGGGTTCAGATCTCTTGTTCGTGTTCGGGTTCGGCGACGGTCTCGTCGCCAGGCTGCTCCAGCGCGATCACGCGGTCGAGCAGGTCATAGAGTTGCTGCAGCTGCGGCTTGCCCAGCGATTGCTCCAGCCAAGCGTAGTGCGATTCGATGGCGTCGGACAGCTTCGCCACCAGCCGCTTGCCGCGCGGCGTGGCGCGCACGACGGATCGACGCTGGTCCGCGGGGTCGCGCTCGCGCTGGATCAGGCCGTCGCGCTCCATGCGGGCCAGCACGCCGGTGAGGCTGGGGCCGAGGATGAACGCCTCACGTGCCACCCGGCCTGTCTCCACCGTGCCGTGCTCGCCCAGCACGCGCAGCACGCGCCACTGCTGATCCGACAGGCCGTGCGCGCGCAGGCTGGGGCGGGTGTGCAGCATCACCGCCTCCCGCGCCTGCAGCAGCAGGCGTGGCAGGTTGCGGTGCGTGAAGGGCTGGACCATGGCACAATATTTAACAGGTTAAATGATTTTCGCGCAAGCCCCGCCGGGCGCGCCGCAGGGGCATGCCCCAGCGGCCGGCAGGCTGCTGCGGTCGTCGGTCCGCACGCACAAGGAGACCCGCAAGGATCTGCACCTCGCCGGCCGCAAGGCCATCGTCTGCGCGTCGTCGCAAGGGCTGGGCAAGGCCTGCGCCCTGGCGCTTTCGCAGGAGGGCGTGCACGTGTTCATCAACGGCCGGACGCTGGCCACGCTGGAGGCGGCGGCGGAGGAGATCCGTCGCGCCACCGGCCAGCCGGTGACGCCGGTGCAGGCCGACATCACCACCGAGGCCGGCCGCGCCGCGCTGGTGGCGGCCTGCCCGGATGCCGACATCCTGATCAACAACAACGCCGGTCCGGCGCCGGGCAACTTCCAGGACTGGGGGCGTGATCAGTACCTGCAGGCGATGGAAGCCAACATGCTGGCGCCGGTGCTGATGATCCGCGCGCTGCTGCCCGGCATGCGCGAGCGGCGCTTCGGCCGCATCGTCAACATCACCTCCGCCATGGTGAAGTCACCGCGCGCGCATCAGGGCTTGTCGACTTCGGCGCGCACCGCGCTCACCGCCGTGTGCAAGGCCATCTCGGCCGAGACGGTGGTGGACAACGTGACCATCAACAATTTGCTGCCGGAGCGCATCGACACCCCGCGCCAGCAGTTCCTGACCGAGCGCCAGGCGAAGCTGGACGGCACCAGCTACGACGAGGCGCGGCGCAAGCTGGCCGACACCGTGGCCGCCAAGCGCTTCGGCACCACGGAGGAGTTCGCGTCGATCTGCGCGTTTCTCTGCAGCACGCAGGCCGCCTTCATCTGCGGCCAGAACATCCAGATCGACGGCGGGTCGTACAAGGGCCTGATCTGAGGCGCCGCGTGGGCGGACTTTGAAGCGCTGGGGTTGCGCTGCGCTCCACCCCAGCCTACGAGGTCACGAGGTCACGCGGACGCGACCTCGGTGCGTCCGAGCACCACGTCCTCATACACATGCAGCGACGGCAGGCCGCCCGTGTGGATGAAGAGCACACGCTCGCCGGGCGCGAAGAAGCCCTCGCGCGCCAGGCCGATCAGCCCGGCCATGATCTTGCCGGTGTAGACCGGGTCGAGCGGGATGCCTTCGGTACGGGCCAGCATCTGCACCGCCTCGACCATGCGCGCGTTCGGCACGGAATACTTCGGCTGCCAGTAGCCGCCGACGCAGGTGACGTCTTCGGGTCGCACGGTCACGCCGATGCCCAGCAGGTCGCACACGGCCTGCGCCTCCTTCAGCACCAGCGGCTGCTGGTTCGCCGGGTCGCGGCTCACGCCCACGCCCACGATGGGAATGTCGATGTGGTTGCCCAGGAAGCCGGCCACCAGCCCGCCATGCGTGCCGGAGCTGCCCGAGCCGACCACGACGCGGTTGAAGCGCAGCCCCAAGTCGAAGCACTGCTGCTGCAGTTCCTGCGCGCAGGCCACGTAGCCCAGGCCGCCGATGGCGTTGGAGCCGCCGCCGGGGATGATGTAGGCCTTGCGCCCGAGCGCGGCCACGTCGGCCGCCACCTGCGCCATCGCAGCCGCCATGTCAGAGCCGCCGGGTACCACGGTGATCGCTTCCACGCCCATGAGCTGGAACATGAAGTGATTGCCGCTCGCGTGCGGGTCGTAGCTGCCGGCCACGCGCTCCTCGATCACGAAGCGGCAGCGCAGCCCCTCCTTCACCGCCGCGGCCAGCGTGATGCGGCAATGGTTGGATTGCGGCGCGCCGCAGGTCACCAGCGTGTCGGCGCCCTGCGCCAGCGCGTCGGCCACCAGGAATTCCAGCTTGCGGGTCTTGTTGCCGCCGGGGAACAGGCCCAGCATGTCGTCGCGCTTGATCCACACCTCGGGCCCCACGCCGCCCGGGCAACTGGCCGCGAGCGCCGCCGAGAAGCGCGGCAGCGGCTCGATGGGGGTGGCGAATGGCGTGTAGCGGCGGCGGGGGAAGCGGGAGAGGTCCATGGGGAGCGAGTGTCGCCGAAGCGCGGGCCCCGCCGACCTGGGATCTGCCCGGCCCTGTTCGTCGCCGCGCCTCTGGCGACGCTGACCCGCTGCGCACTCGCCTACACTGCCCGCGTGGCCAAGGACAAGACCCTCTACACCTGCAACGACTGCGGCGGCACCAGCCCCAAGTGGCAGGGCAAGTGCCCGCACTGCGGTGCCTGGAACACGTTGATCGAGGGCGTGGCCGAGTCGGCCTCGGCCACGCGCAACCGCTTCGCATCGCTCGCGCCAGCTTCGGAGGTCGCCGTGCTGGCCGACATCGAGGCGGCCGACATCGCCCGCACGCCCACCGGCATCGACGAGCTGGACCGCGTGCTGGGCGGCGGCATCGTCGAAGGCGGGGTGGTGCTGATCGGCGGTGATCCCGGCATCGGCAAGTCCACCCTGCTGCTGCAGGCGCTCGATGGCTTGCAGCGCCAGGGCGTGCCCACGCTGTACGTGACCGGCGAGGAGAGTGGCGCCCAGGTGGCGCTGCGGTCGCGCCGGCTGGGGCTGGACCGCTCGCAGGTGAAGGTGCTGGCGGAGATCCAGCTGGAGAAGATCCAGGCCACCATCAGCGCGCAGCAGCCGGCGGTGGCGGTGATCGACTCGATCCAGACCGTCTACTCCGACGCGCTCACCTCCGCGCCCGGCTCGGTGGCGCAGGTGCGCGAATGCGCCGCGCATCTCACTCGCGCGGCCAAGGCCGGCGGCACCGCCATCGTGCTGGTCGGCCATGTGACCAAGGAAGGCGCGCTCGCCGGCCCGCGCGTGCTGGAGCACATGGTGGACACCGTGCTGTACTTCGAGGGCGACACGCACAGCAGCTTCCGACTGGTGCGCGCCATCAAGAACCGCTTCGGCGCCGTCAACGAGATCGGCGTCTTTGCGATGACGGAGCGCGGCCTGAAGGGCGTGGCCAACCCGAGCGCCATCTTCCTGTCGCAGCACAGCGAGCCGGTGCCCGGCAGCTGCGTGCTGGTCACGCTGGAGGGCACGCGGCCGATGCTGGTGGAGATCCAGGCGCTGGTGGACAGCGGCGGCCCGAGCCCACGCCGCCTCTCTGTGGGCCTGGACCGCGACCGACTCGCCATGCTGCTGGCCGTTCTGCATCGCCATGCCGGCGTGGCCTGCCTGGATCAGGACGTGTTCGTCAACGCCGTGGGCGGCGTGCGCATCAGCGAGCCGGCGGCGGATCTGGCGGTGATGCTGGCCATCGCCTCGTCGCTGCGCGGAAGGGCGCTGCCCAAGGGCTTCCTCGCCTTCGGCGAAGTCGGCCTGGCGGGCGAGGTGCGGCCGGCGCCGCGCGGTCAGGAGCGCCTGCGCGAGGCGGCCAAGCTCGGCTTCTCGGTGGCCATCGTGCCCAAGGCCAACGCGCCCAAGACCAGCGGCCGCGCCGCGCGCGACTTCGAGGGCCTGACCATCCACCCCGTGGAGCGCATCGAGCAGGCGCTGGAGGTGCTGCGGGAGCTGTCGGCATGAGGATCGCGGTGCTGTCCGACATCCACGGCAACCTGCCCGCGCTGCAGGCGGTGCTGGAGGAGGTGGACCGCGAGCGCGCCGATCTCGTCGTCAACCTCGGCGACAGCTTGAGCGGCCCGCTGCAGCCGGCCGAGACGGCCGATCTGCTGATGGCGCGCGGCGGGCCGGTGATCGCCGGCAACCATGAGCGGCAGTTGCTGCGCCTGCGCGGGCGGGCCGAGCGCTGGAACCCGACCGACAGTGACGGCTACGCGGCCACGCAACTCAACGAAGCGCAGTGGGACTGGCTGGACAGCATCCCGCCGCCCGGCCTGCGCGTCGCGGACGAGGTGCTGCTGATCCACGGCACGCCGGCGAGCGACCTGCATTACCTGCTGGAGACGGCGACCACCAGCTACCAGCCCGGCGGCGACCCGGGCGTGCGCCCCGCCACCGCAATCGAAGTGCGCGAGCGACTGGGTGCGGTGCTCGACGAAGCCGCGCCACCCACCCTGATCCTGTGCGGCCACACCCACATGCCGCGCGCCGTGCAATGCGACGGCACGCTGGTCGTGAACCCCGGCAGCGTGGGCCTGCAGGCCTACGACTGGGACTGGCCGCATCCGCACGTGATGGAGACGGGCCATCCGCAGGCGCGCTACGTGATCGTCGAGCGCCGTGCCGCGGGCTGGGCCGTGCAATGGCGCGCCGTGCCCTACGACTGGGCCCCGCAGGCCGCGCTGGCGCAGGCCCGCGGCCGGCCCGACTGGGCCTACGCACTCGCCACAGGCCGCATGCCGCCGGCCGCCGCGACAATCACGGGATGAACTGGCGGAAGATCCTGGTGCCCGTGGCGGGCGTGGTGATGGTGGCCGTGGGCTGGCAGTCCGGCGGCTGGGGCGGCGTGGCCCTGGTCGTGGGTGGCATCGTGATGTGGATGCTGCTGCACTTCACCCGCACGATGAAGGTGCTGCAGGGCGCGGCCAACCGGCCCATCGGCTATTGCGACAGCGCGGTGATGCTCAATGCCAAGCTGCGCCTGGGCGTGAACCTGCTGCACGTGATGGCGCTCACGCGCGCCATGGGCGAGCAGCTGAGCGAGGCGGGCACCGCCCCGGAGGTCTACCGCTGGACCGACGGCACCGCCAGCAGCGTGACTTGCGAGTTCGTGAACGGGCGGCTGGTGAAGTGGGAGATGGTGCGGCCGCAGGCGCAGGAGGATGTTGGTGCCGCGCCGGCGCCCTCACCCCAGCCCTCTCCCGGAGGGAGAGGGAGCGAAGTCCCTGGTCGTTAGCGCGGCCGGCGCCCTCGCCCCGGTCCTCTCCCGGAGCGAGACTACCGCCCCAGCTGCAGCCACAGGTAGCTGAACTCCAGCGCGCTCAGGTGGGCGCGCTGCGTGGCGTCGGCGGCGCCGCCATGGCCGCCCTCGATGTTCTCGTAGGACAGCGCGGCGTGGCCCTGCTCGAGCAGCAGTGCCGCCATCTTGCGCGCATGCCCCGGGTGGACGCGGTCGTCGCGCGTGCTGGTGGTCAGCAGGATGCGCGGGTACTTCGCGTCGGCGCGCACCTGGTGGTAGGGCGAGTATTTCGAGAGGAAGGCCCAGTCCGCCGGGTCATCCGGGTTGCCGTACTCGGCCATCCAGCTCGCGCCGGCCAGCAGGCGGTGATAACGGCGCATGTCGAGCACCGGCACCTGGATCAGCGCGGCACCGAACAGGTCGGGCCGCTGCGTGACCGTGGCACCCACCAGCAGCCCGCCATTGCTGCCGCCGGCGATGCCCAGGTGGCGCGGTGAGGTGATGCGGCGCGCGATCAGGTCCTCGGCCACGGCGATGAAGTCGTCGAAGGCGTTCTGCCGCTTCTCGCGCAGCGCGGCCTGGTGCCAGGCGGGGCCGAACTCACCGCCGCCGCGGATGTTGGCCAGCACGTAGACGCCGCCACGCGCCAGCCACGCGTTGCCGCGCAGCGACTGGTAGGTGGGCTGCACGCTGACCTGGAAGCCGCCATACGCGCTGAGCAGCGTGGGGTTGTCCGCGCTGGCCATGGCGCCGCGCGGCCACACCACGAAATAAGGCACGCGGGTGCCATCACGGCTGGTGGCCCAGAGCTGCTCCACCCGCATGCCGGTGGCATCGAACTGCGCGGCGCGGCGCTGCACGACGCTGCGTTCGTCGGTGCCGGCGCGGCCCAGCAGCAGCGACTCGGGCGTGAGGAAATCCGAGTACGTCATCAGGTAGGCGTCGCCCCAGGCGTCCTGGGCCAGCGCCGGCAGGCCCAGCGGCTCGATCATGAGCTGCCCTGCGCCGGGCGCGGCCACGGCGCGGCGCTGCCAGGCGCGGCCGTCATGGCGCCACTCCTCCAGGCCGCCCACCACGTTGTCCGTGCGTTCCAGCAGCAGGTGGCCGCGCAGGAAACGCACGCCGCTGCGCGCCAGGCTGCTGGTGGGCGTGGGGGTGAACAGCGTGTCGTAGCGCGGCCGGCCCGCCACCAGCGCATCCAGCGGTGTCACCAGCAGGGTGCCGGCCGGGTGGCTGGCGCCGCCCAGCGTGGCGGCCCGGCGCAGCTGCAGCGCCGCCCAGCCGCCGCCCACCTGCAGGCGCGCATCGGCCGGCTTGTCGATGCGCACCAGCCGGCCCGCCTGCAGCACGAAGGCCTCGGTGGTGTGGAAGTCGGGGGCGCGCTGGAACACGTGGCGCGGGCCGGCCGGCGCGGCGTCGACCGTGGCCGTCACGTAGACATGGTTCGCCGGGGCCTCGAACACGGTTTCGGCCTGGGTGAGTGGCTGGCCGCGTGACCAGCGCTTCACGATGCGCGGGTAGCCGGATGCGGTGAGGCTGCCGGGGCCGAAGTCGGTGATCACGTAGAGCGTGTCGCGGTCGATCCACTCCACCTGGCTCTTGGCCTCCGGCAGGGTGAAGCCGCCGGGCACGAAGGTGCGCGTGCGCAGGTCGAACTCGCGCACCACGCGGGCATCGGCGCCGCCGCGCGACAGCTGCAGCAGGCAGCGGTCCATGCCGGCCTCGGTGGCGGCGGGCAGGCAGGCGGCGCCCTTCCACACCCAGCTCTCGCCCTCGGCGCGGCCCAGGGCGTCGAGGTCCAGCACCGGCTCCCACTGCGGCCGGCCGGCGGCGTAGTCGGCCAGCAGGGCGCGCCGCCACAGGCCGCGCCGATGGGTGGCATCCGTCCAGAGGTTGTAGACGTGGCCGCCGACGCGCTGCACGCGGGCGAGGCGGCTGCGGTCCTCCAGCACCGCGCGCAGCTGGTCGCGCGTGGCGGCGAAGCCGGGTTGGGCCGTCAGCAGCGCCTCGGCCTCGGCGTTGCGCTCGCGCACCCAGGCCAGGGCGCGCTCGCCCTGCACCTCCTCCAGCCACAGGTAGGGGTCGGACGGCTCCGCGGTGGCGGTGGCCCTGGGGCCGGGCGCGGCGCAGGCGGCCAGCAGCAGGCACATCACGCCCAGCGCGGCGGCCAGCCCGGGGCGATAGGGCGCCAGGCGCCGGGGGAGAAGGATCATGCGGCTTCGGTGTTCCTCTGGGGGCGCGGCATGCTCGCATAAAATCGCCGGCTCGGCCCCTCGGGCCAACCCTCCACCCCTGCAAGCAAGGAACCCACATGGCGAGCGCACTCCCCTCCATGGCCGACCGCGACGGCAAGATCTGGATGGACGGCGAGCTGGTCGACTGGCGTGACGCCAAGATCCACGTTCTCACCCACACCCTGCACTACGGCTGCGGCGCCTTCGAAGGCGTGCGGGCCTACAACACGGTCAATGGCACCGCCATCTTCCGCCTGCAGGAGCACACCGACCGCCTGTTCAACAGCGCCAAGATCCTGCGCATGAACCTGCCCTTCACCAAGGAGCAGGTGAACGAGGCGCAGAAGGAAGTGGTGCGTGCCAACAAGCTGGAAAGCTGCTACATCCGCCCGCTCACCTGGATCGGCTCGCAGAAGCTGGGCGTCAGCCCCAAGGGCAACACCATCCACCTGATGGTCGCGGCCTGGGCCTGGGGCGCCTACCTGGGCGAGGAGGGCATGCAGAAGGGCATCCGCGTCAAGACCAGCAGCTACACCCGCCACCACGTCAACATCACCATGACGCAGGCCAAGGCGGTCAGCAACTACAGCAACTCCATCCTCGCCAACATGGAAGCGCTGGATGACGGCTATGACGAGGCCCTGCTGCTCGATTCCTCCGGCTTCGTCTCCGAGGGCGCGGGCGAGAACATCTTCGTCATCAAGGACGGCGTGATCTACACGCCCGACCTGTCGGCCGGCGCGCTGAACGGCATCACGCGCAACACCGTGTTCCACATCGCGAAGGACCTGGGCCTGGAGATCATCCAGAAGCGCATCACCCGCGACGAGGTCTACATCGCCGACGAGGCCTTCTTCACCGGCACCGCGGCGGAGGTCACGCCCATCCGCGAACTCGACCGCGTGCAGATCGGCATCGGCCGCCGTGGCCCGCTGACCGAGAAGATCCAGTCGGCCTTCTTCGACATCGTGAACGGCCGCAACCCCAAGTACGCCCACTGGCTGGCCAAGGTCTGAGCATGAACACTGCCACCGCCCCGCGCAAGGAAACCGTCGTCGAGCTGCTGGCCAGCGACCTCAATGGCCAGGGCGGCGTGTTCTGCCCCAGCCCCAAGGCGGGCATGAAGCTGTGGAACAGCCACCCGCGCGTGTTCCTGAACGTGGCCGATGCCGGCGAAGGCAAGTGCCCGTACTGCGGCACGGTGTACCGCCTGAAGGCCGGCGAACATTTCGGCGGCGGGCACTGAGCCCGCGCATCGGGGCACGGCCATGACGCGTGCCCTCGTCATCGCGCCGCAGTGGATCGGCGACGCGGTGATGACCGAGCCGCTGCTGCGCCGCCTGCACGCGCGCGGCGAGCAGCTCACCGTCGGCGCCCTGCCCTGGGTGGCGCCGGTCTATCGCGCCATGCCGCAGGTGGCGGCGGTCATCGAGTTCCCTTTCCAGCATGGCGGCCTGCAGCTGCAGGCCAGGCGCCGCCTGGGGCGCGAGCTGCAGGGCCGCTTCGACACCGCCTACGTGCTGCCCAATTCGCTGAAGAGCGCGCTGCTGCCGCTGCTGGCCGGCATTCCGCGCCGGGTGGGCTACCTGGGCGAGGCGCGCGTGGGCCTGCTCACCCACCGCCTGAAGAACCCGAAGTCGAAGCCGCCCATGGTGGCCTTCTACTCGGCGCTGAGCGGCGAGCCGGGCGTCGAGTTCGACCGGCCCCACCTCGCGCTGCCCGAGGCGCAGGTGAGCGCCGTGCTCCAGGCGCACGGCCTCGCGCGCGGCGGCTACGTGGTCTTTGCCCCTGGCGCCGAGTTCGGCCCGGCCAAGCGCTGGCCACACTACGCCGGTCTGGCCGGCCTGCTGGACGAGCGCATCGTGCTGCTCGGCTCCGCCAAGGACGCGCCCTTCTGCGACGAGATCGCGGCCGCCGCCCCCGGCCGCGTGCTGCACCTCGCCGGCCGCACGCCGCTGGCCGATGCCTTCGCGCTGGTCGCGGGCGCGCGCGCGGTGGTCAGCAATGACTCCGGCCTGATGCACGTGGCTGCGGCCTTTGGCGTGCGGCAGGTGGCCTTGTTCGGCTCCTCCAGCCCGCTGCACACGCCCCCGCTGAACGACCGCGCCCGGGTCCTGTGGCTGAAGCAGGACGCCGCCTATCAGCCGCCGCTGGACTGCGCGCCGTGCTTCGAGCGCGAGTGCCCGCTGGGCCACACGCGCTGCCTGGCGGATATCGACGCCGAGCGGGTGCGCGCACTGTTGAGCTGAAGGCCCATCGCCAAAAAAACAGCCACCTCGCGGTGGCTGTATCAAGTCCTGTGAAGGACGTCGTTGGGAGACTTGAATGAGGGTTGTCGGTGACAAGAACTCGTGTGGTGGCCCGTGATGTTCGAAGCGTGACAGCTTGGACCCCACTTTAGCGGGCCTGGCAGGCCGGCACATACCCCAGGTAGGGGAGTTGCCAACTTTCTCGCGCTGTGATGGGCCTCATGGTGGTGACTTTTTGCACGAATGGCGAGCGCTGCTCCATTCTTTTACACGGGGCTACATCTGGTCACAGGGAACGCGCAGCACGAAGCAGGCGCCGCCGCCCGGGTTGTCTTCGCAATGCACGGTGCCGTGATGGCGCTGCGCGATGGAGCGCACCAGCGCCAGGCCCAGCCCCACGCCGCCCTCGCGCTCGCTGGCCCCGGGCAGGCGATAGAAGGGCTCGAAGATGCGTTCGCGCTCCGAGGCGGGCACGCCCGGGCCGCCGTCGCAGACGCGCAGCTCGGCCATGCCACCCGTGCGCGCCAGCCGCAGCTGCACCGGGCCATCGCCATAGCGGCGCGCGTTCTCCAGCAGGTTGCGCAGCGCGCGCCGCAGCAGCTTGGGCACCCCGTGGACGGTGACGGAGGGCGGCCGCTCGCCCAGATCCAGCTCGGCGCCGGCGCGCGCCGCCTCCTCGGCGGCCAGGCCCACCAGGTCCACCGCTTCCACGGTGCCGAGGTCGGACTCGCGGGCGTCCAGCCGGCTGGCCAGCAGCACTTCGTCGACCAGCTGGTCCAGCTCGGCGATGTTGCGCAGGATCTCCTCGCGGGCGCGTGGCGACGGCTGCGGATCCATCAGCTCCAGCCCCATGCGGATGCGTGCCAGCGGCGAGCGCAGCTCGTGCGAGGCATTGGCCAGCAGCGACTTGTGCGAGCGGACCAGCTGCTCCACCCGCTCGGCCGCCTGGTTGAAGCGCCGCGACAGGGCCGCCACCTCGTCGCTGCCCTCCTCGGGCACACGCACGCTCAGGTCGCCTTCGCCCCAGCGCTCCACGCTGCCACGCAGCGTCTCCAGCCGCTTGGTGAGGCGCCGGATGATGGGGTAGCTGCCCAGCACCACGGCCAGGCCCACCACGCCCAGTAGCCAGAGGAAGCCCTCGGGCCCGCGCGGGCCGATCGGGCGGCCCGGCGGCGGCTCCCCGGGGCGGCGCGGCCGCGGCGGCAGGTGCACGGTGATCGCGCGGCCGTCGTTCATGCGCACCTCGAACTCGATGCCCTGGCCGGGGATGCGCTGCGCCCGCGTCATGCTCTGGCCGATCACATCGCCTTCCTCGTTGCGGATGATGATCTCGCGCATGGGCGGCGGATCCACGTTGGTCCGCCAGATCCAGCCGAAGGCGAAGGTGAGCAGGCCCACCGCCACCGTCACCGCGATCCAGATGCGCAGGTAGAGCGGGAAGCGCAGCCTGCGCACCCAGGAGAGTGATTCGGCATCGGCCATGCGGCGGCCTTCAGTCCTGCTGCTTCGCGAACACGTAGCCCACGCCGCGCACGGTGACGATGCGGCGCGGGTTCTTGGCGTCGGCCTCGATGGCGGCGCGGATGCGGCCCATGTGCACATCGATGGATCGGTCGAAGGCCTCCAGCTCGCGGCCGCGCACGGCCTCCATGATCTGGTCGCGGGTGAGCACGCGGCCGGCGCGCTCGGCCAGTACCACCAGCAGGTCGAACTGGTAGCTGGTCATCTCGGCCGGCTGGCCGCCCACGGTGACGGTGCGCGCGTCACGGTCGATCTCCAGGCTGCCGAAGCGAAGCGTGCGCGCCGACGGCACGGTGCCGCCGTCGCCCTTGCGGCGCAGGATGGCGCGGATGCGCGCCAGCAGCTCGCGCGGCTCGAAGGGCTTGGGCAGGTAGTCGTCGGCGCCGATCTCCAGGCCGACGATGCGGTCCATCGGGTCGCCCTTGGCGGTGAGCATGAGCACCGGCACCTTGCCGGCCTCGCCCGGCAGCGCGCGCAGGCGGCGGCAGACTTCCAGGCCGTCCAGGTCGGGCAGCATCAGATCAAGCACCACCAGATCGGGCAGGGCGCCGGGCTGGGTGAGGCGGTCCAGCCCGGTCCGCGCATCGGGTGCGTGGCTCACGCCGAAACCGGAGCGCTCGAGGTACTCGCCCACCATCTGCGCGAGGCGGGCGTCGTCTTCGATCATCAGGAGCTGCTGCATGGAACGATGGTAGCGATTCGAGGGCGCATGATGCGCCGCGCGCGCGGGGCCGGCTTGTCGCGGCGGTAAAGTTGGGTAAATGGCTGATTCCAACGCCGTGCCACGCACCCTGCCTGAAGCGCTGACCGCCGCGGTCGCACCGTCGACCGCCGAGGCCCTGCGCTGGGAGGCTGGCGCCTGGTCGCGCGCGGCGCTGGCCGAGGCCGCCATCCGCGCCGCCGCGGTGGCATGGCACCACTGGGGCGTGCGTCCCGGCGACCGCGTGGCCTGGCTGGGCGGCAACCACCCGCGCCAGATCGCGCTGCTGTTCGGCCTGGCGCGCATCGGCGCTATGCTGCTGCCGCTGAACTTCCGCCTGGCGCCGGCCGAGTGGCAGCGGCTGCTGGGGGACAGCCAGCCGAGCTGCATCGTGCACGACGTCGCGTGGGCCGACGCGGCTCGGGCCCTGGGCGGGGCCTCGGGCCTTGCGGTGCATGGCGTCGACGAACTGGCGGCCGATGCGGAACCGGCACCCGACCACGCCGACCCCGATGCGCCCGCCTTGCTGGTCTACACCTCCGGCACCACGGGCGGCCCCAAGGCCGCGGTGCACACGCAGGCCAACCTGCTGGCGAACATGCGCATCGCGGCCGAGGTGCAGGCGATGACGCCGGCCGACACGGTGCTGACCGTGCTGCCCACCTTCCACGTGGGCGGCCTGTGCATCCAGACCCTGCCTGCCCTGTACGCCGGCGCGCGCGTGCTGCTGCATCCGCGCTTCAGCCCGGACGACACGCTGGCCGCCCTCACGCGTGATCGGCCCACGCTCACGCTCTTCGTGCCGGCGGTGATGAAGGCGCTGCTGGAGCACCCCGCGTGGCCCGCGACGGACCTGTCGTGCCTGCGCGCGGTGTGGGCCGGCTCCAGCCTGCTGCCGGCCCCGCTGATCGAGGGCTTCCACGCGCGCGGCGTGCCGGTGTGCAACGTGTACGGCGCCACCGAGACCGGGCCGTTCTCCATCGCGCTGCCGCCTGAGCGGGCCTTCGACCACGTGGGCAGCTGCGGCTGGCCGGCGCCGGGCGTGGAGGCGCGCCTGGGCACCGCCCACGGCGACGCGGCCGAGCTGCTGCTGCGCGGGCCGAACATCGTGGCGCGCTACTGGCCCGACGTGCCGGCCTGCGATGCCGAAGGCTGGTTCGCCACGGGTGATCTGGCCCGGCAGGAGGCCGATGGCGCGTGGCGCATCGTGGGCCGCGCGAAGGAGCTGATCATCTCCGGCGGCGAGAACATCCACCCCGCCGAAGTGGAGCAGGCGCTGGGCGAGCATCCGGCGGTGGCCGAGTGCGCGGCCTTCGGCCTGCCCGATGCGCAGTGGGGCGAGATCGTCGCGGTGGCGGTGGTGCGCAAGCCCGGCGCGGCGGATGCGGACGAGGCCGCGTTGCGCGCGCACCTGCAGGTGCGGCTCGCCCGTTTCAAGCAGCCGCGGCGGTGGGTGTTCGTGGAAGCGCTGCCGAAGACGGCGCTCGGCAAGGTGCAGCGCGGGGTGCTGGCGGGGAGCGCGGGCGGGTGATCGGCGGGAGCGCTGGGGTTGCGCTGGCGCTCCACCCCAGCCTGCGAAAGCCAGCGACGGCTGTTCCCCGTAGGCTGGGGTGGAACGAAGTGCAACCCCAGCGTTCCTTTCATCCCGCCTGCGGCGACCGCCGCGCCACGACAAACGCCAGCACGATCGCCACCACCCCGATCAACGCCGAGTAGATGAAGAACGCGATGTACCCCGCGCCCAGTGCCGCCGGCAGCACCTGCGCCTTCTGCGCCCCGGCGACATAGGACTCCGGCGTCACGCTGGCCAGCAAGGTGTTGAGCGTGGCGAAGGTGCCGCCGTTGTGCGCCGAGTGCGCCGCGCCCTCGATGATGCGGCCCGACTGCGAGGCGATCAGCTTGCCCGGCAGCGCGTACAGCGACGAGAACAGCGCGTACTGCGTCGCGGTGAAGCCGGCGGAGGTGAGGCTGGACATGTAGGCGATGAGGCAGGTGCCGGCGAAGCCGCTGGCCACGTTGTCGATGCCGATGGCCATGAACAGCGCCGGCATCGAGTGCCCGACCATCGCCAGCACGATGAACACGAGGTTGGAGATGGCGCCGGCGAACGCCCCCACCACCAGCGCCCGCATCAGGCCCAGCTTCAGCACCGCCCACCCGCCGATGAACACGCCCGCCATGGAGGCGACGACGCCGAACACCTTGCGCACCTCGGCGATCTCCACCTTCGAGAAGCCCAGGTCCAGGTAGAACGGGTTCATCACGTTCAGCACGAAATCCGACACGCGGTAGGAGCAGATCAGCGCGAGGATCAGGGCGGCGGCCCCCGCATGGCGCAGGAAGAAGTCCTTCAGCGGCGCGCCGAAGCTGGCACCCAGATACACGCCCGGCCGCGTGCGCATGCCCGGCACCGGTGCGCAGGCCAGCGCGATCACGCCCAGACCGATGGCGACCGCGGTCACCTGCAGGAAGATGCTCCACGGCGTGCCCTTCCAGTAGGGCGCGAGGCCCAGCACCGCCTTGCCGAACAGCAGGGCCAGCGGCGAGGGGTCGCCCGACAGACCCGCGCCCGCGACCAGGCCACCGAACACCAGCAGGGCGGCGCGCAACACCCATTCGGCCAGCTCGAAGACCGGGCGTGGCGCAATGCCCTCTGCATGGATCGGCCGCACCGCGTGCGCGGCCTCGCGCGGCGCCAGCAGCGCGGCGGCGATGCCGAGCGTCATCAGGGCGGCCATCGCCGCGTAGGAGACGCGCCAGTTGTAGATCTCCGCCAGCGCCAGCGGCACCGCGCCCGCCACGATCATCGCGATGCGGTAGCCCCACTGATAGGCGGCGGCCATGATGCCTTGCTGGCGCGCCTCCGCGGCTTCGATGCGCCAGGCATCGATCACGATGTCTTGCGTGGCGCCGGCGAAGCCCACGAACACGGCCACCGCTGCCATCGCGCCGAGGCCGGTGGCCGGATCCTGCCCCGAGATGAGCCACAGCCCCAGCATGATGGCCAGCTGCGCCATCATCATCCACGAGCGGCGATGCCCGAGGCGGTGGGTGAGCAGCGGGATGCGCGTGCGGTCCACCAGCGGCGCCCACAGGAACTTGGCGGAATAGGCCAGCGTGGCCAGGCTGAAGAAGCCGATCACCGCCAGCGAGATCCCGCTGTCGCGCAGCCAGGCCGACAGCGTGTCGAAGATCAGCAGGTTGGGCAGCCCGGCGGAGAACCCGAGCGTGAGCATGACCAGCACGCGCCGGTGCAGGAAGTCCCGCAGGCCGTGGGCGGGCGGCGGGGCGGCAGCCTCGGTCATCAGACGACCCTCCGCGCGGTGCGCTGCGGGATTCGCCTGGGCGCGGCCGGGCGAGGGGCTTGGAATGGGCGGTTGAGGACTAACATGTGGAGGGAGCTTACTCAGTATTATTTGCACCATGTGCCAGCTCTGCGCCGCCAAAGCATCGCCCTGGGCCCAGGGGCGCCGCGCGTTCCTGCTCGCCGCCGGGGCCTCGGCCGCCGTGCCTGCGCTGGCGCAGGTGAACGTGGGCGAGGCCTCCAGCCTGCGCAAGCTGGTGCCCGCCGGCGACCTGGAGCGCGCCGCCGGCCAGCAGTACGGCCAGATGCTGGAGCAGGCCCGTGCCAAGCGGGTGCTCGCGCCCGACAACCACCCGCAGCTGCTGAAGCTGCGCGCCATCGCCCGCCGCATGATCCCGGATGCGCTGCGCTGGAACGACCGCGCGAAGCAGTGGAAGTGGGAGGTCAACCTGATCGGCAGCAGCCAGATCAACGCCTTCTGCATGCCCGGCGGCAAGATCGCCTTCTACACCGGCATCCTCGACAAGCTGAAGCTCAGTGACGACGAGGCGGCCATGATCATGGGCCACGAGATGGCGCATGCCCTGCGCGAGCACGCGCGCGAGCGCATCGCCAAGACGCAGGGCACCGGCGCGCTGCTGTCCATCGGCTCGGCGCTGCTGGGCCTGGGCCAGGTGGGCGACCTGGCCGCCAACGTGGGCACGCAGCTGCTGAGCCTGAAGTTCAGCCGCGACGACGAGACCGAGGCCGACCTGGTGGGCCTGGAGATCGCGGCGCGCGCCGCGTTCAAGCCCGAGGCCTCCGTCTCGCTGTGGGAGAAGATGAGCCGCGCCAGCGAAGGCGGCGGCCCCGCCTTCCTCTCCACCCATCCCACCGGGCCGGACCGCATCAAGCGCCTGAGCGACAACGTGCCCAAGGTGGCGGGCCTGTACCAGCAGGCGCTGCAGAAGCAGCCGCGCTGATCAGGTGCCGCGCACGTAGGGGTTGCTGCGCCGCTCCGCGCCGAAGCTGCTCTCCGGCCCGTGGCCGGGAATGAACACCGTGTCATCGCCCATCGGCCACAGCCGCTGCGTGATGCTGGCGATCAGCGTGTCGTAGTCGCCCTGCGGAAAGTCCGTGCGGCCGATGCTGCCGGCAAACAGCACGTCGCCCACGAAGGCGCGCTTCATCTCCGGTGAGTGGAACACCACGTGCCCTGGCGTGTGGCCCGGGCAGTGGCGCACGTTCAGCACGTGGCCGGCCAGCGTGACCGTGTCGCCATCTTCCAGCCAGCGATCGGGCGTGAACGCGCTCGCAGGCGGAAAGCCGAACATCGCGCCCTGCTGCGGCAGCCCGTCGATCCAGAACTGGTCCCCCTTGTGCGGCCCGATGATGGGCAGGCCCCGCTTCGCCGCCAGTTCCGCCGTGCCGCCCGCGTGGTCGATGTGCGCATGCGTCAGCCAGATCTGCTCCAGCTTCAGCCCGAGCTGATCCACCGTCTGCAGCAGCCGCGGCAGATCCCCGCCCGGGTCGATCACGGCGGCCTGGTGCGTCTCGTCGTCGTACACCAGCGAGCAATTCTGGGCGAAGGGGGTGACGGGGAGGGTGAGGTAGCGGAGCATGGAAGCATTATCGATTATCGATAAGCATGTCATACTTTCAATATGGCGATCAGGTCCTTCAGGTGCGCCGACACGCAGCGCTTGTTCGAGACCGGCAAGTCCGCGAGGTGGGCCAACATCCGCAAGGTGGCCGAGCGGAAGCTGCAGCAGCTTGACTCAGCGGAGACGCTGGCTTTTCTCAAGTCGCCCCCGGGCAACAGCCTGGAGGCGTTGAGTCATGACAGGGCAGGTCAGCACAGCATCCGGATCAACGACCAGTGGCGAGTGTGTTTCGTCTGGACGCCGGCCGGCCCCGAGGATGTCGAGATCTGCGACTACCACTGACGCTAACGGAGCCCCTTCGTCAGGATTCAGGTTGATGGAAGTGAGTGAACCATGAAGAACGGCATGCGCCCTATCCACCCTGGCGAGATTCTCCAGGAAGACTTTCTGGCTCCTTTGGGCATGTCCGCCTTCGCCTTGTCCAAGGCGCTGAGCGTGCCACCCGCCCGCATCAATGAAATCGTCCGGCAGGAGCGCGGCATCACGCCGGATACCGCGCTGCGCCTGGCCCGCTACTTCGGCGGCGATGCGCAGTCCTGGCTGAATCTGCAGACGGCCTATGACCTCAAGGTCGCCGAGCAGGCGCTGGGCAAGCGTATCGGCAAGGAGGTGGCGCCCAGGGCGCCTGAGGTGGCCTGACGACAGACATGCCTGTCACCACCAAACGTCCAGGCACCACGGTCCGGTTGCATGAACAAGAAGGCCCTTTCCGAAAGCGACATCTGCGACAAGTTCATCCGGCCCGCCATGGAGCGGGCCGGGTGGGACGGCATGGTGCAGTTGTATCGTGAGTTCCCGCTGCGCGCCGGGCGGGTCGTGGTGCGGGGACGCCGGGCCAAGCGGGACGCGTCGACGGTACTGCGGGCCGACTACGCCCTGTTCTTCAAGCCCAACATCCCGCTGGCCGTGGTCGAGGCCAAGGACAACAACCACGCCATGGGCGCGGGCATGGCGCAGGCCATCCACTACGCGCAACTGCTGGACGTGCCCTTCAGCTTCGCCAGCAATGGCGATGGCTTCGTCTTCCGTGACGCGACGCTGGCGGACGGCGTGCTCGAACGCAACCTGACGCTCGACGAGTTCCCGTCACCGGCCGAGCTGTGGGCACGCTTCTGTGCCTGGAAGGGCTGGACGCCCGAAGTGCGCCAGGTGACCGAGCACGACTACGCGCCGGCCAAGACGCCACGCTACTACCAGCTCAATGCCATCAACCGCACGGTCGAAGCGGTGGCCCGTGGCCAGAACCGGGCGCTGCTGGTCATGGCCACCGGCACCGGCAAGACCTATACGGCTTTCCAGATCATCTGGCGGCTGTGGAAGAGCGGTGCCAAGAAGCGCATCCTGTTCCTGGCCGACCGCAACATCCTGATCGACCAGACCATGGTCAACGACTTCCGGCCGTTCAAGGGCGCGATGGCCAAGCTCAGCCCGCACGCCAAGGGCGTCGAGGTGGTCGATGCCCAGGGCAAGACGACGGTCGAAGAAGTTGACCTGGCCATCCACCGCACCACCAAGCAGGTCAACAAGAGCTACGAGATCTACCTGTCGCTGTACCAGGCCGTCAGCGGCACGGAGGAAGAGCGCAACATCTACAAGCAGTTCTCGCCCGACTTCTTCGATCTCATCATCGTCGACGAGTGCCACCGCGGCAGCGCCGCCGAAGACTCGGCCTGGCGCGACATCCTCAGCTACTTCAGCGCGGCCACCCAGATCGGCCTGACCGCCACGCCCAAGGAGACGGCCGACGTCTCCAACATCGACTACTTCGGCGAGCCTGTCTACACCTACAGCCTGCGCCAGGGCATTGAGGACGGCTACCTCGCACCCTACAAGGTCATCCGCGTCGACCTGGACAAGGACGCCTTCGGCTGGCGCCCGCCCGAAGGCATGACGGACAAGCTGGGCAACGTGATCGAAGACCGTGTCTACACCGGCGTGGACATGAACCGCAAGCTGGTGCTGGAGCGCCGTGACGAGGTGGTGGCCGCCAAGATCACCGAGTACCTGAAGGCCACCAACCGATACGACAAGACCATCGTCTTCTGCGAAGACATCGAGCACGCCGCGCGCACGCGGCAGGCGCTCAGCAACGCCAATGCCGACCTCTGCGCCACGCAGCCCAGCTACGTCGTCCAGATCACCGGCGACAACCCAGAAGGCAAGCGCGAGCTCGACAACTTCATCGACCCCGAGAAGACCTACCCGGTCATCGCCACCACCTCCAAGCTCATGAGCACAGGTGTCGATGCACAGACGTGCAAGCTGGTCGTGCTGGACCAGCACATCAAGTCGATGACCCTGTTCAAGCAGATCATCGGCCGCGGCACCCGCCTGCGCGAAGACCTGGGCAAGAGCTGGTTCACCATCCTTGACTTCAAGCGCGCCACCGAGCTGTTTGCCGACCCGGCCTTCGATGGCGACCCGGTCCAGATCTACGAGCCTGGCCCTGGCCAGCCTGTCGAACCGCCGCAACCCCCCGATTTGCCGCAGGGCGGGCCGGAGCGGCTGGAGGGTGATCAGACAAATGGCCAGCCCGGACCGCGCAAGTACATCGTGGGCGGCATGGTCAACGTTCTGGTGGCACGCGAGCGCGTGCAGTACCTGAACGCCGAAGGCAAGCTGATCACCGAAAGCCTGCGCGACTACACCCGCATCCATCTGGGCAAGGCCTATGACTCGCTGGATGGCTTTCTGCAAGCCTGGAACAGCGCTGACCGCAAGGCCGTGCTGATCGAGGAGCTGGAGGCGCGAGGCGTCTTCCTCGATGCACTGGCCGACGAGGTGGGCAAGGACTTCGACCCCTTCGATCTGTTGCTGCATGTGGCTTATGACCAGCCGCCGCTGACCCGGCGCGAGCGCGCCCAGCGCGTCAAGAAGCGCAATGTCTTCACCCAGTACGGCCCGGTAGCCCGCCAGGTGCTGGAGAAGCTGCTGGACAAGTACGCCGACGAAGGCATCACCACCATCGAGAGCGATGCCGTGCTGCGCGTGCAGCCCTTCACCGACCTGGGCTCGCCCGTGGAGCTGATCCGCAGCTTCGGTGGCCGCCCCCAATACCTGCAGGCCCTGGCCACGCTGGAGCGCGAGCTGTATGCCGCGACTTCGGCGCCGCCCGAGGCATGACCTGAGATTCACTGATCCCGCATGTCCAACCTCACCCCGGTCATCAAGTCGATCCAGGACGTCATGCGCCAGGACGCCGGCATCAACGGCGATGCCCAGCGCATCGAGCAGATGGTGTGGCTGCTGTTCCTGAAGGTCTTCGACGCCCTTGAAGAAGAGCTGGAACTGACCCGCGACGACTACAAGAGCCCCATCCCCCAGCACCTGCGCTGGCGCGAGTGGGCCGCCGACCCCGAAGGCATCACCGGCGACGCGCTGCTGGACTTCGTCAACAACACGCTGTTCCCCAAGCTCAAGGCCCTGCCGGCCGACCCGGTGCGCAACCCGCGCGGCTGGGTGGTGCGCGGCGTGTTCGAAGACGCCAACAACTTCATGAAGAGCGGCCAGCTGCTGCGGCAGGTGATCAACAAGCTGGGCGCCATCGACTTCAACCGCCAGGCCGAGCGCCACCAGTTCAACGACCTGTACGAGAAGATCCTGCGCGACCTGCAGAGCGCCGGCAACGCAGGCGAGTTCTACACGCCGCGTGCCGTCACGCATTTCATGGTCGACATGGTGAACCCGCAGCTGGGGGAGAAGGTGCTGGATCCGGCCACCGGCACCGGCGGCTTCCTGGTCTGCGCCATCGAGCACCTGCGCAAGCAGGTGAAGAACACCGAGCAAGAGGCGCTGCTGCAGAACAGCATTCACGGTGTGGAGAAGAAGCAACTGCCGCACATGCTATGCGTGACCAACCTCATGCTGCACGGCATCGAGGTGCCCAGCAACGTGCGCCACGACAACACGCTGGCCCGCCCGCTGCGTGACTACACGCCGGCCGAGCGCGTGGACGTGGTGCTGACCAACCCGCCCTTCGGCGGCATCGAGGAGCCGGGCATCGAGGCGGGCTTTCCGGCCGACGTGCGCACCAAGGAGACGGCAGACCTGTTCCTGGTGCTCATCAAGCACATCCTCAAGGCCAACGGCCGCGCCGCGCTGGTGCTGCCCGATGGCACGCTGTTCGGCGAGGGCGTGAAGACACGCATCAAGGAGCAGCTGCTGGCCGAGTGCAACCTGCACACCATCGTGCGCCTGCCCAACGGCGTGTTCGCGCCCTATACCGGCATCAAGACCAACCTGCTGTTCTTCACCAAGGGCCGCCCGACGGAGGCCATCTGGTACTACGAGCACCCGTACCCGCCGGGCGTGAAGAGCTACAACAAGACCAAGCCGATCCGCATCGAGGAGTTCGATGCCGAGAAAGCCTGGTGGGGCAGCGAGGCCGATGGCTTCGCGGCCCGGGTGGAGAACGAGCAAGCGTGGAAGGTGGACATCGATGCCATCAAGGCGGCGGGCTACAACCTGGACCAGAAGAACCCGCATGCGCCGGAGGCGGTGAGCCACGACCCGGATGAACTGTTGCGTGACTACATGCGGCTGCAGGCCGAGGCGCAGGGGCTGCGGGATCAACTGAAGGCGATCCTGGCGGAATCGCTGGCGGGGGCGCGATGAGCCGGAAGAAGCCCACCCCGTCTACGCCGCCAACTGCTGTGCTGGCACCGGCCTCGGCGGCCAGTGCCAGCGACGACGAGGCTCTCTACGGCCGGGTCCGCGAAGTGCTGGCGCAGGCCCGCCGGCTGGCCCACCGGCAAGTGAACCAGTCCATGGTGATGGCGTACTGGAATGTGGGCCGCCTGATCGTCGAGCACGAGCAAGCCGGCCAGGCCCGTGCGGCCTATGGCACACGGCTGCTGCCTGCACTGGCGCAACGGCTCACGGCCGAGTTCGGGCCAGGCTTTGCGGAGCAGAGCCTGCGCAATTTTCGCCAGCTTTACCAGGTGTTCGGCAGCCAGGAGATTCGCTCCACGCCGTGGAGCGAATTGAGCTGGTCGCATCTGAAGACACTGATGCGCGTGGCCGAGCCCGACGCCCGGCGCTGGTACGCCACCGAAGCCGTGTCGCAGGCCTGGGGCGTGGCCGCGCTGGACCGCCAGATCGGCACGCTCTACTACGAACGCCTGCTCTCCAGCCAGGACAAGGCCGCCGTGCAGGCCGAGGCGCAGGCGCTGGTGCAGCGCGACGCCCGCCCGGACCCGCGCGACTTCATCCGCGACCCCTACGTACTGGACTTCCTGGGCGCCCAGCCCGGCGCGGCGCTCTACGAGCGCGATCTGGAAAAGGGCCTGCTGAACCAGTTGCAGAAGTTCCTGCTGGAGCTGGGCAAGGGCTTTGCCTTTGTGGCGCGCCAGCAGCACCTGCGGGTGGAGGGCGAAGACGCCTTCGTCGACCTGGTGTTCTACAACTTCATCCTGAAGTGCTTTGTGCTGGTGGAGCTGAAGGTGGGCAAGCTCAGCCATCAGGACGTGGGGCAGATGGACATGTATGTGCGCGTGTGGGACGAACGCCAGCGCAGCGAAGGCGACGGCCCCACCATCGGCCTGATCTTGAGCAGCGAGCGCAACGATGCGGTGGCGCGCTATTCCCGGCTGGCCGACGGCGGCCCGCTGTACGCCAGCCGCTACCAGGCCTGGCTGCCGACCGAGGCCGAGCTGCAGGCCGAACTGGCGCGTGACCGGGCGCTGTGGGAATTGGGGCAGGCGGAGGGCGAGGCGTGAGTGCGGTGGTGGAGGCACGGGAGCCCAGTGCGCGGTACTTGGCGGAGGCACAGCCGGCGCTGGTGCGGCAGTTTGAGTTGTTGGCGACGGCGCCGGGTGGGGTGGCGCGGCTACGTCAGTTCATCTTGAAGCTCGCCACACAAGGCAAGCTGCTACGGGATTCGGCGAAGGGTTCAATGGCCCACTACCCGGGTAAAGCGCCATTGGGGGAGGTGGACGTTCACCTTCCCCAATTGCCTATTGGTTGGGCTTGGACCGCGCTTGGAGAAATTGTTGACATCCTCGATAGTCAACGACAGCCCGTGAAAAAAGAGAACAGGAGATGCGGTCCTTATCCGTACTTCGGTGCGTCGGGTGTGGTGGACCACGTTGACGCATACATCTTTGATGAACCGTTGGTCCTTATTGGGGAAGATGGGGCCAAATGGGGGCCTGGTGAAGCAACGGCATTCATGATTTCGGGGAAGTCGTGGGTCAACAATCACGCGCACGTCCTGCGACCCCATCGCGAGAGAGTCATTGATCGCTATTTGGTTGTGGTGCTCACTGCTGAGGACCTGTCCCGATACGTGACGGGAATGACAGTCCCAAAGCTGAACCAGAGTCGCCTAGTTTCGATTCCCATCCCGCTGCCAACGATAGATGAGCAAGCCCGCATCGTCGCCCGCGTCGACGAACTGATGCGCCTGTGCGATGCCCTCGAAGTCAAGGGCCGGCTCGAAGCGGAGCAGCATGCCCGCCTGCTCGGCACCCTGCTGGGCACGCTGACGGACAGCAGCACGCCCGAGGAACTGGCCGCGAACTGGCAACGCGTCGCCGACCACTTCGACCTGCTCCTCGACCGCCCTGAGGCCGTGGATGCACTGGAGCAGACCATCCTCCAACTGGCCGTCCGCGGTCTACTTGTACAGAACGATCCTAGCGACGAGCCAGCATCTGCATTGACAGGAAGAATTCACAGCGAGCGACAGCGACTATCCATGCCCAAGAGCCAATCCAGGGAAGCTCTCTCTAGGTTGCCTACCGAGCTGTTTAATTTGCCTGCAAATTGGTTGTGGTGCGCGCTTGAGGACTTAGTCATTGCAGGGCCGACAAATGGGTTATCCCCAAAGCCAGTGGACGAGCCGACGGGTGTGCGGTGCTTGTCTCTCAGTGCGACCACTTTGGGACACTTTCGCAATGAATGCTTCAAGTACGTTGACCTTCCGCTTGCGGCCGCTAGGCCCTTTCGACTCAAGAGGGGCGACTTGCTTTTGCAGCGCGGTAACGCACTGGAATACGTTGGCATCGCTGCGATTTACGACCAAGAGGACGACGAGTACATCTTTCCAGACCTAATGATTCGGGTCCGACTGTCCGCGCATGTTGATGTCCGGTACGTTCACATGTGGCTCATTTGCCAGGATGGAAGAACCTACTTCCAGCGAAACGCTACCGGCACGCAGGGAACAATGCCAAAGATCAATCAGTCTGTAGTCCGTGCGACGCCGATCCCATTGCCCCCTCTCAATGAGCAACGCCGCATTGTCGCGCGTATTGCCGAACTCCGCCGCCTCTGCGCCAACCTCCGCCAGCGCCTGGCTGCCAGCCAAACCACCCAGTCCCACCTGGCCGAAGCGCTTGTCGACTCTGCCGCCGCCTGACGCGCTCCAGCGCCTTGACGCCAGCGGGCGGCGCGCCAGACACTGGTTGCTGCGAGATCGCACGATGACCGTTCCCCGTGCGCCGACGAAGGCGCTATCCACCTGGCTGCTGCTCGCGGCCCTGCTCGGCCCGCTCACCGCGCTGGCTCAGCAGCCACCTCGCACGCTGGCCTGGGACGCCCGCGCGATCGCCACGGGCAGCTCTGATGATGTCGTTCTCCACGTGCGCGATGGCTCGACCGTGCAGGAGGTGGCCCGGCTCCCGCGCGAACGCATCGCGGGCCTGGTGGCGATGACGGATCGGCTTTCCGCAGCGCTGCAGATCCAGGCCCCCGCGATCCGGCTCACGACGCGGACCGATGAGTCACCCAATGCATCCGCCACCTTCCGCGACGGTCAGCCGCTGATTGCCGTCAACCTGGCGATGCTCCGGCTGGCCGGCGATGACGAGGCCATGCTGGCCGGCGTCGTCGGCCATGAGCTGGGGCACTTGAAGGCGAATCACCCGCGCGACGGCCACAGTCGCGCCGCCGTGGTCACCCTCATCGGCGCGCTGATCGGTGCCGCGGTGGACCTGAGTCAGGCGCGCCGCGGGCGCGACACCGGCGGCGCGGCCACGTTGCTCGGCGGGCTGGGCGCGGGCCTGGCCAATGCCAAGTTCTCGCGCGACCAGGAGCGCGAGGCCGACGAGTTGGGCATCCAGGCCATGGCCAAGGCGGGCTACGACCCGCAGGGCGCCGCGCGCATCTGGCGCGAGTTGACGCGCGTGTCGCGCTTCGCGTCCTCGGGCGTGTGGCTCGACACGCATCCCTCGCATCCCGAGCGTGAGCAGACGCTCGGCGCGCTGGCCACGCAACTGCAGCCGGTCTACCTGGCGGCTGCGCGGCCCGGTGGGGCGTCTACCGCGGGGGCCGCCCCGACAGCGCCTGTCGATGACCCGTACCCGCGATCCGCGTACACGAGCTTCGCCCCCCCGCCGCAGGAGCGCGCGGCCGGGTCCGCCTACGTGCGCGGCCACGACGCCATGCTCCAGCGCGACTACCCACAGGCCGAGCCCGCCCTGCAGGAGGCGGCGCGTGCGGACGACGAGCGCGCCCTGACCATGCTGGCCGATCTGCATGCGGGCGCCATGCCGGGTCGCCAGGACCCGGCTGCCGCCATGCAACTGCTGCAGCAGGCGGCCGCCAAGGGCTTCGGCCCGGCGCTGCGTCGGCTCGCCGTCGCGGCGCTCACGGGCGCCGGCCGACCGATGGACCCCGCCGAAGGCATCCGCCTGCTCGGCTTTGCTGCGGACCGCGCCGACCCACGCGCCCAGGCCATGCTCGGCTTCCACTACGCATCGGCCCAGCATGTGGTGCGCGACTTCGTGCGCGCCCGCGCGCTGGCGCAGGCAGCGGCCGATGGCGGTGACGCCCTGGGCAAGGCCCTGCTCGGCAAGATGATGCGAGACGGCGATGGCGGCCCGGCCGATCCCGCTCGCGGCTTCGCGCTGCTGCAAGAGGCCGCGGGCGCCGAAGCGCAGATGGCCTGGGCCAAGTACCAGCTGGGCTTGTCGCACGAGCGCGGCCTGGGCACCGCGGTCGATCGCGACCAGGCCCTGGCGCACTATGACGAAGCAGCGGCCGCAGGCGTGGTGGCCGCGGATGATCGGGCGAAGGCGTTGCGGGGGCGGTGAGGTGGGGGAAGGCCAAGTCCTGGCCTGCCTTGCGCTTACCACCGCAACGCCATCGTCCGCACCGGCGCTTCCCACAGGGCCTTCAGCTCATCACTTGAGCGAGGTGCCCATGGTCATCAAGAGGCTCGCGATCAAGGGGCCCGAGGCACCGCCGACGGTCGACAGCAGCTTCATGCCCATCGCCTGCAGCGGCCGCGGGTGGCATGGGCAACAGCGACTCGCGCATCGCCATCAGCGCGGTGCAGCCGCGTCGGACGTTCAGGTAATGGTCACCGTCGCCGATGGCGCGATCCAGAGATTCGATGTCGGCTTCATGCCGTAGCAGGGCGGCGTGCACCGCCTCGATGCAGGCGATGACATGCGTGCTGGTCATGGATTGTGGGATGCCTTTGAGCGAATGGGGCACGGGGTGCGAGGGTGTTCGGATGGGCGACAACCCGGCGCCAGTATCGATGTGCCGTCGCGCGGTCAGTCCCTTCACAGCCCAGTGGTCACGAAGGGCCCGGTGGTTCAAGGAGCCGACGAACGAGGTCGAGCAGAGGGGGCAGGTCTGCATGAATGGAGCGCCACACCATCTGAAGATCCACTGTGAAGTAGCCGTGCGACAGCGCATTGCGCATGCCGATGGCCATGCCCAGCGGCAGATCGGGTTGCTCTCGGGCAAAGTCGGGGAAGTGCCTCTTGATGTTGCTGGCAGCTTCGCCAATGACCTCGAATCCACGGATGACCGCATCCTGCGTCTTCGGATCGGCCATGAAGCTGGCTTCGTCCATTCCCTGCACATACGTCTGGCAGCGTTCGATGGCTTCGTGCATATGACCCAGATACGCTGCCAGACGCAGTGGAGACGAGCGATTCATATCGGCACGGACTCACTCACCACGATGTGCCGGAAACTCTCGGGCAGCGAAGCGGGCGTCAGCACGTCGATGCGAATGCCCAGCAGCTCAGTCAGCTCGTATTGGATCGCCCCGATGTCGAACAGGGTGGCGTCGGCCGTCGGTTCGACCAGGATGTCCAAGTCACTGCCTTCCGTGTCCTCTCCGCGCAATACAGAGCCGAACACGCGCGGATTGGTCACGCGATGGTCAAGGGCGATCTCGCGGATGCGATCACGATGAAGGCGCAGGGCATCGGAAGGGCGCATGGATGGATTGTTGCCGGGCCGCTTGGCGCTGTCCACCGATCAGAGTGGGCGCCAAGACCCCGGGTTCCCCCGCTTTGCCTTCACGCCTGCCACACCGCGTACCCCGCCCGCCGCAGCTCCAGCGCCAGATCCACTTCCTTCTTGCGCGCCACCTCGTACACCATCGGGTTGTAGGCCTCGTACAGCGCCGGCAACAGGCGCTGGCCGTAGTCGCGCGCGTAGCGGTTGGCCTGCACGCCGGCCTTGTGGCGGTCGAAGCGCAGGTCCGGGTCCAGGCCGGTCATGCCGACGTAGACGTGGCCGCACGCGCCGGTGTAGTCGGGGTTGGCCTGGCGAAAGCGCGGCTCCTGCCACACGCGCGGGTCGAGCTCGATCACGTAGACGTGGTAGTGGCTGCGCACGCGCGCCATCACGTAGCCGCCAGCGCCACCGCCAGCCGCGCGCCCACCTCGGCGTTGTGCCGGATCAGCGCGATGTTGGTGGCCAGGCTGCGGCCGCCGCTCAGCGCCTGGATGCGGGCCGGCAGATAGGGCGTGACGGCCTTGCCGGTGATGCCCTTTGCCGCGGCCTCGGCCAGGGCCTGCTGGATGAAGCCGTCGATCGCCGCGCGCGGCATCTCGTCGGCCGCGGGCACGGGCGTGCTCACGACCACGCCGCCTTGCAGCCCCAGACGCCACTTGGTGCGGATGAAGCGTGCCTGCTCGGCCGGCTCGTCGTAGCGGAAGTCGGCCTTGTAGCCGCTGTCGCGCGTGTAGAAGGCCGCGAAGGCATCCTGCCCGGCGCTGATCACCGGCACGCCATGCGTCTCCAGGTATTCCAGGGTGAGGCCGATGTCCAGGATGGACTTGGCGCCCGCGCACACGACGGCCACCGAGGTGCGCGCCAGCTCCTGCAGGTCGGCCGAGATGTCGAAGCTGGTTTCGGCGCCGCGGTGCACGCCGCCGATGCCGCCGGTGACGAAGACCTCGATGCCCGCCAGCGCGGCGCAGATCATGGTGCCGGCCACCGTGGTGGCGCCGGCCGCGCCGCTGGCCAGCACGGCCGGCAGGTCGCGCCGGCTCACCTTGAGCGCGCCGCCGCGGGCCAGCTGCTCCAGTTCGTCCTCAGCCAGGCCGATGCGGATCTGCCCGCCGAGGATGGCGATGGTCGCCGGCTCCGCGCCGTGGGCGCGAACGATCGCCTCCACCTCGCGCGCCGTCTGCACGTTCTGCGGCCAGGGCATGCCGTGCGCGATGATGGTCGACTCCAGCGCCACCAGTGGCCGCCCGGCCGCGCGCGCCGCCGCGACGGGCGGGCTGAAGGTGAGGAAGCGGGAAGGATCGATGTCGGGCATCACCTTGAAATTGTAGGGTTGCGACCGGCCCGCTCAATCCACCTTCACCGTCCGCAATCGCAATGCATTGGCGATCACGCTGACGGAAGACAGCGCCATCGCAGCCGCAGCAACGATGGGGGACAGCAGCACGCCGAAGAACGGATACAGCAGGCCGGCCGCCAGCGGGATGCCCGCCACGTTGTAGGCAAAGGAGAGGAAGAGGTTCTCGCGGATGTTGCGCATGGTCGCGCGTGAGAGCCTTCGGGCCCGTACGATGCCCATCAGGTCGCCGTGGAGCAGCGTGACGCCCGCGCTTTCCATGGCCACGTCGGTGCCGGTGCCCATCGCGATGCCGACTTCGGCGGCGGCCAGGGCTGGGGCATCGTTCACGCCGTCGCCCGCCATCGCCACCACACGGCCCTCGCGGCGCAGGCGCTGGACGATGTTCGCCTTGTCTTCGGGGAACACTTCGGCCACCACCTCGTCGATGCCGAGTTCGCGCCCCACGGCTTCAGCCGTGGTCTTGCCGTCGCCCGTGAGCATCACGATGCGCACCCCTGCCTCACGCAGGCGTTGCAAGGCCGCCGGCGTGGTGGCCTTGATGGGATCGGCGATCGCCGCGAAGCCCGCCAGCCGGCCTGCCACGCCGACGAAGATCACGGTGGCGGAGCGGGTCCGCTGCGCTTCCGCGGCGGCCTGCAGCGGCGCGACGTCGATGCCCCGTTCGGCCAGGAACTTGGCCGCGCCGCTCACGACTTCCAGGCCGGCCACCCGGCCGACCACGCCCTTGCCGACCGGAGAATCGAAGTCCGCGACATCGGAGAGGGGCAGCTTGCGCTCCAGCGCGGCCTCCACGATGGCCAGCGCCAGCGGGTGCTCGCTGGCCCGCTCCACGCTGGCCAGCTTCTGCAACAGGTCGGCAGCGTCCACACCTGGCGCGGGCTCGATGTGAATGACTTTTGGCCTGCCCTCCGTCAGCGTGCCCGTCTTGTCGACCACCAGCGTGTCGACCTTCTCCATGCGTTCCAGCGCCTCCGCGTCGCGAATGAGCACACCGTGCTGCGCGCCGCGCCCGACCCCCACCATGATGGACATGGGCGTGGCCAGGCCCAGCGCACAGGGACAAGCGATGATGAGGACGGCCACCGCGGTGATGAGGGCGTACGAGAACGCGGGACTCGGCCCCCAGACCATCCAGGCCGCGAAGGTGAGCACGGCCACCGCGATGACCACCGGCACGAACCAGCCAGCCACTTGGTCGGCCATCCGCTGGATGGGCGCGCGACTGCGCTGCGCGGCCGCGACCATGTGCACGATCTGCGAGAGCAGGGTGTCGGCGCCCACCTTCTCAGCGCGCATCACGAAGCCGCCGGTCTGGTTGAGGGTGCCTGCTGTCACCTTGGCACCCGGCGCCTTGGCCACCGGCATGGGTTCTCCGGTCACCATCGACTCGTCCACGGTGCCCTTGCCCTCGGTCAGCTCGCCGTCGACCGGCACCTTTTCGCCGGGGCGCACACGCAGCTGGTCGCCGACTTGCAGGATGTCGATGGGCACGGTCTCGTCGGTGCCGTCTTCGCGCACCCGCACGGCCGTCTTCGGCGCCAGGTTCAGCAGCGCCTGGATCGCGCCTGAAGTCTTTTCGCGCGCCCGCAACTCCAGCACCTGGCCCAGGAGCACCAGAACGGTGATGACCGCGGCTGCCTCGAAATAGACCGCGATCGAGCCGTCGTGCCCGCGCAGCTCCTGCGGGAACAGTCCCGGCGCCAGCGTGCCCACGATGCTGTACAGCCAGGCGGCGCCTGTGCCCAGTGCGATGAGCGTGAACATGTTGAGGCTGCGGTTGCGCAGGGAAGCCAGCGCCCGCACGAAAAACGGCCAGCCGGCCCACAGCACGACCGGGGTGGCCAGGAGCAACTGAGCCCAGTTCGAGGTCTGACCCGGCAGCAGGTGCCAGCCCAGCAGGTGCGCGCCCATCTCCAGCACGAAGACAGGCGCCGTGAGCGCCAGTCCGATCCAGAACCTGCGCGTCATGTCCCTCAGCTCCGGGCTGTCGCCTGTGCCGCTCGTCGCGATCACCGGCTCCAGCGCCATGCCGCAGATGGGGCAGTGGCCCGGCCCCATCTGCCGCACCTGGGGATGCATGGGGCAGGTGTACTCCGCCTCCTGGCCATTGGCCGGGGCCCGTGGGGCGGGGGCTGCGGCTGGCGCGGCCAGGTGGTGCCCGTGGTCGTGGTGCGCGCGGTGGGGCGCCCCGTGTGAGTGAGCCGCGTCGGTGGGGACGCCGACGGGCTGCAGGAACATGCCGCACTTCGGGCACCGGCCCGACCCGAGCTGCCGGACTTCGGGGTGCATCGGGCAGGTGTATTCCTGCTGGTGCGCAGGGTCAGCAGGGTGATCAGCAGCAGCATGCGGATGTGCGACCGGCTGCGCGGCGCCGGACTCGCCGGCAGAGGGGATATGGCTTTGCATGCGTGGCTCTTCCTTGCATCGATGAGCGGCGGCCCGGCGCTGCCGTGTCACTCGCCAGACAGGCCCAGCGCCAACCAGATGGCCAGGGCCCCCAGCAGGGCCCAGCAGACCCAGAACAAGACGGTCTCCCACCAGAGCGGCTCGCGCCTCGCCTGCTCAAGCCGGTGCTTCAGGGTCATGCCACCAGCGTGAACCAGCAGGCCCGTCACCAGCAAGGGCAGGGCGAATGCCCGAAGCCCCAACGGCGCGATGAGCGCCAGCCCTGCTCCCAGAAGGATGCCGCCCAGGCTGGAGGCGAGATCGGCCACCCTAATCGTCGCGCGGGACACGCTGGTCTGGCGGGGGCGTGCCGCCATGGTGGTGGCCGTGATGGCCACGGTGCATGAACATGTGCATCAGGGGACACGCAGCCAGGAACGCGTAGGGAAGCAGCGCCAGGAGGTGATCCTTGTGCGCCAGCCAGAGGTAGGCGCTGGCGGCGACGGCGATGACCGTGCAGACCACCCCCCAGGGTGACTTCCAGAAGGAGGGGCGGGGAGAAGCGTGTTCGTCTGCCATGGCGGGCTCCTGCGTCACGGGCGATCCCGTGCCGCTTCACGGTCCATCATCATCTTCATCATCTGTTCCATCATGGCCATCCGCTGCGCCATGGACCGGTGCATGGCCATCATGTCGCCGCCTTGCATGCTGCCCATCCCGCCCGGTGCGGTGCCCATCCTGGACATCATCTCCATGCCGGACTGCATGACCTTCATGTGCTCATCCATCAGCGCCTTGCGCTCGGCAGGCGTCTTGGCGGCCTGCATGCGCTGATGCATGGCTTGCATCTTCTGCATTTGCTGCTGGAATCCGTCGGGTTGCGCGGCACCCGTGGGCGGCGCGGAAGGGGCCGGTTGGCGTGCAGGGGCCGAGCTGGCACCCGCGGGGTGATGCGCAGAATGGTCCTGCGAAGTGGTGCCCTGGGCAACGGCAAGCGTACCGGCCAGCACCAGGGGAAGAATGACGAGGGCGGACTTCATGTTGGGTCTCCTGTTTGGGGTCATGCGCAGCATGTGCTTCCGCTGGCGCCGCGGACTTGCGAAATGTCAACCGGTCTTGCCGGCCCGCATCCGCAACCGCAGCCTCTGGCGCGTGCTCGCGGCGCGGCATCGACTGCGGCGGGCGTGTATCCGGCTTCGCGGATGGCGGCCTCCAGCTCGGCCGGCGTGGCCGTGGCGGGCGTCACGCGCAGCACGTGCGCGGGCAGGTCGAAATCCAGGCGGGCGCCGGCGTCTTCGGAGGCAATGGCCCGCGAGATCGTCGCGGCGCAATGGCCGCAGGTCATGTCGGGTATGCGGAAGGTGACCATCGAGGAGCTCCTTTCATGTGGATGACGGCATTGTTGACCTTCCCACCATGGGAAGGTCAACACTCCGCTGCATGAATTTCAGAGCCTCCCCACCAGAACTTTCCGCTGCTCACGCGATTCCAAGCGAGCACGCCGCATTTGCCACCATCCATCAGGAGATCTCCATGCTGCCACGCCCTGTCATCCTTTCCGTCCTGCTCGCCACGGCCACGCTGGCGCACGCCCAGCAGCCGGCCGCCAGCGCCGCCGACCATTCCGCGCACCACGGACCGGCTGGGTCGTCCGTCCAAGCCCCGAAGTCCGAAGGGGAAGTGCGCAAGGTCGATCTGGCCCAGGGCAAGGTCACGCTGCGGCATGGCCCGCTTGCCAACCTCGACATGCCGGCCATGACCATGGTGTTCACCGCCACCGACAAGAAGCTGCTACAGGGCCTGAAGGAGGGCGACAAGGTGCGCTTCACGGCTGACAAGAAGGACGGCAGCTACGTGGTGACCGCGCTCGAAGTCGTGCGTTGAGCTTGCACTTGCGCCAGGTCAAGGGAAGCGCCCGCAGCGGCAGACAAGCCTGGCGCGGCCCGTTAGACTGCCGCTGACCATGTTCCGCGGTTCCCTGCTTCGTCTGCGCACCTCCGTGGTGGTGGTGCTGGCGCTGCTGTTCTCGCAGCTGGCGCTGGCGGCCTATGTCTGCCCCACGGGGGCGGATACGCAGCCCACGATGATGGAGATGGCGCCCGGCGAGCCATGCCGGGGCATGGCGCAGGACGAAGACCAGCCCGCCCTGTGCCACCAGCATTGCACCGGTGCGCCTGAGGCCACCGATCTGGTCAAGCTGCCCTCGCTCGGCCTGCCGGCCGTGGTGCATGTGGTGGCGTGGGTGGCGCCGCTGGAAGCGGCCTCTGCCACGCTCGGCCGGGCCCCCCTGTTCCAGCCGCAGCCTCCCCCCGAGCCGCTGTTTCTCGCCACGCTCCGCCTGCGAGTCTGATCCGCTCCGTCCGCTGATCCGGCGCCGGGCGTGCACTTGTGTGCGCCCCGGATGTGCCTTGTGTTCACCTCGGAGCGTTCCATGTCTTTTCCTGTCTTCCGGGCCGCAGCCTGTGCGGCCGCCCTCTTGCCCCTCTTCGCCTTGTCGGCGCCGCTCACGCTGGAGCAGGCGCTCGACCGCGCGGTGCAGCGGTCCGAATCGACCCGCTCGGCCCGCGCCGGACGCGAGAGCGCCGTCGAGGCCGCGCGTGCCGCCGGCCAACTCCTCGACCCCATGCTGAGCGTGAGCATCGAGAACTTGCCGGCCACCGGCCCGGACCGCTTCAGCACCACCCGCGAGGGCATGACCATGAAGCGGGTCGCGCTGGAGCAGGAGTGGATCTCCGGCGAGAAGCGCGCGCTGCGCGTGGCTGCCGCACGCGCGATGGCCGACCGCGAAGCGGTGAACGTCGCCACCGCGCTGGCTGAGACCCGGTTGCAGACCGCCCTGGCCTTCGTGGACACCTACTACGCCAGCCAGTTGCTGCAACTCGCGCTGGAAGCCGAGGCGCAGGCCCGGGAGGCCGCGGCGGTGGGCCGTGCGCGCCTGGCGACGGCGGGCACCGCGGCTGCCGACGTGCTGGGACTGGCCGCCGCGCAGGGCGCGAGCGCCGACGAGACGGGTGAGGCCCGCCAGATGCTGGCGGCCGCGTTGGTGGCCTTGCGGCGCTGGACCGGCGTCCCTGGGGCCGAAGTCGCTGTGCCATCCGTGCCGGGCGTGCTCGCCGAGGCCGCGTGGGTCGAGGCGCACCCGCTGGTTCTGGCCAGGCGCCGCGAGCTCGCTGTCGCCCAGGCGGAAGCTGCTGCCGTTGCTGCCAATCGCCAGCCCAACTGGAGCTGGGAGCTCGCCTATGGCCAGCGCACCGGCGCATCCGATCTCGTCTCGTTCGGTGTGCGGATTCCCCTGCCCGTGGCCCCGGCCAGCCGCCAGGACCGTGACACGGCCGCCAAGCTGGCGCTGGTGCAGAAGGCCGAGGCGGAACTCGCCGATGCCCTGCGGGCGGCCGAGTCCGACCACCAGGCCCTCGCCAGCGATGCGCAGCGCCTGGACGCGCGCATTCACGCCTTCGAAACCTTGGTGGTCGTGCCCGGCGCGCAACGCACGGCCGCCGCGCGGGCGGCTCTGGCCGCCAACCAGGGCAGCGTGGCCCTGGTGTACGAAACCCGACGCGCCGAACTGGACGCGCGCCGCAAGCTGCTGGGCCTGCAGCGGGATCGGATGAAGGCCCGCGCCCAATTGGCCTACAAGCCCCTGAAGTCGGAGGACCTGTGATGAACCGCGCTCACACCCAACGCATTGCGGTCGCCGCCGCCGTGCTCGCCCTTGCCGGTGGGGCCTTTTACGCCGGGCGCCAGTCCGCGTCAGGGCATGCCGCGACGGGTCCCGTGCCCGTGTCGACCGCCGCCCCGGAAGCCTCCAGGGCCAAGGAGCGCCAGGTGCTCTACTGGCACGACCCCATGGTGCCTGGCCAACGTTTCGACAAGCCCGGCAAATCGCCATTCATGGACATGCCGCTGGTCCCCGTGTACGCCGATGAGCAGACGGACAGCGGCGTGAAGGTGAGCGCGGCCGTCCAGCAGAACCTCGGCCTGCGGACCGCCGTCGTCAAGAAGGCGAAGGTCAGCCAGTCGTTCGACGCCGTGGGCGCCGTGCAGTTCGATGAGCGGCTGAACGTGGCGGTGCAGACGCGCGTGGCCGGCTATGTGGAGCGTCTCGCGGTGCGCGCCCCCATGGAGCAGGTGCGCAAGGGCCAGGCCCTGGCCACCGTGTACGCGCCCGAGTGGCTGGTGCCCTTGAACGAATTGCTGGCGTTGAAGAAGGCCGGCGCCTCGCCCGACATCGTGGCGGCGGCCCGTGAGCGCACCCGTTCGCTTTCCATTCCCGCCGATCTGGTGCGACAGGCCGAAGAGACAGGGACGGCGCAGGCGCGCTTCACCTTGATGGCACCCGCCTCCGGCGTGGTGGCGGAACTGGGCGTGCGTGAGGGCATGCAGGTCACGCCGGGCATGACCTTGTTCCGCATTGCCGGCCTGGAGCAGGTGTGGGCGGTGGCGGAGATCCCGGAGGCCCAGGCCGTGCGGCTCACGCGCGGCCAGAAGGTGACGGCGGCGCTGCAGGCCGACCCGGCGCAGACCTTCACCGGGGCGCTGAAGGAGATCCTGCCGCAGGTGAATGCGAACACGCGCACGCTGCAGGCCCGCTTCGAAGTCGACAACCGCGGCCACCGGCTCACACCGGGCATGCTGTTGCGTGTGCAGGTGGCTGGACCGGCCATCGAACGACTCGTGGTGGCATCGGAAGCCGTGATCCGCACCGGTACGCGCGCCGTGGTGATCGTGCGCAAGGAGGGCGGTCGCTTCGAGCCGCGGGAGGTGACGTTGGGCACGGACCTTGGTGACGAGCTCGAAGTCACGGCCGGCCTCGCCGAGGGCGAGCAGGTCGTCGCGAGCGGGCAGTTCCTGGTCGACTCCGAGGCGCGCCTGCGTTCCGTGCTGGGCGCCATGGCCGCCGCCGCCCCCGCAGCCTCTGCCAGCGCCTCGTCGCCGGCTGCAGCGGCCGCGCCTGCCACCTACACGGCCCAGGGCAAGGTGGAGAGCGTCGAGGCCGACAGCATCACCATCTCGCACGGGCCTCTGCCGCAGCTGAAGTGGCCCGCCATGACCATGGGCTTCGGCAAGCCCAGCCCCCAGGCCTTCCCGAACGTGAAGCCCGGCGACACGGTGCACTTCGAGTTCAAGGCAGGCGGGCCGGCGGGCTACGAGCTCACGACCGTCCACAAGCTCGGAGGCGGCCAGTGATCGCCGCACTCATCCGCTGGTCGGTGCGCAACCGCTTCCTCGTGCTCATCGCCACGGCCTTGCTGGTGGTGGCGGGCCTGTGGTCCGCCAGCCGCATGACGGTGGACGCGCTGCCGGATCTCTCCGACACGCAGGTCATCGTGCGCACCCCTTACCCGGGCAAGGCGCCGCAGGTGGTGGAAGACCTGGTCACCTATCCGCTGACCACCACGATGCTGAGCGTGCCGGGTGCCAAGACGGTGCGCGGCTACTCGTTCTTCGGCGACTCCTTCGTCTACGTGCTCTTCGACGACAAGACCGATCCGTACTGGGCGCGCTCCCGCGTCGTCGAATACCTGAACCAGGTGCAGAGCCGCCTGCCTGCCGGCGCCAGTGCCTCACTGGGCCCGGACGCCACCGGCGTGGGCTGGGTCTTCGAATATGCCCTTGTGGACAGGACGGGGCGCAACGATCTCTCCCAGTTGCGGGCCTTGAACGACTGGTTCCTCAAGTTCGAGCTGAAGACGGTGCCCGACGTGGCGGAGGTCGCCAGCATCGGCGGCATGGTGCGCCAGTACCAGGTGGTGCTGGATCCCGACCGCATGCGCGCAGCCGGTGTCACGCAGGCGATGGTCCTGGACGCGCTGGGCAAGGCCAACCAGGCCGCGGGCGGCTCGGTCGTCGAACTGGCGGAAGCCGAATACATGGTGCGTTCGCGCGGCTTCCTGAAGAACCTGGACGATTTCCGCAGCATCCCGGTGGCCGGCTCGGGCGCCACGCCGGTGCTGCTGCGCGACGTGGCCACGGTGCAGGTGGGGCCCGACATGCGGCGCGGCATCGCCGAGCTCGACGGGCAGGGCGAGGTGGCAGGGGGGGTGGTCGTCATGCGCTCCGGCAAGAACGCACGCACCACCATCGAGGCGGTCAAGGCCAGGCTGGAGGCCCTGAAGCCCAGCCTGCCTGCGGGCGTGGAAGTGGTCACCACCTATGACCGCTCGCTGCTGATCGACCGCGCCGTGGACAACCTGCGCAACAAGCTGGTGGAGGAATTCCTCGTGGTGGCGCTGGTCTGCGCCGTGTTCCTGTTCCACCTGCGCTCGGCCTTCGTGGCTGTGGTCACGCTGCCGGTGGGTGTGCTGGCCGCCTTCATCGTGATGCAGGGGCAGGGCGTCAGCGCCAACATCCTCTCCCTGGGCGGCATCGCCATCGCCCTGGGCGCCATGGTCGATGCGTCCATCGTGCTGATCGAGAACGCCCACAAGCACCTGGAGACCTTCGAGCACCGGCAGGGCCGTGGCCCTTCGCTCCAGGAGCGCTGGGACCTCGTGACGGAGGCGTCCATCGAAGTCGGGCCGGCCCTGTTCTTCTCGCTGCTGGTGATCACGCTGTCGTTCGTGCCGGTGTTCACCCTGGAGGCGCAGGAGGGTCGGCTGTTCTCACCCCTGGCCTTCACCAAGACGTACGCCATGGCGGCCGCGGCCGGCCTGTCGGTCACGCTGGTGCCAGTGCTGATGGGCTACCTGGTGCGTGGTCGCATCCCGCCCGAAGCCACCAACCCGCTGAACCGCGCGCTGACGACCCTCTACAAACCCGCACTCGAGGCCGTGCTCCGCTTTCCCCGGGTCACGCTGGTCGTGGCTGCCGTGCTGCTGGTGTTGACGGCTATCCCGGTGATGCGCCTGGGCGGGGAGTTCCTTCCGCCCTTGGACGAAGGCGACCTGCTCTACATGCCCTCGGCCTTGCCAGGGCTGTCCGCAGCCAAGGCGTCGGAGCTGCTGCAGCAGACCGACCGCCTCATCAAGTCGGTGCCCGAGGTCGAACGTGTGTTCGGCAAGGCGGGCCGGGCCGACACGGCGACGGACCCCGCGCCGCTGGAGATGTTCGAGACGACCATTCAGTTCAAGCCGCGTGACCAGTGGCGTCCCGGCATGACGCCCGACAAGCTGGTGCAGGCGCTGGACCAGGCCGTGAAGATTCCCGGCCTCTCGAACGTGTGGGTGCCGCCCATCCGCAACCGCATCGACATGCTGGCCACCGGCATCAAGAGCCCGGTGGGCATCAAGGTCGCGGGGGCCGATCTGGCCACCATCGACCGCCTGACGGGCGATATCGAGACCACGGTGAAGAAGGTCCCCGGCGTGTCCTCGGCCCTCGCGGAGCGGCTGACCGGCGGGCGCTATATCGACATCGACGTGGACCGCGTGGCCGCCGCCCGATACGGCCTGGCCGTGGCCGATGTGCAGGCGCTCGTCACCACGGCCATCGGGGGTGAGAACGTGGGCGAGGTGATCCAGGGTCGCGAGCGCTTCCCGATCAACGTGCGGTACCCGCGCGAGATCCGCGATTCGCTGCAACGGCTGCGCGAACTTCCCTTCGTGACGGAGAAGGGCGCCCAGCTGCGCCTGCTGGACGTCGCCCGGGTCAGCATCCAGGAAGGCCCGCCCATGCTGCGCAGCGAGAACGCCAGACTCTCAGGCTGGATCTATGTCGATGTGCGCGGGCGCGACCTGCGCTCGGTGGTCCACGACATGCAGGCGGCGGTGGCGCAGGAGGTGAAGATGCCGGCTGGGTACGCTGTCTCGTGGTCAGGCCAGTTCGAGTACCTGGAGCGCGCGACGCAGCGCCTGAAGGTGGTGGTGCCGGCCACGCTGGCGGTGATCTTCGTGCTGCTTTACCTGCTGTTCCGCTCCTTCAAGGATGCGGCGCTCGTCATGGCCGCCGTCCCGTTCTCCCTCATCGGCGGTTTCTGGCTGGTCTGGGCCTTGGGCCACAACATCTCCGTGGCGACTGCTGTCGGCTTCATCGCCCTGGCGGGTGTCGCCGCCGAGTTCGGCGTGGTGATGCAGGTCTACCTGAAGAACGCCCACAAGCGGCGCTTGGCCGCCGGTGAGCCCGATACCCAGGAAACGCTGCTCGCCGCCATTCGCGAAGGCGCGGTGCTGCGCGTGCGGCCCAAGGCCATGACAGTGGCCGTGGTGATGGGCGGTCTGCTGCCCATCCTGCTGGGCACAGGCTCGGGATCCGAAGTCATGACACGCATCGCCGCACCCATGGTCGGGGGCATGGTGACCGCCCCTCTCCTCAGCATGCTGGTCATCCCTGCGGTCTGGTTCCTGCTGCATCGCCGTGGGCCAACCCGTGTGCAAGCTGGTGGCACGGGCTGACGGCCAGACAGCTCGAGGGACCGATGTCGGGCATCGCCGGAAAATTGTAGGCTGGCACCCGGCACGCAGGAGCATCGCCATGGAAACCAGGACTTTCAACTCGGGCCGCATCCGCCAGGCCGTGTACGACCCGGCCACGCGCCAGCTCGACCTGCATTGGGACAACCAGTCAGTGCGTGCCTACAAGCACGTGCCGGCCGAGGTGTTCCGCCGCCTGTGCGCCGCGCCCAACCCCACCACCTATTGGGAAGACCGCATCGCCGAGGAGTACCCGGCCGGCCAGCCGATGGGGAAGCCCGCGCAGGGGGCGGGGGCGAAGAGCTTGAAGGATCTGTTCGGGGGTGCCGACGACCGGTCGAATGGATGAAGGCTGGGGCGGCGCCTGGCTGGGCCTATGGCTACGTCATGCACATAAGGTTGAACAAATAGCGGCTTTCGCTAAACTGCACGTGTGTCCAAAGCCTCGCCCGCCCTCGATGCCCTGCCGCCCGCCGCGGCCAGCGCCCTGCGCAAGCTCGGGGCGGACCTCGCCACGGCCCGCAAACGCCGGCGCGAATCCCTCAAGGCCTGGTCGACGCGGTTGAACGTGTCGGTGCCCACGCTGATGCGGCTGGAGAAGGGCGACGCCGCCGTCTCCGTGGGCGTGGTGGCCACGGCCCTGTGGTTGCTCAATCGCCAGGGCGTGCTCGCCGATGCGGCCGACCCCAAGGAGGACCTGGGGGCGCTGGAGGCCGAGGTGCAGCAGGCGCGGCGGCGCCATGTGCGGCGGGTTGATGGGGGCAAGACCGCGCCCGCACCCGTAGGGCAGCATGAGCGGAATAGCGAGACCTGACGCGCTCTCAGGCCCGTGTGGCATCTGGCCGCGAACTGAGTTCACGGCGCTCACTGAGTCCCTGCTTGACAGCAAGAGGGGCGGCATCACTCACCTGAAGCCGGTGCAGCCTGTGGCTGCTGGCTGGGCAGTTCCTGCGTAGACGGTCCAAGCCGCAGACGTCGGCATAAATGGCTATACCTCGCTCAGTAGCCGCAACTGCCGGCGAACGCCATGCTGGGCTTATTGACTTTTATCTCGATTTAGATAAATTATCGCCCATACGATATTAGGAGGTAAAGTGATCCACTTCCCTCGGCAAGCCCTAGCGCAAGAGCTGGCAGCGGCGCTCAAGGGCCAGACGGTCTTTGGGGACGCGCACAACGGGCTGTTTCTGGCGGCGCCCCGCCGCACGGGCAAGTCCACCTTTCTGCAGGCGGATCTCAAGCCCGCGCTGGAAGCGGCTGGCATCGTGGTGGCTTATGTGGATCTGTGGGCCGACCCGCGGCGAGACCCGGGCGCGTTGATCGCCGACGCCATTGCCCGCGCGCTGGCGCCGCGCCTGGGCGTGGTGGGTCGTGCAGCCAAGGCGGCCGGCCTGGAAAGCGTGACGATCGCCGGCGCACTGAAAGTAGATGTCACCAAGATCGGCAAGATCGATGGCGTGACGCTGCCCGACGCCCTGCGCGCACTGCATGAAGCAGCCAAGGCGCCGGTGGCCCTGGTCGTCGATGAGGCCCAGCATGCGCTGACCAGCGAGGCCGGCGAAGCCACGATGTCGGCGCTGAAGTCCGCGCGTGACCAGCTCAACCGGCCAGGCGAAGTGAACCTGATGCTGGTGATGTCCGGCTCCGACCGCGACAAGCTGCTGCGGCTGGTCAACACCAATGGCGCGCCGTTCTACGGCTCCCAGATCTCCCGCATGCCGCTCCTGGGGCAGGACTTCATCGACCACGTGTCGCGGCTGATCACGACGCAGCGGCCCGACCTGGCGCCGGTGGATGGCGCCACGCTGCTGCAGGCTTTCGAGAGTTTTGGTCACCGGCCCCAGTTCTTCATGGAGGCACTGGGGCAGGCGCTGAGCCCTCTGTCAGGCCTGCAGGGGGTTCGGTTCGAGCAGGCGGTACTGCAGGCGGCGCGGGAGCGCCAGCAGGCCGATGAAGCGCAGATGGAATCCGAATACCTGGCACTGCGACCGCTGGAGCAAGCCGTGCTCTGGCGCCTGCTGGAGCAAGGGCCCCGCTTTCGCCCCTACGACGGCGAGGCCCTGCGCTTTTACCGCGAGCGGGTGACGGGCCGGGTCACAGCGCAGATGGCCCAGCGCGCGCTGGAATCGCTGCGCGAGCGCAACCCGGCATTGGTCTGGAAGTCGGCACGCGGCGAGTATGCCGTCGACGATGCGGCCATGCACCGCTGGTTCCAGCAAAGGGTGAAGGACGGGCGCTGGCCCCCTGTGGACCCGCAGGGGCAGTTGGCCATGGACAATGACGAAGCCACCGCTACCGATGGGGGCGGTACAAAAAGCCTGGCTTGACATGCCCGCGCCGGTTACCCAGATCGAGAAGTAGGCCCAGAAGCGCGCTGGCGCTGCTGCAGACGGTGGCCAACGACACACTGGCCATCTACTTTCAGTCGCAGCGGAAGTGACGATCCCCGAAGGCGATCAAACCAACCACTTCCCTACCCCAACCCCGGCCGCACGCCCCGTCGCCAGGCACGCCGTGAGCAGATAGCCCCCGGTCGGCGCCTCCCAATCCAGCATCTCGCCGGCGCAGAACACGCCGGGCAAGTCACGCAGCATGGCGTTGGCGTCGAGCGCATCCAGGCGCACACCACCGGCCGTGCTGATCGCTTCGGCCACCGGGCGCGGACGCACCAGCGGGAGGGGGAGCGCCTTCAGCGCCTCGGCCAGCGCGGCGGGGTTGTCGCGTTGCGCGGGGGTGAGTACTTCGTGCAGCAGCGCCGCCTTGGCGCCGGTGATGCCGAGCCGGCTCTTCAGGTGCGTGGCCAGGCTGCGGGGGCCGCGGGGATGCGTCACCTCGCTCAGCACGCGCGCGGGGCTGAGTTGCGGCAGCAGATCCACGAGCCACGTGGCCTGGCCCTGCGCGGCGATGGCGTCGCGCAAGCGGGCCGAGTGAGCGTAGACCAGGCTGCCTTCGATGCCGGTGTCGGTGAGCACGAATTCACCGGGCGTGGCGTCTTGAGGAGCGTCGCCCTGCAGCCGCGCGGCCGCGGGCTTGATCGGCTGGCCGGCGAAGCGCTGGCGCAGCAGGTCGCTCCACCCGGTGCAGCCCGGACGCATGGGCGCGACGTCGAAGCCGCAGTTGGCGGGCGCGAGCGGCGTGACGGCCACGCCGCGTGCGGCGAGCAGCGGCACCCACGATCCGTCGGAGCCGAGGCGCGGCCAGCTCGCGCCGCCCAGGGCGAGCACGGTCGCATCGGCCGTGTGCGTCACACCACCGGCGGGGGTGTCGAAGCACAACGCGCCGTCGTCGTTCCATCCGGTCCAGCGATGCCGCGGATGGAACCGCACGCCCGCCGCGCGCAGGCGGTGCAGCCAGGCGCGCAGCAGCGGGGCCGCCTTCATGTCCTTCGGGAACACGCGGCCCGAGGTGCCGACGAAGGTCTCGATCCCGAGCGCGGCCGCCCAGGCGCGCGTCGCCTCGCCATTGAAAGCGTCCACGGATTCGCGCAGCGCCGCGCTCGCCGCGCCATAGCGCGTCATGAAGCGCTCGTGCGGCTCCGAGTGCGTGAGGTTGAGGCCGCCGCGTCCGGCCAGCAGGAACTTGCGGCCCACCGACGGCATGGCGTCGAACACGTCGACGTCGATACCTTGCGCGGCCATCGCCTCGGCGGCCATCAGGCCGGCCGGGCCGCCGCCCACCACCGCCGCGCGGGCCATCAGGGCGTGGCCTCGCGCGGCTGCGCGTCCACCTTCAGGCCGTACAGATCGAGCAGGCCGAGCACATGCCCGATGGCCACGCCGGGCTCACCGGCCTCGATGCGGCCGATGGTCTGCACATGCACGCCCAGCCGCGCGGCCGCGGCGGCCTGGCCCTCACCCGCGGCCAGCCGGGCCTGGCGCGCGGCGGCACCGAGCGCCTGCGCCGTCTGCAGCGCGTGCGCGGGCAGGTCGGTGGAGATGCGCTTGCCTTGGGCCATGCGTCGATTGTCGCTGCTCAGGCGGCGGCCGATCCGCGCGCCAGCGTGCCGGCCGTTCCGAAGTGCGCGGCCAGATGATCCACGAAGGCCCGCACACGGGGCGCAGACTGCATCTGCACCGGCACCACCGCATGGATGTCGGCCGACGGCGTCTGCCACTGGGGCAGTACCTGGCGCAGCCGGCCGGTCTTCAGGTAGCGGGCGATGTCCCACTCGGCGCGCATCACGATGCCATGGCCGGCCAGGGCCCACTGCACGGCCACCTCGCCGTCGTTGGTGGTGAGGCCGCCGTGCACCTTGACGGTCTCGCTGCGCTTGCCCGCGCGCAGGCGCCACACGCCATACGCCTCATCGCCCTGGCGGATGGTGATGGTGGAGTGCCGTGCCAGATCAGCCGGCGTGCGCGGTGTGCCGTGCCGTGCGAGGTACGCGGGCGAGGCGCACAGCAGCCGGCGCGTGGGCGCCAGCAGGCGCGCGATCACCCGGGCATCGGGCGGCTCGCCGAAGCGCACGCAGACGTCGAAGGCGTCGTCCGTCAGTGGCGGCGGGCTGGCCGAGAGCTGCAGTTGCACCTCCACCTCCGGGTGGGCGCGCACGAAGCTGGCGATCAGCGGCGCGATGTGCAGGCGGCCGAAGCCCAGCGTGGCGTTCACCCGCAGCAGGCCGCGCGGGCGCTCGCTCGCGCCGCGCAGCTCCCGCTCGGTGGCCTCGATATCGGCCAGGATGCGGCGCGCATGCGCGAGGTAGGTCTCGCCCTCCGCCGTGAGGCCGATGCGCCGCGTGGTGCGCGACAGCAGCCGCACGCCCAGGCGCTCCTCCAGCTGCACCAGCCGCTTGCTCACCGCGGGCGGTGTCACCTGCAGCTCGCGCGCCGCGGCCGAGAGGCTGCCGCAGCGCATGAGCGTGTCGAAGAACTGCATCTCGGCGGAGGCGGATCGCGCAGCGGCCATTGTTGAATCCCAGGTTGACAATGGTTTGAATTTTGCGCTGATCTTTCGCCCGCGTCTGCCGGCACCATCCGCGTCATGACCCGTACCTTCAAGATCGCGTGCATTCCTGGCGACGGCATCGGCCAGGAGGTGGTGCCCGCCGGCCAGCGCGTGCTGCAGACGCTGGCGGATGCGCAGGATGCCTTCCGCTTCGACTTCACCCGCTTCGGCTGGGGCGGCGACTGGTACCGCGCACACGGCGAGATGATGCCGGCCGACGGCCTGGACCAGCTGCGCGGCATGGACGCCATCCTTTTCGGCTCCGCCGGCGATCCGGACATTCCCGACCACATCACCCTATGGGGCTTGCGGCTGGCCATCTGCCAGGGCTTCGACCAGTACGCCAACGTGCGGCCCACGCGCATCCTGCCCGGCATCGACGCACCCTTGAAGCGCTGCGCCCCGGCGGACCTGGACTGGGTGATCGTGCGCGAGAACTCCGAGGGCGAGTACTCGGGCGTGGGCGGCCGGGCGCATCGCGGCCATCCGATCGAGGTGGCGACCGACCTGAGCGTGATGACGCGCGCCGGCGTGGAGCGCATCATGCGTTTCGCCTTCCGCCTGGCGCAGTCGCGGCCGCGCAAGCTGCTGACGGTGGTGACCAAGTCGAACGCGCAGCGCCATGCGATGGTGATGTGGGACGAGGTGGCCGTGGCCGTGAGCCGCGAGTTCCCCGACGTGCGCTGGGACAAGGAGCTGGTGGACGCCTGCACCGCGCGCATGGTCAACCGGCCGGCCTCGCTGGACACACTGGTGGCCACCAACCTGCACGCCGACATCCTGAGCGATCTGGCCGCCGCGCTGGCAGGCAGCCTGGGCATCGCGCCCACCGGCAACATCGACCCCGAGCGGCGCTACCCCAGCATGTTCGAGCCCATCCACGGCTCCGCCTTCGACATCATGGGCCAGGGCCTCGCCAACCCGGTGGGCACGTTCTGGAGCTGCGTGATGCTGCTGGAGCACCTGGGCTTGGCCGAGCCGGCCGCGCGCCTGATGCGCGCCATCGAGTCCGTGACGGCCGACCCCGCCCTGCACACGCGCGACCTGGGCGGCCGCGCCACCACCGAGCAGGTGACCGCGGCGGTCTGCCAGCGGCTGCGCGCTGCCTGATCCCCGCCCCATCCCACAACAGGAGACAAGCCCATGAAGCGCCTCATCGCCACCCTGGCCCTGGCCGCCCTCGCGCCCCTGGCGCAGGCCCAGGCCCCGCAAGGCTGCCCCGAGAAGAACGTGCTGTACTGGCAGGCCTTCCCGCCGGGCGGTGAGTCGGACCTGTCCGCGCGCCACCAGCAGATCGTCCTGAAGAAGCGCTGCGCGGCCATCGACACCATCATCCAGTACAAGGCCGGCGCCGGCGGCGCGCTAATGTGGACGCAGATCAACCAGCTGCCCGGCGACGGCCTCAATGTGGTGGGCGTGAACCTGCCGCACATCGTGTTCCAGCCCATCGAAGGGCAGGTTCAGTACAAGACGCAGGACATCACGCCCGTCTTCTGGTTCCACTACACGCCCGACATCCTGGTCGTGCCCGAGCAGAGCCCGATCAAGAGCTGGGCCGATTTCCTGGCCACGGCCAAGGCCAGCCCGGGCAAGTTGAGCCTGGGCGGCTCGGGCCTGAACTCGGCCAACCATGCGGCCCACGAGCGCATGAACGCCGCCTTCGGCATCAAGACGGTGTATGTGCCGTTCAAGGGCACGGGCGACATGGCCACCTCGGTGCTGGGCGCGCAGGTGGACGGCGCCATGACCTACACGCCCTTCGCCATCGCCAACAAGGGCCGCGTGCGCCCGCTGGCCGTGGCCATGGACAAGCGCCACCCGCTCATGCCCGACGTGCCCACCTTCAAGGAGCTGGGCGTGAACTGGGTCGACGGCGCCTACCGCGGCATCGGCGTGCCCAAGTCCACCCCGCCCGAGGCCCGCAAGCGCCTGTCGGACCTGTGGGCCGCGCTGAACAACGACCCCGAGATGAAGGAGCTGGCGGCCAAGGCCGGCTTCGAGCTGGTCAACGTGGGCGCGGACCAGATGGATGCCTTCATGGCCGAGAAGGTGAAGCTCTACACCGAGGGCGCGGCACGGTTGGGGCTGGGCAAGAAGTAGCGGCGTCGCCGGTCACCGCCGCGGCGCCGCGGCTCGGCGCCCGGCCGGCGCGGGCGCCGAGCCCAGCAGATGCGTCGCCAGGGTGCGCGCGAGCTCCTCAGGTCGGGCCTGGATCGCCAGGGCCTGCAGGGCGCCGTCGATCAGCAGGTGGCTGAGCCCGTGCGCGAGGCTCCAGCCGGCCAGCGCGAGGCTGGCCGCGTGCGCGTCGTCGTGGGCGGCCGAGGCCGTCGCCACATGGCGGAAGGCCGCGTGGGCAGCGTCACGCAGGCCCGGAAAGTCGTCCTGCCGCGCCAGCAGCGGGCCGAACATCAGCCGGAAGCGCTCGGGATGGGCCAGCGCGCAGCCGACGTAGGCGGTGGACACGCGCAGCAGCCGCTCGCGCGGATCGCCCTGCGTGACCGCCTTGGCCACCGCATCGCCCAGCACCTGGAAGCCGCGCTCGGCCACCGCCGCGAGCAGCTCGTCGAGGCTGGCGAAGTGGTGGTAGGGCGCGCCATGTGACACGCCGGCCGCGCGGGCCACCTCGCGCAGCGTCAGGCCTTGCACGCCGTGCGCGGCCAGCAGCGCGTCGGCCGCATCGAGCAGGCTGGCGCGCAGGTTGCCGTGGTGGTAGGGGCGCACGGGCGCCGACGCACGGGCGCGTGCGCGGCTGGGCCGCGGGGCGGCAGGGGAGGGCTTCGCTCGGGGCATGGGCGTATCTTGACACGCGAAGGATCGGCTTTCACAATGGCCCATCTTTCTCGTGTTTAGATGCCATCCGGATCACGAGCCGTTCGCTGCCTGCCACCCCTGCCCATGACCGCTGCCCACGTCCTCCCTGCCCACCTGCTGATCGCCGCTGGCGCCGCCGTGCTGGCCATCCTGGGCGCGCTGCACCTGCTGTTCACCTACCGGGGTCCGCGGCTGCAGCCGCGCGACCCGGCCGTCCGCGCGGCGATGGAGGAGGCCACGCTGGTCATCACGCGCGAGACGACGGTCGGGCGTGCTGTCAAGGGCTTCAACGCCAGCCACAGCCTGGGCCTCATCACCTTCGGCGTGGTGTACGGCTATCTCGCGCTGGCGCGCCCGCAGGTGCTGGCGGACTCGGCCTTCCTGCTGGCGCTGGGGCTGGGCGTGCACCTGGCGTATGTGGTGCTGGCGCGCCGCTACTTCTTTCGCGTGCCGCTGCGCGGTGCGGCGCTGGCCGGCCTGCTGTACGCGGCGGGCTGGTGGCTGCTGTGACGGGCGGCGTGACCCTGCGCGCCCTGCATCGGGGATCGGCGTGCGTCGTCGGGGCCTTTGCCGCCGTCCACCTGGCCAATCATCTCGCGGGCCTGGCCGGCGTCGAGACCCATGTCGCGTTCATGCAGGCCGCCCGCCGCGTGTACCGCCAGCCCTTTCTGGAGGCCGTGTTGCTGGCCTGCGTGGCCTTCCAGGCCGCGAGCGGGCTGCGGCTGGTGGCCGCGGGCTGGCGCACGCGCCGTGGTGCCATCGCGTGGCTGCAGGCGGGCTCGGGCGCCTACCTGGCCTTCTTCCTCTGCGTGCACGTGGGCGCGGTGCTGTTCGGTCGCACGGTGCTGGGCCTGGACACGCGCTTCCACTTCGCGGCGGCCGGCCTGCATGTGCCGCCGCTCCACTGGTTCTTCGCGCCCTACTACGGGCTGGCGGTGCTGGCGCTGGCCGCGCACCTGGGCTGCGCGGCGTGGTGGCGTTGGCAGGGTCGGCCGCGGTGGGGCTCGATGGCCCTGGCCTCGGCGCTGGGCGGTGGTGCCTTGGCAGGCGTGGCCATCGTGATGCTGCTGGCCGGGCGCATCCACGCGTTCGAAGTGCCAGCCGACTACCTGCGGACGTTTGCGCCGGCCCTGCCCTGAGGCCGCCCGCCGGCCCGCTTGACCCACAATGGTCCTTGCCCGCGAAAGGGCGGAAGGACTCTCCCATGAGCATGAACTGGAGCCAGCTGGCGGCCGACCTGGATCGGCTGCTCAAGCTGCGCAGCGTCGTCTTCGGCATGAAGCTGTTCGAGACCGAGGCGGAGATGCTGCGCATCCCCAAGCTGCGGCGGCCCAAGGCCGTGCACACGCTGGACCAGGTGGTGGCGCAGACCGCGCGCCTGGGCTGGACGGTGGGCATGACGGCCGACAACCTGTATGGCGCGCAGTGCCGCTCCGTCGTGGGCCTGGGCCGCGCGAAGGACGCGGATTGGCAGTCCGGCCGTGCGATGACCGGCGTGTGGTTCGCCACCCAGCCCGACGCCGCCGCCCACCAGGCCGCCATGCACTGCGTGCCCGATGGCCGCTACGAGGGGCTTGCGATGTCGCCGTTGGCCAGCGGCCGGCTCGACCCGCCGGACATCGTGCTGTTCTACGCCACGCCCGGCGCCATGATGTACTTCATCAACGGCCTGCAGTGGTCCGGCTACCGGCGCTTCGACTGGTCGGTGGTGGGCGAGTCGGCCTGTGCCGATTCGTGGGGCCGCGCGCTGAAGACGCGCCAGCCCAGCCTGTCCATCCCGTGCTTCGCCGAGCGGCGCTACGGCGGCGTGCTCGACGACGAGATGCTCATGGCCGCGCCGCCCGAGGACATGGCCAAGGCCGTGGCCGGCATGCAGGCCCTCGCCGGCAATGGCTTCCGCTATCCCTTCCCCACCTACGGCATCCAGCAGGACGTGCGCGAGGGCATGGGCGCGACCTACGCGGCCGGGGGTTGATGCGGTGCGTCGGCCCCGCGCGCGCGGGGCCGGCCTATACTCGCCGCATGTCCTGCCGCGCTTCGTCCGGGTTGATCGCAGCCGCCCTCGCCACTTCGGCGGGGGAGCGCGCGTGCGCGCCCGCGCGAACGGGCGTGATGCGATCCCTCGCACATGCCTAGGCCCGGCGGCCTCCCTCTCCCTTCCTTCAAGCGCCACTCCATCACCGCCGGGCCCCCACCGGCGCGTCCCCGATCGGAGTGATCCCATGACCCCTTTCCGTCCTGGCGAGCGCCTGCTCACCGAACTCGATGCCGCCCGCCTGCGCAAGCTGCGACCGGGTGGCCCGCCGCCGCCCCTGCTGGCCCACCTGCTGGATGAGGCCGACGTGGTGGCGCCGCAGGCCATCCCGCCGGACGTGGTGACGATGTATGCCCAGTTCGTCATCCACGACGAGCGCACCGACCAGCGCCAGACACTGGTGCTGTGCTACCCCGCTGATGCCGAACCGGCGAAGGGCTTCATCTCGGTGCTGTCGCCAGCCGGGCTGGGACTGATCGGCCTGCCCGTGGGCGCGCAGGCGCGCTGGGCAGGCCCCGGCGGCGTGGAGACGGTGGCCCGCATCGAGGCCATCCTGTTCCAGCCGGAAGCCACGGGCGACTACCTCACGTAGGCGCAGGGTCGCGCGCGGCATCGGTGATCGGTCCAGTGCATCAATCCGACGGAAAGATGCAATGGACGACGATGCCGTGCCGCGCAAGAATGCGCGCATCGACTCCGTGCCCGAGGCCATGAAGACCACCCTGCCCTGTGTCCTGATGCGTGCCGGCTCCTCGCGCGGCCCGTTCTTCCTGCGTGAGTGGCTGCCCGCCGCCGACGAGGCGCGCGACCAGGCGCTGATCGGCGCCATCGGCGCGTCGGATCCGCTGCAGCTCGACGGCCTGGGCGGCGGCAGCAGCCTGACCTGCAAGGTGGCCATGGTCTCCCGCTCCAGCCAGCCGGATTGCGACGTTGACTACCTGTTCGCGCAGGTGGGCGTGGGCCAGCGCTCGGTGGATGTGCGGCCCAACTGCGGCAACATGCTCTCGGGCGTGGTGCCGTTCGCCATCGAGCAGGGCTTGATCGCCGCCGGGCCGGAGACGACGACCGCGCGCGTCTACAACGTGAACACCCGCTCGCGCATCGACGTGACGGTGCAGACCCCCGGCGGCCACGTCACCTACGAAGGTGACGCGCGCATCGACGGCGTGCCCGGCACGGCGGCCCCCATCCTGCTGAACTTCCTCGATGCCTGGGGCTCGGTCACCGGCAGCGTGTTCCCCACCGGCCAGCGCATCGACGTGATCGACGGCGTGCAGGTGACGTGCATCGACGCCGCCATGCCCATGATGCTGGTGCGCGCGCAGGACCTGGGCGTCACCGGCCGCGAGAAGCCGGTGGCGCTGGACGCGAATGCGCCGCTGCTCGAACGGCTGGAGGCCTTGCGCGTCGAAGCCGGCCGCCGCATGGGCCTGGGCGACGTGCGCGACAGCGTGATTCCCAAGCCGGTGCTGGTGAGCGAGGGCGAGGGGCCCGACTCCATCACCTCGCGCTACTTCACGCCGCGCAAGTGCCATGCCTCGCATGCGGTCACCGGCGCCATCGGCGTCACCACGGCCTTCGCGTTGCCGGGCACGGTGGCCAGCGGCGGCGGCTTCGCGCCCGGCCGGCATGCGCTGGCGGTGCTGCACCCGGCCGGCCGCATCGACGTGCAGATCGAACTGGTCGGCGAAGGGGATCAGGCCGAAGTGCGCAGCGCCGCGCTGGTGCGCACCGCACGCAAGATCTTCCAGGGTGAGCTGACCTTGCCGCGCTATGTGTTCCCGGCCGCGGATGACGAGGCCGAGGCGTCCACCGCCCGTGCCGGTGCCGCGGCGCGCCGCCCGATCCGGCTGGTGGTGCCCACCGCCGAGGGCGGCGGCAATGACGTGATGGCCCGCCTGGTGGCGGCACGGCTGGCCCAGCGGCTGGGCCAGGAGATCACCGTGGACAACCGGCCCGGCGCGGGTGGCAGCATCGCCGCCGAGTACGTGGCAGGTGCGGCCCCTGACGGGCGCACGCTCATGCTGGGCTACATCGGCACGCATGCGCTGCATCCGGCGCTGGAGCCGTTGCGCTATGACCCTCGCACCGACTTCGAGCCGGTCGGCTTGATCGGCGCCTCGCCCACGCTGCTGGTGGTGAACCCGCGTCTCGACGTGGTGAGCGTGCCGCAGCTGCTGGACCGGCTGCGCCGCCAGCCGGGGCAGTGCGTGTATGCCGACGCCGGCCGCGGCAGCCCGCCGCAGTTCGCGGCCGAGCTGTTCCGCCAGCGTGCCGGCCTCGCGGCGCTGCCGGGCCTGCACTACCGCGGCGCGGCGCCCGCCATCGCCGCCACGGCCAACGGGCTGGCGCAGATCATGTTCCCGAGCCTCTTCACCGCGCAGCCCTTCATCCGCACCGGCGCCCTGCGCGCCCTGGCCGTGGCCGGCACCCGCCGCACGGCGCAGATGCCCGAGCTGCCCACCCTGCCCGAAGTGGGCGTGGAAGGCGTGGACGTGACCCAGTGGTACGCGCTCTTCGCGCCGCGCGGCACGCCGTCGGCGGTGGTGGAGGGCCTGTCGCAGGCGCTGCGCGAGGTGCTGTCGCTGCCCGACGTGGTGGCCCGTATCGAGGCGCAGGGCGCCGCGGTCAAGACCGGCGGCCCGCGTGAGCTGGCGGAGCTGGTGGAGTCGGAGTTCACGCGCTGGTCGCGCGTGGCCCGCGAGAGCGGCCTCGCCTCCGAGGCAGCAGGCCGCTGGCTCGAAACGGTGGAGTGAAGCCGCGCAGGGCCGCCCGCGCCTGCCCATGAAAAACGCGCCGGTCGAAGCCGGCGCGAACCCTGAGAAACAAGCATGGCGTCCCGCGCGGAGCGGGACGCTTCGGGATCAGAAGCTGTGGCGGATGCCCAGGTCGAAGCCTGACGAACCGGTGTTGGCCGCCGTGGTTGAACCGTTCAGCGCCGTCGTCGCGCCACCGCTGTTGCGCACGCGCGCCCACGTGGTGTACAGGGCGGTGCGCTTGGACAGGTGGTGCACGTAGCCCAGCGCCATCTTGCGCACGGTGGGCTGCGCGCCCGCATCCGAGCCGTAGCGCGACAGCGAAGCCTTCACTTCACCGGCGCCGACCGGCACGATGGCGCCCACCAGGTAGCCCTTGCCCGAGAACGGCGTGGCCGACTGGGTGGTGTCCTCGTACCACGCGCCCGTGAGGCGGAAGCTGGCGTGACGGTAGATCGCGCCGACGTTCTTGCTCACGATGTCGCCGGCAGCCAGCGCCTGGCGGGCGTAGGCGCCGGAGACTTCGACCGGGCCGAAGGTGGAACCCAGGCGCACGTTGAAGCCGCGGCCGTCGTCGGCGGTGGGCGTGCCGCTCAGGTTCTCGCCCAGGTAGGCCTGCACCGAGCCGAACCAGCCGCCCGGCAGCTTCGGCAGGAAGTAGCCGACCGAGTTGGAGGCACGGGTGGAGGTGGTGCCAGCGAGCGAGCCCACGTTGGCCTGGTTCGCGCCCACGCCGACGACGCCGAACGGATCGGTGTCGACGCGGTTGCGATAGTGGCCGGTGTAGTCGCGGCCCAGGCGCAGCTCGCCCCAGGCGCCTTCGAGGCTAACCGTCGAGCGCCGGTTGAACAACAGGCCCTGGCCGCCGGCCTGCGCCGTGCCGCCACCGCTGGCCTGGTTGTTGGTGTTGGTGGCAACGCCGGTGCCGTTGTCGGTGTTGAACTGGGCTTCCAGCCAGAAGCTGGCGGACAGGCCGCCGCCCAGGTCTTCACGCCCGCGAAAGCCCACGCGCGAGCTGGCGTTGGAGCCGCTGGCGAGCTGGGTCCGCTTGGACAGGCTGCCGGAGCCATGCGCGAGGTTGACGTCGGCGATGCCGAACAGGGTGACGGACGACTGGGCGTGTGCCGCGGCACAGGCCAGTGTGGTGGCGCAGAGCGCGACGGTTCGGATTCGCATGCGGGGTGATCTCCTCTGGGGGTTGGAAAACGCGGGTCGGGCCGGCAGGGCGATCAGTCCGGCTTCAGCTTGCCGACCTCGACAACCTTGCGCCAGCGCGCCAGTTCCTTCTGCACCAGCTCGCGCAGCTGCTGCGGCGTGCTGGTCTCGACATCGGCGCCGTGGTCCTCGAGCTTCTTGATCGTGGCCGGGTCGTTGAGCACGGTGTTCATGGCCTTGTTGATCTGGTCCACCACGGCGCGCGGCGTGCCGGCCGGCGCGAACAGCCCGTACCACTGGCCCACGTCGACGCCGGCCACGCCCTGCTCGGCCAGGGTCGGCACGTCGGGCAGGATGGCGGACCGTTTGCTGCCGGCCACCCCGATCGCGCGCAGCTTGCCCGCCTTCACGTAGGGCGTGGCGGTGAACAGGCTGGGGAACATGAGCTGCGTCTGCCCGCCGATGGTGTCGGTCACGGCGGGCGCAGCGCCCTTGTACGGGACGTGCAGCAGGCTGCCCAGGCCGGTGGACTGCTTGAACAGCTCCGCGGCGAAGTGCGGCGCGGTGCCATTGCCCGCCGAGGCGTAGCTGAACTTGTCGGGCGCCGCGCGCACGGCGGCGACCAGTTCGCGAGCGTTGGTCGCCTTCACGCCCGGGTGCGCCACCAGCAGCACGGGCGAGTAGGCCACCAGGCCGACAGGTTCGAAGTCCTTCACCGGGTCATAGCGCAGCTTCTGCAGCGCCGGGTTCATCGCATGGGTGGCGACGTAGCCGAACATCAGCGTGTGGCCGTCGGCCGCGGCCTTGGCCACGAACTCGGCGGCGATGGCGCCGTTGGCGCCGGCCTTGTTGTCCACCACCACCGGCTGCTTCAGCGCGACCGACAGGCCCTGCGCGAGCACGCGGGCCATGGCGTCGTTGCCGCCGCCGGCGGCGGTGGGCACGACGATGGTGATCGTGCGGTCAGGGAAGGCGAGGGCGGGTGTGCCCAGCGTGGCGGCGACCATCGCGGCCAGCAGGCTTCGTCGGGAAAGGGGGTTCATGGTGTCTCCTGGTGCCGCGAATGGTGGCGCCAGGGGCGTGTTGTGTGAATTGCATGTTTGGGAACGATTGATGCATCATGTCGATCACCGAATCCGCCCCGCCGAGCCCATGCCCATCCACTTCGACCTGGCCGATCTGCAGGCCTTCGTGGCCGTCGCCGAGACCGGCAACTTCCGCAAGGCCGCCGAGCTGGTGCACATCTCGCAGCCGGCCTTCAGCCGACGCATCGAGAAGCTGGAGGAGGCGCTGGGCGTGCGACTGCTGGACCGCAACACGCGCCGGGTGGAGCTCACCGCGGTGGGCCGCGAGTTCGCGCGCAAGTCACGTTCGCTGCTGGACGAGCTCGATGCCACGCTGCTGGGCATCCAGGAGGTGGCGGCCACGCGCATGGGCGAGGTCACCGTGGCCTGCGTGCCCTCGGCGGCGTTCTACTTCCTGCCGCAGGTCATCCAGCGCTACCACGCGGAGTACCCCAACATCCGCGTGAAGATCCTGGATGCCAGCGCGAATGAGGTGCTCTCGGCGGTGGCCCGTGGCGAGGCGGACTTCGGCCTCAACTTCATGGGCGGCGCCGAGGCGGACCTGGAGTTCAAGGTGATCCAGGAAGAGCCCTTCGTGCTGGCCTGCCGGCGGGACCATCCCCTGGCGCGCCGCAAGTCCGTGGCCTGGCGCGAGCTGAAGGGCCATGACTTCATGACGGTGGCGCGTTCCAGCGGCAACCGCCTGCTGCTGGATCTGGCGCTGGCCGGCGTGGAAGACCGGCCGGTGTGCATCTACGAGGCGCAGCACGTGCTCACGCTGCTGGGCCTGGTGGAGGCCGGCCTGGGCGTGGCGGCCGTGCCGCGCCTGGCCATGCCGCCGGGCGAGCATCCGATCCTCGCGAGCGTGGCGCTGAAGGACCCGGTGGTCACGCGGCGCATGGGCCTGATCCAGCGGCGCGGCCGCTCGCTCTCACCGGCGGCCCGGCATCTCTACGACATGTTCGAAGACCTGCGCCGCAAACGCCGCACGCGCAGCGCCTAGCCGTCATCCCCGCGCAGGCGGGGATCCAGGGCATTGGAGGCTGCGCCCCGCTCGCGCCACAGCGACCACGCCGCCTGCGCGAACTGCGCCGCGAAGCGCCTGCCGTCGAGCCATGCGGTGCCTTCGAGGCGCGGGCGCAGCTGGGTGCGCAGTGCAGCGAGCGCCGGCAGGTCTTGTGCGGCCCCTGTGGCCCGACGCACGTAGTCGGCTTCGTCGGCCGCCACCCAGTCCCCCAGCCCGGCGCCCTGCAGCAGGCTCTCGCCGATGCGCAGCATGCGGCCCGCCCCGCGCAAGCTGACCACCGGCACGCCCATGAACAGCGCCTCGGCCGTGGTCGTGCCGCCGACATACGGAAAGGTGTCCAGCGCTACATCCACCCGGTGGTACTGCGCCAGGTGGCTGGCGAGCGAGACGATAGGCCCTTCAAGATCCAGCCGCGACGCATCGATGCCCTGGGCCGCGAAGCGCGTGCGCACCTGCTGCACCAGCGCCGCATCCTGCAGCTGCCAGCATCGCAGCAGCAGGCGTGCACCCGGCACGGCCTGCAGCACCGCGGCCCAGGTGCGGATGACGGTGTCGTTCACCTTGGTGAAGCTGTTGAAGCTGCCGAAGGTCACGTGCCCGTTCGCCAGCGCGGGCAGCGGCGAGGGGGCGGGCGGCGGCTCCAGCGGCGTGTAGCTGAACCAGGCCTCGGGCCACGGCCAGGGCTGCTCGGTGAAGGCGGCCTCGTCGCCTGGCGCGAGGCAGCCCGGGGCCGCCGGCACGACATCGATGGCCGGCAGCGCGGTGGAGGCGGGCACGCCCAGCCAGGTGGCCTGCAGCGGCGCGGGCCGCAAGGCGAACACGTCGAGCCGATGCTGCGCGGTGTGGCCGGCGAGATCGAACAGCAGATGGATGCCCTGTGCGGCCACGGCGCGGGCGGCAGCGGTGGTGTCGAGCCCTGCGAGCGCGTGCCAGCCGGCGAAGTACGGCCGCAGGCGATCCGTCACTGCGTCCGCTTCGGTCGTGGTGGCGAAGGCGTGCAGCTCGATGCCCTGTGCCGCCAGGTGCGGGATGAAGCCGAGCAGGAAGCTCGCCACCGGATGCCGCTTCAGATCGCCCGACACAAGGCCGATGCGCAGCCGGGTCGGCTCGGGCTCGACGGACCACGACACGCGCGGCGCATCGGCGGGTGGCGCCATCGCCCGCGCGAAGTCGGCCGCCTCGGGCGGCAGGCCCGCCTCACCCGGCACATGGTTGGCGTAGAAGAGCAGGTTGCCGAGCAGCCGCGCGCGGCCTGGATGCAGGGCGATGCCGGCGCGCTGCACGGCCATCGCCTCATCGGGCCGGCCCTGTTCCAGCAGCGTGCGAGCCAGGTGGTCATGCACCACGTCGCCCTGGTCGCCGAGCGTGATCGCCTGCCGCAGGCTGCGCTCGGCCTCCACCCAGCGCTCCAACCCGCCCAGGGCAATGCCCCGCTCGGTGTGCGCCTCGGCGTCGCCGGGCCGCGCCTGCACCAGCGCGGCGAAGGTGGCGGCGGATTCGGCAAAGCGTGACAGCCGGGTCTGCAGCCGGCCGAGATTGAACAGCGCGTCCGGATGCGCCGGGTCCAGCGCCAGCGCGCGGCGATAGGCGGCCTCAGCCTCGTCGAAGCGGTCCAGCCGGTACAGGCTGGTGCCCAGGTTGCTGTGCAGCTCGGGGCGGTCGGGCATCAGCTCGATGGCCCGTTGCGCGGGCGTCAGCGCCTCGGCGTGCCGGTTCTGGCGCTTCAGCGCGGCGGCGCACAGCATCCAGCCGAGCGGATGCGCCGGGTAGCGCTCGGTGAAGCCGCGGGCCAGCGCGATCACCTCGTCGTCGCGACCGGCACGGAAGAGGTCGACGGCCTGCCGCGCTTCCTCGGGGCGGGGCGCGCTCATGCGGGGAATCGAAGCCGATGCATGACCGGCATTGTCGGCGAGCGCGCTTCGGCTCAGCGGCTCGCGGCGCGGGCCGGCCACAGCACCGAGGCAATGGCCACCATCATCAGCCCGACGGCCACCCAGTCCTGCCAGTGCACGGATTCGCCCAGCCACAAGGCGCCGCTGAACACGCCGAGCACGGGGATGAACATCACGCTCAGCGTGCTGGCCACCGGCGGCAGCCCGCGCGCGAGGTAGAACCACGCGGCATGCGCGAAGCCGAAGATCAGCACGGCGTTGAAGAGGATCGCGCCCCAGGCCGTGGGGCCGGGCATCTGCCACTGCGCGCGCTCGAACAGCAGCGACAGCACGGACATCACCACCGCGGTCATCGCCGTCATCCAGAACGAGATGGCCAGCGTGGGCACGTCGATCTTCGTGCGGCGCAACAGCTGCGTGCCCAGCGCCCAGGTGGCGGCGGCCACCAGCGCCAGCGCCACACCGGCGGGCCGGCCGGCGAACTGGCTCAACTCATGCCACAGCAGCAGCGCCACGCCCAGCGCGGCCGCGCTCACGCCCACCCAGCCGCGCAGGCTGAGCGCGGCGGAGAAGAAGAGCGCGCCGATCACCGCCGAGAAGATGGGCATGGTGTAGCCGAGGATGGCCGAGCGCCCGCTGGAGAGCGTGCTCACGGCGAGGATGATGCAGGCGTGCCAGACGAACATGTTGGTGGCGGCCAGCCACAGCAGCTCGGGCCAGTGCCGGCGCGGGATGCGGAAGGGCACCTTCAGCGCCAGCAGTCCCAGGGCCAGCACCGGCAGCCCCAGCCAGATGGAGAGCGCGCGGAAGGTGAGCGGCGGGTAGGCCGTGACGCCCAGCTTCATCACCGGCCAGTTGATGCCCCACACCAGGGTGAGCAGCACGAGGATCACCAGTTGCCGGCGCGTGAGGGCTTGCATGGCTGCGATTGTGGCGGGCCGTCCGGGCCAATGCTGACGGTTCCCTAAAATGGAGGGCAATGACCTTCATCCAGATGCTGCAGGCGGCGCAGCAGCGCAACGGCTCGATGCTGTGCGTGGGCCTTGACCCGGAGCCGTCACGCTTCCCCTCGGGCCTGCGGGGGGACGCCTCGCGCATCTTCGACTTCTGCGCCGGCATCTGCGACGCGACGGCCGATCTGGTGATCGCCTTCAAGCCGCAGATCGCCTACTTCGCCGCCCACCAGGCCGAGGACCAGCTGGAGCGGTTGATGCGCCACCTGCGCGCCAACCACCCGCACGTGCCGGTGATCCTGGATGCCAAGCGCGGCGACATCGGCTCTACCGCCGAGCAGTACGCCAAGGAAGCGTTCGAGCGCTACGGGGCGGACGCGGTGACGCTGTCACCCTTCATGGGCTTCGACTCGGTGCAGCCCTACCTGCGCTACGAGGGCAAGGGCGCCTTCCTGCTGTGCCGCACCTCCAACCCGGGCGGGGACGACCTGCAGAACCAGCGACTGGCCTCGGTCGACGGCCAGCCGCTGCTGTACGAGCACGTGGCGCGCCTCGCGCAGGGCCCGTGGAACCTGAACGGTCAGCTGGGCCTGGTGGTGGGGGCCACCTACCCGGCGGAGATCGAGCGCGTGCGGGCCATCGCGCCCACGCTGCCGCTGCTGATTCCGGGCGTCGGCGCGCAGGGCGGCGACGCGGCGGCCACGGTGCGCGCCGGCTGGCGGCCCGATGCGCCCATCGTGGTGAATTCCTCGCGCGCGATCCTGTACGCATCCGCCGGCGATGACTACGCGCAGGCGGCGCGGCAGGAGGCGCTGAAGACGCGCGAGGTGCTGCAGGCGGCGCGAGGGTAGCTGGAACGCTGGGGTTGCGCTGATCGCTCCACCCCAGCCTACGAAAGCCGCCTCGCCGCAAGGGTCCCCGTAGGCTGGGGTGGAGCGCAGCGCAACCCCAGCGCTCCGCCCCCAGCGCCCACGCTACTCCGCCCCCTTCGGCGTCCCCGCATGCCGTGACGCATCCAACACCGTCTTTGCATGCTGCGCCAGGGCGATCTCCCCCGGCGTCTCGGGCTGCCACGCATCCACCGGCAAGGGCCGCCCGTCCTTGTCCACCGACACGAAGACGATCAGGCACTCGGTGGTGGTCTCGAAGACGCCGGTCTTGATGTCGCCGCTGCGCACTTCCACCGAGATGTTCATGCTGGTGTTGCCGGTGTAGGCGAGCCGCGCCTCCACCTCCACCAGGTCGCCGATGCGGATCGGCCGGTGGAAGCGGATGCCGCCCACGTAGACCGTGACGCAGTACGTCTTGGCCCAGGCGGTGGCGCAGGCGTAGCCGGCTTCGTCGATCCACTTCATGACGGTGCCGCCGTGCACCTTGCCGCCGAAGTTGACCGTGCTGGGCTCCGCCAGGAAGCGCAGGGTGATGGAGGACATGGTTCGACTCCCTGAATCAGCGTGCAGCCGTCCCGGCATGGGCGGCCCAGCGCTGGAACTGCTCGCCCATCACGCGGTCGACGACGGGCGCCAGGCGTTCCAGCCCGGCGGCGGCGTCGCCGGCCACGCGATAGGTCATCATGAGTTGCGTGCCGCCGCCTTCAGCGGCCCGCGCGGAAAAGGTGAGCACGCCGCGCACGGCCAGCTCCTGCAGCGGGCCGAGCGCGCCTTCCAGCCGCACCTGCCGGCCGGGTTGCACCTGGATCACCCGCGCGTGCTCGATGGAGGCGCCTTCGCCCCACTGCTCGCAGAAGCAATCCCCCGCCCGCAGGCCCATGCGCAGGTTCGCGCCCTGGCCGGAGTAGCTGTGCGACGGATTCCACCACTGCGGCAGCTGGCCCACGGCCTCGATGGCCTGGGCGGGCGTCGCCTTCACTTCCGCGCGGTGCGTGAGCAGGAAGTGCGTGGGCGAGGCGGAGGTGACTTCGGCGTGGGCGGTGGCGGCAAGCACGCCGGCCACGCAGACGGCAAGGCGATGGCGCATCGAGGCTCCCCGGAACTCGCTTCTATCCTACGCGCAGCGCGCACGGAACGCGAGCGACCGCCTCATCCCAGCAACCGCCCCAGATACTTCCCCGTGTGGCTGCCCGGATGCGCCGCCACCTCCTCCGGCGTGCCGGCCACCACCACGGTGCCGCCGCCGGAGCCGCCCTCGGGGCCCATGTCGATCACCCAGTCGGCGGTCTTGATGACGTCCAGGTTGTGCTCGATCACCACGATGGTGTTGCCGGCGTCGCGCAGCTGGTGCAGCACCTTCAGCAGCAGGTCGATGTCGGCGAAGTGCAGGCCGGTGGTCGGTTCGTCCAGGATGTAGAGCGTGCGGCCGGTGTCGCGCTTGGAGAGTTCCAGCGCCAGCTTCACCCGCTGCGCCTCGCCGCCAGAGAGCGTGGTGGCCGACTGTCCGAGCTTCACGTACGACAGGCCCACGTCCAGCAGCGTCTGCAGCTTGCGCGCGATGGCGGGCACGGGCTTCAGGAACTCGTGCGCGTCTTCCACCGTCATGTCGAGGATCTGCGCGATGTTGCGGCCCTTCCACTGCACCTCCAGCGTCTCACGGTTGTAGCGCTGGCCGCGGCACACGTCGCAGGCCACGTACACGTCGGGCAGGAAGTGCATCTCCACCTTCACCACGCCGTCGCCCTGGCAGGCCTCGCAGCGGCCGCCCGCCACGTTGAAGCTGAAGCGGCCGGGGCCGTAGCCGCGCTCCTTGGCGATGTTCGTCTCGGCCATCAGCTCGCGGATGGGCGTGAACAGGCCAGTGTAGGTGGCGGGGTTGCTGCGCGGCGTGCGGCCGATGGGTGACTGGTCGACGTTGATGACCTTGTCGAAATGGTGGATGCCTTCGATGGCGTCGTGCGCGGCCGGCTCCTCGTGGGCACGGTACAGCTCGCGCGCGACAGCGGCGTAGAGCGTGTCGTTGACCAGCGTGGACTTGCCCGAGCCCGAGACGCCGGTCACGCAGGTGAACAGGCCCACCGGGAAGTCGACCGAGACGTTCTTCAGGTTGTTGCCGCGGGCGCCGGCCACGCGGATCACCTGCGGATCCACCTGGTCGGCCAGGCGCCGCCGCTTGGCGGGCACCGCGATGCGCAGCGTGCCCGCGAGATAGCGGCCGGTGAGCGAGGCCTCGCTGGCCAGCACCTCGGCGGGCGTGCCCTGGGCCACCACATGGCCGCCGTGGATGCCGGCGCCCGGGCCCATGTCCACCACGTGGTCGGCGGCACGGATCATGTCCTCGTCATGCTCCACCACCAGCACGCTGTTGCCCAGGTCGCGCAGGTGCTGCAGGGTGGCGATCAGGCGGTCGTTGTCGCGCTGGTGCAGGCCGATGCTGGGCTCGTCCAGCACGTACATCACGCCGGTCAGGCCGCTGCCGATCTGGCTGGCCAGGCGGATGCGCTGCGCCTCGCCGCCGGAGAGCGTCTCGGCGCTGCGGTCGAGGCTGAGGTAGGTGAGGCCCACGT
>NZ_JAYRZR010000005.1:0-113030 GCF_041916345.1 Ramlibacter sp.
TCCAGCACGTGCAGCAGGTTCTCCTTGCCGCGCTCATTGGTGGCGCCGTAGCCCTTGATGAGCCGGCCGCAGCGCGCGACTTCCAGGCCCAGTGGCGCGGCGCGGCGCAGGCCCTGCTCGATGCCCGTGAGCCAGCGGCTGATCAGCGCCTGCTCGGCCGCGTGCCGGCTGCCGCGCATCCGCAGGGGTTTCATGGCGGCCAGCACGCGCAGCGCCAGCAGCCCGCCCACGCCATGCGTGCCGATCTTCAGCGGCAGTGCCCACGGCGCCTGTCCGCGTGCCACCCGCGCCGCATCCCAGGCCAGCACGCGCTGCGCCAGCGCAGCGGGCAGCAGGGCCGCGAACTCCGGCGCGCCGGGCTTGAAGTGGTCGTAGAGCTTCACCAGGTCGTCGTCGCCGGCCTTCACTTCCTCGCGCACGCGCTGCCAGCGATCGGCGCGGCTCTTGAGGTGGGCCACGCGCACGATGTCGTCGTAGGCCATCCACAGCGCCAGCCAGCGCGCCGTCTCCGTCGTGGCGGCGTGGGCCTGCGTGCCGGCGGGATCGGCATCGCGCTCCGCCGTGGCCACCTGTTGCAGGCGCTGCAGGTAGAGCTGGGCGTAGGCGGCGTCCTGGTAGTCCAGCAGCCGGTCGGCGCCCAGCGTGGCCACGGCTTGCGCGGCGGGGGGCAGGGCTTGGATCAGGTTCTGCAGGCTGGCCGGAAGCGCGGGCGCGTTGCCATCGGCGTTGCCCGTCGCAGCAGGTTGCAGCACCTGCTGCACGAACGCGGCCTGCTGGCGTTGCGCAGCGACGATGTCCCACGCACGGGCGAAGCCGCGCAGGCTGGCTTCCGCGCCCTTGCCCTCGGCACGCACCGCGGCCTCGAAGTGTTCGCGGGCGATGGGCAGCAGGCCGCTGCCGCCGATGGCGCCCAGCATCACCGCGCTGACCACGGTGCCCGTCTCGCGCGCCACCGCCTGCATGTCGAACACCTGGTGCTCGCGGCTGAAGCGGCACAGGAGCTGCAGCAGCTCCGCCTCTTCCACGCGACCGTCACCGAGCTGCATGCGTTCCTGCGTCGTGAAGGTGCGCGCGGACGAGGTGAGAATGCGCGTGCGCTCCGGCGAGGGCAGGCCATTGGTGATCTGGCGCGCGGTCTCCAGCAGCTCCGAGGACACCAGGGCGTCCAGCGCGCCCGGCACCGGGCTCAGGCTGAACACCGGGCGACGGCTGCCCAGCGCGGCCAGCGGCTGCGGGAAGACCTCGATGTAGTAGGTGGTGGCGCCGGTGCGCTGCGCGACACCGGGAATGGAGGTGGCCTGCACCGGATACCCGGCGCGCCGCGCGGCCTCCACCAGCCAGCCGGTGAGCACGCCGCCGCCCTCGCCACCGAGGGCGCAGACGAGGAGGGTGATGGGGGTGTTGGCCGTCATCACGCAGCCCTCAACGCGCGCACGAACACGCCGCGCAGGGAATCGAGCAATCGCTCGTGCCAGCGCGGATGGGTCACCACCTCCGCGCGGTAGAAGCTCGGGCACAGCGTGGCCGCATGCGCGTTCTCGCCGCACAGGCCGCAGCCCACGCAGCCGTCGATGACGGTGGCCACCGGGTCCACCTTCAGCGGATCGGGGTTGTCCTTGAGCGTGAGCGTGGGGCAGCCCGAAAGGCGGATGCAGGCGTGGTCGCCGTTGCACACGTCTTCATCCACGCCGTACTTCACGCGCACCACGCGCTCGCCCTGCTTCAGCAGCGACGCGATCCAGGGCTTGATGCGGCGCTGGCGTTCGAGCTGGCACTCCCCCTCGGCCACGATCACCTTCAGCCCGTTGAAGTCGCTGGTGAACGCCTCGATCAGCGTGGCGCGCATCGTGGCCACTTCATAGGTGTGCACCGTGCGCAGCCACTGCACGCCCAGGCCCTGCAGCGTCGATTCGATCGTGGTGTTGGTGTGGGTCAGGCTGCGCTGGCGGTCGGCGGCGGCGCGCTTGTCGGCGCCGGCGGGGGTGGAGATCAGCTCCTGCGTGCCGGTGGCCGATGAGTAGCCGTTCTTGAAGATCAGCAGCACCGCGTCATCACCATTGAACAACGCGCTCTGCACGCCGGTGAGCAGGCCGTTGTGCCAGAACCCGCCGTCGCCCATGATGGCCAGCGTGCGCCGCTGCATCATCGGCGACACCCCCGCGCGCGAGGCGAGCGACATGCCGTAGCCCAGGATCGAGTGGCCCATGGAGAAGGGCTCGAAGGTGCCGAAGGCGTGGCAGCCGATGTCCGCGGCGATGTGCACCGGGCCGATCTGCTGCTGCGCCAGCTTGAGCGCGCTGAACACCGGCCGCTCGGGGCAACCGATGCAGAAGCCCGGCGGCCGCGCGGGCAGCGGTGATTGCAGCGCCTGCGCCGCCGCCTGCCGGCGCGCGGCGTTGCCGGCCAGCCAGTCGCGTGCGGGTGCGGCGTCATGCGCGGGCAGGTGCTCGGTGACGAAGGGCACCAGGCCCTGCGCCAGCACCTCCACCGTGTACTCGCCGCCCATGGGCAGCAGGTCCTTGCCGTGCAGGCGGGTCTGGATGTCCCGCCGGCGCAGCAGCGTGGCGATCTCCTGCTCGATGTAGTCGGGCTGGCCCTCCTCCACCACCAGCACGGCACGCTTGCCGAGGCAGAAGTCCGCCACCTGCTCGGGCACCAGCGGGAAGGTGACGTTCAACACCAGCAGCGGAATCGCGGAGACGCCGAATGCATCGGCCAGGCCCACCTGCTGCAGCGCGCGCAGCAGCGCGTTGTAGAGACCGCCCTGAACGATGATCCCGACGTCGCTATGCGAGCCGTCGAACTGCTCGTTCAGGCCCCGCTCCACGATGAAGCGGCGCGCGGCCGGGATGCGCTGCTCGCTCTTGAGCTTCTCGTGGCGGAAGGTCACGGGCGGGTGCGCGAGCCGCATGTAGTCGAACGCCGCCGGGTTCTCCAGCAACTGGCGGGTGGAGACGGCCGGTGCCCGGTTGTCGCGCGCCTCGAAGCTGCCGCGCACATGGCAGGCGCGGATGCGCAGCTCCAGGATGCAAGGCATGTTCGACGCCTCGGAGAGCGCGAAGCCTTCCTCCACCATCCGCACCATCGCCGGCAGGTCCGGCCGCGGATCCAGCAGGCACAGGCCCGACTTCAGCGCGTAGGCATGGGTGCGCTCCTGGATCACCGAGGCGCCCTCGCCGTAGTCCTCGCCCACCACGATCAGCGCGCCGCCGGTCACGCCCGGCGAGGCGAGGTTGGAGAGCGCATCCGCCGCCACGTTGGTGCCGACGATGGACTTCCACGTGACCGCGCCGCGCAGAGGGTAGTGGATGGAGGCGCCCAGCATGGCCGCGGCCGAGGCCTCGTTCGCGCAGGCCTCCACGTGCACGCCCAACTCGTCGAGGTAGGGACGGGCCTGCACCATCACGTCGAGCAGGTGCGACACGGGCGCGCCCTGGTAGCCACCGACGTAGGCCACGCCCGACTGCAGCAGCGCCTTGGTGATGGCGAGGATGCCCTCGCCGTGAAAGGCGTCGCCCGCACCCAGGCGCAGCGAGGCGATTTCTTGATGGAATGAGACTTCCAAGTCGGGTTCTCCGGATCAGCCCGCGAGTTTCGCTGGCACGGCTTCATCCATCAATACAATGAACCGACTAAGCGGAATCAGCCGAATGCATATCAAGGACATCGACCTGAACCTGCTGCGGCTGTTCGATGCCGTGCATCGCGCCGGCAACGTGAGCCGCGCCGCCGAACTGCTGGGCCTCACGCAGCCGGCGGCCAGCCAGGGCCTGACGCGGCTGCGTACGCTGCTGAACGACCCGTTGTTCATGCGCGCCGCCGGTGGCGTGCGGCCCACGCCGCGCGCGCAGCGCCTGGCGGACCCGGTGCGCCAGGCGCTGGCCACGCTGGAGCAGGCGCTGGGTGAATCCGCTGCGTTCGACCCCGCGCGCTCGCGCCGCAGCTTCCACATCCACATGAGCGACATCGGCGAGGGCCGCTTCCTGCCCGAGTTGATGGTGGCGCTGCGCGAGCGCGCGCCGGGCGTGCGGCTGGAGACGCGGCCGGTGCCGCGCGACCAGACCACCGAAGCGCTGGACGCGGGCCGCATCGACTTCGCGTTCGGATTTCTGCCCGAGGTGAAGGACACTGAGCGCACGCTGCTGCTGCGGGACCGCTACGTGGTGCTGCTGCGCGAAGGCCATCCGTTCACCCGGCGGCGGCGTACCGGCGCGGCCCTGCTGGCGGCCCTGTCCGCGCTGGAGTTCGTGGGCGTGCGCTCGCATGCCGACACGCTGCGCATCATCCGCGAGTGCCAGCTGGAAGACCGCCTGCGCCTGGTCACCGAGCACTTCATGGTGCTGCCCGCGATCGTGCGCGCCACGGACCTCGCGGCGATCATGCCGCGCAACATCGCCCGCAACTTCGAGGGCGGCTACGCCATCGTGGAGCCGCCGTTCCCGCAGCGTGATTTCGCCGTGGCACTGCACTGGAGCCGCCGGTTTGCGGCGGATCCGGGCAACCGGTGGCTGCGGGGAGTGGTGGAGGCGTTGTTTCGGGAGTAAAGCGCCGAGGACCTACTCCGCCAGTTTCGCCGCCGCTTCCCGCTTGCCCATGCCGCGCACGGCGGCAATGGCTTCAAGCTGGCCGCTGCGCGGGCGGGCCTTGCCGCTTTCCCACTTGTAGACGGTCTGGCCGGTCACGCCGATCAGCTTGCCATAGTCGGCCGCCGACAGGCCCAGCTTGGCGCGGTGGGCACCGAAGCGCTTGGCGCTGAAGCGGCGCTGCGGCCCCTCTTCACCGGCCGGTTCGGCAGCCGGCTTGGCGCGGCCGCTCGTTTTCGACAAGCGTTTCAACTGGCGTTCCATCGCTTCGATGCGGCGGCGCAGCGCGGCGATGTGCGAGCGGTACTGGCTGGATGCCTTGCGGAGTTCCGCCACTTCGGCGCGGGTTTCCTTGCGGGCGAGGCGGGCGATCTCGCCCTTCAACACGACAGCGATGTTTGGCATCGGGCCATCATAGCTCTTCTGGGGGTTGATACTTTCATGCAGCATGCCCCGGGCGAACAGGCGTATCCGGGTAGACCCTGAGTGCAGTTAAGGCGGCGATGGAAGCATTCAACGCGGATGCACGGAGGAAATGCGAACCAACGGGCTATGGGGCAAGCTGGGGCCACTTGGGCGCGCGGCGTTCTCCTGGATTCCCGCCTGCGCGGGCATGTCGAAGGGCGTCTCAGCCGCCTGTCGCGCGTCGGCGTAGCGACCAGGTCAGGGCGATGATCGACAGCGCAGCGGTGCCCAGCACCAGCCACAGGCCGGCTGCGCGGCTGTCCACGCCGGTGGGCAGCCAGCGTTGCCAGAGAGGCGGTGGCGGCGGTGGCGCGGTGTTGGTCTGCGTGATCCCGGCCTGCGGCAGCGCGTCGATGCCCGTCGGCGCGGTGGCCGCCAGCATGGAGATGGGCATGGCCGCCGGTGGCGTGTAGGCCCGCCCCACTGCCAGCTGGTAAGGCGGCATGCCGGCGGCGACGAACACCACCTCCAGCGGGTCGAAGCGCACGCGCGCGCGCAGGCCCAGCTTGTCGAGCCGGCTGCCGTGGGTGGCCTCCACGCGCAGCAGCCGCATCGACACACGCGGCAGGGTGATCGGCCCGTTCAGGGCTTCACGCCCCGCCGGTCCTTGCCGGTAGACCAGGCCATGCGCCAGCGGTCGCCACGGCTCGCTCGCCCGGTTGCGGCCCAGCACACGCACCGGGGCCAGGGTGTCCGGCCGCTCGGCCTGCAGCAGGAGCTCGGCGATGGGGGTGGCGAAGCCCAGATGCCATTCGGCGGCCACCGGCCCGCGCACCAGCGGATCGGGCAGGGTGCCCACCGGCCCGCGCAGCGGCGCAGTGCCCGCGCCGATCAGGCCGGTGACGGCTTCGATGCGCACCCCGGGCTGGTCGGGCCAGTCGAGGCGCAGGTAGCGGCCCTGCAGATCGAGCGGCCGCGGGAACTCCAGCGTGTCGTTGACCGGCGCGTCCTCGCCGTCGAAGCGGTAGAGGCGGCCGGCCACTGGCACCGGTTGCCACGCCACGAGATCGTCGCTGACCCAGGCCCGCAGCGCCACCGCGGCGTTGGCCGGCATGCGGCCCTCCACGATGAAGCCGGCCCAGGGGGCGCCGAACTCGCGCGTGTCGAACACGGCCATCGGCGGGCCGCCGGATCGGGTGGGAGCGGCCGCATCGGCCCCTTCGGCCGGGCGCAGCCCCACGCTGTGCGTGACGCCATCCAGGGTCAGCCGGGCCAGGACGGCACCCCGTGGCGGGCGTCCGCCCGACAGCGGCACCTGGGCCAGGGCGGCCACGAGCGGCGTGGCCTGCCGCTCGGGCACGGTCGGCGGTGTGGGCGCGCTGAAGGCGAACGGCACCCGCTGGCCCTGACCGTCGAACACGCGCAGATCATGGCCGGCGGTGGTCTGCAGGCGCATCAGGGCCTCGCCGGGCACCTGCACGCGGACCAGGCTGGCGCGTGAAGGCACCTCCAGTGTGGCGCGCCACAGGAAGTCGGCCGGCGCCAGATCGTTCGCCGCCGCCAGCAGCGGCAGGCCCAGCAGACCCAGCAGCATGCGCCGCAGGGGGCGCCCTGTCACCATGCCGGCTCCTCCTCTGTCGGATTGATCGTTTCGCAGCGCGTTGACGATCGCAGTATAGGAGCGCGCCACACGGCGCTCGCGCGCGCGAGCGGCCGGCCCGCCCAGGGGGACGGCGGCTTAGGTCGCGGGGGCCTGCAGCGCCTTCAGCACGTGCTCGGCGGTGGCGGGCGCGTCCAGGCGCACCGGGCCGCCGCCGCGCGCGGCGGCCACGGCGTCGCGCATGGCCTCGAACACCGACAGCGCCAGCATGAAGGGCGGCTCGCCCACCGCCTTGCTGCCGGCCACGTTGTCCTCGCGGTTGGCCTCGGGCCACAGTGCGACATGCAAGTGCGCCGGCAGGTCGCCGGTGGCGGGGATCTTGTAGGTGCTGGGCGCGTGCGTGGCGAGGTGCCCCTTGCCCGTCCAGACCAGCTGCTCGGTGGTGAGCCAGCCCATGCCCTGGATGAAGCCGCCCTCGATCTGGCCGATGTCGATGGCCGGGTTGATGGAGCGGCCCGCGTCATGCAGGATGTCCACGCACAGCACGCGGCTCTCGCCCGTCAGCGTGTCGATGGCGACCTCGGTGCAGGCGGCGCCATAGGCGAAGTAGTAGAACGGCCGACCCGACAGCGTGTGCTTGTCGTAGTGGATCTTGGGCGTGGCGTAGAAGCCGTCGCTCCAGAGCTGCACGCGCGCGTGGTAGGCGTCGTCCACCACCTGCTCCCAGGTCAGCGTGCCGCCCGGCCCGCGCACCCGGCCGCCCTGGAACACGATGTCCTCCGGCTGGCAGCCCTGCTGCGCGGCCACGTAGGCGGCGAGACGGGCGCGCACCTCGCGCGCCGCGAACTGCGCGGCACGGCCGTTGAGGTCCGTCCCGCTGGAGGCCGCGGTGGCGCTGGCGTTGGGCACCTTGCCGGTGTGGCTGGCCGTGATGCGCACACGCTCGAAGGGCAGGCCCAGTTCATCGGCGACGATCTGGCACACCTTGGTGTGCAGGCCCTGACCCATCTCGGTGCCGCCGTGGTTCACCTGCACGCTGCCGTCGGTGTACACGTTCACCAGCGCGCCGGCCTGGTTGAAGAAGGTGGCGGTGAAGGAGATGCCGAACTTCACCGGCGTGATCGCGATGCCACGCCGCAGCACCGGTTGCGTGGCGTTCCAGCGCGCGATCTCGGCGCGGCGTTCGGCATAGCGCGCGTCCGCCGCGAGCCGCTCGACCAGCGGCGCGACGATGTTGTCCTCCACCGTCATGCCGTAGTGGGTGACGTTGCGTTCGGTGGTGCCGTAGAAGTTGCGCTGCCGAACGGTGAGCGCATCCAGGCCCAGGTGCCGCGCGATGTCGCCCAGGATCGCCTCGGTGACGATCATGCCCTGCGGCCCGCCAAAGCCGCGGAAGGCGGTGTGGCTCTGCACGTTGGTGCGGCACCGGTACGAGACGATCTCCACGTCTTCGAGGAAGTAAGCGTTGTCGGCGTGGAAGACGGCGCGGTCGGCCACCGGGCCGCTCAGGTCGGCGCTGAAGCCGCAGTTGGCCGCGAGCATGAGCTTGAGGCCGGTGATGCGGCCGGTGGCATCGAAGCCGACATCCCAGTCATACGCGAAGGGATGGCGCTTGCCGGTGATCATGAAGTCGTCGTCTCGGTCCAGCCGCAGCTTCACCGGCCGCCCGGTGCGCTGCGCCGCGAGCGCGGCCCATACCGCCACATGACCCGCCTGCGTCTCCTTGCCGCCGAAGCCGCCGCCCATGCGCCGGCACTCCACGGTGACCGCGTTCGAGGCCACGCCCAGCGCGTGCGCCACCCAGTGCTGGATCTCGCCCGGGTGCTGCGTGCTGGCATGCACCCACCACTGGTTCTGCTCCAGCGGCAGCGCGTAGGCCACCTGGCCTTCCAGGTAGAAGTGCTCCTGGCCGCCGACCTCCAGGCTGCCCTGCAGGCGATGCGCCGCGCGTGCCAGGGCGGCGGCCGCGTCGCCGCGCTTCACCGTCACCGGCGGCAGCACCCAGCTTTTCGCGGCGACGGCCTCGCGCACGTCCAGCACGGCCGGCAGCGGATCGATGCGCAGCTTCACGCGCCGGGCCGCATGTCGCGCCTGCATCACCGTGTCGGCCACCACCAGGCCCGCCACCTGCCCCACGTGCTGCACCGTGTCACGGGCGAAGATCGGCTCGTCGTGGGTGAAGGTGGCCAGCATGGGGTCACCCGGGATGTCGCTGGTCGTCAGCACCGCGCGCACGCCCGGCATCGCCAGCGCCTCGGAGGCGTCGATGCCGAGCAGGCGGCCGTGCGCCACGTTGGAGAGGATGGGCGCCGCGTGCAGGGTGCCCTTCACCTCCGGGATGTCGTCCACGTACAGGGCCGCGCCCGCCACCTGGGCGCGCGCGCTCTCGTGCGGCTGCGACTGGCCAACAGCCGGGGACAGGGCCGTATGGATGAAGGAGTCAGGCGCGTTCATGGGCTCACGGCCTCCAGGCGGAAGCTCTCCAGGTGGACCCCCGGCGTGCCCTGGCTCTCCAGCCAGAAGCGCCGCATCAGGTTGCCCAGCACCTCTCGCCGATAGTCGGCGGAAGCGCGCATGTCGCTGATCGGCTGGAACTGCGTACGAAGCGCCTCGCCGGCGGCGATGGCCGCGGCCTCGGTCCAGGGCTGGCCGCGAAGCGTGGCCTCCGCCTCGGTGGCACGGGCCGGGGTGGCGGCCACGCCGCCGGCGCCGATGCGCACGCCGCGCACCACGCCATCCTGCAGCGTGAGGTTCACCGCCAGGCAGACGGCGGAGATGTCGTCGTCCCAGCGCTTGGAGATCTTGTAGGCGCGCAGGCATTCGCCGGCCACGGGCCGCGGCACCTTGATCCAGGCCACCACCTCGTCGGCGGCGAGCACGTTGCGCCGGTAGCCGGTGTAGAAGGCTTCCAGGGGCAGCTCGCGGTGACCACGGGTGCTCAGGAGCACGAGGTTCGCACCGAGCGCGATGAGCAGCGGCATGGAGTCGCCGATGGGCGAGCCATTGGCCACGTTGCCGCCCAGCGTGCCCGAGTTGCGCACCGGCAAGCCCGCGAAGCGATGCGCGAAGGCGGCGAGCTGCGGCCGCTCGGCCACCAGGGCTTCAAAGGCTTCGGTCAGCGGCACGGCCGCGCCGATGGCGATGTGGTGCGGGTAGGTCTCCACGCGCCGCAGCTCCTGCACGCGGGTCACGTCCAGCACGCGCGGGAAGTGGCGGTGCTGCTTGGTCACCCACAGGCCGACATCGGTGCAGCCGGCCACCACCTGGGCGTCGGGGTGCGCGGCGCGCAGCGCCAGCAGGTCGGCCAGCCGCGTGGGCGCGACATAGTCACCGTCGGCGGCGGGGGACGTGGCGGTGGAGGCGGCCAGCGCTTCGAGCTGCGCCAGCACCTGCGCCTCATCCACCCGCACCGGCGGCAGTTCCGCCATGCGCACGGCCGCGTCCAGGATGGGCCGGTAGCCGGTGCAGCGGCACAGGTTGCCGGACAGATCCACCTGCGCCTGCTCGCGGGTGACGGGCTGGCCGGCGCACACGCGGTTCTGGTAGAGGCCGAACAGGCTCATCACGAAGCCGGGGGTGCAGAAGCCGCACTGCGAGCCGTGGCATTGCACCATGGCCTCCTGGGCGGGGTGCAGCGTGCCGTCGGCCGCGGCCAGGTCTTCCACGGTCCACAGCGCCAGCCCGTCCACCGAATGGGCGAGCCGGATGCAGCTGTTGATGGCCTTGTAGGCCAGCGCGCCCTGGTGCGGCTCGGCGACGACCACGGTGCAGGCACCGCAGTCACCCTCGCCGCAGCCCTCCTTGGTGCCGGTGCAGCCCAGGTCCTCGCGCAGCACTTCCAGCAGCGTGCGATCGGGTGGTACATTGCCCACGCTCACGAGCTCGCCGCGCCGGACAAAGCGGATGGTTTTCGACGCCATGCAGTTCAGTATCGGTCAGTCAACAAATCAGGTGGCACGACAAGCGTAGGCCGGGACCTGCGCGCCGCGCATATGCGGTGCCATATGGGCAGGATGCAGGCAGAGGTATGAGAGACCACGCGCTTTTCGACAAGATAGACCTTCACTTGATCAGGGTCTTGCATACCGTGTTGACCGAGCGCAGCGTCTCCAGGGCCGCCCTCCGGCTGGGCATGTACCAGCCGGCGGTCTCGGCGTCGCTGAAGCGCCTGCGGGAGCTGGCGGGGGATCCCCTTCTGGTGCGTTCGGGCGCCGGCATGGTGCCCACGGATGCCGGTCTGCGCATGATCGAACCCAGCGCTAGCATCTTGCGTGCCGCCGAGATGCTGTTCTCCGATTCGCGCGGCTTCGACCCGCGCACGGCCACCACCACCTTCCGCCTCGCCGCTTCGGACTATCTCGATCCCGAGTTCCTGCCCCGGCTGGTGGCGCAAGTGAAGACGCAGGCGCCGCGCTGCGCCATCGAGATCCACCCCCTCTCCGCCGCGTCGGACTACTCGGCCCGGCTCGCCCAGGGCGAGGTGGATGTGGTGATCGGCAACTGGCTGCAGCCGCCGCCCGACCTGCACCGTGGCCAGCTGTTCAGCGACGAGATCGTGTGCCTGGTGGCGCGTGATCACCCGGCCGTGCGGCGCGGCTGGACGGCCGAGAGCTGGCTGGCCGCCGACCACATCGCGCCCACGCCCATGCACCCCGGCGCGCGCGGCGTGATCGACGAATACCTGGAGGCGCAGGGCCTGGCGCGCAACATCACGGCCCGCTGCGCGCACTTCGGCCTGATCCCGCGCATGGTGGCATCGAGCTTGCTGGTGCTGACCACCGGCCGGCAGTTCTGCGAACGGTTCACCGAACGCCTGCCGCTGCAGGTGCTGCCTTGTCCGATCGACTTTCCCTCCATGGCCTACTACCAGCTCTGGCATGAGCGCGCCCACACCTCCGCGGCGGGCCGCTGGCTGCGCGAGCGCATCAAGGCGGTGGCCGCCGGCCTGCAGCACGGCTGAGGCCCCCACCGCGCGAAACCCAGGAGACCCGCCCCCGTGACCGTTGCCCGCCTGCAGCTCGCGCACATCACCAAGCGCTACCCCGCCGTGGTGGCCAATGACTCGGTGTCGCTCACCGTGCTGCCCGGCGAGACCCATGCGGTGCTGGGCGAGAACGGCGCCGGCAAGTCCACGCTGATGAAGATCATCTACGGCTCGGTCAAGCCGGACGAGGGCAGCGTGCTCTTCGACGGCCGGCCGGTGCACATCCGCAACCCGCAGGAGGCGCGCGCGCTGGGCATCAGCATGGTGTTCCAGCACTTCAGCCTGTTCGACACCCTCACCGTGGCCGAGAACGTGTGGCTGGGCCTGGACCGCCGCCTCACCCTGCAGGAGGTGACGCACAGCATCACCGCCAAGGCGCAGGAGTACGGGCTGGACATCGACCCCACCCGGCCGGTGCACACCCTCTCGGTGGGCGAGATGCAGCGGGTGGAGATCATCCGCGCGCTGCTCACCAGCCCGCGCCTGCTGATCCTGGACGAGCCCACCTCGGTGCTCACACCGCAGGCGGTGGAGAAGCTGTTCGTGGTGCTGAAGAAGCTGGCCGCCGAGGGCTGCAGCATCCTGTACATCAGCCACAAGCTGCACGAGATCCGCGAGCTGTGCACGGCCTGCACGGTGATGCGCGCGGGCCGGGTCACCGGCGTGTGCGACCCGCGCCAGGAGACCAATGCCTCGCTGTCGCGATTGATGATCGGCGCCGAGCCGCCCGCGCTGGAGCATCGCGAGCGCCAGCCCGGTGAGGCGGTGCTGCGGGTGCGCGGCCTGTCGCTGCCGCGCGAAGACCAGTTCGGCGTGGATCTCGAAGGCATCGGATTCGAGGTGCGCGCGGGGGAGGTGGTGGGCATCGCCGGTGTCTCGGGCAATGGCCAGCGCGAGCTGCTGTACGCGCTCTCGGGTGAAGACACACGGTCGGCGCCCGGGGCGATCGAGGTCGCGGGCCAGCCGGTGGGCCGCTTCGGCCCGGCGCATCGCCGCCATCTGGGCCTGCACTTCGTGCCGGAAGAGCGGCTGGGCCGTGGCGCGGTGCCGCCGCTGGGCCTGGCGCACAACCTGCTGCTCACCCGCACCGACAGCGTGCGCGCGAGCGGCTGGATCGACATGGGGGCCCTGCGCCGGCAGGCCGCGGACATCATCCAGCGCTTCAACGTCAAGGCCGGCGGCCCGGATGCACCGGCGCGGTCGCTCTCGGGAGGCAACCTGCAGAAGTTCATCGTCGGGCGCGAGATCGACGCCAGGCCCAAGCTGCTGATCGTGTCGCAGCCGACCTGGGGCGTGGATGTCGGCGCGGCCGCGCAGATCCGCGGCGAGATCCTCGCGCTGCGTGATGCCGGCTGCGCCGTGCTGGTGCTCTCCGAGGAGCTGGAGGAACTGTTCGAGATCAGCGACCGGCTGCACGTGATTGCCAAGGGGCGGCTGTCGCCCTCGGTGCCGCGTGCCGAGGCCACCGTGTCCCGGATCGGCGAGTGGATGAGCGGCCTCTGGTCCGACGCCACGCCGGCCGCCACCGCCACCGAAGGAGCCGCGCATGCTGAAGCTTGAGCCGCGGCCGCAGGCCTCCCCTTTCTGGAGCATCGCCTCGCCGCTGCTGGCGCTGGTGATCACCGTGGTGCTGGGCGTCATCCTCTTCGCCGCGCTGGGCAAGGACCCCGTCAAGGGCCTGGCGGTCTTCTTCTGGGAGCCGCTGTCGTCGCCCTACCGCCTCGGCGAGCTGATGGTGAAGGCCACGCCGCTGCTGCTGATCGCGCTCGGGCTGGCGGTGTGCTTCCGCTCCAACGTGTGGAACATCGGCGCCGAGGGGCAGTTCATCATCGGCGCGGTGCTGGCGGGTGGCGTGGCGCTGCTGGCGGGCAAGGACACCAGCCGCTGGATCGTGCTGGCCATCCTGCTGGCCGGGGTGCTGGGCGGCATGGCCTGGGCTGGATTGACGGCCGTGCTGCGCGATCGCTTCAACGCCAACGAGATCCTGGTCAGCCTGATGCTGGTGTACGTGGCCACGCAGGTGCTCACCTGGCTGGTGTTCGGCCCCTGGAAGGACCCCGCCGGCTACAACTTCCCGCAGACCAAGACCTTCGAGGCGGTGACGCAGATCCCGCGCCTCATGCAGGGCTCGCGCGTGAGCATCGGCCTCGTGATCGCCCTGGCCGCCGCCGCCGCGCTGTGGATCTTCCTGTTCCGCACGCGGGCCGGCTTCGCGCAGCAGGTGGGCGGCCTGGCGCCGGCCGCGGCGCGCTATGCCGGCTTCTCGTCGCGCAAGGCCCTCTGGATCGCGCTGCTGGTGTCGGGCGGGGCGGCGGGCCTGGCCGGCGCGCTGGAGGTGGCCGGCCCCATCGGCCAGCTCACGCCCTATGTGCCGGCGGGCTACGGCTTCGCCGCCATCATCGTGGCCTTCGTCGGGCGGCTGCACCCGGTGGGCATGATCTTCTCGGCCATCCTCATGAGCATGTTCTACATCGGCGGTGAACTGGCGCAGTCGCGCCTGGGCCTGCCCAAGTCGCTGACCGGCGTGTTCCAGGGGCTGCTGCTGTTCACGCTGCTGGCCTGCGACACGCTGATCGCCTATCGCATCAGGTTCCAGATCGCGTCCGCGCGCGGATGACGGAAAGCCATGGAAAGCTACGCGCTCCTGCTCGCCTCCACGCTCAATGCCGGCACCGTGCTGGCGCTGGCGGCGCTCGGCCTGCTGATCAACGAGAAGGCCGGCATCGTGAACCTGGGGGCCGAGGGCATCATGCTGTGCTCGGCCATCGCCGGCTTTGCCGCCGTGGTGCACAGCGGCAACGACTGGGTGGGCTTCGCCGCCGGCATGGCCGCTGGCGGGCTGCTGGCGGCGGCCTTCGGCCTGCTGGTGATCTGGCTCAACGCCAACCAGTACGCCACCGGCCTGGCGCTCAGCCTGTTCGGCGCCGGCTTCTCGGCCTTCGCCGGCATCCGCTACGTGCAGGAGAAGTTGCCCGAGCGGCCCAGCTTCGCCATCCCGCTGCTGGGCGACATCCCCTTCATCGGCCCGGCGCTGTTCCGCCAGCATCCGCTGGTGTACCTCGCCATCGCGCTCACCATCGGGCTGATCTGGTTCCTGTACCGCTCGCGCGCCGGGCTGGTGCTGCGCTCGGTGGGTGAGTCGCCGGAGTCGGCGCATGCGCTGGGCTACTCGGTGCGGCGCATCCGGCTGGCGGCGGTGGTGGCCGGCGGCGCGCTGTGCGGGCTGTCCGGGGCGTACATCGCCGTCGTCTACACCCCGCTGTGGGTGGAGGGCATGGTGGCCGGCAAGGGCTGGATCGCGCTGGCCCTGACCACCTTCGCCACCTGGCGGCCGGTCCGCGTGCTGCTGGGCGCCTACCTGTTCGGCGGCGTGACCATGCTGCAGTTCCACCTGCAGGGCCAGGGGGTGGAGGTGCCCAGCGAGTTCCTGAACATGCTGCCCTACCTGGCCACCATCGTGGTGCTGGCCCTGATCTCGCGCAACCCGGCCTGGATCCGCATCAACATGCCGGCTTCCCTGGGCAAGCCCTTTCATCCCGGCTCATAATTCCGGTTTCACCTCAACCGTCCTCCCCCTCCCACAAGGAATAGGCCATGACCGACCTGAAGAAACGTTCCCTGCTGCAGGCTGCCGCGCTGACCGCCGCGGTGGCCGGCCTGGCCGCCTGCGGCAAGTCCGAGCCGCCGCCGCCTCCGCCCGCCCCGGCGGCCCAGGCGCCCGCGCCGGCCCCGAAGCCCGCGCCGCTGAAGATCGCGTTCGCGTATGTCGGCCCGGTGGGCGACGGCGGCTGGACCTTCGCGCACGACAACGGCCGCAAGGCGATCGAGAAGGAGTTCGGCGACAAGGTGGTCACCAGCTTCGTCGAGAAGGTGCCCGAGAGCGCGGACGCCGAGCGCGTGATCCGCGACATGGTGGCCCAGGGCAACAAGCTGATCTTCGGCACGACCTTCGGCTACATGGAGCCGATGCTCAAGGTGGCCGCCGACAGCAAGGACGTGAAGTTCGAGCACGCCACCGGCTACAAGCAGGCCGACAACCTGCGCACCTATGACAGCCGCACCTACGAAGGCGCGTACATGGCCGGCGTGATCGCCGGCAAGATGACCAAGACCAACACGCTGGGCGTGGTGGGCTCGATCCCGATCCCCGAGGTGATCCGCAACATCAACAGCTTCACCCTGGGCGCGCAGTCGGTCAACCCGAAGATCAAGACCAAGGTGGTCTGGGTGGGTGACTGGTTCAATCCGCCAAAGGAAACCGAGGCCGCCACCGCGCTGATCAACGGCGGGGCTGACGTGCTGATGCAGAACACCGACTCCTCCGCCGTGCTGCAGACGGCCGAGAAGATGGGCAAGCGCGCCTTCGGCTGGGACAGCGACATGACGGCCTACGGCCCCAAGGCGCACCTGGGTTCGGCCATCATCAACTGGGGGCCGTACTACATCAAGGCCACGCGCGACGCGCTGGAAGGCAAGTGGACGGGCAACAGCGGCACCTGGTGGGGCGTGAAGGAAGGCGCCATCGACATGGTGTCCGTGGCCGCCGACGTGCCGGACGACACCAAGAAGAAGATCGACGAGATCAAGGCCGGCCTGAAGGACGGCAGCTTCTCGATCTGGAAGGGTCCCATCACCGACAACACCGGCAAGCAGGTGCTGGCCAAGGACGCCGTCGCCGACGACAAGTTCCTGGGCGGCATCAACTTCTACGTGAAGGGTGTCGAGGGCAAGGTGCCCGGCGAAAAGAAGTAGTCACGCCCAAAACGCTGCGCGTTTCGTGCGTGGCCTGAAATGATGCAAAAGGCCGGAGTGAATCCGGCCTTTTGCATGGGGGGGCCGCTCTGCGCGTTGCTCCGTGCGGCCTGGGGCCCCTGCGGGGAAGGGGGACCGTCGTGGGCGGCTGGCGTGGCGGGGGCTTGACGGGCGTCAATGCAGCCTGTGCGGCCTGGACGGATCCTTCGTTCCAGCATAGGAGCCCTCCATGAAAGACCCCGTCGGCAAATGGCATGAAGAGCACATGTACTTCCATCGCCTGCTGGAGCTGTTGCGGCACGAGGTGGACCAGCTGGCGCTGGGCGAGACGCCCAACTACGCGCTGATGCTCGACATCATCGACTACCTGCGCGACTACTCGGATCACGTGCATCACCCGCGCGAGGACGCCGTGTTCCGCCGGCTGGCGCGCTACTGCCCGGATCGGGAGCTGCCGCTGGCGCGCCTGCGGCAGGAGCACCGCATCATTGCCCACACGGGCGAAAGCCTGCGGCGCCTGCTGCAGGAGGCGGCCTCCGACGCCATGGTCTCGCGCGCGGAGATCGAGGTCGCCGCGGCCAGCTACCTCGTCTACTACGGCAACCACATCGAGCGCGAGGAAGAGGACATCATGCCGCTGGCGCGCAAGCTGCTGGGCGACGAGGACTGGCAGGCCGCGCGCGACGTGGTGCCCTCGGCCAGCGACCCGATGCTGGGCCCCGACCCGCAGGAGCGCTTCCGTGCGCTGCGCCGACGCATCGCGCTGGAGGCGGGCGTGCTGCCCTGAGGGCGCGCCGCCGGCCGGCCGGGCTCGGCAGGCGGGCCGGTTGCTGCTACGCTGGCGCCTCCCATTCCAAGGAGGCCCACCATGTTCAAGAAGATCGCATCCGAGGCCCTGGGCCTCAGCGACATCGGCGTCATCATCCAGCCCAAGGACTACGGCAGCGTCGACGCCGACGACTACCTGTTCCATGAGGACAACGAGAAGATCTTCTTCCTCATCAAGTCGAAGAAGGACGAATACTGCTTCACCAACCTGGCGCTGATCCATGTGGACGGCGAATCGGCCGTGTCCTCCAAGCGCACCATCCGACGCTACGAGTACGCCACCGAGACCATCCACGACGTGACGATCGAGACCGCCGGCACGATCGACATGGATGTGGAGCTGAAGTTCACCATCGGCGGCACGCGCTTCAGCATCGACGTGCGCAAGAACTTCCTGGAGCAGGTGAAGGACATCTACAAGGCCCTCATCAGCATCGGCAAGCGCCAGGCCACCGACGAGGTCTGCCGGGCCAACGCGCTGCGGGCGCTGGACGCCACGGCCTCCATGTACAAGATCGGCACCGCGGCCAGCGGCGAGGCGGTCACCGCGCAGTTCACCGAGCTGCTGAAGAGCCTGAATGCGGCCATGCTGGTGAGCTACACCAAGCGCGACTTCAGCGACACCTTCGGGCGCTACATCCAGGCTTGATGACCGCACCGATGAGCGCCATGTCCGCCCTTCCGCCCATCGCCGCCGACCGGCTGCCGGCCCTGCTGGCCGCGATGCCCAAGGCCGAACTGCACATCCACATCGAAGGCTCGCTGGAGCCGGAGCTGATCTTCCGCCTCGCGCAGCGCAATGGCGTCGCGCTGCCCTACGCCAGCGTGGAGGCCCTGCGTCAGGCCTATGCCTTCACCAACCTGCAGAGCTTCCTGGACATCTACTACGCCGGCGCCAGCGTGCTGCTGCACGAGCAGGACTTCTTCGACATGGCCTGGGCCTATCTCGAGCGCGCCGCGGCCGACCACGTGCTGCGCGCCGAGATCTTCTTCGACCCGCAGACGCACACCGCGCGCGGCGTGGCTATGGAGACGGTCATCACCGGCCTGCATCGCGCCTGCCAGGCCGCGAAGGCGCAGCTGGGCGTGGACGCCGAGCTGATCCTGTGCTTCCTGCGCCACCTGAGCGAGGCCGAGGCCTTCGAGACGCTGGAGGCCGCGCTGCCCTGGCGCGACCGCTTCATCGGCGTGGGCCTGGACTCCAGCGAGGTGGGGCACCCGCCCTCGAAGTTCGAGCGCGTGTTCGCCCGCTGCCGCGAGCTGGGCTTCCACCTCGTCGCCCATGCGGGCGAGGAGGGGCCGCCTGCCTACGTGTGGGAGGCGCTGGACCTGCTGCGCGTGGAGCGCATCGACCACGGCGTTCAGTCGGTGAAGGATGCCGCTCTGATGCAGCGGCTGGCGCGCGACCGCATCCCGCTGACGGTGTGCCCGCTGTCGAACCTGAAGCTGTGCGTGTTCCCGCGGCTGGCCGACCACAACCTCGGTCAGTTGCTCGATGCGGGTCTTGTCGCCACGGTCAACTCGGATGACCCGGCCTACTTCGGTGGCTACATGAACGCCAACTTCCTGCAGACCTTCGCCGCCACCGGGCTGGGCGCGCCGCATGCGTACCAGCTGGCCCGCAACAGCTTCGAGGGCAGCTTCGCCTCGGTGGAGGAGAAGCGGCGGTACCTGGCGCGGGTGGATGAGGTGTTCGCGGCGGCGGGGTGAAGTGCTGGGGTTGCGCTGCGCTCCACCCCAGCCTACGAACAGCCGGAACCCGCTCCCCCGCTACTTCTTGACCGGAATCAGCGTCCCCGGCGGCAGCGCGACCGCCGTCACGCTGTTTTGCGGCGAGCCTTCGATCACGCGGTCGGAGTAGGTGAGGTAGACCAGCGTGTTGCGCTTCGTGTCCACCATGCGCACCACGCGCAGCTTCTTGAACACCAGCGAGATGCGCTCGTTGAGCACCTCCTCCTGCTGCTCCAGCGGCTTGCCGCCGGGGAAGCTGATGGCCCCGGTCTGGCGGCAGGCGATGGACGCCTCCGACTTGTCCTCGGCCAGGCCCAGCGCGCCCTTCACGCCGCCCGTCTTGGCGCGTGACACGTAGCAGGTGACGCCGGCGACCTTGGGGTCGTCGTAGGCCTCCACCACGATCTTGTGGTCCGGCCCGATCCACTGGAACACGGTGTCCACCGCGCCCACCTGCTCGCTGCCGGCATTGCCGCACGCGGTGAGCACGAGCAGGGCGGAGGCAAGGGCGAGGGCAGGGCGCATGGTCATGGCTTTCGGGCGTGGCGGGGTGCCGCCACTGTAGCGCCCTGGCGCGGCCCGCGAGGCGGGCCCTCTACAATCCCGCCTCCAGGCCGACGCCCCTGCAGGCCTGATGCATCCGATCCGCGGGGCCATGTAGAGGAACACCATGTACAAAAACCTCGCTGCCGCGTTCGCGGCCGCCTGCGGTTTGCTGCTTTCATCCCCCGACATCCACGCACAGGTGGCCCCGCCGCTGAAGATCGGCTTCGTCCACGTCGCGCCGGTCACCGAGGCCGGCTGGGTGCGCCAGCACGAGGACGGCCGCCTGGCCGTGCAGCAGGCGCTGGGCGACCGCGTGCGCACCACCGCGGTGGACAACGTGCCCGAGGGCGCCGACGCCGAACGCGTGATCCGCGAACTGGCGTCCAGCGGCCACCAGCTCATCTTCACGCCCAGCTTCGGCTACATGGAGCCGACGCTGAAGGTGGCGAAGGACTTCCCGGGCGTGAAGTTCGAATCCATCACCGGCTACAAGACCGCGCCCAACGTGGCCACCGCCAACGCGCGCTACTACGAGGGCCGCTACCTGGCCGGCATCGCGGCGGGTCGCCTGACGAAGTCGAACGTGACGGGCTATGTGGCCGGCTTCCCGATCCCCGAGGTGCTGCAGGGCCTCAACGCCTTCGCGCTCGGCCTGCGATCGGTGAACCCGAACGCCGTGGTCAAGGTGGTGTGGCTCAACGCCTGGTTCGATCCGCCGAAGGAGCGCGAGGCGGCCATGGCGCTCTTCAACCAGGAGGTGGATGTGATCGCGTTCCACACCGCCTCCACCGCGGTGATGGCCGCCGCGCAGGAGCGCGGGCGCCTCGCCATCGCCTATCACTCCGACATGCGCCGCACCGCGCCCGACGCGCAGGCGTTGGCGGTGCTGCACCTGTGGGGCGACTACTACACCCAGCGCGCCCGTGCCGTGCTCGATGGCAGCTGGAAGAGCGGCCAGGTGTGGGGCGGCGTCAAGGAGGGCATGGTGCGCGTGGACCATTTCGGGCCCAAGGTGCCCAAGGCGGTGCGTGACGAGGTGCTGGCGCGCCAGCAGGACATCGCGGCCGGCCGGTTGCGCCCCTTCGTGGGGCCGATCACCGACAACGAAGGCCGCCTGGTGGTGCCCGCGGGCCAGGCGATGAGCGACGAGCAGATACTGGGCATGAAGTTTCTCGTATCGGGCGTGCAGGGGAAGGCCGCACAATGACGCCCCATGCAAGCCCTGCGCGCCGCCCTGCTCCGATTCGCCGATGACGGCACGCCGCTGTACGAACGCGACGGCCTCGTCGTGTTCGGGCCCGACGCCGATGGCCGGCAGGTGGTGCGCGCCGTCGGCGCCTGGTCGCAGCTGGCCGACCGCGTGGCCGGCCTCGCGGTGCGGCACCTGCCAGGCCGGCTGATCGCGCCGGGCTTCATCGACCTGCACATCCACTATCCGCAGACCGATGTGATCGGCTCCCCGGCCGAGGGGCTGCTGCCCTGGCTGGAGAACTACACCTTCCCGCACGAGTCGCGCTTCGACGATCCCGCCTACGCCAGCGAGATCGCGGCCGTGTTCCTGGACGAGCTGCTGCGCAACGGCGTGACCACCGCGCTCACGTTCTGCACCTCGCATCCGCAATCCGTGGATGCGTTCATGGGCGCGGCGCAGCGGCGGCGCCTGCGCATGATTGGCGGCAAGGTGCTGCAGGACCGGCACTCGCCCGATGGCGTGCGCGACGACACCGTCCAGTCGCTGATCGACACCGAGGCGCTGATCAACCGCTGGCACGGCACCGGCCGCCTGGGCTACGCGATCACGCCGCGCTTCGCGCCCAGCTGCAGCGAGGCGCAGCTTCGCGGCGCGGGCGAGCTGGCCGCGAAGTACCAGGACGTGTGGATCCAGTCGCACGTGGCCGAGAACCGCGACGAGGTGCGCTGGGCGCGCGAGCTGTTCCCGCAGGCCCGCAGCTACCTCGACGTCTACCGGGGCTTCGGCCTGCTGCGCGAGCGCGCCATCTACGCGCACTGCATCCACTTCGATGATGAAGATCGCGCGCTGATGCGCGACACCGGCGCGGCCGCGGCCGTGAGCCCCACGAGCAACCTGTTCCTGGGCAGCGGCTTCTTCGATTTCGAGGGCGCGCAGCGCGTCGGCTTCCAGCACGGGCTGGCGAGCGACGTGGGTGGCGGCACCAGCTTCAATCCCTTCCACACCATGCTGGCGGCGTACTACGCGGGGCGCGAGGGGCACACCAAGCCCGGCGTGTCGCTCACGCCCTCGCGGCTGTGGTGGCTGCACACGGCCGGCGCTGCGCGTGCCCTGGGCCTGGAGGGCGTGGTGGGCAACCTGCAACCCGGCTGCGAGGCCGACTGCGTGGTGATCGACCTGCAGGCCACGCCGCTGCTGGGCCGCCGCGTCTCGCAGGCGCGCAGCCTGGAGGAACTGCTGTTCGCGCTGATCGTGCTGGGCGACGACCGCGCCACCGAACAGGTGTGGGTGGACGGCCGCGCAGCGACGTAGCCCCATCGTCCCCGCGAAGGGGGGGACCCAGGAGATGTCAGCGCTCCACGAACTTTCTGGATTCCCGCCTGCGCGGGAATGACGGTGCGAGCGCTCAGCGGGCCAGCTTCTTCTCGCGCAGGTACTTCACCAGCCCGCAGTAGCCCTCGCGCATCAGGATCTCGCTTTCCAGCTTGGCGGGCAGCAGGCGTTCCTTGAGATCGGCGGCGGCCTGGTTGCCCTGGCTCTGCCGCACGAAGCCGATGGCCTGCTCGAAGCGCGAGACCTCGGCGCGGCACGGATCCGGGGCCTGGGCCACCACCGTGGTGCCGGTCTGTGCCAGGGCCGGCACAGCGAAGGGGAGCACCACCGCGGCGGCGCACCAGCGAAGCGTCTGTTTCATGACGTCTGACCTCCTTGCCAGCCCTCTCATGCATGTGGCGTGCCTGTGTCGTGGCACCTGGAGGCTGGACCCTAGAATAGGCCCGAGGAGTGCGACACCGTCATGACGATCAAGAGCGACAAGTGGATCCGCCGGATGGCCGAGCAGCATGGGCTGATCGACCCTTTCGAGCCGAAGCAGGTGCGCGAAGTCGATGGCCGCAAGGTCATCAGCTACGGCACCTCCAGCTACGGCTACGACATCCGCTGCGCACCGGAGTTCAAGGTCTTCACCAACATCCACAGCACGGTGGTGGACCCGAAGCACTTCGACGAGAAGAGCTTCGTGGATTTCGAGGGCGACAGCTGCATCATCCCGCCCAACAGCTTCGCGCTGGCGCGCACGGTGGAGTATTTCCGGATTCCGCGGAATGTGCTCACGGTGTGTTTAGGCAAATGCGTCACGGCCGACACGCGTCTGGTCGATGCCGAGACGGGTGAGTACAAGTCCATCACCGAGTTCGGCTGGGGCAGCCGCACGCTGGCCCTGGACAACTGGGCGCTGCGGCCCGCGCGGGTCTCGGCGTTCCTGCCGCAGGGACGCAAGCCGGTGTTCGAGCTGAAGACGCGGGCTGGCATGCGCATCAAGGCCACGGCGAACCACCCTTTCCGGCAGTTGCGGGGCTGGACAGCGTTGGAGGATCTGAAGCCGGGCGACCGCATCGCGGTGGCGCGGGAGATTCCGGTGTTCGGCAAGACGCCGCTACCCGCCTGGGAGGCGACGCTGCTGGGCCTGATGATCGCCGAGGGCCAGTGCCACACGCCGGGTCACAGTCCGACCTTCACCACGGGGGACCCGGTGCTTGCGGATCTGCTGCAGGACTGCGTGCGCGCGAGTGGCCTGGGTGAGGTCAGCTTCAACGGTCAGCTGGGCTGGCGGCTCGTCAATCACAAGGGGCGTGGTGGCGTGCCTGAGCGCAACCGCTTCACCGCCTGGCTGGAATCGCATGGCCTGGCCGTGAAGGCTGCGGGCAAGTTCGTCCCGCAAGCGGTGTTCCGCGCCGACAAGGAAAGCACGCGCCTCTTCCTGCAGGCCCTGTTCTCGGGGGATGGCGGCATCTATCACTCTGGCGGCGCCTTCTTCCTGGAGTACTACTCGATGTCGCGGCGCCTCATCGAGGATGTCCATCACCTGCTGCTGCGCTTCGGCGTGTTCGCACAGATGCGGCAGAAGCAGACGGCGTACGGCACCACGACGCACTGGATCCAGATCACGGATCGCGAGCAGATCGGCCGGTTCGCCGAGCAGATCGGCTTCAGTCCGCGGTCCGTCAAGCAACTGCGCCTGCAGCAGGAGGTGCTGCCCGCCATGGCCGTGCGCACCGGTCGTGTACGCAGCAACTACGACACCCTGCCCGCGGAGGCATGGGGGCTGTTGAACGTGGCGGCGGCGCGGCACCAGGTGAGCCTGTCCAGCCTGGGCGTGCGCAGGACGCAGCCCTCTCAATCCCTGCCGTTCGCCACGGCGGCGCAGCTCGCACACATGACCGGCGATGCCGACCTGGCGCCGCTGGTGGACGGGCCGGTCTGGGATGTGGTGGAGTCGATCGAGCCCGCGGGCGAGGAAGAGGTCTACGACATCACGGTTCCTGGCGTACACAACTTTATGGCGAACGATTTGATTGTGCACAATTCGACGTATGCCAGGTGCGGCATCATCGTGAACGTAACGCCCTTCGAGCCCGAGTGGGAGGGCTACGTCACGCTGGAGTTCAGCAACACCACGCCGCTGCCGGCGCGCATCTATGCCGGCGAGGGCTGCGCGCAGGTGCTGTTCTTCGAGAGCGACGAAGTCTGCGAGACGAGCTACAAGGATCGCGGGGGCAAGTACCAGGGGCAGCGGGGGGTGACTCTGCCCAAGGCTTGAGATCGCTGGGGTTCCCTTCGGTCACCACCAGCCTACGAGGGCGGGCGCTTTCGGAGGGTTCGCCTCGAGGGCATGGGTGCTGTTCTCTCGTAGGCTGGGGTGGAGCGTCAGCGCAACCCCAGCGTTCCCACTGTGCGCCTGCCCTCACCCCCGCATCGCACACCGCGCCGCAGCCAAGTCCCATCCCGCCCAGCCGCAGCTCTTGAAGAGCACCGGCCCGCGGCGCGTGGCACCGCCATCACGCAGCACCTGCCGCAGGTCGGCAAACCCAACCACTTCAAGACCCGCCTGCAGCAGATCCCCTGCCTCATGCTCCGCGTCGCGCGTGTCCACGATCACGCGGCCATGGTTGGCGATGTGCCGGCAGAGATCCGGCGACAGCTCCACCATCTTCGGCGTGAAGGCCCCCACGGCGGCGATGAACTGATCGGGCCGGGGCGTGGCGCGCAGCACCACGCCCGCAGCGGGCGTGCAGGTCACGACCAGCGGGCATTCGGCCATCGCGGCGTCGGCATCGCGCACGGCCTCGGCCCGCAGCCCGAGGTGGCGGGCATGGGCCACCAGCGCTTCCACGCTCGCGGCACTGCGAGACGCCACGCGCACATCGCGCACGCCCAGGCCGTGTGCAAAGGCCTCCAGGTGCGAGCGGCCCTGTGCCCCCGCGCCGACGATCAACAACGGCCCTTGAACGCCCGCAGGCGCCAGATGCCGAGCCGCCACCAGGGACACGGCCGCCGTGCGTCGCGCCGTCACGGTGGGGCCATCCAGCACCAGGCGGCGCTCGCCGTTGGCGACGTCGAACACCACCACGTCGCCCTGGATCGTGGGGCGCGGGCCGCCGACGTTCGCCGGCGTGTAGGTGATGAGCTTGGTGATCGCCACGCAGGCATCCAGCGCCGGCATCACGAACAGGCTGCCGCCGCCGGGCAGCGGCTGGACCAGGCGTGCGGGGACCTGCACCGATGCGTCGGCCAGCAGCGCCTCGATGGCGTCGGCCAGGCGGTCGTAGGGCAGCAGGGCGGCGGTGGCCGCGGCATCGAGCAGGGCGGGGGTGGGCATGGAAGGTCGATTGTGGCGGAGGGCGCGTCGCGTCACGGCACGCCGGCGTGATGGCCTGCACGGACCCGGCGCCAGGCAGGCCCCGGCCTGTGAATCGCAGCCCGTTTGCCGGAATAATCCGCCCCATGCCGATCCGACGTCTCCTCCTCCTCCCCATGCTGGCCGCACCGCTGCTGCTGGCCGGCTGCGCCACCATGAACGCCGACGAATGCCGCCAGGCGGACTGGCGCTTCATCGGCCTGCGCGACGGGCAGAAGGGCGAGCCGCTCGGGATGCTCGACAACCGCGTGCAGGCCTGCGCCGAGCACAAGATCAGCGTCAATACGCAACAGTACTTCGAGGGTCGCAATCAGGGGCTGGGCGAGTACTGCCGGCTCGACCGGGCGGCCCGCTACGGTCTGGAGGGCAAGCCGTACCACGGTGTCTGCTCGCCCGGCATCGACAGCGAGTTCCGCCACCGCCATGCGCTGGGCTGGGAGGTGAACCAGTCGCGCACCGCGCTCAACAACCTGGTGAGTCGCCAGCGCGGGCTGGAGAACGAGCTGTCGAAGGCCAAGAACGATGACGAGCGCCAGAAGCTCCGCCGGCAGATCCGTGATCTGGATTGGGAGCTGTCTCGTGCCCGCGAGCGCGTGCGCACGGCGGAATGGAACCTGGACCGGCTGCGGTAAGGGCCGCTACCCCTCCACGCCCTCCACCAGGAACCGCACCCGCCGCACCCCCTGCCACTCATCCGCATCCAGGCGGAAGGCCATCTTCACGCGGCGCGGCAGCGGCTCGGTGTGGCTGAACCACATGGCGTCCACCGGCTGGCCCTGATGCTTGAGTTTCAGCGCCAGGTGCTTCTCGGCCACCAGGCGCTGTGACAGCACCTCCACCTCCTCGCTGAAGACCGGCGGCGCAAAGCCCTGTCCCCACACCTCCTGGTGCAGCGTGGCCACCAGGTCGGCGCGGCGGTACTCGGGCGCGAGCGGGCCGTCGGTGTGCAGGCGGCGCTGCAGCGTGTCGGCGTCCAGCCATTCCTGTGCCACCTGCGCCAGCGCCTCCTCGAAGACATCGAGGTGCTCCTCGCCGATGGTGCAGCCGGCCGCCATGGCATGCCCGCCGAAGCGCAGCAGCACGCCGGGGTGGCGCTTGGCCACCAGGTCCAGTGCGTCACGCAGATGGAAGCCCGGGATGGATCGGCCGGAGCCCTTCAGCTCATGCTCGCGCCCCGGCGCCTGGCTGGCCGCGAACACGAAGGTGGGGCGATGCAGGCGGTCCTTGATGCGGGAGGCGACGATGCCGACCACCCCCTCGTGAAAGTCGGGGTCGAAGACGGTGATGGCGGGCGGCGGGTCTTCGCCTTCCTCGAACATCGCGTCGACGAGCTGCAGCGCCTGCTCCCGCATGTCACCTTCGATCTCGCGCCGCTCGCGGTTGATGCCGTCCAGCGTGCGGGCCAGTTCCGCCGCCCGCGCCGCGTCATCCGTGAGCAGGCACTCGATGCCCAGCGTCATGTCGGCCAGGCGGCCGGCGGCGTTGATGCGCGGGCCGAGCGCGAAGCCGAAGTCGAAGGTCGTCGCCACGCGCGCATCGCGCCCGGCGGCGGTGAACAGCGCGGCCAGGCCCGGCGGCATGGCGCCGGCGCGCACGCGCTTCAGGCCCTGCGCCACCAGACGGCGGTTGTTGGCGTCGAGCTTCACCACATCGGCCACGGTGCCCAGCGCCACCAGCGGCAGCAGGGCGTCCAGACGCGGCTGCGTCTGCTCGTCGAAGACGCCGCGCGCCCGCAGCTCGGCCCGCAGCGCCAGCAGCACGTAGAACATCACGCCCACGCCGGCGATGGCCTTGCTCTCGAAGCCGCAGCCCGGCTGGTTGGGGTTCACGATCAGCGCGTCGCGCGGCAGCTCGGCGCCGGGCAGGTGGTGGTCGGTCACCAGCACCGCCAGGCCCAGTTCGCGCGCGCGGGCCACGCCGGCCACGCTAGCGATGCCGTTGTCCACGGTCACCAACAGGTCGGCGCCCTGCGCGCGCACCCGCTCGGCGATGGGTGGGGTGAGGCCGTAGCCATCCGCCACGCGATCAGGCACCAGGTAGCTGACCTCGCGCGCGCCCAGCAGGCGCAGGCCCCGCACGCCCACGGCGCACGCGGTGGCGCCGTCACAGTCGTAGTCGGCCACGATGCAGATGCGGCGCTGCGCCGCGATGGCGTCGGCGAGCAGCCGCGCGGCCTCGGGTGCGCCCTTGAGGCTGGCGGGCGGCAGCATGCGGCCCAGACCGGTGTCCAGCTCCTCGCGGCTCGCGATGCCGCGCGCGGCGTACAGGCGGGCCAGCAGCGGGTGGATGCCAGCCTGTTCCAGTGCCCAGGCAGCGCGCGGCGGCACATCGCGGGGGATGATGCGCATCACAGGCCCTCCACCAGCTTCGCGAGTGGCGGCGCGCCGAACAGCGCGCGCAGGCGGCGCAGGCCGCCGGCCTGGCGCGAATCCCAGGTGCGCGCGCCGCGCTCGCCGCAGAGCGTCACGCGCACGGCGGCGCCTTCGGCCAGCGCCTGCTCCAGCGCGGGCAGCGTGTCGCGCTCGACAGCGGGCCACGCGGCGGCCCACGCCTGCGCGTCGCCTGCCAGTGCGGGCTCACGCAACGTGTCCACCATCCGCGGTGAGGTCTTCGCACCGGCGTCCGCCGGCAGCGTGCCGGTGCCGCTGGCCCAGAACGAGTTGACGGGCAACTGGCCGCGCTGCTGACGCGCCTCGTTCAGCGGCAGGGTGTACAGCAGCATCTGCATCTCCTGCTGCAGGCGGCGCAAGGGGCGGGCGGCATCGCCCTCCGGCATCCAGGTGGTCAGCACACGGCCGGCCGCGCGGTCCAGCGAAGCGGTGGCGAGGTCGCGGAACAGCGGGCCCTGGGCCAGCCAGCGCTGCGGTGCCACGTAGTGCAGCGCCAGGCCGTCTTCCTGGAAGTACGGCGTCATCGCGGCCAGCAGCGCGCGCGACTCGGCTTCGTCCAGCGGCAGCTCCTGCGGCAGCGCCATGCGGGCGTGGTCGGTGCCCATGCGCCAGTGGGTGAGGGTGATCCAGGCCCAGCCAGCTTCGTGCCCCGGCAGGCCGCGCTGAAGGGCCTCCCAGGCGGCGAGTGGCACCGTGCCATCCGCCGCGGCCAGGCCCAGGGCACTGGCCCAGGCGCGCTCATGCGGCATCGACAGCGAGCGCACGTCGCCCGGCTCATCCTGCGGGGCGCCCAGGCGCGCGAGCAGCGCGGTCAGTCGCGGGGCCTGGGGCATGGGGGGGAGCGGGGCGCCCGGCTCGGCAGGCCACGCGGCAAACGGAACGATCAGGTGAACTTCAGCAGGCACGCCGGGTATTGTCGGGGATGCCACAATCGCCGCCCATGGCGCTTCCTTACGAGCTGGCCCTGGGCTGGCGCTACACGCGCGCGGGCCGCGCCAGCCGACGCAACGGCTTCATCTCGTTCATCTCCGGCGTGTCGATGCTCGGCATTGCGCTGGGCGTGGCCGCGCTCATCATCGTGCTGTCGGTCATGAACGGCTTCCAGAAGGAGGTGCGGGACCGCATGCTCAGCGTCGTCTCGCATATCGAGGTGTACGGCCCCGGCGGCGGGCCGCTGCCGGACCCGGCGCGCACGCTGGCCGAAGTGCGCGCGCACCCGCAGGTGGTGGGCGCGGCGCCCTTCGTGGCGGCGCAGTCGCTGCTGGCGCGCGGTGAAGACATGCGTGGCGCCATCGTGCGCGGCATCGACCCCGCGCAGGAGCCGCAGGTGACCGATCTGGCGGCGGCCTCGCAGTCGGTGTTGCGCGAGCTGCAGCCCGGCCGCTTCGGCATCGTGCTGGGCGCCGAGCTGGCGCGCAACCTGGGCGTACGCGTGGACGACCCGGTCACGCTCATCATGCCGGGCGGGCAGGTCACGCCGGCCGGCGTGGTGCCGCGCCTGAAGCAGATGACGGTGGTGGGCACCTTCGACTCGGGCCACTACGAGTACGACAGCGGCCTGGCGCTGCTGCATGTGGCGGACGCGCAGCGCATGTTCCGGCTGGAGGGCCCGACCGGCGTGCGCCTGAAGCTGAAGGACCTGCATCAGGCGCGCCGCGTGGGCGCGGAGCTGGAAGAGCGACTCACCGGCCCGCTGGTGGTGCGCGACTGGACGCGCCAGAACCGCACCTGGTTCGCCGCCGTGCAGCTGGAGAAGCGGATGATGTTCATCATCCTCACGCTGATCGTCGCCGTGGCGGCGTTCAACCTGGTGAGCACGCTGGTGATGACCGTGACCGACAAGCGCGCCGACATCGCCATCCTGCGCACGCTGGGCGCCAGCCCGGGCAGCATCATGGGCATCTTCGTCGTGCAGGGCGCGGCGGTGGGGGTGATCGGCACGCTCGCGGGCCTGCTGCTGGGCCTGGGCGTGGCGCTGAACATCGACGTGATCGTGCCCACGCTGGAGCGCGCGCTGGGCGCGAGCTTCCTGCCGCGCGACATCTACCTGATCAGCCGCATGCCCAGCGATCCGCAGCCGGCGGACATCGTGCCGGTGGCCGTGATCTCGCTGGTGCTGGCCTTCGTGGCCACGCTGTACCCGAGCTGGCGCGCCAGCCGCGTCAATCCGGCGGAGGCGCTGCGCTATGAGTGAGGCCGTGCTCAGCGCGCGCGGCGTGGCGCGGCGCTTCACCGAAGGCGGGCTCGACGTGGAGGTGCTGCGCGGCATCGACCTCGACGTGCACGCCGGCGAGACGCTGGCCATCGTGGGGGCCTCCGGCTCTGGCAAGAGCACGCTGCTGCACGTGCTGGGCGGGCTGGACGCGCCGACTGCGGGCACCGTGCACCTGAAGGGCCAGGTGCTCTCGCGGCTCGACGCCGCCGCGCAGGGCCGGCTGCGCAATGCGCACCTGGGCTTCGTCTACCAGTTCCATCACCTGCTGCCGGAGTTCAGCGCGCTGGACAACGTGGGCATGCCGCTGCGCATCCGCCGCCTGCCCGCCGCGGAGATCGAGCAGACCGCGGCGGCGATGCTGGCCGCGGTAGGCCTGCGGGATCGCCTGCAGCATCGCCCGGCGGAACTCTCAGGCGGTGAACGCCAGCGCGTGGCGATTGCGCGTGCGCTCGTCACGCGGCCGGCCTGCGTGCTGGCCGACGAGCCCACGGGCAACCTCGATCGCGGCACGGCGGACGTCGTCTTCCAGCTCATGCTGCAGCTCGCCCGCGAGGCCGGCACGGCCTTCGTGATGGTGACGCACGACGAGGCGCTGGCCGCGCGCTGCGACCGGCAGGTGCGGCTGGTGCAGGGGGTGTTGGCGGGGGGCTGATCGCTGGGGTTTCGCTGTCGCTCCACCGCCAGCCTACGCAAACAGCCGTAGCACGGTATCGGTAGGCTGGGGTGCAACCCCAGCGCTTCCGGTGGCGGACCGACCGCCCCCCCTTCACCCCAAGGGCTGCAGCAGCTCCGCCACATCATCCTCCGTGAACAACGGCGCGGCGCGGGCGGCGGCGCCGCGGTACAGCGCGTCGGCCAGTTCCGACTTGCGCGCCTGCAGCGCGAGGATGCGTTCCTCGATGGTGCCGGCGGCGACGAGCTTGTAGACGTTCACGCTGCTGGTCTGCCCGATGCGGTGCGCGCGGGCCGTGGCCTGTTGCTCCACCGCCGGGTTCCACCACGGGTCGTAGTGGATCACCGTGTCGGCCTGCGGCAGGTTCAGCCCCACGCCGCCGGCCTTGAGGCTGATCAGCATCAGGGGCACCTGGCCTTCGGTGAAGCGCGCGATGGCCGCGTCGCGGTCCTTCGTCTGGCCGGTCAGCTTCGTCCAGGCCAGGTCCCGGCCGGCCAGCGCCTCCTCGATCAGCGTCAGCATCGAGGTGAACTGCGAGAACAGCAGCACGCGGCGGCCCTCGGCCAGCATCTCGGGCAGCAACTCCATCAGCAAGTCCAGCTTGGCCGAGGGGGCAGTCTTGCCGCGCGTCTTCTCCGAGGGCAGCAACCGCGGATCGCAGCAGACCTGGCGCAGCTTCAGCAGCGCGTCGAGGATCTGCAGCTGCGACCGCGCCAGGCCCTTGTCCGCCAGCGCCTCGCGCACGGCGCGTTCGGTGGCGAGGCGGATGGTCTCGTACAGGTCGGCCTGCGCCCCTTCCAGCGTGACGGGTGACACCGTCTCCACCAGCGGGGGCAGCTCCGCCGCCACGGCGCCCTTGGTCCGCCGCAGCAGGAAGGGCGTGATGCGCCGCCGCAGCTGCGCGAGGCGCTCGGTATCGCCGCCCTTCTCGATGGGCGTGCGGAACAGCTCGCGAAAGCGCGCCTGGCTGCCCAGGAAGCCCGGCATGAGAAAGTGGAACTGGCTCCACAGCTCGCCGAGGTGGTTCTCCAGCGGCGTGCCCGAAAGACACAGGCGTTGGCGCGCCTGCAACTCGCCGGCTGCCTGGGCCGCCTGGGTGCTGGCGTTCTTGATGTTCTGCGCCTCGTCCAGCACCACCACATGCCAGGGCTGCTGCGTCCACAGGGCGCGGTCCCGATGCAGCAGCGCGTAGGACGTGATCACCAGGTGGCTCTCGCGGATGCGCTCCGCCAGCCCATGGCGTGCGCCGCCATGCCACACCAGCGTGGTGAGTGACGGTGTGAAGCGCGCGGCCTCGCGTTGCCAGGTGCCCAGCAGGCTGACCGGTGCGACCACCAGCGCCGGGCGATCCAGCCGTCCGGCCTCCTGCTCGGCCAGCACATGGGCCAGGGTCTGCAGCGTCTTGCCCAGGCCCATGTCGTCAGCCAGGATGCCGGCCAGCCCGTGCGCGCGCAGGAACTGCAGCCAGTCCAGGCCGTGCTGCTGATAGGGCCGCAGCTGCGCCTGCAGGCCGCGCGGCACGGGGGCCGCCGGCAGCTGCTCGCTGCCCTGCAGCCGCCGGACGAGATCGCGCAGGCGCTGCGCCCCCTGCCAGTCCACGCCATCCCCCAGCGCGCTGCCCACGCGCAGGGCCTCCAGCCGCGACAGGCGCAGCGTCTCGCCGGTCAGGTCGCGCCGGTCGGCCACCAGATCCAGCAGGGCCTGCAGCCAGGGCCGCAGCGGCGCGGTGGGGATGCGCACGTAGCCGCCGTCGGGCCGCGCGCGCCACAGCCATTCGGGCCACTGCACGCCGCTCGGGGTGGCCCGCACCTGCGCCAGCAGTTCGGGCAGCCACGGCAGCACGTTCTGCCGCACGCCCTCGATCTCGATGCCCAGCGACAGGTCGAACCAGCCGCCGGCTTCGTCCTGCGCCGTCGCATCGCTCGCCGCACCGGCCGGGTCGGTGAGCCGGACATCGACCGACTGCGCCTGCTGCACGAAGCCTGCCATGGCGGGCGACAGCTCCACCTCGAAGCCCGCCGCGCGCAGCGGCGCGAAGTCCTGCTCCAGCCAGTCGAGCCAGGCCTGCGCCCGCATCGGCGCGCCCAGCACATCTGTGGGGGGCAGGTGGTAGCGGCCCAGCGTGTCGGCCGCCAGGCCCAGGTCCCGCAGGCGCTGGCCGGCGGCGATCTCGGTGGCCAGGTGCCGCTGCAGCAGCACCCGCTGGGTGTCCACATGCTCCACCACGTGCGGCTGGTAGTGCGGCCACCAGCCGCGCACCGTGCCGTAGTCGAAGCGCAGCGCCGCCTGCAACAGCCCCAGCCGCGCACGCTCGGCGGCGGGCACGGGCGCGATGCGCAGCACCGGCCGCGGCTGGACGCCGCGCACGGTCAGCGTGCCCTTCACGGTGGGCGGTGGCGGGATGCCGGCCAGATGCGACATCAGCGTCGCCTGCTTCTCGAAGGCGGACTGCGGCATCGGCGGTGCGGCCAGCAGCAGGCTCAGGTGGGTCTCAGGCACTCCTTCGTCCACAGCCAGGCCGATCTTCAGGCGGCCCCGGTCCAGGTACAGCGCCGGCGGGCCGGGGAAGATCTCGGCCTGATCGTCGGCGAGCCGTGCCGTCAGCGACCACACCGGCTCGGCATCGCCCTGCTGCGTGACGTCCTGCCAGTGCCACTGGATGGGCTGGTCCTCGCTCCACGCCAGCGGGCCGGCCTCGATGGCGTAGCGGAGGTCCGCCAGGAACAGCCGGCCGCTGCGGGCCGCCATGCGCAGCGCCAGCAGACCGGCCTGCCCGGAGACTGGCCCGCTGTTGTCATTGGGGGCATAGAGCCGGGTCTTGCCCAGGGCCACGATCAGCTGGATGCATTCCAGGTCTTCCGCGGTGGCGGTGGGCGTGGGGCTGGCGCCGTACCAGTAAGACCTGCGCGGCTTGGTCCAGCCGCCCGCGCGCTTGAGCGGGTGCGCCAGGCCCCAGGTCAGTTGCGGCGGCGGCCTTCGGTCCGCCGGGCGGGCGGGTGACCGGGTGGCGGCAGTTGGCGGCGGCACCAGCAGGAAGACCACCTGATCCGCCTTGCCTTCCGGCTGCGGCGCCTCGTCGGGCGGCAGCAGGCTGAACTGGTTCAGCCATTGCGAGACCGCCTGATCATGACGCGACGGGCTGCTGGTGGCCGCGGGCGGTGGCGCCGGGGGCAGCGAGGCATCCTGGGCCGGTGCCCGCCGCGACTTGTAGGCGGCCTTGATCGCCAGCGCCACGGCATGCTTGCAGTTGCGGCCCACGGGGCAGCTGCAGTCCCCCTCGAAGAGGGTCACCTCGCCGCTGGCATCGGTCTCCAGCAGCACGGTCGCGGCGTACGGGGCCGGATCGGTGCCCTGGACCTCGCCCGTGATGCGCCACTCGGACCGGCTGGCCGCCGCCAGCTGATAGTCCAGCACCTGCTGGTTGCGGTACACCTCCAGGCCCCGCTGATAGGTGGCGGCGGGCACGTGGCGGGCCAGGGACTGGGGGGACAGCAGGAAGGTAGGGGCGCTCATGGGGTGGATGCGGGGTGGCCGAGGCCCCAGCCGTCGCGGAATCGCGTGCGAGGGATGATAGCGGTGCCCCGTGGTGCGATTCCGCAGGCCCCGCCCAGAGGTGAGCGAGGCGCCTGGGCGGACGGCACACTTCACCCGTGTGACATTCATCACCTCTTTTTCTTAATCCATCCGATGTAAACTTTAAGTGCTTACCCATCACATCTCCTGAAAGGACGCCCCATGTCGGCGAACTGGTTGCTGGCGCAGGTCCGCCGCACGGCACGCAATCGCATCATCCTGGCGGCATTGCTGGTGCTGGGGGCGCTGGCCGTCCTCATCGGCAACCGCGCCTACCTGAAGGAGTACTTCCAGGGGCCGGCCTACCTGTCCGCCGGCGAACTCGAGCGGGCCGGCTCGCTGGACGCGCTGGACCGCCGGTGGATCCGGGTCGAGGCGGTGGCGGTGGAGGACACCGGCGTCACGGAAATCACGGTGCGCACCAAGCGCGGCGTGGAGCGCGGGCGCAGTGTCACGGCCAGCTACCACGCCGCCCTGCTGGGCAGCCGCATCCTGGTGGTGAAGCACGCCGCGGAAGGGTCCCCCGGCACGCTGCTCACGGGCGAGCTGCGGCCGCTGGAGGGCAAGCTGGCCGAGGCGCTGTTCAAGGATGGCGCCGGGGCTGCGATGCGGCCCATGTTCATGCCCATGCAACTCGAGGCGACCGACTACCGCGCCAGCGGCCACTGGATCCTGCTGGGCGTGATCGCCACGCTGGCGGTAGCGGCGTGGCTGGTGCTCACCTCGCGCCGCTGGCTGGCGGCGCCGCACACGCATCCGGCCCTGAGGCGTGCGTCAGCCTGGGGCGATCTGCGCGCGCTCGATGCCGCCGTGGCGGAGGATCGTCTGGGCGCGCTCAATCTGGCCGGCTGGGGGCTGGGCCGCCGCTTCCTGGTGCGGTCCAGCCTGCTCGGGCTGGAATTGCACAGGCTCGACGAGCTGCTGTGGGCCTACGGCGAGGTCACGAAGAAGAAGCTGTACTACGTGATCCCGGCTGGCCAGACACAGGCACTGGTGCTGCGCTGGCGCGACCGCACGGTGCGCATCGACTGCAAGGAGGCAGTCATGCTCGGTGCGCTCGAGCAGGTTGTCGCGGGCCAGCCCTGGATCATGGTCGGCTGGAGCAAGGACGCCGAGACCTTCTACGACCGGCAGCGCGGACGCTTCGCCGCGGAGGTGGCCAAGGCGCGCCAGCAGTGGCAGCAGAGCCAGGCGCCCGCGCCCGTGCCGTCGCCCGCACCCGCCGCTGCGGCGCCGACGCCCGTGCCTGTGGCTACCGGCTTCGAGCCGACGCAGCCGCAGCCGATCTGACGCGTCCCCAGCGGGGGCCTATCGCCCCACGGGCGGCGGCGTGCGGCACATGGCTTCCAGCGCGTCGCTGAAGTCCGCCGCGAACTGGCGCGCATCACATAGTGCCGAAGCCGCCACGCGGCCCCGCAGCGAGGCGCGCAGCGCGGCCAGCGCGTCCAGGTCGGTCGCGCGCCGCACGGCCTGAGCCACGTAGCCCGCCGCGTCATCCGCGATCCAGTCGTCCAGCCCGGCGGTCCGCAGCAGGCCGCTGCCCTGCCGCGCGATGAGCCGGTCACCGCGCAGGGTGAGCGTGGGCACGCCCATCCAGAGCGCCTCGCAGGTGGTGGTGCCGCCGGGGAAGGGGAAGGTGTCCAGCAGCAGATCCACCTCGGCGTGGGCCTGCAGGTAGGCCGAGCGTGAACTGCGGCCGTGCAGATCCACCCGCTCGGGCGGCAGGCCCTGCGCGCGCATGCGACGGCGCAGCGCCTCGCGCGTGGGCTCGTCACCGAGCTGCGGGCTCTGCAGGCGCAGGCGGGCGCCGGGCACGGCGGCCAGCACGCGGCCCCAGAGGGCCAGCACGGCATCACTCACCTTCGCCAGGGCCTGGAAGCTGCCGAAGGTGATGGACCCACGCTTCGCGGCCGGCAGGGGCGCCACGTCGGGTGCATCCACGGGCGGCGTGAAGCACAGCCGGGTGCGCGGCAGGCGCCACACCGTCTCCGAGAACTGCTCGCTGGCCCCGGTGGGCACCGTGGCCTCGTCAGCCAGCAGGTAGTCGATCTCCGCCACGCCGGTGGTGGCGAAGTAGCCGAGCCAGGTGGCCTGCACCGGTGCCGCCCGCCAGCCGAAGAGCGGCAGGCGGTTGCGTGCCGTGTGGCCGGAGAGATCCATCAGCACGTCGATGCGGTCCGCGCGGATGCGCGCGGCCGCTTCGGCATCGGACAGGGTGTCGATGCGGCACCAGTGCACGCGTTGGCGCAGGCGGGCCGTGAGGTCGTCGGCCTCGGCCTGGTGGGCATAGGCCCACACCTGCACGCGCGCCGGGTCCAGCGCCGTGAGCAGGCTCTCCAGGAAGTAGCCCACCGGATGATTGCGCAGGTCACCGCTCACCAGGCCCAGGCGCAGCGGCCCCGCCTGGCGCGCGGGCGCGGGGGGCAGGGGCCGGGCCAGCCGGGTGACGGTGGCGCCATAGCGCCGCGCCTCGGCCAGGCGCTCGGCGGGTGTCGGTGCGTCGGCGTAGTTCAGCGCCAGCAGCAGGTTGTCGTGCGCGCCCAGGAAGCCCGGGCTGAGGGTCATCGCGCGGCGGAAGCAGGCCAGGGCCTCGTCCAGCAGGCCCTGCTCGCGCAGCACGTTGCCCCGGTTGCTGTGAATGGCGCCCACGCTGCCATCGAGGGCGATGGCCCGTTCGAAGGCCGACTGGGCCTCCACCAGGCGGCCCAGGTCGTGCAGGGTGTTGCCGTGGTCGTTCCACGCGGCCACGTTGTCCGGCTGCAGCGCCAGCGCCCGACGGAACGCGGCCGCGGCCGGCACCATGCGCTGCCGCTCGCGCAGCACCGAGGCGAAGGCCTGCCACGCGGCGGCGTCGTCCTCACGCAGGCGCACGCCTTCGGCCAGCAGCGTCTCGGCGCGGGCCAGTTCCCGCTGCGCCTGCAGCCGCTGGGCGAGGCGCAGCCGCACGCGATGCAGATGGGCGTCCAGGGCCAGGGCTCGTGTCCAGCAGCGGATCGCCTCGGCGGGGCGGCCGAGTGCCTCCAGCGCGAAGCCCAGGTTGCCATGGGCGGTGGCGAGCGAGGCATCCAGCGTCACCGCCTGCGCCGCGTGCCGCGCCGCTTCCTCATGGCGCTGCAAGGCCAGCAGGGTGGTGGCAAAGTTGCTGTAGGCCTGGGCGTCTGGCGCGAGCCGCAGCGCCTGCTGCTTGGCGGCCAGGGCCTCTTCATGGCGGCCCTGACCTGCGAGCGCTGCACCCAGCACCGTCCAGCCGCCGGCCGCTTCGGGCGCCCTTGCAATCAGGCGGCGCGCGACCTGCTCCAGCTCGGCGTGGCGCCCGGCCGCGAACAGCTCGGTGATCGATGGCCCGGGCGTTGGCGCAACGGCCGGCGCCGTCACAGGATGCGGTTGAACCAGAGCAGCGACAGGCCGGCCGACAGCAGGGACAGGGCAGCCGCCGCCAGTGCGAACAGGGCGGCGACCTCGGTCTCCTTCTTCTCCACCGTGAGCCGTGAGCTCAGCGTCTCGTAGACCTTCTTCAGGTCCTGCGCGGTGCCGGCGTAGAAGTACTCGGCCTGCGTCTTGCCGGCCACCTGCTTGAGCGTCTCCTCGTCGAGGCGCACGCGCATGGACCAGCCCTCGAAACCGATCGTCTCACCATCCACCGTGCCGATGCCCACCGTGTACACGCGCACGCCGCGGTCGGCCGCCATCTTGGCGGCTTCCAGCGGGTCGACGCCCGTGGTGCGCTGGCCGTCGGTGAGCATGATGATGGCGGCGGAGTTGAACGAGCCGGGCGCCACCGGCGTGAACTCCTTCTTTTCCTTCTTCTCCTGGTCGATGGCGAAGCCGCGCTGGCGGTCCCGCCCGCCCTGCAGCGACTGCAGGTCGATGCCGGCATCCGGGAACAGCGTGGCCAGCGAGATGACGATGGCGTTGCCGGTGGCGGTGGCGCGCTGCAGCTGGAAGCGGTCGATGGCGGTGACCAGGTCCTCGCGGTTCACCGTGGGCAGCTGCGCCACCTGCGCCGAGCCGGCGAAGGCCACGATGCCCACCTTCACATGGCGCGGCAGTTCCTGGATGAAGGCCTTGGCCGCGTTCTGCGCGGCCACCAGGCGGTTCGGCTGCACGTCGGTGGCGCGCATGCTGCCGGAGACATCCATCGCCAGGATGATGGTCTGCTGGTTCGACGGCAGCGTGACCACCGCCACCGGCCGCGCGGCGGCCACCAGCAGCGCGGCCATGGCCAGCAGGAACAGCAGGGGCGGCACGTGGCGGCGCATCTGCTGCCCCGCGCCCATGGCCTCCTTCACCATGGTGAGCGAGGCGTAGCGCACCGCCAGCTTGCGCTTGCGGCGCAGCAGCAGCACATAGACCCCCACCAGCAGCGGCAGGGCGAGGAGCAACCACAGGAACTCGGGCCAGAGGAAGTGCATGGCGGTTCTCCTTAGGCGGCGTGGCGTTGCGTGGCGGGCGCGCCGCTGCCGCGCAGGTGGGCCGGCAGGCCGCCCGCGCCCAGCTGGGCGCGGCGCTTGCGCATGTCGACGAAGCGCACCACGGCGTCCGCCAGGTCGGCGTCGGTGGACAGCTCCAGCGCGTCCACGCCGGCGCGGGTGAGGGCTTCGCGCAGCTCGGCCTCGCGCTGGGCGGCGATGCGCGCGAAGCGCTTGCGGAAGCCGGCATCGTGGGTGTCCACCACTACCTGCTCGCCGGTCTCGGCGTCGCGCAGGGTGAGCAGGCCAAGATCGGGCAGGTCCAGCTCCAGCGGGTCGAGCACGCGCACGGCCACCACCTCATGCCGCTGGGCCAGCTGGGCGAGCGGACGCTCCCAGCCGGGCTCGCTGATGAAGTCCGACACCACGAAGATCGTGGAGCGCCGCTTGATCAGGTTGGCGGCCGAGCCCAGCAGCTCCTGCAGGCGCGTGCCGCCGCCTTCCGGCGTGGCCGGGCGCTCCAGCATGCTGTGCAGCAGGTGCAGCACATGGCGCCGGCCGGTGCGGGTGGGGATGACCGTGTCCACGCCCGAGCCATACAGCATGGCGCCCACGCGGTTGCCGTGGCGGGTGAGCACGCGCGCCAGCACGGTCACGAACTCGGCGGAGACGTTGCGCTTGCGCAGCTCGCCCGAGCCGAAGTCCACCGAGGGGCTCAGGTCCAGCAGGAACCAGGCCGCCATCTCGCGGTCTTCGGTGAACACGCGCACGTGCGGCTGCTGCATGCGCGCGGTGACGTTCCAGTCGATGTGGCGTACGTCGTCATGCACCTGGTACTCGCGCAGGTCCGCCAGGTCCAGGCCGGTGCCGCGCAGCAGCGTGCGGTAGTCGCCCTGCAGCACACCGTCGAGCCGGCGGATGACCTTCCATTCCAGGCGGCGCAGCACGGATTCGGCGGCGGCGCCCGTCCCGCCCGTGGCGGGGGAGGCCGCAGCCGCAGGTGCCGCAGCCGCAGCCTCCTCGCCCGCAGGGGCGGCCTTCTTACGCCACCAGCTTCTCATGTTCCAGCGGCTTGGCCGGTGCGGGGATCTTGGCCATGATCTTGCCGACGATCCCGTCGGCTGTCATGCCCTCGGACAGCGCCTCGTAAGAGAGCACCACGCGATGGCGCAGCACGTCGGGCACCAGGTCCACCATGTCCTCGGGCAGCACGTAGCTGCGTCCGCGCAGCATGGCCAGCGCCCGCGCGCCCTCGGTCAGGTTGATGGTGGCGCGCGGACTGGCGCCGTAGGTGATGAAGCGCGTGAGCTCCTTCAGGCCGTGGCGATCGGGCGTGCGCGTGGCGGAGACGAGCTTCACCGCGTACTGCACGATGGACGGGTCCACGTAAACCTGCCGGCACTCCTTCTGCAGCGCGGCGAGCTGCTCGGTGGTGGCCACCGGCGTCACGTCGACGGACGGTCCGGTGACGCGCTGCACGATGACGAATTCCTCCTCGTCGGTCGGGTAGTCCACCAGCACCTTCATCATGAAGCGGTCCACCTGCGCCTCGGGCAGGGGGTAGGTGCCTTCGGTCTCGATGGGGTTCTGCGTGGCCATCACCAGGAAGGGGTTCGGCACCTTGTGCGTCTCGCCGGCGATGGTGACCTGGCGTTCCTGCATCACCTCCAGCAGGGCGCTCTGCACCTTGGCCGGCGCGCGGTTGATCTCGTCGGCCAGCAGCAGGTTGGCGAACACCGGTCCGAGCGCGGTGGAGAAGTCGCCCGTCTTCTGGTTGTAGATGCGCGTGCCCACCAGGTCGGCCGGCACCAGGTCGGGCGTGAACTGGATGCGCTTGAACTGCCCGCGCATGGTGTTGGCGAGCGTCTTCACGGTGAGCGTCTTGGCGAGGCCCGGCACGCCTTCCACCAGCAGGTGGCCCTGGGCCAGCATGGCCACCATCACGCGTTCGAGGAAGCGGTCTTGACCGACCACCACGCGCTTGACCTCGTAGAGGATCTGTTCCATCAACTGCGCGGTGGCGGCATCGGTGCGGCTGGTGTTGTCCATCGGTGCGGTGTCGGTGTGAAGGAAGGGAAAGCAAGCGCGGGCGCGCCGCTCAGAACGGCGGCAGCCCGGCGGCCGAGGCCGCGTTCTCGATCGGCACGGCAAAGCCGATGCCGAGGAAGGTGCGTGCGGGCGTGGGGTTGAGGATGGCGGTGACGATGCCCACCACCTCGCCGTCCATGGTGACCAGCGGTCCGCCGGAATTGCCGGGGTTGGCCGCCGCGTCGAACTGGATCAGGTTCTTCATCTCCTGCTTGCCCTCGGGCGACTTGAAGGCGCGGCCCAGGCCGGAGACGATGCCGCCGGAGGCCGAGGGCCCGATGCCGAACGGGAAGCCGACTGCCAGCACCTTGTCGCCTGGCGCCAGATCCGCCGTGGAGCGCATGGTGGCGGCGATCATGTCGTCCGGGATCTTGGCGGCCTGCAGCACGGCCAGGTCGTTTTCGGCCTGCACGCCGGTGATGGTGGCGGTGGCCTCCAGGCCGTCGTGGAAGGTGACCTTGATGCGGTCGGAGCCGGCCACGACATGCAGGTTGGTGAGGATCACACCCTTGTCGATGATGACCACGCCGGTGCCCACGCCGCTTTCCACCTCGTCGCCCTCGGCGCCTTCGCCGCCGGCCGGGCCCAGGGGCTTGGGCCTGGCGCCATGCGCGGCGGCCTTGGCGTCATCGCCCTTGAGCCGGCTGCGCTTCACGTAGCTGACCACGCGCACGACGGAGGGGCGGATGCGATCGTAGGCGCGGCTGTACTCCGAAGGCAGCGTCTCGGTCGACAGCGTCTTCAGCACGGCGGCGGTGATGTCGTCCTGTGTCAGGCGCCGCTGCTGCGGGCGGCTGACCAGGGTGGCCACCAGCGCGGCGGCCAGCAGGAGGATGGCGGCCCACAGCCACACCGGGCGGGATGGGTCCGGCCGCCAGCGGGACCAGCGGCTGGGCGCGGCGCCGGCCGCCGCGGCTGCTGCAACGGAAGGGGTCTCGGTGTTCGCCGGATCCGACCCGGCAGGCGCGCCCGCTGGCGTGCCTGCCCGCGCCGGGCGGCTGGTGCTGTAGAGGGCGGGCCTGCGCATCCGTGATCCTTCGCTGAACAGCCGGCAGAAGAACAATCGTGGGTGCACGGTAGCACGGTTTGCGCGGCCTTGCACCACCCTGCGCGCCACTCGGGCATCATCGCCGGATGACGGCTTGGGTCGACACGCATTGCCACCTGGACGCGCCCGAGTTCGCTGCCGACGCGGCCGCCGTGCGCGAGCGCGCGGCACGCGCCGGCGTGGTGCATTGCGTGCTGCCGGCGGTGGCCGCGGCGCACTTTCCGGCAGTGCGGGAGCAGGCGTGGCAAGGCGGCGACAGCTACGCGCTGGGCATCCACCCGCTCTTCACAGGCATGGCCACGGATGAGGACCTGGCCACGCTCGACGCGGCCCTGGCTGCGGGCCCCGACGACCCGCGCCTGGTGGCCGTGGGCGAGATCGGCCTGGACTATTTCGTGCCCGGCCTCGACGGCCCCCGGCAGGAGCGCTTCTATGCCGAGCAGCTCGCGCTGGCGCAGCGGCACGGGCTGCCGGTGATCCTGCACGTGCGCCGCTCCGCCGATGCGCTGCTGCGGCAGCTGCGCCGCCGGCCGGTGGGCGGCATCGCCCATGCCTTCAACGGCAGCCTGCAGCAGGCGAAGGCCTTCGTCGACCTCGGCTTCCGTCTCGGCTTCGGCGGTGCGCTGACCTTCGAGCGGGCGCTGCAGCTGCGCCGGCTGGCGCAGGCGCTGCCGCTGGACGCGCTGGTGCTGGAGACCGACGCGCCCGACATCCCGCCGCAGTGGCTGTACCGCGACGCGCAGGCGCGCGCGGCGGGCGCGCCGCAGGGCCGCAACGAGCCGGCGGAGCTGCCGCGCATCGGCGCCGTGCTGGCGGGCCTGCGCGGGCTGCCGGTGGAGGCGCTGGCCGAGGCGACCACGCGCAATGCCTGCGCGGCGCTGCCGCGGCTGGGCGCCTTGCTGGCGCAACAGGGCGCGCCGGCCGCCCGCCCATAATCCCCGGCGTGAAAGCCCGACCGACCGCGCTGCCCGAGGCGCACTTCTCCGACTACGGCGACATCCGCTACCTGCACCTGGAAAGCGAATGGATCCAGGGCTCCATGCGCCTGGATGCGCCGTTCGACATCGACCTGGAGTACGTGCAGCGCATGATGGCCTGGCTGCTGTTCGTACCGCCGGATTCCGTGCGCAAGCGGCACGCCATGCAGCTCGGCCTGGGCGCGGCGGCGCTCACCAAGTTCTGCCGCAAGCGGCTGGGCATGAAGACCACCGCCATCGAGATCAACCCCCAGGTGGTGGCCGCCTGCCGGCTCTGGTTCAAGCTGCCGGCGGACGACACGCGGCTGTCGGTGATCCTGGGTGACGCCGCCGAGGTGGTGGCCCACGCGCACTGGCGCGGCCAGGTGGACGCGCTGCAGGTGGACCTGTATGACCAGGAGGCGGCAGCGCCGGTGCTGGACAGCGAGGCCTTCTACCGCGACTGCCGCGCGCTGCTGACGGAGGACGGCTGCATGACCGTCAACCTGTTCGGCCGCGCCTCCAGCTACGAGCGCAGCCTGTCGCGCATCCAGGCCGCCGTCGGTGCCGATGCGGTGTGGGCCTTCAAGCCCACGCGCGAGGGCAACACCATCGTGCTGGCGCTGCGCGAGCCGCAGCAGCCCGCGCGTGCGGAGCTGCTGGCACGCGCGGAGGCGATCGAGGCGCGCTGGGGCCTGCCGGCGCGCAAGTGGCTGCGGGTGTTCGGGCGCGTGAAGGGCTGAGGCCGCTGCCAGCCTGACCGCCGAAGCGCCGGGCCGCGGCCTGATCGTTTCCGTCAACGGCCTTGATCCGAACTGCCATTGCCGGGGGCGGGCGGTGCGGCCGACGATGCCGGCCACGCACCGCAACCTGACAAGGGACTCGCCGGCGGGGCGCAGGCGCAGGCCCTTGGGGGCCGCGCAGGCCGGCGGCCCGAACGGAGACACCCCATGCTGCAAGGCTTCCGCCGCCGCGTCCTGGCCCGCTGGGCCGGGCTCGCCCTGATCGCTGCCACGGGCCTTGCGGCCACGGGCGCCGCCTGGTCCCAGGCGTTTCCCAGCCGGCCCATCCGCATCATCGTGCCCTACACGCCGGGCGGCACCACCGACGTGATGGCCCGCGCCATCGGGCAGAAGCTGACCGATGCCTGGGGTCAGCCGGTGATCGTGGACAACCGGCCTGGCGCCGCGGGCTGGCTGGGCCTGTCGCAGGGCGGCAAGTCGACGCCGGATGGCTACACCATCGTGCTGACGATCTCCAACGCGATCTACGCCAAGTCGCTGTACAGCAAGCTGCCGTTCGACATCGACACCGAGTTCGCGCCCATCTCCATGCTGTCACGCTCGGCCATCGGTCTGGCGGTGCCGGCGAACTTCCCGGCGGCCACGCTGGAGGAGTTCATCGCCCATGCACGCCGGAACCCGGGCAAGCTGAGCTACGGCTCGTTCGGCCAGGGCACCACGGCGCACATCTTCGGCGAGTCGCTCAACCTGGCGGCCAAGGTGGACCTGGCGCATGCCGCCTACAAGGGCGCCGCGCCGCTCACGCAGGACCTGCTGGGCGGCCAGATCAGCGCGGCGTGGCTGGACACCGCCTCGCTCGCGCCGATGCAGCAGGCCGGCAAGGTCCGCACGCTGGCCATCACCGGCCTGCAACGCAATGCCTCGCTCCACGGCGTGCCCACCTTCACCGAACTGGGCCTGAAGGGGTTCGAGCCGGTCGGCTTCTTCCTCGTGCTGGCACCGGCGGGCACGCCGAAGGAGATCGTGGCGAAGCTGTCCGAGGGCATTGGCGTCGCGATCCGCTCGCCCGATCTCAGCCAGCGCCTGCGCGACCTCGGCCAGGAGCCGGTGGGCAGCACGGCGGAGGAACTGGGCGCGCAGATGAAGGTGCTGGCCGACACCATGGACCGCACCATCAAGGCGGCGAAGATCCGGGTCGAGCAGTGACGGCACGCGTCGCCGCTGGCACGAGTGCGCGCCCGGTGCTGCGCGAAGACCATGAGGCCTTCCGCACCCAGGTGCGCCGGTTCGTGGACCGCGAGATCGCGCCGCATCACACCCGCTGGGAAGACGAGGGCCGCGTGCCCGCGAGCCTGTGGCGCGCCGCCGGCGCAGCCGGCCTGCTGTGCACGACGCTGCCCGAGCCCTGGGGCGCGGGCGGCGATTTCGGCCATGCCGCGGTGATCATCGAGGAGCTGGCGCGCGTGAACGCCACCGGCGTCGGCTTCAGCCTGCACTCGGAAGTGGTGGCGCCCTACCTGCATGCCTACGGCACGCCCGCGCAGCACGGGCGCTGGCTGCCTGCCATGGCCGCGGGTACCTGCATCGGCGCCATCGCCATGACCGAGCCCGACGCCGGCAGCGACCTGAAGGCGATCCGCACGACGGCCCGACGCGATGGCGATGCCTACGTGCTCTCCGGCCAGAAGACCTACATCTCCAACGGCTTGAATGCCGGCCTGGTGATCGTGGTCGCCAAGACCGACCCGGCCGCTGGCGCCCGCGGCCTCTCGCTGCTGGTGGTGGAGAACGGCATAGCCGGCTTCCGCCGCGGCCCGGCCCTGCGCAAGATCGGCCTGCGGGCGCAGGACACGGCGGAACTGTTCTTCGACGAGGTGCGCGTGCCCATCGCTCACCGGCTGGGCGAGGAAGGGCAGGGCTTCGGCTACCTGATGCACCAGCTCGCGCAGGAGCGGCTGGTGATCGCGGTGCGTGCCGCCGCCAGCGTGGAGGCATTCCTGGCGCGCACCATCGCGTGGACGCGCGAGCGCAAGGCCTTCGGCCAGCGGGTGCTGGACTACCAGAACACGCGCTTCCGCCTGGCGGAGGCCAAGGCCCAGGCGGTGATGCTGCGTGCGTTCGTGGATGACTGCCTGGCGCGCCACCTGCGCGGCGAGCTGGATGCCGAGCGCGCGGCCATGGCCAAGCTGGTCGGCTCGGAGATGCAGAACCGGCTGCTCGACGAATGCCTGCAGCTGCACGGCGGCCAGGGCTTCATGGCCGACGGCGGCATCGGCAGCGCGTGGGTCGATGCGCGCGTGGCGCGCATCTACGGCGGCAGCAACGAGATCATGCGCGAGATCATCGCGCGCGGCCTGTAGCACGGGCCGCGGCGGCAACGACCCTCGCCTTCGAAAAGGACACCCATGCAAGGCCCCCTCTCCGGCGTGCGCATCGTCGACCTCTCCGCCGTCGTCTCCGGCCCCATGGCCGCCGGCATCCTGGCCGACCAGGGCGCGGACGTGATCAAGGTGGAGTCGCGCGGCGGCGACCTGACGCGCCGCATCGGCCTCATCAAGGGCGACCTGACCGGCCTGTTCCATGCCATCAACCGCGGCAAGCGCTCCATCGTGCTCGATCTCAAGCAGGGCCCCGCGCGCGAGGTGCTGCGTGACCTGGTGCGGTCCGCCGACGTGCTGGTGGAGAACTTCCGCCCCGGCGCGATGCAGCGGCTGGGCTTCGGCTGGGAGGCCGCGCAGGCCTTGAGCCCTCGGCTGATCTATGTGTCCATCAGCGGCTTCGGCCAGACCGGGCCCTGCGCGAACTGGCGCGTGTACGACCCGGTGATCCAGGCCGTGGCGGGCTTCGCCGACGCGCACCCCGATCCGCAGACACAGGAGCCGCGCCTGCTGCAGACCCTGATGTGCGACAAGATCACCGCGCTCACGGCGGCCCAGGCGATCACCGCCGCGCTGCTGGAGCGGCAGACCACCGCCACCGGACGGCGCATCGAGCTGTCGATGCTGGATGCTGCCCTGGCCTTCCTGTGGCCCGAGGCGCTGTACAACCATGCGTTCCTGGACGACCCGCCCGCGCCCACCATGGAGTTCGGCGCCCGCCAGCGCCTGTGGCGCTGCCGCGATGGCTGGTTCGCCCTCATCACCCCGCAGGACGACGAGTTCGCCGCCATGTGCCGCGTGTTCGGCCGGCCGGAGCTGATCGCCGATCCGCGCTTCGCCAACCTGCTGACCCGCCGCGACAACGCCGATGCGCTGCGGGCCGAGCTGGACCCGATCGCCGCGCAGCAGGAACTGGCGCCCTTCGTCACGCGGCTCGCGGCCGAGGGCGTGCCGGTGGGCCACGTCAACACCAAGCCGGCGCTGGCCGGTGACGCGCAGGTGCGCCACAACGGCAGCCTGGTGGACACGCCGTATCCCGACGTGGGCCGCATCCGCGCGCCCCGGGCCGCGGCGCGCTTCGCGGGGGAGGATGAAGCAGCCCTCGCCGGGCAACGGGCGCCGCACCTGGGCGAGCACTCGCGCGCGATCCTGGCGGAGCTGGGGCGGGTGGGCACGGAAGCCGATTCGCTGTTCGCCAGCGGCGCGGTGGGCTGAGTCGCGGCAAGCCGGTGCCCCGCGCGCGGGGGGCGGCGGTACCGGGTGCACGGGCCCCGGCGCTACCATTGCCGCATGACTGCTGCCGCCAAGAACCCGCCGCTTCGCCACCCAGCGCCCAACGGCCCGCTGCATTGGCGGACGCTGGTCGACTGGCTCAGCGAGGATGGGGTCATCTCGGTGGATGAGGCCCGCCGCACCATCGCGCGCTGCTCGCAGGCCGAGAGCGCGCAGCATCCGCTGGTGCGGCTGGCCGCGGTGGCCATGGGGCGCGCCTCCGACGGCAAGTCGCTCGACATCGAGACGCTCACCCAGTACCTGGCCGGCCGCTGCGGGCTGGACTACCTGCGCATCGACCCGCTGAAGGTGGACGTGGCCAAGGTGGCCGAGACCATGAGCGCCGCCTATGCCGAGAGCCACAAGGTGCTGCCGGTGCAGGCCAGCGCCAGCGAGGTGGTGGTCGCGACAGCGGAGCCCTTCATCACCGACTGGATCGACGAGGTCGAGCGCCAGGCGCGGCGCGGCGTGCGCCGGGTGATCGCCAATCCGCAGGACATCCACCGTTACACGGCGGAATTCTTCGCGCTGGCCAAGTCGGTGCGCGCGGCGCAGAAGTCCGGCGGCAACACCGCGCGCAGCTTCGAGCAGCTGGTGGAGCTGGGGCGCAGCAACAAGCAGCTGGATGCCAATGACCAGGGCGTGGTGCAGGTGGTGGACTGGCTGTGGCAATACGCCTTCGACCAGCGCGCGAGCGACATCCACCTGGAGCCGCGGCGCGAGCAGGGCGTGATCCGCTTCCGCATCGACGGCGTGCTGCATCCGGTCTACCAGATGCCCATCACCGTGCTGAATGCGATGACGGCGCGCATCAAGCTGCTGGGCCGCATGGACGTGGTGGAAAAGCGTCGCCCGCAGGACGGCCGCATCAAGACGCGCAACCCGCGCGGCGACGAGGTGGAGATGCGCCTGTCCACGCTGCCCACGGCCTTCGGCGAGAAGATGGTGATGCGCATCTTCGACCCCGACACCGCGGTGAAGGATCTGGACGCGCTGGGCTTCTCGCCGCACGACGCGCAGCGCTGGGAGGCATTGGTGCGCCGGCCGCACGGCATCGTGCTCGTGACCGGCCCCACCGGCTCGGGCAAGACGACCACGTTGTATTCCACGCTCAAGCGCCTCGCCACCGAGGAGGTGAACGTGAGCACGGTGGAGGACCCGATCGAGATGATCGAGCCCTCCTTCAACCAGACGCAGGTGCAGACGCAGATCGACTTCGGCTTCGCCGAGGGCCTGCGCGCGCTGATGCGCCAGGACCCGGACATCATCATGATCGGCGAGATCCGGGATCTCGCCACGGCGGAGATGGCGGTGCAGGCCGCGCTGACCGGGCACCTGGTGTTCTCCACCCTGCACACGAATGACGCGCCCTCCGCGGTGACCCGCCTGATGGACCTGGGCGTGCCCTCCTACCTGATCAGCGCCACCGTCATCGGCGTGCTCGCGCAGCGCCTGGTGCGCACGCTGTGCCGGCAGTGCCGCCTGCCCGATGAGGCCGCCGCGCGCGATGCACTGGAGGCCGCCGTCCACCCCTGGAAGATCCAGGGCGACTGGAAGCCCTATCGGCCGGTGGGCTGCGTGGATTGCCGCATGACCGGCTTCCTCGGCCGCATGGGGCTGTATGAACTGCTCACCGTGACCGAGGGCTTCAAGGAGCGCGTGATGCAGGATCCCGCCATGGCCCGCCTGCGCGCGCAGGCGGTGGCCGATGGCATGCGGCCCCTGCGCCTGGCCGGCGCGCTGCGCGTGGCCGAAGGGCTGACCACGATGGACGAGGTGCTCTCGGCCACGCCGCCGCTGGAGTAGCCGACGCCGGCATCGTGTCACCTACGTGTCACGGGGCGTGCCCTGCGCCCGGGTCGCACCGTAGGTGGAATCCCCAACGGGAGCGGGGGGGTTTCCCCGCAAGAATTGCCCGTCCGGAAATCCCTTTGAGGAGACAACCAATGAAAATCAAGAGCCAGAAGGATTTCTTCGCCGGGCTCATGTTCATGATCGTGGGCGGCGGGTTTGCCTGGGGCGCGACGAGCTACACCATCGGCGACGGGGCCCGCATGGGCCCCGGCTACTTCCCGCTCATGGTCGGCATCCTGCTGTCCATCGTCGGTGTGGCGGTGATGTTCCAGTCTCTGGTCGTCGAGACCGAGGATGGCGGCAAGATCGGCGCCTTCGCCTGGAAGCCCCTGGGCTTCATCATCGGTGCCAACGTGATCTTCGGCATCTGCATCGGCGGCATTCCGCGCATCGCGATCCCCGGCACCCAGATCGCCATCAACATCGGCCTGCCTTCCATGGGCCTCATCGTCGGCATCTACGCGCTCACCTTCGTGGCAGCCAAGGCCGGCGAGGAGTTCAACACGAAGGAAGTCGCCATCCTCGCGACCATCCTGGCGGTGCTGAGCTACGTGGCGTTCATCTGGGGGCTGAAGCTGCAGTTCCCGGTGTGGCCCTCCTTCCTGACCCGTTGAAGAACGAGCGACCCAAATGGAACTGCTGAACAACCTCCAGCTCGGTTTCGGCGTGGCGTTCACGCTGCAGAACCTGCTTTACTGCTTCATCGGCGTCGTGCTCGGCACGCTGATCGGCGTGCTGCCCGGCATCGGCCCGGTGGCCACCATCGCGATGCTGCTGCCGGCCACCTACGCGCTGCCGCCGGTGGCCGCGCTGATCATGCTGGCCGGCATCTACTACGGCTCGCAGTACGGCGGCTCCACCACCGCCATCCTGGTGAACCTGCCGGGTGAATCGGCCTCGGTCGTGACCGTGATCGACGGCTACCAGATGGCGCGCCAGGGCCGTGCGGGCCCCGCGCTGGCGGCGGCCGGCCTGGGCTCCTTCTTCGCCGGCACCGTGGGCACGCTGATCCTGGCGGCCTTCGCCAAGCCGCTGACCGAGGTCGCCTTCAAGTTCGGCCCGGCCGAGTACTTCTCGCTCATGATCCTGGGCCTGATCGGCGCCGTGGTGCTGGCCTCCGGCTCCCTGATCAAGGCCATCGGGATGATCCTGCTGGGCCTGCTGCTGGGCCTGGTCGGCACGGACGTCAACTCCGGCGTGGCGCGCTATTCCTTCGACATCCCCGAGCTGACGGATGGCATCGGCTTCATCGTCATCGCCATGGGCGTGTTCGGCTACGGCGAGATCATCAGCAACCTGGGCAAGCACGAGAGCGAGCGACAGGTCTTCACCGCCGAAGTGCATGGCCTCATGCCCACGAAGGAAGACTTCAAGCGCATGGCGCCTGCGGTCCTGCGCGGCACGGCGCTGGGCTCGGCGCTGGGCATCCTGCCGGGCGGCGGCGCGCTGCTGTCGGCCTTCGCGGCCTACACCATTGAGAAGAAGACCAAGCTGCAGCCGGGCGAGGTGCCCTTCGGCAAGGGCAACATCCGTGGCGTGGCGGCACCGGAATCGGCGAACAACGCCGGTTCGCAGACCTCCTTCATCCCGTTGCTCACGCTGGGCATTCCGCCCAACGCCGTGATGGCGCTGATGGTCGGTGCCATGACCATCCACAACATCCAGCCGGGCCCGCAGGTGATGACCAGCAACCCCGGCCTGTTCTGGGGCCTGATCGCCTCCATGTGGATCGGCAACGCCATGCTGATCATCCTGAACCTGCCGCTGATCGGCATCTGGATCAAGCTGCTGACCATTCCCTACCGCTGGCTGTTCCCGGCCATCGTGCTGTTCTGCGCCATCGGCGTGTACTCCACGAACAACAACACCTGGGACATCTGGATGGTGGCCATCTTCGGCTTCATCGGCTACGTGTTCATCAAGCTCGGCTGCGAGCCGGCCCCGCTGCTGCTGGGCCTGATCCTGGGCCCGATGATGGAGGAGAACCTGCGGCGCGCCCTGCTGCTGTCGCGCGGCGACTGGAGCGTGCTGGTCACGCGCCCGCTGTCGGCCACGCTGCTGGGCCTGGCGCTGCTGCTGCTCATCATCGTGCTGCTGCCGGCGGTGAAGAGCAAGCGGGAGCAGGCGTTCCAGGAAGAGGATTGAGGCGTTCACCCGCAAAACGCTGCGCGTTTTGCGGGTGGTCTGAAGTGATGCAAAAGGCCGGAGTGAATCCGGCCTTTTGCATGGGGAGGTCGCGCTGCGCGTTGCTCCGCGCGGCCTGGTGCCCCTGCGGGGAGTGAAGGCCCGTCGCGTGGCGCGGGCCCGCCTCCGCATGCGTCAGAATCCTCCTCTTTGGCTCCGGACATTCACCATGCCCATGCCCCAGGCCCACCCGCAGCGGGTGGCGCTGCACAACGAGATCCATGCCCGCCCGCCGGAGGCGATGGGCGTGCCGCTGGCCATCACCCACGTGGTCATGCTGGCCGATGCGCAGGGGCGGGACGCCAGCCGGGCGCACCTGGCGGCGTTGCTGAAGGACCACCACCAGGCCTCGCCGGACGCGCAGACCACGCACCTGAGGGCGGAGCTGGGGGGCTGGCGCGTGCGCTGGGAGATGCATACCGAGTTCGTCTCCTGGACCTTCTCGCGCCCGTTCGACGCCAGCCAGTTCGATGACCGCGAGCCCGCCACGGCCAGTGCCGCCGTGCCGCAGGCGTGGCTGGCCGAGCTGCCCGGGCAGATGCTGTGCGGCCTGCACCTGTGGGTGCTGTCCACCCGCGCGCACCAGGAGGGATCGCTCGTGCGCCACGTGCTGCGCGAGGAAACCCTGGTCGGCTCCACCGTGGCCGACGGCCTGGGCGAGGTGTACACCGATTTCACCCTGCACGCGGACGGCTTCGCGCGCATGGTGCTGCTGGCCGACAGCGTCACGCCGCGCCGGCTGGGCCGGCTGGTGCAGCAGCTGCTGGAGGTGGATACCTACCGCATGGCGGCGCTGCTGGGCCTGCCCGCCGCGCGCGAAGCCGGCAGCGTGCTGGCCCACGCCGAGCGCGAGCTGGCCGCGCTGGCCGAGTCGATCCGCGTGGCCGGCCGTGACGAGGAGCCGCAGCTGCTGGACCGCCTCACGCGCCTGGCCGGCCAGGTGGAAAGCCACTACGCCGCGACGCACTCGCGCTTCTCGGCGAGCGCCGCCTACTTCGAGCTGGTGGACCGGCGCCTGGCCGACATCGGCGAATCCCGCCTGGGGGGGCTGCAGACGCTCGGTGAGTTCATCCACCGTCGCCTGTCGCCGGCGCGCGCCACCTGCGAATGGTCCGTGCGCCGGCAGGACGCGCTGTCGCAGCGGGTCTCGCGCATCAGCAACCTGCTGCGCACGCGGGTGGAGATCGAGCAGCAGCAGAGCAGCCAGGCCCTGCTGGGCGCGATGAACCGGCGGCAGGACCTGCAGCTCAAGCTGCAGGCCACGGTGGAGGGCCTGTCGGTGGCGGCCATCACCTACTACATCGTCGGCCTGGTGAGCTACCTCGCCAAGGGGGCGCAGGCCCTGGGCTGGCCGTTCAGCGCGGAGGCCACGGCGGCCGGCGCGATCCCGGTGGTGGCCGGCACGGTCTGGTTGCTGCTGCGCCGCCTGCACGCCCGCCTGCTGGACCACTGAGGTGACGCCGGGCCCGCAGGCCGCCACGCGGGCGGTGATGCCCGGCGTGCTGCTGGCGCTGGCGGGCACGCTCACCTTCAGCATCAAGGCCATCATCGTCAAGCTGGCCTACCGGCACGGCGTGGACCCCTACACGCTGATCATGCTGCGCATGCTGTTCGCGCTGCCGTTCTTCCTGGCCATGGCGTGGTGGGCCGGGCGCGGCAAGCCGCCGCTCGCGCGTGACGAGTGGCTGGCGGTGTGCGGACTGGGCTTCATCGGCTACTACCTCTCCAGCACGCTCGACTTCGCCGGGCTGCAGTACATCACCGCCTCGCTGGAGCGGCTGATCATCTACATCACGCCCACGCTGGTGATGCTGCTCGGCTGGCTGCTGCACGGCCACCGGCCGGGGGCCGGGCAGACGGCCGGCATGGTGGTCAGCTATGCCGGGGTGGCACTCGTGTTCGGCCTGGAGGCCCGCCTGGAGGGCCGGCATGTCCCGCTGGGCGCCCTGCTGGTGTTCGTGAGCTGCATCACCTATGCCATCTACCTCGTCGCCAGCGCGCGCTGGGTGCGCCGCATGGGATCGCTGCGGCTGGTGGGCTGGGCCACCAGCGTGGCCTGCCTGTGCTGCATCGCGCAGTATCTGGTGCTGCACCCGGCGTCCAGCGTGCTGGTGGTGGCGCCGCAGGTGATCGGGCTGTCGATCCTCAATGCCACGCTCGCGACCGTGGTGCCGGTGCTGCTGGTGATGATGGCCATCGAGCGCGTGGGCGCGGCCCTGACCGCCCAGGTGGGCATGGTCGGGCCGCTGTCGACCATCTTCATGGGCGTGGCCTGGCTCGACGAGCCGTTCACGGCCTGGACGGCGGTGGGTACCGGCCTCGTGGTGGCTGGCGTGTTCCTGTTCACGCGCGCGGCGGCGCGCAGGCCAGGGTGAGGGCGGCGCCCGGCCTCAGCGCAGGCGGTCGGCGATGCGCACGACGGGCTTGCCGGCCAGGCTGTCGAGACGCTGGCCCATGGCCTGCTCCAGCTGATCCAGCCGCTGCTGCGCGGGCGGGTGCGTGCTGAGCGTCAGGCTGAACAGCGGGTTCTCCGGTGTGGCGGTGCGCAGCTGCTGCAGCACGGCCGGCAGGCCATAGGGGTCGAAACCGGCGCGGGCGGCCAGGGCCACGCCTTGACGGTCGGACTCGAACTCGTCCGCCTGATCCAGGCCGCTGCCATACAGATCCTTGCCCAGGGCCAGCATCTGCGCCGAGATCGCCTGCGCCGCCGCCGAGCCGCGCACCTGCGAGCCCACCAGCGCGGCGAACAGCCCCGCGCGCGCCTTGCTGCGCAGTGCCTTGAGGTGATGCTTCGCCTCCACGTGGGTGATCTCGTGCGCCAGGATGCCGGCCAGCTCGGACTCGTCCACGCGGTCGATCAGGCCCTTGGTCACGAAGACGTAGCCGCCCGGCGCGGCGAAGGCATTGAAGCCGGGGTCGTTGATGACGCCGAAGGTCCAGGGCAGGTGGGGCCGGCTCGACTGCAGGCTGATCCAGCGCCCGAGCTGGTTCACGTAGCGCTGCAGCGCCATGTCACGTGACAGCGGCTTGCTGCCCAGCAACACGGCGGCGAGCTGACGGCCGATCTCGATCTCCTTCGGCTCGTCGATGCTTTCCATCGACTCCGACAGCATCTTCAGCAGGTCCGTCGGCTGCGCGCCCTGGTTGCCCGCGGGCGCGAGGTTGCCGATCTGCAGGTTGCCGCCCAGGCCGCGCAGCAGGCCGCCCAGCGCGCGGCCTGGGTCCTGCGCGAAGAGCGTGGGGGCAGCGGCCAGCAGCGCGCCGCAGAGGACGGCGCGGGTCACAGGGAGGCGAGTGGGGCGCTTCATTGCTGGGGCTGCGACGGATCGCCCTGTGGAGTGGTCGTGGGGCGCAGCGGCGCGGGCAGCGGCTCGACCTGCACCGGCTGCAGGTTCGCGCGGGCCGCGAACTCGCGCGCCTGCGCCTCGTTCAGCCGCTGGCCTTCCACCTCGGTCACGGCGGCCAGGTTGGGTTGGGCACGCTGGATGTCCGCCTTGTCCAGCCCGCGGATGCCGGAGGCCGAAGTCGACGTGGTGTTCGATGCGCCCGTGCCGCGCCCGAGCAGGTTGGTCATGCCACGCAGCAGGCCGGAGCCGGACGATTCAGTCGGTGCCGCGGTGCTGGCCCCGCCGGTGGTGGGGCCGAGATCGAACATGTGCAGCCAGCCGGTGGCGCCATCGGCCAGGCGCACCTGCACCCAGGGGCCGCTGCGATCCGGCAGTCGGGTGACCACGGTCTGGGCCGGCAGCGGCTTGATGCGCGCGGCGGCCTCGCCGGGGGCCTCGCGCAGCTCGGTGTCGCGCTTGGTCGCGGCGCCGTCCTGGGCGGCAGCCGGCAGTGCGGCCGCCAGGCCCAGCAGCAGGACCGCGCGCCAGCCCCCCTGGCGCAGCCCGCGTGTGGCAATGCGTATCATGGTTGGATCTTCGTCAAACCGCATCAGGCATTGTATGGACTTGGGTATCGCGGGCAAATGGGCGCTCGTCTGCGGCGCGAGCAAGGGGCTGGGACTGGGCTGCGCCGTGGCCCTGGCGCGCGAGGGTGCGCACGTGGTGATGGTGGCGCGTGGCGCCGAGGCCCTGGAGGCCGCGGCCGCTGCGCTGCGGGCCGATGCCGCCTTACCGGCCGGCACGCAGGTGCTGACGGTGGCCGCTGACATCACCAGCGTCGAGGGCCGGGCGCGCGTGTTCGCCCAGCGCGCCGACTACGACATCGTCATCACGAACGCCGGTGGTCCGCCGCCCGGTGACTTCCGCGACTGGGGCCGTGAGACATGGATCAAGGCGGTGGACGCCAACATGCTCACGCCCATCGAGCTGATCAAGGCCACGGTGGATGGCATGGTCGCGCGAGGATTCGGCCGCATCGTGAACATCACCTCCAGCGCGGTGAAGGCGCCGATCGACATCCTGGGCCTCTCCAATGGCGCGCGCAGCGGCCTCACGGGCTTCATCGCGGGCGTGGCGCGCAACCCCAAGCTGGCGGCAGCCAACGTGACGGTGAACAACCTGCTGCCCGGTGCCTTCGACACCGATCGCCTGCGCGGCACGATGGAGGGCGCCTCGAAGAAGACCGGCAAGCCCATCGAGGCCATTGCCGAGGCGCGCCGCAAGGCCATCCCCGCGCAGCGTTTCGGCGAGCCGGGGGAGTTCGGCTCGACCTGCGCCTTCCTTTGCAGCCGGCAGGCCAGCTACATCACCGGGCAGAACGTGCTGATCGACGGCGGGGCGTACCCGGGGACGTACTGACCGCGCCCCGTCGCCCCCGCGCAGGCGGAGGCCCAGGAGGTTTCGGCTGGCCACCTGCTCCTGGATTCCCGCCTGCGCGGGAATGACAGGTCGTCAGCGCTGCGACGACACCACGATGCCGCCCACGATCAGCGCGAAGGCCACGCCGTGGTACAGGTGGGGCGCCTCGCCCAGGAAGGCGGCCGACAGCACCGCGGCGAACAGCGGCGTGAGATTCGAGAAGAAGCCGGCCACGTTGGGCCCGGCCCGCTGCACGCCGAGGCCCCAGCATCGGTAGGCCAGGATCGCGGGCCCCACGGCGACATAGAGCAGCGCCGCCGCGAGGGGCCAGCCCCAGGTGATGGATTGCGGCGCAAGGCCCCACTCCATGCCCGCGAACAGGGCCGACCACGCCAGACCGGGCACGAGCTGGGCCATCAGGAAGGCGGCCCAGTCCGAGCGGATCTCGGGCGGATCGTCCGGCCGCGCCAGCAGCCAGCTGTACCAGGCCCAGGCGGCGGTGGCCAGCAGGATGTACAGGTCGCCGGGCACGAACCGCACCTGTGCCAGTTGCGCCAGCTCGCCCCGGCACAGCACCGTGAGCACGCCCGCGATCGAGAGCGCGGCACCTGCCACCTGCCGCCGGGTGATGCGCTGCCCGAAGGCCAGCGCGCCCAGCCCCAGCATGAAGGCCGGCATGCTGGAGGCGACCAGCGTCACGTTGATCGGGGTGGAGGTCTTCAGCGCCAGGTACTGCAGCGCGTTGTAGCAGCCCACCCCCAGCAGACCCAGCAGCGCATAGCGACGCATGCGCGGCCACAGCGGGCTGCCACCCCGCAGGACCCAGGCGGCCAGCGGCAGCAGCAGCGCGAAGGCGAGCGCCCAGCGCAGGAAGTTCAGCGTGATGGGCGGCACCAGCCCGCTCACGAGGCGGCCGACCACGGCGTTGCCCGCCCACAGCAGGGGCGGCAGCGTCAGCAGGGCGGCAGTGGCGGGCGTGAGGCGCTGGGTCATGCCGGGTGCACTGTAGCCGGCGCAGCGAATCCCGGACTGAGACGCGCCTGACGAAATCGTGGCAGCATGCCAACCTTCGAGCAGGAGACACCCCATGAGCAAAGCTGTCCGTATCCGCCAGCATGGCGGTCCCGAGGTGCTGGAAGTCGTCGACGTCGAGGTCGGCCAGCCCGGCCCGGGCGAAGTGCGCATCCGCCATCACGCCATCGGCCTGAACTTCATCGACGTGTACCACCGCACCGGCCTGTATCCGCTGGCCATGCCGGCGGCCATCGGCATGGAGGGCGCGGGCATCGTCGAGGCGGTGGGGGAAGGCGTCACGCATCTCAAGCCCGGCGATCGCGCGGCCTATGCCAGCCAGCCGCCCGGCTCCTATGGCGAGGTGCGCGTGATGCCGGCCAAGTGCGTGTGCCGGCTGCCGGACGCCATCAGCTTCGAGACGGGCGCGGCCATGATGCTCAAGGGCCTGACCGCGCAGTACCTGCTCAAGCGCACGCTGCCGCAGGGGGGGCTGCAGGCGGGCGACCACGTGCTGTTCCACGCGGCCGCCGGCGGCGTGGGCCTGATCGCCTGCCAGTGGGCGAAGGCGCTGGGGCTGCAGCTGATCGGCACGGCGGGCAGCGACGAGAAGTGCGCACTCGCCAAGTCGCTGGGCGCCGCCCACGTGATCAACTACAACAAGGAAGACTTCGCCGCCCGCGTGAAGGAGATCACCGGCGGCAAGGGCGTGAAGGTGGTCTACGACTCCGTGGGCAAGGACACCTGGGACAAGTCGCTTGACTGCCTGCAGCCCTTCGGCCTGATGGCCAGCTTCGGCAATGCCTCGGGGCCGGTGCCGCCGTTCGCACCGGGCATCCTCGGTCCCAAGGGTTCCATCTACGTGACGCGGCAGACGCTCTTCACCCACATCGCCACGCGCGAGGCCACGCAGGCCATGGCGGACGACCTGTTCGCGGTGGTGGCGAGTGGCCAGGTGCAGATCCGCATCGACCAGCGGTATTCCTTGGCGGACGTGCAGCAGGCGCACATCGCGCTGGAGGCGCGCCGCACGACCGGCTCCACCATCCTGTTGCCCTGAGGCGAACGCCGCCGCATGATGCGGTCTTCAGCTCATCCACAGGAGACCGTTCATGCATCGCATCCTTGCCCAGGTGGGCGCCATCGGCTTGTTGATGGCGGCCCTGCAGGCCCAGGCCCAGACCCTGCCGGGCAACTACCAGGTGGAGGGGCGTGATTTCGACGGCAAGGCCTACACGGGGCAGCTGCGCATCGTGGCGGCGGGGCCGGTGTTCCGCCTCACCTACACCGACAACCGCACCATGCGCGGCATGGGCATCCAGCGCGGCAACCAGCTCTTCACCGCCTGGGGCCCGAACGACAAGTGCACCGTGAGCGCGCTCGAGATCAAGTCCGACGGCTCGATGGAAGGCCCCTGGGCCGACCTGGGCCATGCGGCGCTCGGCACCGAGGCGCTGCGCAAGCAGGCCGGCGCACCGGGGCAGGTGGACGGCACCTATGCATCGGTCGGGCGCACACCCGATGGCCAGGCCTACGATGGCATCACGACCCTGGAGACGCGTGGCCAGGTGTTCCGCGTGACCTACAAGGACAGCGACGGCACGCAGACCGGCGTAGCCGTCCGCCAGGGGCAGTCGCTGGGCGTGGCCTACGGCGGCAACCGCTGCGGCGTGAGCGTCTACACGATCGGCAGCGACGGCGTGCTGAGCGGGCCGTATGCTGATCCGCGCGACCAGCGGCTGGGGCTGGAGACGATCCGGCCCGTGGGGCGCTGAGGGCCCGAACGGGCATGAACCCTGTGGCGCCGACACCCTCCTTCGTGACGATCCCCTTGCCGGCGGACCCCACGGTCACGGCGCCGGATGGCTCCGATGTGCGTGTCCTGGCGGGCGGCGGGCGCGGCAGCATGGCGCACTTCGAGCTGGCCGCGGGCCGCACCAGCGCCGCCATCGTGCATCGCAGCGTCGAGGAGTTGTGGTTCGTCATTGGCGGCGTGGCCGAGATGTGGCGCAGCGATGCACAGCACGAGGAGGTGACGCGTCTCGGCGCCGGCACCAGCCTGTCGATTCCGGTTGGCACCCGTTTCCAGTTCCGCTCGCTCGGCCCGGAGCCGTTCCGGGCGGTGGGGGTCACCATGCCGCCCTGGCCTGGGGCCGATGAAGCCGTGTTCGTCGAGGGGCCATGGCAGCCTTCCTGAAGGGGTGTGGGGGTCTGTCGTGACGCTGGCATCGCCAAGGGTTTCGCGGCGCTCGCTCCCCCGGAGCCCGGCGGATGACGACTGGCGCAAGCATCTGCAGATGCAAGGCCATCAGCCGCCCGCGGAGCCGCGCCTGCCGCTGCTCTGGCGGGGCCAGCGCGTCGGCTCGGTGGCCGTGGCGCTGGGCGATCATTCGGCCTTGCGCGGGCTGTGGCGCGTGGAGTCAGCGGCCCTCGTCGTCGCGGACGCCGACGATCTGAGCCAGGCGCTGGCGCCGGTGGCCGTGGCGCTGCGCGACGCCGGTCTCATGAAGGCCTGGCGGAACGAGCAGCTGGCCGTGCATGACGAGCAGGGCATGCTGCTCGGCACCGTGGAGCGCGGCGCGGTGCGCCTGCTGGGCATCGCGACCGAGGCCGTGCATCTGGCGGGCTGGCATCCAGACGGCCGCTTCTGGGTGCAGCAGCGGGCCTTCGACAAGCCGACTGACCCCGGCCTGTGGGACACGCTGGTGGGTGGCATGGTGCCCGCGGGTGAACCGCTGGAGACGGCACTCGCGCGCGAGACCTGGGAAGAGGCGGGACTGGTGCTGGCGGACCTGCAGGAGCTGACCTACGGCGGCTGCATCACCACCGAGCGCCCGGCGAACGAACTCGCGCATGGCCACGTGGTGGAGCGCCTGCACTGGTACACGGCGGTCGTGCCCGATGGCGTGGGGCCGGTGAATCAGGATGGCGAGGTGGCGCAGTTCCGGTGCATGGCGGGGGAAGAGGTCGCGCGGCTGCTGCACGCGGGTGCGTTCACGCTCGATGCGGGGCTGATCCTCGCTGCGGCTTGCCCGTGATGCCACGGTCCCGTACCGTCAGCGCAGCGCCGCGTCGCCCGAGGTCTCCTGCACGATCGGCGTCTTGAGGCGGCTGGGCGCCAGCGCGCCGGCGGAATCGAGGATGGGATAGGCGATCGAGCAGATGTGCGAGTTGATGCGCTTCAGGTCGCTGATCAGGTCCAGGTGCAGCGAGCTCGTCTCGATGCTCTGCACCGTGTTGTCGGTCAGGCGGATGATGTGCGTGCCGGCATAGGTGCGCTCCAGGTCGCGGAAGCGCGCCTTCTCCTCCAGCAGGCGCTGCGCGTCGCGGATGGAGCCGTTGAGGAACACGCTCATGCCCAGGCGCAGGTTGTCGATCAGGCGCGCGTGCAGCTCGCAGATCTCCGCCATGCCGGCGTCGGAGAAGTTGCGGCCCTTGTTGATCTTCTTGTCCTCGATGTCGATCAGCACCCGCTCGATGATGTCGCCGATCTGCTCCATGTTGATGGTGAAGCTGATGATGTCGGTCCAGCGGCGCGACTCCTCCTCGCCCAGGGCCTCGCGCGAGATCTTGGTCAGGTAGTACTTGATGGCGGAGTAGAGCTGGTCCACCGTGTCGTCGAGCTTGCGCAGCTCCCCGGCCAGGCGCAGGTCGTTGTCCTTGATGACCTTGAGCATGCCCACCAGCATCGTCTCCACCACGTCCGCCTGGTGCAGCGCCTCGCGCGCGGCGCAGGAGATGGCGAGCGAGGGCGTGGCCAGCGCCGAGGGGTCCAGGTGGTGCGGGCGGCCGGCCACCAGGGCCTGGTCCTGCTTGGGCAGCCAGCCCTCCACCAGCCGCGCCACCATGGGCGTGAGGCCGATGAAGATCAGTGCCACCGCCACGTTGAAGCCCAGGTGGAACATCACCACCGCAGCGGCCGGATCGCCGAGCAGCGGGCGCACGTGGCGCAGCCACAGGCCCACCAGCGGCGCCGCAGCCAGCACGCCGACCACCTTGAACACCAGGTTGCCGATCGGCACCTGCCGCACGACCACGGGTGACTTGGCGGTGGCGAGCACGGCCAGGACGCCGCTGCCCAGGTTGGCACCCAGGGTCAGGCCCAGGGCCACGTCCATCGGGATGGCGCCGGAGCTGGCGAGGGTGGCAGTGAGCAGGACGATGGCCAGGCTGGAGTACGCCACCACCGTCAGCGCGGCGCCTACGGTGATCTCCAGCAGCACGTCGCTGGCCAGCGAGGCCAGCAGCGCCTTGACGGCCGGTGCCTGCACGATGATGGCGGTGGATTCGCCCACCAGCCGCAGCGCCAGCAGCATCAGCCCGAGGCCGATCAGCACGCGGCCGAAGCGGCCGACCGGCGTGGCCTGGCGCGAGATGAACAGCACCACGCCGGTGAAGATCAGCAGCGGCGACAGCCAGGACAGGTCGAACGAGAACACCACGGCCATCAGGCTGGTGCCCACATCCGCCCCCAGCATCACGGCCAGGGCGAGCGAGAGCGTGACCAGGCCCTGACCGGCGAAGGAGGAGACGATCAGTCCGGTGGCCGTGCTGGACTGCACCAGCGCAGTGACACCCACGCCGGCCAGCGCCGCCGCTGGCCGGGTGCCGATGTTCTTGGCCAGCACGTTGCGCAGGTTGGCGCCGAAGACGCGAAGGATGCCTGTGCGGACGAGGTAGGTGCCCCAGACCAGCAGCGACACGGCCGCCAGCAGGTTCAGCAGATGTTTCACTGTCCCCTTAGTCTACCTTGACGTTCGCGGAGCGCACCACCTCGCCCCAGGCCTTGTGCTCGTCGGCCATGAACTTCGCGAAGTCCGCGGGGCTGCCGCCGCCAGGCTCGGCGCCGTCGCCGGTGAGCGCGGTGTTGACCGCGGGGGCCTGGATCGCCGCCAGCGTGGCCTGGTTCAGCTTCGCCACGATGTCGCGTGGTGTGCCGGCGGGCACCAGCAGCCCGGCCCAGGAGGTGACCGCGAAGTTCTTCAGGCCCGCCTCCACCATGGTGGGCAGGTCCGGCGCCGCGACCGAGCGCTTCTCGGAGGTGACGGCCAGGCCCTTGAGCTTGCCGCTGCGCGCATGGCCGATGGCGCTGGGAATGGTCTCGAAGCCGAACTGCGACTCGTTGGCCATCAGGGCCAGCATGGCGGGGCCGCCGCCCTTGTAGGGCACGTGCTGGATGGCCGTGCCGGTCGCCAGGCGGAACATCTCGCCGGCCAGGTGCGCGGGCGAGCCGCTGCCCGAGGAGGCGAAGAACGTCTTGCCAGGGTTCGCCTTGGCGTAGGCCACGAGCTCGGGCACCGAGTTCACGCCCAGCTGCGGTGGCACCACCAGCAGCAGCGGGTACTTCGCGACCAGGGCCACCGGCTCGAAGCTGCGCACCGGGTCGAACTTCAGCTTCGGGTACAGGTGCGGGTTGATCGCCTGGCTGCTGAGCGTGGCCATGAACAGTGTGTAGCCATCGGGCTGGGCGCCGGCCACCAGCTCGGCGGCCAGGTTGCCGGCCGCGCCCGGGCGGTTCTCCACCACCACCGACTGGCCCAGTACCTCGCCGAGCCGCTGCGACAGCACGCGGGCCAGCTTGTCGGTGGATCCGCCGGCGGCGAAGCCCACGACGATCTTCACGGGCTTGTTCGGGTAGGCCTGCGCGTGCGCGCCGCCGCCGGCGGCGGCCAGGCACAGGCCTGCGATCAGGCTCCGGCCCAGCGGGCTGGCCCAGGCATTCATCAGCCGATGCAACATGGTGTCTCCTTCTGGTTTCAGGTTCGTGGGGAAAGGTGATTCAGCGCCAGCGACAGCACGTCGAAGTTGCGCAGCCGCCGGGTGGGCACGTCCGCCAGCGGGCGGTTGAACAGCAGCGGCACCGCCTGCTCGGACAGGCCGCCGTGCGATCGCAGCGGAACGGTCAGGCCCGACAGATCGTGCCGCCGCGCGGAGGTGCCCAGCACGGCCAGGCGGTGGGCGAGCACGACGAGATCGCCGATGCGGTCCGGCGGCAGCTCGAACCGGGCCGCGGCCGTCTCGCGGTCCAGCACGCGCTCCACGTGGGGCAGGCCGCGCAGCACCTCGGCCACGGCATGCACCGGCGTGCCCGGCCGCACGTAGACCGTGGCATACGAGCCGAGCGCGCCGTGGTGCACCACGTACGGGTCGGTGATGGGCAGCAGCACCCGCGTGCGGCCATCGCCCAGGCGGTCGTCCAGCAGGTCCTGCAGGAAGCTCACCTGCGGCCGGCCCATGGCGTCGGTCTTGGCGTTCATGCCGTGGTCGGCGGTGATGCCGATCACCGCGCCCAACGCGTCCAGCTCGCCGAGGTAGCGGTCCATCAGGGCGTAGAACGCATTGGCCTGCGGCGTGCCCGGCGCGTGCTTGTGCTGCACGTAGTCGGTGGTGGAGAGGTACATCAGGTCAGGCCGCTCGGTGCGCATCAGCATCACGCCAGCGGCGAACACGAACTCGGACAGGTCGGCGCTGTAGACCGAGGGCTTGGGCAACCCCACACGCGCCAGCACGTCGGCAATGCCGTGCGTTTGCAGGCTGGCCTGGTCGGCGTGCTCGGCGGAGAAGCAGATGCCGCGCAGCCCGTGCCCCAGCAAGGCGCGCAGCTTGTCCTTGGCGGTGACCACGGCCACCTTCGCGCCCGTGTCGGCCAGCGCCGCCAGCACCGTGGGCGCGCGCAGGTAGCGCGCATCGTTCATCAGCACCTCCTCGCCCCGCTCGGTGTCGAGGAAGTAGTTGCCGCAGATGCCATGCACGCTGGGCGGCGCGCCGGTGACGATGGACAGGTTGTTCGGATTGGTGAACGACGGCATGACGCAGTCAGCGGTCAGCACGGTGCCGCGCGCCAGCAGCGAGGCGAAGAAGGGCGCCGCACCGGCCTGCACCGCGAGGTTGACGTACTCCTGCTCGCAGCCGTCGATGCACACGATGACGGTGGGCTGGGCTGGCGCCTGGTAGCTGCGCCCGTTGACTTGGATCGGTTTCATGAAGCGCAGCTTAGTGTGAGCCATTCCCGGACACTATCGATAAAATGTGGCTGAAACGTGACTGAAACTCACACATGCCGCACCAGCTGCCCCCCTTGCATGCCCTGCGGGTCTTCGAAGTGGCGGCGCGGGCGGGCAGCTACACCGAGGCCGCGCGCGAGCTGAACCTCACCCACGGCGCGGTCAGCCGGCAGATCCACCTGCTGGAGGCCGCGCTGGGCCAGCCGCTGTTCCGCCGCGATGGCCAGCGCATGGTGGCCACCGTGCACGCACGGGCCTTCGCCCGCGAGATCAGCCAGGCCTTCGACCACATCGGCGACGCCGCGCGGCGCTACGGCAAGCGGGCCACGGAGAAGGTGATCCGCGTGAATGCGCCCGCCACCATGGCCATGCGCTGGCTGATTCCGCGCCTGGGCGCTTTCCGCCAGGCCGCGCCGGGTGTGGAGGTGCGGGTGTCCACCGCGTTCAGCAACGAGCCGGCCTTCCGCGGCAGCTTCGACGTCGCTATCCGCCGCAGCGTGGCGGGCCAGGGCCAGTTCGAGTCGCTGCCGCTCTACCGCGAGACGGGCACCGTGATCGTGAGCCCGGCGCTGTGGCAGGCGGCGCCCCTCGCGCGGCCGGCCAGCCTGTCACGCGCGATCATGCTGTCCACCGAGACGCGCCCCGGCGAATGGGAGGCCTGGCTGCAGCGCGCCGGCTGCCCCGATCTGCGGCCGGTGCAGGAGCTGCGCTTCGACCACTACTTCGTCACGCTGCAGGCGGTGATCGACGGCATGGGCTACGGCATCGGACCGTTTCCCACGCTGTCGTCCGAGTGGCAGCTCGGGCGCATCGTGGCGCCCTTTCCGGATGTGCGGCTGGACGGTGAGACGTATCACGCGCTGGTGCCGCTGGACGCCGACAAGCCGCGGCACCTGCGGCTGTTCCTGGACTGGCTGGTGGCCGAGGCGGCCGGCGGCGTCAGCGCGCCCGCCGCACCCGCAGGATCTCGTCCAGGATCAGCCCGATCGCGCCGACGGTGATGGCGCTGTCGGCCACGTTGAAGGCGGGGAAGTACCAGCCGCCCCAGTGGAACTGCAGGAAGTCCACCACGTAGCCGTGCAGCAGGCGGTCCACCACGTTGCCCACCGCGCCGCCCAGGATGCATGCGAGCGCGAAGGCAAACAGCTTCTGTTGCGCGTGCGAGCGCAGCATCCACAGGATGAACAGCGTGGCGACGAGGCCGATGCCGGTGAAGAACCAGCGCTGCCACCCGGAGGCCCCGGCCAGGAACGAGAAGGCCGCGCCGGTGTTGTGCGCCCGCACGATGTTGAAGAACGAGGTGACGTAGGTGGAGTCGCCCAGCTTGTAGTAGCCGAGGATCAGCACCTTCGTGAACTGGTCGGCCAGCAGGATGATGAGCGCCAGCCCCAGCCAGGGCAGCATGCTGGCCGACGAGCCGCGGGCCATCAGGCGTGCACCCGCGCTTCACCCGCGCCGTACAGGTTGCTCACGCAACGGCCGCACAGCGTGGGATGGGCCTCGTCCATGCCGACGTCGGCGCGCCAGTGCCAGCAGCGCTCGCACTTCGTGTCGGCGCTGGGGCGCGCCTGGATGCTCAGCGTATCACCCGGCTGCAGGCTCACCACCGAGGCGATGAAGATGAACTTCAGGTCCTCGCCCAGGCTGGCCAGCAGCGCGTGGTCATCCGCGCCGGCGGTGATCACCAGGTTCGCCTGCAGGGAAGAGCCCACCTGGCCAGCCGCCCGCAGCGCCTCGATCTCCTTGTTGGCGAGATCACGGATCGCGCGGATGCGGTCCCACCGCGCGAGCAGTTCGGTATCGGGGCCACCGATCTCCGCGTACTCCTCCAGGAAGATGGACTCGGAGTTGCCGAACACCTTCCAGGCCTCTTCGGCCGTGAAGCTCAGGAACGGCGCCATCCAGCGCAGCATGGCGTGCGTGATGTGCCACAGGGCCGTCTGCGCGCTGCGGCGGGCCAGCGACTTCGGCGCGGTGGTGTACAGGCGGTCCTTCAGGATGTCGAGGTAGAAGGCACCCAGGTCCTCCGAGCAGTACACCTGCAGCTTGGCCACGACCGGGTGGAACTCGTAGACCTCGTAGTGGGCCAGCACCTCGGCCTGGAACGCCGCTGCACGTGAAAGCGCATAGCGATCGATCGCCAGCATCTCCGCTTGCGAGACGGCGTCCTTCGCGGGGTCGAAGTCGCTCACGTTCGCCAGCAGGAAGCGCAGCGTGTTGCGGATGCGGCGATAGGCATCCACCACGCGCGCGAGGATCTTGTCGTCGCCGGCGATATCGCCGGAGTAGTCGCTGGCGGCGACCCACAGGCGCACGATCTCGGCGCCCAGCTTCTTGTTCACCTCCTGCGGCTCAATGCCGTTGCCGAGGGACTTGCTCATCTTGCGGCCCTGGCTGTCCACGGTGAAGCCGTGGGTGAGCAGGCCGCGATAGGGCGCGCGGCCGTACATGGCCGCGGCGGTGAGCAGCGAGCTGTGGAACCAGCCGCGGTGCTGGTCATGGCCTTCCAGGTACAGGTCGGCCTCGGGGCCGGTGTCGTGGCCGCTGCCCGGGTGCGAGCCCTTGAGCACCGTCGTGTGCGTGGTGCCGGAGTCGAACCACACCTCCAGGATGTCCTGGCTCTTGGTGTAGTGCGGCGCATCGGCGGCGGCGCCCACGCGCGCAAGGATCTCCTCGGTGCCCGCCTTGCTCCAGGCCTCGATGCCGCCGGCCTGCACCATGTCGGCGGCGAGGTCGAGGATCTCCATCGTCTTCGGGTGCAGGTCGCCCGTGTCCTTGTGCAGGAAGAAGGGCAGCGGCACGCCCCAGCTGCGCTGGCGGCTGATGCACCAGTCGGGCCGGCCGGCGATCATGTCGCGCAGGCGCACCTTGCCGTTCTCGGGGTAGAAGCTCGTGTCCTCGATCGCGGCCAGCGCCATCTGGCGCAGCGTGGCGGGCGCCTTGTCCTTGGTGAAGACGCCCTCGCCTTCGTCCATGCGCACGAACCACTGGGCCGCGGCGCGGTAGATCACCGGCGACTTGTGGCGCCAGCAGTGCGGATAGCTGTGGGTGATGCCTTCGGTGGCGAACAGGCGGCCGGCCACGCGCAGCGCGTCGATGATGACCGGCACCGCCTTCCAGATGTTCTGGCCGCCGAAGAGCGGGAAGTCGGCTGCGTAGGCCCCGTTGCCCTGCACCGGGTTCAGGATGTCGTCGTACTTCATGCCGTGCGAGACGCACGAGTTGAAGTCTTCCAGACCGTAGGCGGGCGAGGAGTGGACGATGCCGGTGCCGTCGTCGGCCGTGGCGTAGTCCGCCAGGTACACCGGGGCCAGCCGGCGATAGCCCGGGTCCACGTCGTACAGCGGATGGCGGAATTCCAGGCCGCCCAGCGCCTTGCCGGCCGTGGTGGCGACGATGGACCCTTCGAGCTGGTACCGGGCCAGCACCTTCTCCACCAGTGTCTCGGCCACGATCAGCCGGCCACGTGGCGTGTCCACCAGGGCGTAGACGAGTTCGGGGTTGAGGTTCAGCGCCTGGTTGGCGGGGATGGTCCAGGCGGTGGTGGTCCAGATCACGGCGAACAGGTCGCGCCCGTCATGGGGCACACCGAACGCGGCGCTGACCTGTGCGGGATCGTTCGCCAGAAAGCCCACATCCAGCGTCTGGCTCTTCTTGTCGGCGTACTCGATCTCGAACTCGGCCAGCGACGAGCCGCAGTCGAAGCACCAGTACACCGGCTTCAGGCCGCGATAGACGAAGCCGCGCTCGATGACGCGCTTGAACGCGCGGATCTCGTCGGCCTCGTTGCTGAAGTCCATCGTGCGATAGGGGTGCTCCCAGTCGCCCAGCACGCCCAGGCGCTTGAAGTCGGCCATCTGTAGCGCGATCTGCTCGGTGGCGTAGGCGCGGCTCTTGGCCTGCATCTCGTCGCGCGGCAGGTTGCGGCCGTGCTTCTTCTCGATGGCGTTCTCGATCGGCAGGCCATGGCAGTCCCAGCCCGGGATGTACTGCGCGTCCAAGCCCTTGAGCTGGCGCGCCTTGACGATCATGTCCTTCAGGATCTTGTTGACGGCGTGGCCCATGTGGATCTGCCCGTTGGCATAGGGTGGGCCGTCGTGCAGGATGAACTTGGGGCGGCCGCGCCGCGCATCGCGCAGGCGCTTGTAGAGGCCCTGGTCCTCCCAGGCCTGCACCCAGCCCGGTTCGCGCTTGGGCAGGTCGCCGCGCATCGGGAACGGCGTGTCGGGCAGGTTCAGGGTGGCGCGGTAGTCGGTCTTGTCGCTCATGGCAAAGCCTTTGGGTCTGTCGGGCCGGGCACGCCCGGCGTCCACGAAGAAAGGGGGACGATGGGGCCGCGGCCAGCGGGGCCGCGGCAGGGACAGACCGCTAAATTCGGTCGCGCGTGGTCTGGCGCCGGGTTTCCGCGTGGGTGGAAGCGAAGAACGCGCGCGCGTGCTCGCAGTCGCGCGCGATGCCCGCCTTCAGGGCATCGAGACCGTCGTAGCGCAGCTCGTCGTGCAGTTTGTGCAGCAGTTCCACGCGGATGATTTTACCGTAGGCCCCTTCCGGCCCCAGAGCGGCGGGCCAGTCCAGGCAATGCGTCTCCAGCAGCACCCGGCCGCCGTTCACGTCCGCCGGGTCCAGGGACGGTCGCACGCCGAGGTTGGCCACGCCCTCCAGCGGCGCATCCCCCAGGCCATGCACACGCACCGCGAAGATGCCGCTGGCGGCCGGCTTCCAGTGGGCGAAGCGCAGGTTGAGGGTCTTGAAGCCCAGGTCGCGGCCCAGCTTGCGGCCATGCACCACGTGCCCGCTGATGCTGTAGGGCCGCCCCAGCAGGGCGGCGGCGCCCGCCATGTCGCCGCGCGCCAGGGCCTCGCGCACCGCGGAGCTGGAGACGCGCAGGCCGTGCACCTCGTAGCTGTTCATGCGCGCCACGTCGAAGCCCTGGCGGGCGCCGGCGGAATCGAGCATGGCGTAGTCGCCGGCACGCTTGGCGCCGAAGCGGAAGTCGTCGCCCACCAGCACGTAGCGTGCGCCCAGGCCGCGCACCAGCACGTCGCCGATGAAGGCCTCGGGGTCCTGGCTGGAGAAGCGCTGGTCGAACTTCAGCACCACGCACTGGTCCACCCCGCAGCGCGCCAGCTCGGTCAGCTTGTCGCGCAGGGTGGCGATGCGCGCCGGCGCCAGCTCGGGCTTGCGGTGCAGGGCGGCGAAGTAGTCGCGCGGATGCGGCTCGAAGGTCATCACGCAGCTCGGCACACCGCGGTGCCGTGCCTCGTTGTTCAGCAGGGCCAGCATGGCCTGGTGGCCGCGATGCACGCCGTCGAAATTGCCGATCGTCAGCGCGCAGGCCCGCGCCAGGCCGGGGTGATGAAAGCCGCGGAGGATCTGCATTGATATCTTTTTGATAGCAGCGCGTGAGCGCCTGGCAAGGCGAGCACGACGCTCGGCCTGTCACGGCCGGGTCTCCAAAACAAGGTATATTGTGCAAGACAGGGCGGCCGCGCGCCGCCCCACCCCTGCATGCTGTGTCCCTTGTGTTGAAGGAGGCGCGTTTTGAAGGTGTTGAAGTTGTCCGCCCAGGGCCTGCCGCAGTCCTGGATCTCGCTGGAGCAGGCCGTGCTGCACTACGCGGCCGACCAGGTGCGCTGGGAGGCCGGCGCCGAGGTCGCCGTGTTCCGGGGCGGCCACAACGCCATGACGGGGCAGCAGTCCATCATCACCGTCAACAGCATCATCGGCACCAAGGGCGTGCCGAACATCAACCCCTTCGACCTCAAGCCCGGCCTCACCAACGGCAAGCTGTTCGCGCGGGACCGCAACGTGTGCGCCTATTGCGGCGGGCACTTCCATGAGGAAGAACTCACGCGGGAGCACGTGATCCCGTTCGCCCAGAATGGCAAGGACCACTGGATGAACGTGGTCACCGCCTGCCGCGCCTGCAACCACCGCAAGGCCAACCGCACGCCCGAGCAGGCGGGCATGAGCCTGCTCTACGCCCCCTACGTGCCCAGCCTGTGGGAAGACTTCATCCTGCGCAACCGCCGCATCCTGGCGGATCAGATGGAGTTCCTGATGGCGCATCTACCACGGCATTCGCGCCTGCATGACGCGTGATGGCGGCGGGTGAAGCTGGGGTTCCCTGCGGTCACCGCCAGCCTACGGATACCGGGTTGTGACGCTCGTGGGGTGGTTGCCACGAATGCAGGGCCTGTGTTTCTCGTAGGCTGGGGTGGAGCGATAGCGCAACCCCAGCGTTCCAGTCCTCTCAGTACGTCAGCTCCAGCACCGTCACATGGCCGTCCGCCAGCGGCCAGCTGCGGCCCACGACCTTCTCGCCATTGAACTCCGCCACCAGCACGCGGGGCAGACCCGTCGGCTTGATGCGTGAGGCCGAAACGCCAGCGCCATTCACCGCGCCGGGTGGCGGGCTCAGGCCGTCGAAGGCCATGCGGTCGCGCAGCGGGTCGAAGTAGCCGCGGGGCCGGTTCATGATGGCGAGCGAGGGTGCGTTGCGGTCAGCCGCCGGTACGCGCTCTGGCCGCATGTTCACCACGCTGCTGGAGCGCGGGAACGGGCTGCGGTAGATGTGCGTGGTGGCATAGCCGGGCGCGCTGAGCACGAACTCGTAGCGGGTGTCCGGCGCGGCCGCGAAGGGGCCCCACTGGCCATCCGCGCCGATGGTCTGGCTGTGCGCCGGGCCGCCTTGCCGCTCGCCCGTGTTCGCGTCGATGGCGAAGATCTCCAGCTTCGCCCCGGGCAGCGGCAGGTTGTTCGCGTAGCTGCCGCTGGCCGGATCGGTGGACGACAGGCCGAGGCCGGTGACGCGGCCCGACAGCACCGGCCGGCCGTGCGGGACCACGTCACGCGTGGCCGGGTCGCGGCCGGTGATGAAGCGGAAGGCGGCACCGAACGCCGCCGGCGAGAACGATGTCTCGCGGTGGTCCAGGCGCGGCAGCACCACGTTCATCGCGCCCTTGAGTTCCGGGCTGGCGACCGTGACGCCGGTGTCCTTGCCGCGCTGGCCGATCCACAGGCCGTCGGGCTGGGCGTACTTGTCGTTGCCGTCGGAGCGCACCGTCTGCCACTTCACCGGGCCGGCCACCTCGTCACCCGCCGCGTTCACCGGCTGGTTGAGGCCGCGCAGGAAAGCGCCGTGGCCGGCGAACTCGCTGTTGTCCGACAGCGGTGGCAGCGGCACGGCCCAGATGCCGTGATTGGGCACCCCGCCGAGGATGGCGTGACTCACCGTGCGGTCGCCGCCGCCGTTGCGGATGTAGTTGCGGATGGCATTGCCACCGCGCGAGTTGCCCATCAGCACCACCTTCTGCGCGCCGGTGGCGGCCAGCACCTTCTCCACCTCCGCCTTCAGGAAGGCCATGTGCTCGGCGGTGGACGTGCGGCCCGGTTGGGCCTTGGTGTCGTCATCCCGCGCCAGCGGGTAGGGCAGGTTGATCGCGTGCAGGCGGTCGCGTGGCCAGCCGTTGGATTCAAAGCGCCAGATCGTGGTCTGCCAGATCGAGGCGTTGTCGCCGTTGCCATGAACGAAGACGATGGGCGGGTACTCGTTCATGGAGGGGCCGGTGGCGCAGCTCGCGAGCGAGACGGCGGACAAGGCAAGGACGGATCGGCGGGACAGCATGGGCGAATCTCCGGGGACAACAGGTGGGCTGGTCGACCCCCGCAGGGGCACCAGGCCGAACGGAACAACGTGCAGGGCGGCCTCATCATGAAGAAGGCCGGATTCACTCCGGCCTTCTTCATCCGATCAGCCAGCCACTGGCGAAACGCGCAGCGATTTGACAGTGACTACGCGAACACGCCAGCCGTGTCCTGCATTCTTTCCGACACCTCGCCCAGATGGTGCAGGGTATCCCCGTAAGTCAGCTCCAGCTGGGTAAGCTTCTTGAAGTAGTGGCTGCCGATGTATTCGTCGGTCACGCCGATGCCGCCGTGCAGCTGCACCGAGTTCTGGCCGATGAAGCGCATGGACACGCCCATCTGGTACTTCGCGCGGGCCAGCGCGCGGCGGCGCTCTTCCGTGGGGGCGTTCAGCTTGAGCGAGGCGTAGTAGCTCATCGAGCGCGCCAGTTCCAGCTGCATCTTCATGTCGGCGATGCGATGCCGCAGGGCCTGGAAGGTGGACAGCACCACGCCAAACTGCTTGCGCGTGTTCATGTACTCGGCGGTCAGGGCCATGGTCTTGTCCATCACGCCCACGGCCTCAGCGCACAGCGCCGCGATGCCGATGTCCACGGCATGCTCGAGCGCGATCTGGCCGTCGAGCGTGACGAGATCCGCCGCCGCGCCCTGGAAGCTCAGCTCCGCCGCACGCGAGCCGTCCTGCGTGACGTAGCCGCGCGTCTGCACGCCCTGGGCGCCGCGCTCCAGCAGGAACAGCGCCGTCTTGCCGCCCACGCGGCCCGGCACCAGGAAGGCATCCGCCTGATCGCCCGCCGGCACCACGCTCTTGGCGCCGGTGAGCGTCCAGCCGCCGCCCGTCTGGGTGGCGGTGGCCTCGCACACGTCGAGGCGGTGGCGCGCCTTGCGCTCCTGGTGGGCCAGCACGACCAGCGCCTCGCCGCCCGCGATGCGCGGCAGCCAGGCCTCCTTCAGGGCCTGGGGCGCATAGGCGCCCAGCGTGCCCGAGCTCACCAGCGTCTGGCCCATCGGCTCCAGCACGATGCCGCGGCCCAGTTCTTCCATCACCACCATGGCTTCCACCGGGCCCATGCCCATGCCGCCGTGGTCCTCGTTCACGTACAGGCCGGCCAGGCCCAGCTCGGCCAGCTCACCATAGGCGCCGCGGTCGAAGCCGCCCGCCTTGACGATGGCGCGCCGGCGCTCGAAGCCGTAGCTGCGGTCCACCCACTTGCGCACGGCGTCGCGCAGCTGTTCCTGGTCGTCGGAGAAATCGAAATCCATGTCTTGCTCCTGTTCAGCCCAGCACGACCTGGGAGACGATGTTGCGCTGCACCTCGTTGGAGCCGCCGTAGATCGTCGTCTTGCGCATGTTGAAGTAGGTGGCGGCCAGCGGCGCGCAATGGGCCGCGCCCACGTAGTCGCCTTGCCAGCCGGCCTCCATCGCCTCGCGGATGAACGGCACGGCGAAGGGGCCGGCGGCCAGCATCATCAGCTCGCTGTAGCGCTGCTGGATCTCGCTGCCCTTGATCTTCAGCAGGCCGGCGATGTCCAGCGGGTTCTTGCCGGACTTCTCGGCCGACAGCACGCGCAGCACCAGCATCTCCAGCGCCACGATGTCGACCTCCAGCTTCGCGATCTCGTCGCGGAAGCGGGTGTCCTCGTACACGCCCTCGGCCTTGGCGATGCGCTTCAGGCGCTCCAGTTCGCGCTTGGCGCGGTTCACGTCGGCGATGTTCGTGCGCTCGTGCGAGAGCAGGTGCTTGGCGTACGTCCAGCCCTTGTTCTCCTCGCCGATCAGGTTCTCGGCCGGCACCTCGACGTTGTCGAAGAACACCTCGTTCACCTCATGGCCGCCGTCCAGCATGATGATGGGCCGCACGGTGATGCCGGGCGACTTCATGTCGATCAGCAGGAACGAGATGCCGGTCTGCGGCTTGCCCTCGGTGCTGGTGCGCACCAGGCAGAAGATCCACTCGCCGTACTGGCCCAGCGTGGTCCAGGTCTTCTGGCCGTTCACGATGTACTTGTCGCCCTTGCGCTCGGCGCGGGTCTTCAGCGAAGCGAGGTCCGAGCCGGAGCCCGGCTCGCTGTAGCCCTGGCTCCACCAGACTTCGCCACTGGCGATGCCGGGCAGGAAGCGCTTCTGCTGCTCGGGCGAGCCGAACGCCATGATGACCGGGGCCACCATCACCGGCCCGAAGGGCACGATGCGCGGCGCGCCGGCCAGGGCGCACTCTTCCTCGAACAGGTGCTTCTGCACCGCGGTCCAGCCGGGGCCGCCGAACTGCGCCGGCCAGCCGTAGCCGAGCCAGCCCTTGCGGCCGAGGATGCGTGCCCAGCGCTGCATGTCGTCGCGCGTGAGGTGCAGGGCGTTGTGCACCTTGTGCGCCAGGTCGGCCGGCAGGTTCTCGCGCACCCAGGCGCGGATCTCTTGCCGGAACTGCTGTTCTTCAGGGGTGAATGCCAGGTCCATGGGGGTGTCTCCGATGCGGGCCGAGTTTAAGCACGGTCGTTCGATTCGCCGTGTCCGGGTGGCGACAAACCCAGCTCAGCGACGATGTTTTGCACAGTGGAACGAAGCTGGGCGACCTCGGCCTCCAGCGCCGCCACGCGGGCCTGCAGGTCACGTGGCGCGGTGAAGGTGGCCGCCACCGTCTCGGGCTCGGCGGCGGCCACCGGGCCGCACAGCAGGTGCGCCCAGCGCGGCTCGCGCGCGCCCGAAGTACGCGGCAGCATCGCCACCAGGGGGCCGCCCTTTTCCTCGGCGCGCGACTGCAGTTCGTCCAGGAAGGCCTCCACCGAGGAGATGTCGGCAAAGCGGTACCAGCGCTCGGCGTGGATGCGCAGCTCGCCCGCCGTCTGCGGCCCGCGCAGCATCAGCAGGCCCAGCAGTACGGCCGACTGCTCGGGCACGCCGATGCCGCGCTGGAAGTTGTGCTCCCAGCGCGTGACGCGGGTGCCGGAGGACTCGAACACCAGCGAGCGGCGCTTCAGATCGTCCAGCGCCTGCTGCACCTCGGCCTCGGACAGGTTGGTCAGCGGGTCGCGGCTGGACTTCTGGTTGCAGCCGCCCACCAGGGCGTTGAGCGACATCGGGTAGGTGTCGGGCACGGTGCGTGCCTTCTCCATCAGCGTGCCCAGCACGCGGGCCTCCGCGGCGGATAGGGGGAGCGGGTTCATGTGGCAGGGATAATCGCGCCCCAGATGAAGAACATCGTGATCCTGATCTCGGGCGGTGGGTCGAACATGGCTGCCATTGTGCGCGCCGCGCAGCGCGAGGATTGGCGGCGCGTGCACGGGGCGCAGATCGCCGCCGTCATGAGCAACCGGCCGGAAGCCGGCGGGCTGCGCTTCGCTCGGGAGCAGGGCATTGCCACCGACGTGGTGGACCACAAGGCCTTCGCCAGCCGCGAGGCCTTCGACGAAGCCCTGGCGACCGCCATCGACGCCCGGCAGCCGGCCCTGGTGGTGCTGGCGGGCTTCATGCGCATCCTCACGCCAGCCTTCGTGCAGCGCTACGCCGGGCGGCTGCTCAACATCCATCCCTCCCTGCTGCCGGCCTTTCCGGGCCTGCACACGCACCAGCGTGCCATCGAGGCCGGCTGCCGCTTCGGCGGTGCCACGGTGCACCAGGTCACCGCGGAACTGGACCACGGCCCCATCCTCGCGCAGGCGGCGGTGCCGATCCTGCCGGACGACACGGCCGACACACTCGCTGCCCGCGTGCTGACGCAGGAGCATCTCATCTACCCGCGCGCCATCGCGCAACTGCTGCCCACGCTCTGATGCATCCCAAGGCCTTGCTGGACGCCTGCGCCGTGCTCGTGGGCCAGGTCCTGAAGCTGGAACACCCGGCTGACGCGGTGGTGTCGCGCCACTTCCGTGAACACCGTGAACTGGGCCAGCGCGAGCGCGCCACGCTCGCCGAGACGGTGTACGCCGTGCTGCGCTACAAGCTGCGCTTCGAGCACTTCGCCGGCTCGGGCAGCGGCCCGCGCGAGCGGCGGCTGGCCATCCTGGGCTTCTCGGGCGATGGCGACTTCCTGCGCAGCGCGCTGTCGCCGGCGGAGAAGACCTGGCTCGATGCCTGCCAGCAGGTGCCCGAGGCCGAGCTGTCCGAGCGTCACCGGCACAACCTGCCCGACTGGGTGGTGCCGCCGCTGAAGGCGCAGCTGGGCGAAGAGGGTTTCTGGGCGCTGGCGGGCAGCCTGCTGCAGGGCGCCCCGCTGGATCTGCGGGTGAATGCCTTGACGGACAAGCGCGAGGACGTGCGCAAGGAGCTGTCGCTCGCCGGCATCCCGAGCGAGCTGACGCCCTATTCACCCTGGGGCCTGCGGGTCCAGGACAAGCCCGCGCTCACGCGGCTGGACGCCTTCGCCCGTGGCGCGATCGAGGTGCAGGACGAAGGCTCGCAGCTGCTGGCCCTGATCACCGACGCGCGGCGCGGCCAGATGGTGGTGGACTTCTGCGCCGGCGCCGGCGGCAAGACCCTGGCCCTGGGTGCCGCGATGCGCAGCACCGGCCGGCTGTACGCGCTGGATGTGTCGGCGCATCGCCTGGACCAGCTCAAGCCGCGACTGGCCCGCAGCAAGCTCTCGAACGTGCATCCGGTGGCCATCGCGCATGAGCGCGACGACCGCGTCAAGCGCCTGGCCGGCAAGGTGGACCGGGTGCTGGTGGATGCGCCGTGTTCGGGCCTGGGCACGCTGCGCCGCAACCCCGACCTGAAGTGGCGGCAGAAGCCCGCGGACGTGGCGGAGCTGCAGGTGCGTCAGCAGGCCATCCTGGCCAGTGCCGCGCGCCTGCTCAAGCCGGGCGGGCGCCTGATCTACGCCACCTGCAGCATCCTGCCGGACGAGAACGAGCAGGTGGCCGAGGCCTTCAGCGCCGCTCATCCGGGCCTCAAGCCCCTGCCCGTGCAGGGCCTGCTGGAGCAGGCGCGAGTGGCGCAGGCCGCATCGCTCTGCAGCGCCGGGGGTTTGCATCTGCGCTTGTGGCCCCATCTTCATGGGACGGACGGGTTCTTTGCCGCCGCCTGGGAAAAGCCGGGCGGCTGACACAGCTCAACCGTGGCGCGCATTGGATAAAAGAACAGTGCCGCCAATCCGCCCCACCCGTAAAATCGGGTCCACGACTGCGCCCCTCCGGCAGCAGTCGACCCTGCAAGACCCCTCTTCGAAAGAACCCCCCCTCCATGTTGTTACCCGACTGGGCCTTCCTGAACGCGGCGATCGACTGGCTCGCGCACGGCCTGCTGGATCTGACCTGGTGGCAGATCGTGCTGTACACGCTGGTCACCACGCACATCACCATCGCCAGCGTCACCATCTTCCTGCACCGGGCGCAGGCCCACCGCGCGCTGGATCTGCACGCGATTCCCTCGCACTTCTTCCGTTTCTGGCTCTGGCTGAGCACCGGCATGGTCACCAAGGAGTGGGTGGCCATCCACCGCAAGCACCACGCCAAGTGCGAAACGCCCGAAGACCCGCACAGCCCGCAGACGCGCGGCATCGAGACGGTGTTCTGGCAGGGCTCGGAGCTGTATCGCGCGGAGGCCAAGAACCAGGAGACCCTGGTCAAGTACGGCCACGGCACGCCCGATGACTGGATGGAGCGCAACGTCTACACGGCGCACAGCGTGATCGGCGTCTCGCTCATGATGATCATCAACCTGGCGCTGTTCGGCGCGGCCGGCGCGGCCGTGTGGGCGGTGCAGATGATCTGGATCCCGGTCACCGCGGCCGGCATCATCAACGGCATCGGCCACTACTGGGGCTACCGCAACTTCGAGGCGCCCGACGCCAGCACGAACATCTCGCCCTGGGGCATCCTCATCGGCGGTGAGGAACTGCACAACAACCACCACACGTACCCGACCGCGGCGCGCTTCTCGGTCAAGAAGTACGAGTTCGACATCGGCTGGGTCTACATCAGCCTGATGCGCAAGATCGGCTGGGCCACCGTCAAGAAGGTGCCGCCGCGGCTGCGCCTGGGCGAGGTGAAGCCGGTCGCCGACGAGAAGACGCTGGAGGCGCTGATCGCCAACCGCTACGAGGTCATGGCCGGCTATGCGCGTGAGATGCGCGCCGCCTGCAAGACCGAGATCGAGGCCCTCAAGGCCAAGGGCCAGGATTTCTCGCTGCTGAAGTCCGCCAAGCGCTGGCTGCCCCGCGACGAGGACAAGGTGCCCGCCTCGGCCCTGCCGCAACTGGCCCAGGCCCGTGCTGCCTACCCCGCGCTGGACAAGATGGTCACCATGCGCGAGGAACTGCGCCAGATGTGGCTGAACACGAACCAGTCGCGCGAGCAACTCGCTGCCGACCTGCAGGCCTGGTGCCGCCGGGCCGAAGAGAGTGGCGTGGAAGCCCTGCGCCAGTTCTCGCTGCGCTTGCGCGCCGTGCATTGAGCGGAAGCGCGCCCCGTCATTCCCGCATACGCGGGGATGACGAGCACAAAAAAAAGCCCCGCGATGCGGGGCTTTTTTCAGTCAACGAGCCGAATCACTTCAGCTTCATTTCCTTGTACTCGACGTGCTTGCGAGCCTTGGGGTCGAACTTCATGATCGACATCTTCTCGGGCATCGTCTTCTTGTTCTTGCTCGTGGTGTAGAAGTGGCCGGTGCCCGCGGTGGACTCCAGCTTGATCTTCTCGCGGCCGCCTTTGCTTGCCATGGTCGTTCTCCTTCGGGATTAAGCCTGGCCGCGGGCGCGCATGTCTGCGAGCACGGCGTCGATGCCATTCTTGTCGATCAGGCGCAGCGCGGCGCTGGAAACGCGCAGGCGCACCCAGCGGTTCTCGCTCTCGACCCAGAAACGGCGGTATTGCAGGTTCGGCATGAACCGGCGCTTGGTCTTGTTGTTGGCGTGGGAGACATTGTTCCCCACCATCGGGCCCTTGCCCGTCACTTCGCAGACGCGTGCCATCAGCACTCTCCGATTTCTTCGTCACGGCGGCCACCTGTGGCGGTGGGCGCCTCACCTCGCCAGAAAGGGTGGCGGTAACCCATGAAGGCCGTTCTTCGCGCCCCCGTTGCCCGGTGCGCCCTTCAGGCCAAGCCCGCGATTATAGCCAGATCCCCGCCATGAGCGCAGGGCGGGGCGTTTCAGCCCGCCTGCTGCTCCAGGAAGCGCTGGGCGTCCAGCGCGGCCATGCAGCCCGTGCCCGCACTGGTGATGGCCTGGCGGTAGATGTGATCCTGCACGTCACCGGCGGCGAAGACGCCCGGCACGCTGGTCATGGTGGCAAAGCCGTTCAGGCCCGAGCGCGTGACGATGTAGCCGTCCTTCATCTCCAGCTGGCCCTTGAAGATCTCGGTGTTGGGCGAGTGGCCGATGGCGATGAAGCAGCCCTGCAGGGCGAGATCTTCCGTGGCGCCGGTGTTCACGTTCTTCAGCCGCACGCCGGTGACGCCGGTGGCGTCGCCCAGCACTTCATCGAGCGTCTGGAACAGCTTGAGCTCGATCTTGCCTTCGGCCACCTTGGCCATGACCTTGTCGATCAGGATCGGCTCGGCGCGGAACTTGTCACGCCGATGCACGAGATAGACCTTGGAAGCGATGTTCGAGAGGTACAGCGCCTCCTCCACCGCGGTGTTGCCGCCGCCGATGACGCAGGTGGTCTGGCCACGGTAGAAGAAGCCATCACAGGTGGCGCAGGCGCTCACGCCCTTGCCCATGAACGCGGTCTCCGAGGGCAGGCCCAGGTAGCGGGCCGAGGCGCCGGTGGCGATGATCAGCGCGTCGCAGGTGTACTCGCCGCTGTCGCCCTTGAGCGTGAACGGGCGGCGCGAGAAATCGACCGTATGGACGTGGTCGAAGACGATCTGCGTCTTGAAGCGCTCGGCGTGCTCCTGGAAGCGCTGCATCAGCTCGGGCCCCTGCACGCCGTGCACATCGGCCGGCCAGTTGTCGACCTCGGTCGTGGTCATGAGCTGGCCGCCCTGGGCGATGCCGGTGATGAGCACCGGGTTGAGGTTGGCGCGGGCGGCATAGACGGCGGCGGTGTAGCCGGCGGGGCCGGAGCCGAGGATCAGGACTTGGGCGTGCTGGGTGGTCATGGTGCATGTCCTGTATGGGAAACCATACAGGTCGGTGTACATTTCGGGCCGGGTCGCCGAGTATCAACCCTGGCAGGCACGGCAAGTGCTTTCCGATATCAATCCGGGCGATTGTAAGAACCCATGGCGGTCGCCCGCGGCAGAAGGGACTTGAAACATGTCGATGCTTTCCAACCTGGAACTGATCCGGCGGGTGCCGCTCTTCGCGCTGCTCACCTCGGTTCAGGCGGAGGCCGTGGCCGACGCGATCGTCAAGCGGCGTTTCAAGCGCGGCGAGGTCATCGTCGAGCAGGGCGAGAAGTCGAACACGCTGTTCATCATCCTCACCGGCCGCGTGCGCGTGATCACCTCCGACAAGCGCGGCCGCGAGGTCATTCTCGCCACGCTCAACCCGGGTGACTACATCGGCGAGATGAGCCTCATCGACAACGAGCCCCACTCGGCCACCTGCCGCGCCGAGGTGCAGACCGACATGCTCACCCTGGGCCGGGCGGAGTTCGCCCGCTGCCTGCCCGAGAACAGCTCGATGGCCTACGCCATCATGAAGGGCCTGGTGCAACGCCTGCGCCACGCGGACCGCAAGATCGAGTCGCTGGCGCTGATGGACGTGTATGGCCGCGTGGCCCGCGCCCTGCTGGAGTTCGCCCAGCCCGACCGCGAGGGCGTCATGACCATCCGGGAGCGCATTTCTCGTCAGGACATTGCCAAAATGGTCGGCGCCTCGCGCGAAATGGTCAGCCGCGTCATGAAAGACCTGGAGGACCGCGGCTTCATCGAGACCCGCGAGGACGGCTCCATGGTCGTCAAGGAACGGCTGACCACGCTGGGTTGAGGCCCGCGCGCGCCGGGCCGCGCGACAATCGCGCCCGATGACGTATTCGCTGCACACGCTCCAGAACACCGCGCCGCCCCCGCCGCGCGCCGGGCTGGCCCGCTTCACGCATGAGGCCGCGCTGGTGGCCACCGCCTGCGGCCTGCTCTTCTGGGCCCTGGCCCTGCTCAGCTACTCGCCGCTGGACGCGGCCTTCTCCACCTCGGGCGCCGGCGGTGCCACCCGCAACTGGGGTGGACGCCTCGGCGCCTGGCTGGCCGATGGCAGCTACTTCCTGCTGGGCTTCTCGGTCTGGTGGTGCCTGGCCGCCGGCGCGCGCGCCTGGGTGGCCTCGCTCGCCCGCTGGTTGCGCGGCGGCGCCGACGCCGCGGATGCCGCGCCCGCTGCCGGCGGCGTGCTGCGCGCACGCCTCGGTTTCTGGCTGGGCCTGGGCCTGCTGCTGCTGGCCAGCACCGGCCTGGAATGGACGCGCCTGTACCGGCTGGAAAGCCGCCTGCCCGACCACGCGGGTGGTGCCCTGGGCTGGCTGGTGGGCCCAGCCGGCATGCAGTGGCTCGGCTTTGCGGGTTCCGGCCTGATCTTCGTTGCCCTGCTGGTGGCGGGGGCCGCGCTGGTGTTCCGCTTCTCCTGGAGCGCCGTCGCCGAGCGCATCGGCGCCACCATCGACGGCTACTTCGAGCAGCGCCGCGAGCGCCGCGAGATGGCCGAAGACCTGGCCTACGGCCAGCAGGCCGCGCGCGAGCGCGAGGAGGTGGTGCAGGTCGAGCGCGTGGTGATCGAGGAGCACCACCAGGCCAAGCCGGTGCACATCGAGCCGGTCGTGGTGGACGTGCCGCGCAGCGAGCGCGTGGCCAAGGAGCGGCAGAAGCCGCTGTTCTCCGAACTGCCGGACAGCCGGCTGCCGCAGGTGGACCTGCTGGACGCCGCCTCCGGCCGCCAGGAGACGGTGCCCGCCGAAACGCTGGAGATGACCTCGCGGCTGATCGAGAAGAAGCTCAAGGACTTCGGCGTCGAGGTACGCGTGGTCGCGGCGGCGCCCGGGCCGGTGATCACGCGCTACGAGATCGAGCCCGCCACCGGCGTGAAGGGCTCGCAGATCGTCAACCTCGCCAAGGATCTGGCGCGCTCGCTGTCGCTCGTGTCGATCCGCGTGATCGAGACCATCCCGGGCAAGAACTTCATGGCGCTGGAGCTGCCCAACGCCAAGCGGCAGTCGATCCGCCTGTCGGAGATCCTGGGTTCTGCTGCCTACAACGAGGCCCGCTCCATGCTGACCATGGGCCTCGGCAAGGACATCGTGGGTCACCCCGTCGTGGCGGACCTGGCGAAGATGCCGCACGTGCTGGTGGCCGGCACCACCGGATCGGGCAAGTCGGTGGGCATCAACGCCATGATCCTCAGCCTGCTGTACAAGGCCGAGGCGCGCGACGTGCGCTTGCTGATGATCGACCCCAAGATGCTGGAGATGTCGGTCTACGAGGGCATCCCGCACCTGCTGGCGCCCGTGGTGACCGACATGAAGCAGGCCGCCAACGGCCTGACCTGGTGCGTGGCCGAGATGGAGCGCCGCTACAAGCTGATGTCCAAGCTCGGCGTGCGCAACCTGGCCGGCTACAACGCCAAGATCGACGAAGCCAAGGCGCGCGGCGAGTTCATCTACAACCCGTTCTCGCTCACGCCGGAAAGCCCCGAGCCGCTGGAGCGCCTGCCCTACATCGTGGTGGTGATCGACGAGCTGGCCGACCTGATGATGGTGGTCGGCAAGAAGATCGAGGAGCTGATCGCCCGCCTGGCGCAGAAGGCGCGCGCGGCCGGCATCCACCTGATCCTGGCCACACAGCGGCCCAGCGTGGACGTGATCACGGGTCTCATCAAGGCCAACATCCCCACGCGCATCGCCTTCCAGGTCTCCAGCAAGATCGACAGCCGGACCATCCTCGACCAGATGGGTGCCGAGGCGCTGCTGGGCATGGGTGACATGCTCTACATGGCCAGCGGCACGGGCTTGCCGGTGCGCGTGCACGGCGCGTTCGTGAGCGACGACGAGGTCCATCGCGTGGTGGCCTATCTCAAGCAGCAGGGCGGCGAACCGAACTACATCGAGGGCGTGCTCGAAGGCGGCACGGTCGATGGCGAAGACGGCGCGCCGGGCGCGGCCGGTGAGGGCAGCGGCGAGGCCGATCCGCTGTACGACCGTGCGGTGGAGGTGGTGCTGAAGAACCAGAAGGCCAGCATCTCGCTCGTGCAACGCCACCTGTCCATCGGCTACAACAAGGCCGCGAACCTGCTGGAGGCGATGGAGAAGGCGGGCCTGGTGAGCCCGATGAACGCGCGCGGCCAGCGTGAGATCCTGGTGCCGGGCCGATCCGAATAGGCGACTGCGCAGCCCTGGCGCGCCTGAACTTCCCGCCCGCAAAGCGACCCAACCTCCGTCTGCCACGAGCGAATCGTCCATGCGTTCCCTGTTGCCCTGCACCCGCCGTCTGGCGCTCGTCCTGCTCGCTGGCACGGCCGTCACGGCCCATGCAGGCCCGCTGGAAAGCCTGGAAGAGTTCGTGCGCAGTGCCCGCAGCGGGCGCGCCGAGTTCACCCAGGTCGTCACGGCGCCGGGGCGCGACGGCCAGGCGCCGCGCACGCGGCGATCCAGCGGCACCTTCGAGTTCCAGCGGCCGGACCGCTTCCGCTTCGTCTACCGCGAGCCCTTCGCGCAGACGCTGGTGGCGGATGGCCAGACGCTGTGGCTGCACGACGTGGACCTGAACCAGGTCACCGCCCGCAAGCAGGCGGGTGTGCTGGCCAGCACGCCGGCCGCGCTGATCGCCGCCGCGCCGGATCTGCAGGCCATCCGGCGGGATTTCGAGCTGCTGGCCCTGCCCGACCAGGGGGGTCTGCAGTGGGTGCAGGCGACGCCCCGCAACCGTGAGGGGCAGGTGGCCAGCATCAAGGTGGGGTTGCGCGGTGACGCGCTGGCGGCGCTGGACATCCTGGACAGCTTCGGCCAGCGCTCGGTGCTGACGTTCACCGGCTTCCAGCTGAATCCGGCACTGGCCGCGGACACGTTCCGCTTCACGCCGCCAAAGGGGGCGGATGTGATCCGGCAGCCCTGAGGGGATCGCTGGGGTTGCCCGATCAAATCTCCCGCGCGATCTGGTCCAGCGCCTTGCGCTCGATGAATTCGTCCATGCGCGAGAGCAGGCGCCACCACTCGGACCCGTCCTCCCGATAGACGCGGATGGCGCCCGCACGCACCAGGATCTTGCGCAACTCGTCGTCGGCAAAGCCGCCCAGGTGGTTGCGCAGGGCCTCGAAGCTGCGGTCGGTGAAGCCCTTGTGGCTGAGGAAGTGGCGCGCCGTTTCCTCCGCCATGTACTCCACCTTGTGCTGCTCACGCAGCATGCGCAGCTGGTGGGCATGCTGCTGGCGATTCAGCAGGTACGAGATGCCGCCGCCCACCAGCGCCCCGCACAGGGCGGACAAGGCAGACCAGAGCGCGGCTTCCATGGTGGGGTCGGACTATAAACTGACGCCATGGCGCCGCAAGACCCCTCCCATGCTCCCCTGGCGGAGCGCCTGCGCCCGCGCTCGCTGGGCGAGGTGATCGGCCAGGCGCACCTGCTGGGCGAGGGCATGCCGCTTCGCATCGCCTTTGAATCCGGGCGCCCGCACAGCTGCATCCTGTGGGGCCCGCCCGGCACCGGCAAGACCACCATCGCGCGGCTGATGGCGGACGCCTTCGAGGCGCAGTTCCTCGCCATCAGCGCGGTGCTGGGCGGCGTGAAGGACATCCGCGAGGCGGTGGAACAGGCCCTGGTGGCGCAGGCCCACGGCCGGCGCACCATCGTCTTCGTCGACGAGGTGCACCGTTTCAACAAGAGCCAGCAGGATGCCTTCCTGCCGCACGTCGAATCGGGCCTGTTCACCTTCGTCGGTGCCACCACGGAGAACCCGTCGTTCGAGGTCAACTCGGCCCTGCTGTCGCGCGCTGCGGTGTACGTGCTGCAGCCGCTGGCAGAGGAGGACCTGCGTCGCATCGTGGAACGCGCGCAGGCCATCGGCGCCGTGCCCGCCATCGAGACCGCGGCGCTGGACAGGCTGCTGGCCTATGCGGATGGCGACGCGCGCCGCCTGCTCAACACGCTGGAGACCCTGGCCGTGGCAGCCTCGAGCGAGCGGCGCGAGACCATCGACGACGCCTGGCTGCTCAAGGTGCTGGGCGAGCGCATGCGCCGCTACGACAAGGGCGGCGAGCAGTTCTACGACACCATCAGCGCGCTGCACAAGTCGGTGCGCGGCTCCGACCCCGATGCCTCGCTCTACTGGTTCGCGCGCATGCTCGATGGCGGGGCCGATCCGCGCTACATCGCCCGCCGGCTGATCCGCATGGCGACGGAAGACATCGGCCTGGCCGATCCGCGCGCGCTTCGGCTCGCGCTGGATGCGGCCGACGTGTATGAGCGTCTGGGCTCGCCCGAGGGCGAGCTGGCGCTGGCCGAGGCGGTGGTCTTCCTGGCCATGGCGCCCAAGTCGAACGCGGTCTACAAGGCCTACAACGAGGTGCGCGCGCTGGTGAAGAAGGATGGCACCCGGCCGGTGCCCCTGCACCTGCGCAATGCGCCCACGCGCCTGATGAAGGATCTGGGCTACGGCCGCGACTACCGCTATGCCCACGACGAGGCCGATGGCTTCGCGGCGGGCGAGAGCTACTTCCCGGATGGCCTGCGGCCTGAGCCGCTGTATCGCCCGGTGGAGCGCGGCCTGGAGATCCGCATCGCCGAGAAGCTGCGCGAGCTTCGACGGCGCAATGATCAGCCGCGCTAATCAACCCGCAAAGCACCTGCGCAGGCCCTGTTGCCCAGGGAAAACCCCCGCCGCCAGAGGGGCTGGCGCGTCAGGTGCCCCCGCTACAATCCCGCCGCACAACCCGCCCACGGATCCGCTTGGCGGGTTTTTTGCTAGATGGAGAGACGCCCCACAAGGGCGCGGTCTGCAAGAAAGTGAACGACCCCGGCGTGATCCAGGGGTCGTGCCAGCCGGCCTGGCCCGGCGAAGAAACGGAGAGCATCTCTATGGACATTCTGCTGCAGCAGATCATCAACGGTCTGGTCCTCGGCAGCATGTATGCCTTGGTGGCCCTGGGCTACACCATGGTGTACGGCATCATCAACCTCATCAACTTCGCCCACGGTGAGGTGCTGATGGTGGGGGCGCTGACAAGCTGGTTCATCATCACGCAGGCGCAGGCCGCCATGCCCGGCCTGCCCGGGTGGCTGCTGCTGATCGTGGCGCTGGTCATCTCGTGCATCGTGGCCGCCGCGCTGAACTTCACCATCGAGAAGGTGGCCTACCGGCCGCTGCGCAACAGCCCCAAGCTGGCACCGCTCATCACCGCCATCGGCATGTCGATCCTGCTGCAGACGCTGGCGATGATCATCTTCAAGCCGAACTACAAGCCCTATCCCACGCTGCTGCCGGCCGCGCCCATCCAGGTGGGTGGCGCGGTGATCACGGCCACGCAGATCATGATCCTGGGCATGACGGCCGTCTCGCTGGCCGTGCTGATGTACCTGGTGAACTACACGAAACTGGGCCGCGCCATGCGCGCCACGGCCGAGAACCCGCGCGTGGCCGCGCTGATGGGCGTGAAGCCCGACATGGTGATCTCGGCCACCTTCATCATCGGCGCGGTGCTGGCCACCATCGCCGGCGTGATGTACGCCTCCAACTACGGCACGGTGCAGCACACCATGGGCTTCCTGCCCGGGCTGAAGGCCTTCACCGCGGCGGTGTTCGGCGGCATCGGCAACCTGGCCGGTGCGGTGGTGGGTGGCGTTCTGCTGGGGCTGATCGAATCCATCGGCTCCGGCTACCTGGGCGTGCTCACCGGGGGCGTGTTGGGCAGCCACTACGTGGACATCTTCGCCTTCATCGTGCTGATCATCATGCTCACGCTGCGGCCCTCGGGCCTGCTGGGTGAGCGCGTGGCGGACCGCGCGTAAGGGGGAACGCATCATGCTGATCAAGCAGAACAAGACCTGGGTCTGGGTGGCCACCGCCATCGGCCTGCTGGTGCTGCCGCTGGTGCTGCAGGCGGCCGGCAACTTCTGGGTGCGCATCGCCGATTTCGCGCTGCTCTACGTGCTGCTGGCCCTGGGCCTGAACATCGTGGTGGGCTACGCCGGCCTGCTGGACCTGGGCTTCGTCGCCTTCTTCGCCATCGGCGCCTACATGTACGGCCTGATGGCCTCGCCGCACCTCTCGGAATCGTTCCAGTGGTTCGCGCAGATGTTCCCGAACGGGCTGCATACCTCCATCTGGCTCGTGATTCCACTTGGGGCGGCGCTGGCGGGCATCCTGGGCGTGCTGCTGGGAGCGCCCACGCTCAAGCTGCGCGGGGACTACCTGGCCATCGTCACGCTGGGCTTCGGTGAAATCATCCGCGTGTTCATGAACAACCTGGACCACCCGGTGAACATCACCAACGGCCCCAAGGGCCTGGGCCAGATCGATTCCATCAGCATCCTGGGGCTGAACTTCGGCAAGCGGCTGGAGATCTTCGGCTACGAGCTCGCCTCGGTCACGCTCTACTACTACCTCTTCCTGGCGCTGGTGGTCATCAGCGTGATCATCTGCCACCGGCTGGAGGTCTCGCGCATCGGCCGCGCCTGGATGGCCATTCGTGAGGACGAGATCGCGGCCAAGGCCATGGGCATCAACACCCGCAACATGAAGCTGCTGGCCTTCGGCATGGGCGCCACCTTCGGCGGCGTCTCGGGCACCATGTTCGCGGCCTTCCAGGGCTTCGTCTCGCCGGAATCCTTCAGCCTGATGGAGTCGGTGATGATCGTCGCCATGGTGGTGCTGGGCGGCATCGGCCACCTGCCGGGCGTGATCCTCGGCGCGGTGCTGCTCTCGGCCCTGCCCGAGGTGCTGCGCTGGGTCTCGGGCCTGATGGACCTGCAGGCGCTCACTGGCGGCCGGCTGGATGCCTCCATCCTGCGCCAGCTGCTGATCGCGCTGGCCATGATCATCGTGATGCTGCTGCGTCCGCGCGGCCTGTGGCCGACGCCGGAGCACGGCAAGGCGCTGCAGCCGGCGGGCCGCTGAGGGGAGGGCGCACACCATGGCAGAAGTCGTTCTCCGCGTCGCGGGCATCTCCAAGCGCTTCGGCGGGCTGCAGGCCCTGTCGGACGTGGGCCTCACCATCGAGCGGGGCCAGGTCTACGGGCTGATTGGCCCCAACGGCGCCGGCAAGACCACGTTCTTCAACGTGATCACCGGCCTGTACACGCCCGACAGCGGCACCTTCGAGCTGGCGGGCAAGCCCTACAAGCCCACCGCCGTGCATGAGGTCGCCAAGGCCGGCATTGCGCGCACCTTCCAGAACATCCGGCTCTTCGCGGACATGACCGCACTGGAGAACGTGATGGTCGGCCGGCACATCCGCACCCAGTCGGGGTTGCTGGGCGCCATCCTGCGCACCCAGTCGTTCAAGGACGAAGAGGCCGCCATCGCCAAGCGCGCGCAGGAACTGCTGGATTACGTGGGCATCGGCAAGTTTGCCGAGTACAAGGCCCGCACGCTCTCCTACGGCGATCAGCGCCGGCTGGAGATCGCCCGCGCCCTGGCCACGGACCCGCAGCTCATCGCCCTGGACGAGCCGGCCGCTGGCATGAACTCGACCGAGAAGGTGGTGCTGCGCGAGCTGATCGACCGCATCCGCAACGACAACCGCACCATCCTGCTGATCGAGCACGACGTGAAGCTGGTCATGGGCCTGTGCGACCGCGTGACGGTTCTCGACTACGGCAAGCAGATCGCCGAAGGCACGCCCGCGGACGTGCAGCGCAACGAGAAGGTGATCGAGGCCTACCTGGGCCACAGCCACAAGCCGACCACGACGGCGCCCGCCGCCGAACCGGTGGCCAGCGGGGAAGAAGAATGAGCGAAACGCTTCTGAAGGTGAACGGCCTGAAGGTCGCCTATGGCGGCATCCAGGCGGTGAAGGGTGTGGATTTCGAGGTGCGCCAGGGTGAACTGGTCACACTGATCGGCTCCAACGGCGCCGGCAAGACCACCACCATGAAAGCCATCACAGGTCTGTTGCCAATCAACGACGGCAACATCGAGTACCTGGGCAAGAGCATCCGGGGCCGCGGCGCCTGGGATCTGGTGAAGGAAGGCCTTGCCATGGTGCCCGAGGGCCGGGGCGTCTTCACCCGCATGACCATCACCGAGAACCTGCAGATGGGCGCCCACATCCGCAACGACAAGGCGGACATCGCGGCCGACATCGACAAGGTCTTCGGCATCTTCCCGCGCCTGAAGGAGCGGAAAGACCAGCTCGCCGGCACCATGTCGGGCGGGGAGCAGCAGATGCTGGCCATGGGCCGCGCCCTGATGAGTCGGCCCAAGGTGCTGCTGCTCGACGAGCCCTCCATGGGCCTCTCGCCCATCATGGTCGACAAGATCTTCGAGGTGGTACGGGATGTGCATGGCCAGGGTGTCGCCATCCTGCTGGTCGAGCAGAACGCCAGCCGCGCGCTGGAAATCGCCGACCGCGGCTACGTGATGGATTCCGGGCTGATCACCATGTCGGGGGACGCGAAGCAGATGCTGACGGACCCGAAGGTGCGGGCTGCCTACCTGGGCGAATGACACGGAAAGCCCGGCTTGTTCGCATGGCGGCCTTGCACTGCTGGCATTGCCGGGTAAACTGTGCGAGAACGTAACACTGCGAAGAGGGGTTTCTCATGAACATGGCGAAGTTTGGTTGGGCTGCAGCGCTGGCTGCGGCTGTGGTGGTAGCGGCCTGCGGTGGCGGGGGCGGCGACGCTCCAGTCGCCGTGGCGGCAACGGACGTGGCCGTGCCCGCGAGCAAGACGACCGTGGCGGCCATCTCTGGCGCCACGCTCAACTTCCCGGCGGTGCCGGCGCTGGGCACCACCGGCACCACCACGCTGAAGATCGAAACCCCGGTCGTGGGCACCGGTGCCAGCGCCACCATCGGCACGCCGACCTTCACGCTCACCTCGGCCGGCAACACGGCCTCCGGTGAAATGAGCTTCGGCTCGTGCATCTTCATCATCCGCGCCTCCACCTTCCCGGCCGATCACCCGCTGGCCCTGGGCAAGACCCTCACGGTCAACCCCTGCGAGACGGACATCGACACCTCGGGCGCGCCGGCCAACGGCTCTACCAACGCGTTTGACGCTTCGCTGCAACTGGGCAACACCAGTTCGCAGCCGGTCACCGTGCCGGTCACGCTGCAGCCCAATGGCGCCGTCATCCTGAGCCTGCCGCCCAGCATTGCCGCCGTGCTGCCACCTGGCTTCCAGGTGAACGCGGGCACCATCACCATCCAGCAGGTGACCGGCGGGGGTTGATGCCCCTGGCACCTGAGGTGCCCCAACAACGAAAAGGCCCTGCCAACCGGCAGGGCCTTTTTTATTGCGAGGCGATCATCGCTGAACGCTGGGGTTTCGCTGACGCTCCACCGCCAGCCTACGACGGCGAAACCGCTGATGGGTTGTTCGTAGGCTGGGGTGCAACCCCAGCGTTTCGCCAGCCAGACGACGTTCAGTCCACCTTCGCGCCCGACGCCTTCACCACCTTTTCATACTTGGCCAGTTCCGCCCGCATGAACGCGCCGAACTCCTCCGGCGTGTTCGCCACGGGTTCGGCCATCAGCGCGGCAAAGCGCGTCTTGGCCTCAGGGGTCTGAAGGCCCGCCACGAAGGCCTGGTTCAGCTTCTGCGTCACCTCGCGTGGCAAGCCCGCCGGGCCCACCAGGCCCCACCAGGTGTCGATGGCGAAGCCCTTCAGCGTGTCGGCCACCGGCGGCACCTCAGGCAGGTTGGGCGAGCGTTGCAGGGTGGTCACCGCCAGTGCCTTGAGCTTGCCGGCGCGGATGTTGGCCGCGGCCGTGGCCAGGTTGTCGAAGTTGAAGTCCACCTGCCCTGACAGCAGCGCCAGTTGCGCCGGGTTGCCGCCGTTGTAGGGAATGTGCACGGCGAAGATGCCCGCATCGCGCTTGAACATCTCACCGGCCAGGTGGCCCGCGCTGCCGTTGCCGCCGCTGCCGTAATTCAGCTTCGCCGGGTTGGCCTTGGCGTACGCGATCAGGTCCCCCAGGGAGTTGATCTTCAGGCGAACCGCGGTGTCGGCGTTCATCACCAGCACGTTGGGCACGCGCAGCATCTGGGTGATGGGCGTGAAGTCCTTCGCCGCGTCGTACGGCATCTTCGAGAACAGCCAGGGGTTGATGGCATGCGTGGCCACCGCCGCGATGCCGATGGTCAGGCCGTCTGGCGCCGCCTTGGCCACCGCGTCGGCGCCAATGTTGCCACCGCCACCCGGCCGGTTTTCAATGACCACCGTGCCCAGGGTGTCCTTCACCCGCTCGGCCAGCAGCCGGGCCGTCACGTCGATGGGCCCGCCGGGCGCGTAGGGCACGATCAGGCGGATGGGGCGAGCCTGGGCGTGCACGGCAGGCACAGCCAAGGCGATGGGGGCCGCCGCGGCGGCTGAGAGGAGGGTTCTGCGTTTCATGGCCCCATTGTGGCCAATCCGGCATGGTGTTTTGAATGGGTGGGAACGCTGGGGTTGCGCTGCACTCCACCCCAGCCTACGCAGGACCAGCCACCAACCTAGGCCGGATCCCTGTGCTTGTCGGCCTCGGTCGTGAACGAATCCGCGTAGAACTCATCGGCCGGCAGGCCGCACTGCGCCGAAAACTCCGCCCGCGCCGAATCCACCACGATCGGTGCGCCGCAGGCATAGACCTGGTGGCCCGACAGATCCGGCCAATCGGCCATCACCGCCTTGTGCACGAAGCCCGTGCGAACCGCCCATGCATCCTCCGGCAGGGCATCGGACACCACTGGCACATAGCGCAGCCACGGCAACTCCGCCTGCCGCTCACGCACCCAGGCATCCATGTACAGGTCTGCCGGGCGGCGGCCGCCCCAGTACAGCGTGGCCGGCCGCTGGTTGCCCTTGGACTGCAGGTGCTCGATGAGCGCCTTGATCGGCGCGAAGCCGGTGCCCGAAGCCAGCAGGATCATGGGTTTGTCGGATTCCTCCCGCAGGTAGAAGCTGCCGTAGGGCCCCTCCACGCGCAGGATCTCCTTCTCCTTCATGGCGCCGAACACGTGATCCGTGAACTTGCCGCCCGGCATGTGGCGGATGTGCAGCTCCACATGCGGGCCGTTGTGCGGCGCGTTCGCCATGGAATACGAGCGTCGCGCGCCATCGCGCAGAATGAACTCGACGTACTGCCCGGCGTGGTAGCGGAACACGTCGTTGGCCGGCAACTGCAGCGTGATGATCATCACGTCGTGCGAGGCCTTGTGCAGCGCCGTCACGCGCGAGGGCATCTTCTTGATCGGGAAGGCGCTTTCGTCGGTGACCTGGCGTGACTCCAGCGTCACATCCGTCTGCGGCACGGCGCAGCAGGCCAGCACGTAGCCGGCAGCTTCTTCGTCGGCGGACAAGGCCTTGCTCTGGTGCGGCCCGTGGATGACCGTGCCATCGAGCTTCTTGCACTTGCACGAGCCGCAGGCGCCGTCCTTGCAGCCATAGGGCATGCCCACGCCCTGGCGGATGGCGGCGGCCAGGATGGCCTCCCCCGCATCCACCTGGAACTGGCGGCCGCTGGGCTGCACGGTGATCTGGAAGGGGGCGGCGCTCATGCTTCGCTATCCTGTCGACATTGCAAGAGCCCGGATTGTGCCCTCAAACCAGACCCCCCTCGGCGCGCTGCCGGCCCGCTTCCGGCGCGCGCGCGTCCTGATCGTCGGCTGTGGCGATGTCGGCATGCGTGTCGTGCGCGAGTTGCCGGACAGCGTGCGCGTGCTGGCGTTGACTTCTTCCCCGGGCCGCAACGCCGCCTTGCGCGCCCAGGGTGTGACGCCCGTCGTCGGGGACCTGGATGACCCTGGCACGTTGCGACGACTGGCGGGGCTGGCCGGCCGCGTGATTCATCTCGCGCCGCCGCCGTCCGGCCAGGAGACGGCTTCACACACGGATCCCCGCACCGTGGCCCTGCTGCGTGCGCTGCGGCTGCGCGCAGCCCCGCGCGTGATCGTCTACGGCTCCACCACCGGTGTCTACGGCGATTGCGGCAGCCAGTGGGTGGACGAATCCCGGCGTACCGCACCTGGGACTGATCGGGCGCGGCGCCGCGTGCACGCGGAGCAGCAGGTGCGCGCCTTCGGTCGCCTGTCTGGTACACGCACGACGATCCTGCGCATCCCCGGCATCTATGCACCCGACCGGCCCGCTGGAACACCGCGTGAAAGGCTGCTTCGCGGCACGCCTGCCCTGCGGCAGCCCGACGACGTGTACACCAATCACATCCATGCCGACGACCTGGCGCGCGCCCTGATCGCCGCCTGCTGGCGCGGGCGTGCGCAGCGTGTGGTGCATGCCAGTGACGACAGCGACCTGCGCATGGGTGACTACTTCGATTTCGCCGCAGATCTCTACGGCCTGCCGCGACCGCCGCGCATCAGCCGCGACGAGGCGCGGGAGCGCCTGTCGCCGATGTTGCTCAGCTTCATGAGCGAGTCCAGGCGCCTCCTGAACCGACGGCTGAAGGAGGAGTTGCGCGTCCGCTTGCGCCACCCGACAGTGGCGACGGGACTTGCCGGCAGCGACCAGGGTTGAGGAGCCGCCCCGGATCGTCAGGTCAGATGCCGGCGGGCCTGCGCAGCGTCTTCATGCGGTCCATGGCCTTGATCGTGATCTGCCGGACCTCCGCACCCTGCAGCACGGTGAGGCGGATCTCGTCGTCGGGGTTGGGGTGCGCCCAGATGCGCTTGTAGAAGGCCTCGAGCGTGCTCACCTTTTCGCCATCGACGGCCAGCACCAGGTCGCCGGTGGCCAGTCCCGCCGACTGGGCCGGACTGTCGGCGTTCACGCGGACGATCTGCACCCGGCCCCCCTGCTCGGTGGAGGTGACGCCCAGCCAAGGGCGCCTGCTGGCGGCCGAAGAGCCGGTGCGCTCCAGTTCCGGCAGGATCGGCCTGAGCAGGTCGACCGGCACGAACAGGTTGCCAGGCACGCGGCGGCTGTCGCCCAGGACGTCGCCGATGAACAGGCTGCCGATGCCCAGGAGTTCGCCGCGCTCATTGAACAGCGGCGCCCCGCTGTGGTTGCGTACGGGTGGGCTGGTGAACAGCGCCGACTCGATGTGGTACTCCCAGTAGCCGGAGAACGGGCGCTTGCTCACGAGCCGGGCCATGGTGACGTCGGCTTCCTCGCCACCCACGGACACCATGACCGAGTCGCCCGCGCGGGCCTGCACGGCCGACCCCAGGGGCACGGGTGCCACGCCCCGTAGGGGAACCAGGGGGCGCAGCAGCCCGAAGCCGGTGGCGAGGTCATAAGCCACTGCGCGGGCCGGCAGGGCCTTGTCGTCCTGGGTGACGATCTGGATCGTCTCGGCTTCGAGCAGCAGGTAGCCGATCGTCAGGATCAAGCCGTCGGGCCCGATCACCACGCCTGAGCCTGCGCGCTCACGGCCCAGCGACTCGGCCGAGCGGGCCCCCTCGGCCGCGACGACCTGTACCCCCACGACCGCCGCATGGGCGCGGGTGAGGGCGTCCATCATCGCCTGATAGGCGGGCGTCTGCGGGGCCGCTTGCAGCCCGCCGGCGGCGGCCAGCGCAAGGGTGAAAGTCGTTCCGATCCGCAGCAGGATGCGACGCGTCAGCATGGCCAGCACCTCCTTCACTGCGCAAAAGCATGCGCCATTCGCGGCAGCGCGGCAAGACGCCGGCGCAATGGCCCTCAGGCCGGATGCGTCTTCAGCTCAGCTGCCTCGGGTGCCAGCCACAGCCGCCGGTAGGCAAAGTGGTAGAGGAGCACGAAGCCGATCAGGCAAGGCAGCAGCACGGAGGGCTGACGGTAGAACGCAACCGCCGGCACGAGCGGCAGCAGGGCACCGCCCCACATCACGATGGACACCGCCGAATTGCAGAGACTGGGGTGCAGACGGGCCAGCCGCGGCTGCACGAGTCGTGTGGCCACCAGGCTGTGCAGGTGGGCGCGATCCGGCGCACCGGGCGACAGGCGCTGCCGGCGCCGGCGAAGGATGCTGTAGAGCACCTCGATGGACGGATAGGCACACAGCAGAACGGCGGCCCACGGCGAGACCCGCGGGTTGCGAGCCAGCAGTTCCACGCAGAGCCAGGCCAGCGCGAAGCCCGCGAAGTAGGCGCCGCCATCCCCCAGGAACAGGCGTCCCCAGGGAAAATTCACGACCATGAAGCCCACCATGGCGGCGGCCACCAGCAACGCCGCGATCGACAAGGCCTGATCCCCGGCGTGGAAGGCAATGGCGCTCAAGGCCAGCAATGACCAGGTCACGGTGCCGCTGGCCAGCCCGTTGAAGCCGTCGATGATGTTGATCGCGTTGGCGATGCCCCCTGCCGCAAAGCCCGTGAACAGCACGGCCAGGGGCCAGAACGCGAGCAGGGTGTCCGCCATCGGCACGCCGGTGCGGTTGAGGGCGAGCCCGGTCCACAGGCTGGCGACGATGCCGCTGCTGATGGTGATCAGCAGGCGGGGCAGCACGCCGACGCGCTTGGTGAGGTCTTCCGCCAGGCCGATGCCCAATGCCAGCAGGCCTGCCACCAGTACCGTGCCCAGAATGCGCCGCGCGTCGCCCTCCGGTACCAGCGACCAGGCCGCGGTGCATGCGACCAGCAAGGCCAGGCCACCCACGCGGGGAACCGGCTGCACGTGGAACTTCTGCACCGTGCCGGGATGATCCATCATGAAGTGGCCCCAGCGGTGGGCCACATGGACCAGCGCGACACCCATGACATAGGCGCCACCCACGGCGGCCGCGATGGCCCAGAGCAGATTGACTGACGACACGGTGATGCTTCCTTCGCGGGCGCAACCGACAACGGATCGGTGGCCTCCCCTTTTGAAGCAATCTATTTCAATGCGTGACCAATCGCAACGCGTCGCCCCTGTCCGCTTCGAGGAATCGCTACAAATTCACGGCACTGCGCGACTGAAGTCATTTCACTGACCGTGAGGCGTGTACTTGTACTGCCGGTAGCGGTAGCCACCGTACCGATAGCCATAGCTGCCATAGTGCCGGCGCGACAGATCCATGGCATTGAAGAGGACGCCGCTCACCGTCTTGCCTGACTGGGCAAGGCGCTTGGCACTTTCGTTCAGCTCGCCCATCTGGGTGACGTCGGCGCGAGCCACCAGCAGCACCGTCCCGGCTTGCGCCGCCACAGAAAGCGTGTCAGCCGCCACGAGCACCGGAGCAGTGTCGATCACCACCAGGTCGTAGTGGTTCGAGAACCATTCCAGCAGCTTGACCAGGGAGCCCTTCATCATCATCTCGGAAGGGTTGGGGGGCAGCACGCCAGTGGACAGGACGTCGAGGTTGGGCAGCACCTGCTGGTGCACCGCATCCACCGGCTTGATGGCGCCGGTCATCAGCTCGGTCAGGCCATTGGCGCGCGGCAGGCCGAAGTAGTGATTGAGGTAGCCCTTGCGCAGATCGGCGTCGATCAGCAGCACGCGCTTGCCGGCGCTGGCGAGCACCGCGGAAAAGTTGGCGGAAATGAAGCTCTTGCCGACGCCCGGCGTGGCGCCGGTGATCAGCACACGGTTGTTCGGCGCGTCGAGCATCGCGAACTGCAGCGCCGTGCGCAGGCTGCGCAGGCTTTCCACCGCGGGGTCCTGCGGCATGGCGTGCGCGAGCACGTGCATGCCCGGTTCGCGAGCCTCCACCTTGCGCGCCAGCAGATCCTGGCCCGGGCTCAAGGGCACCGTGCTGTACACGTTGAGGCCCGTATGCGCCTCGATTTCCTGCGGGTCGCGCACGCCACGGAAGAACGCATTGCGCGCCAGGGCCAGCATGATGCCGCCCAGCAGGCCCAGCGCCATGGCAATGGCCAGGACGAGCGAGCGCTGCGGCTTGACGGGGTCTTCGGGCAGAACGGCTTCGTCGATCAGGCGGACATTGCCGATCTTGCCTTCGCGGACCAGCTGCAGTTGCAGGGCGCTGTTGCGCAGGCTCTGGTACAGCTCGTTGTTGACCTTGACATCGCGTTCGAGCCGCACGGCGTCCTGCTGCACGGAGGGCAGGCCTCGGATGCGCTCGTTCAGGTTGGCGATCTCGCGTTCCCAGGCCTTGATCTGGTCATCGAGGGTGCGCACCAGCGGGTGGTCGGGCGTGAACCGCGAAACCAGGTCGCGGCGCTTCTGCTGAGCCTCCAGCAGGCGGCCCTGCATGTCGACCGAGCGGTTCAGCACCAGCTTGGCCTCTTCGTCCAGGGCCACCGTGCCCTGCTGGTTGCGGTACTTGTTGTAGGCCTCTTCGGCCTGGTCGAGCTGCTTCTTGAACTGGGGCAGCTGCACCTCCAGGAACTGCAGCGTCTTCTGGGCTTCGGCCGCCTTGCGCTCGATGTTCTGCCGCACGTACTGGCGACCGATCTCGTTGAGCACCAGCGTGAGCCGGCGCGGATCCGCGCTTTCCAGGGTGGCTTCGATGACGCCCGACTGGCGCCCCTTCTCGGCGAGGCGCAGCTGGTTCTGCAGCGACTGGATGGCCGCCAGCCGGGACTGGCGGGTCACGTTGAACTGGGCGCCCGGCCGGCCAGCCAGTTCGGAGACGACCAGGGTGAGGGATCCCTTGGGCGTGGAGGCCTTGAGGGGCACGCCCGCCTGGCCCTGCAGCGGCGCATCGAGCAGCGGGTGCGTCAGGGTGTAGCTGCCACCGGAGCCGGCCGTCAGCCGGAATGTCGATCCGTCGAGATCGACCGGCACGTCAAAGGCGGTGACCTCGATCTTCTCGGCGCCGGAGACATAGCCGTCCACGCCCAGGAAGCCGGGCTCCGACAGCGCCTCGGTCCGGCTGGCCATCCAGCGACCGATGATCGGCACGTAGCGCGGCCGGGCATCGATGTACATGAGGCTGCTGTCCACGGCCTGCCCGATCACCATGCGGGATCGCAGGATCTCCATCTCCGCGGTGGCGGCGGTCTTGACGTCGAAGAGGCTGGCGGCCTCGCCCAGGACGCTCTTGGCCGAGCCACCGGCGGAGTCCTCGACCTGGATGAGCAGGTTGGCCTTGTAGATCGGTCGCGCCAGCAGGGCATAGGCGCCGCCGACCGCCAGCGCGAGCGCGGTCACGATGGCGATCAGCCAGCGGCTGTCGACGAGGATGTCCCAGTACTCGACCAGGTTGATCTCGTCGTCTTCCACCGGTTGCGGCGCAACGGCCGGAGAGGGCCCCGTTGCAGTCTGCTGGTGCAGGGGATGGGGTGCGTTCATGCGGATGCCCGGGCGAGTTGTTCGATGCGCTTCAGCCATTCGCGCACCCCTGCCTCGAGGAGGGCGAGCGAAATCCGGAAGACACTTTCGGACTGCCGGTAGGGATCCGGCACGTCCTGCTTGATGAATTCTCCGACCCGGAAGATGCGCCCGCAGGCTTGCGGGTAGCTTTCCTCCAGCCGCCGGCGCTGGTCATTGTCCATGGTGAGCACCAGATCGGCGCGCAGGCACATGTCGCGGCTGACCTGCAGGGCGCGATGCCCGGAGATGTCGATGCCCCGTTCGGCCATCAGGCGGACAGCGGTCTCGTCCGCCGGACTGCCGACGAGGGCGCCCAGCCCGCTCGATGCCACCCTGGCGCGCGGCAGGGCACGCTGCAGCAGTCCCTGGCCCATGGGACTGCGGCAGATGTTGCCCTCGCACACGACCAGGATGCTGTTCATGGGTTCACGATCTGGCGCCCGATGTTGACCGTCTGCGCGCTCGGCAGGATCAGGCTGACGATCCGGTTCCACTGGACCAGCGGAACCGGGTCGATGTAGACCACGTCGCGCGGCCGCAGCGGAAAGGCTTCCGCCAGGGCGAGTGCGCTCGGGCTGCCGGCGTTCAGGTGGAAGATCGCCGGCAGGCCGTCGCCGACATGCCGGATCACGTAGATCTGGCTGGTGTTGGCCGTATTGAGGTTGGGGCCGCCGGCCTCGCCGAGGGCTTCGTTGAGGGTGAGCCGGCCATTGCGCATGGGCATGGCCGACGGGCGCATGATCTCGCCCATCACGAACACCTTGCGCTCCTCACGGTTGCGCACCGTGACCAGGTCGCCGGGTTCCAGCAGGATGCGGTTCGGGTGCACCCCCAGTTCCTGCAGGCGCAACAGGTCGATGACCGTCGTGACGTCCTTGCGGGAGAGGGTGACGAAGGACCGGTCGCCCGCGGGCGTGACGCCACCGGCGCGATTGATGGCCTCGGTCAGCGTCATGGGCACGTCCGTGAAGATCTGCGTGCCCGGATTGCGGACTTCGCCCTCCACGTAGGCGCGCCGGCTGCGGAAGGACGTGATCCGCACCGTCACCTGCGGGTTCTTGATGACCTTGCCGATGCGCTGGGCGATCAGCTCGGCCGCCTCGGCCTCGGTCAGGCCGGCGACCTTCACGCGGCCGGCATGCGGAAAGAACACCTGCCCGGCGCTGTCGACGATGAAGCCGGGCGCGCTGCTGATGCCGGTGGGGTCGGTGGTGCCGCCGATCACCTGGCCCGCGGTCGGCAGCAGTTCCGGATGGTCATACACGATGATGCTGATGATGTCGCTCGGACCGATCGTGTAGGGCTTGGGTTCGGCGAACAACCGCTGGACCGGCAGGGGAATGCCCTCCGGCCGGGCATCGGCCTGGGCCTTGACCAGCGCCGGCGTGATCGGCGTGATCACGCCCTGCGGCGGCTGGTTCACATCCGAGGGCACGTACTGGCCCAGCGTCACGCTGGTGCGCAGCTTGGGATCCGTGAAGTCGAATCCGGGTGCCGTCACGACGGCGCAGCCTTGTGCCATCAGGACGAACAGGCAAGCACCGGTAGTCGCCAACCAGCTGGAAGTGGCCTTGTGCATATTCCCCTTATCTCGCGCGAACGGAGTCGAAACTGTAACTTAGTGTTTGCCCAACGCATGCCGGCGGCCACCATGAAGAGGCCGGAAGTGTGCGAACTTGCCGCATACGGGCCCTAGCGAGCGGCGTCCCGGATGCGGCGGATGTTGTCTTCGAAATAGTGCAACCCGGAACGGTCGGCGTTGAAGACCGCATCCAGCGAGGGGGCAGGCGGGAAGACGCCATAGCCGCTGACCACGTTGTTCGTGGTGTTGCCGACCACCGTGTTGATGCCGTGGGTGAATCTCGGCGTGCCGGTCAACTGCACCAGGCCGGGGTCCATGTCGCGGCGGGGGCCGATCGGAACCGACACTTCCAGTCCCACGAAGCTGCGCGCCGCCGAGTTGTCGAACTTGGTGCGCCGGTAGAAGACACCGACCGAGAGATCGGTGAACCACTGGCGCATGGCGAGCTGCGCGCCGACATCATTGTTCATGAACTGCCCGGCGGTCGCCTCCAGGTAGGTGCGTGTGGCGGCGACACTGTAGCGGTACTGGGCCAGCACCGGCCGGGCCGTGCGCGGCTCGCCGGGGACCAGGCCGAAGTCGGCATTGCGGAAGTAGCCCACCTGTCCGGTCAGGCGGTGCAGGCCCTCGCCTGGTTCCCAGCGCACACTGCCCAGCGCGCCGTCGAAGTGGTGGCCGATGCGCCCGACCGTGGCCTGCGCGTAGACCGCCCCCAGGCCCAGGCGGCGGGCGCGGATCGGGTCGTTGGGGGCGAACCAGGCTTCGGCCGGCAGGCGCAGGGTCTGGGTGAAGGTCAGCCGCTCGGTGCCGTTGCGGATGCGGCGGGTGCCGAAGACCTGGCCAGCCTGGTAGTTGTCGGAGCGGGTCAGCTCCTGGTCGACGCGCCATTCGGCGTCGGCGCCGGCCCAGAGCGGCAGGCGGAAGCCGAGGTTGACGCCAGCCGAGTAGTCGAAGGTGCCGACTTCCGTGGCGACGTTGGTCCGAAGCACCGGGGACAGGCCCACGCGCAAGGTGCGGTTGCTGGGCTGCGCGTTGCGCACGATCCAGGCCGCCCCTTCCTGGAAGGGGTCGAGCGCGCCCGTGCCCGGCGTGGACAGTTCACCCGCCGGACAGGTGGGCGTGTCCTTCTCGATCCACTGCAGCAGGCAATCCGTCTGGCCGGTCACGGCCACCAGGCCGATCTGGCGCTGGGTCAGGATGAACCGGTAGGCAGTCTTGCCGTTGCCGAGCGTCCGGCCGACCGCGCCGAGCGCAGCACCCAGGGCATCGAGGCTGTTCCAGTTGTAGGTGGCGTTGTTGGCGCGGGCCACGACCGAGCCGTCCGGCATGCGGCCGACCCAGATGTCCTCCAGGCCGCGGCCGCGCAAGGCATCGGCCAGCCGCTGCAGATCTGCGTCGGTGGGGGCGGCGGCCGTGACTGCAGGGGCAGGGGCCATGGTGGCCGGTGGCGGCGCCGCAGGCGCCGCGGCGGGCGGTACACCCGTGGTCGCCTGCGCTGAGGGGACACGCGCCTCGTAGGCCGGCAGGGGCAACTGCTGCACCGCCAGGCCCGGTGCGGGGGCTCGCTCCGCGCTGCCCCGCAACGGTGGCACCTTGTACAGCGGGATGGAGACACCCGCGGTGAACCAGTTGCGCTCGGTCAGGTTGCTGCTGGTCAGCCGCTGGTTCAGGCCGACGTAGGCCTTCCAGCCCTCCGGCAGCCAGGTCGCCGGCGCGAGCAGCCGCACGCCGGCCCAGGCGTTGCTGTCCGTGTACTCCAGATGCCCGCGGACCCAAGGCAGGGGCTGCCAGGCGGCAGCGAGGAAGGGGCCGTGAAGGGGCGATTGCCTGAGGGGCGAACTCACGGCGGCGCGTCGCGCGAGGCCCGCGCTCAGCTCGTAGGGGCCCTCGTTGAAGGTGGCGACGCCGTAGTAGCTGCGGAAGTTGGTGGCAGCGCCACCGAAGTCGGTCACGCCGGCGGCGATGCGGAAGCGGCCCGCTGTGTCGAGTCCGATGCCTGCTTTGACAGAAACCGAGAGGTCACGCGGACCGCGGCAAGGGCCTGTGAAGCAGTTGGTGTTCAGTTCGGCCGTCGCGATGCGACCCACCACCTCCATGTTCGGCAGCAGGCCGAAGCCCAGCACGTAGTTGTGGCCGGCGGGGTTGGACCGGATGCCGGGCATCTGGTTGTCATAGGTCGCCTCCATCGTGCCCCAGTGCAGCAGATGAGCGGAAGGCGTGATACCGAGCCCCGTGAAGCCGGCCTGCGTGAGCGTGGTGTCGAGCGCCCAGGCAGTCGGGGTGGCCAGGACGATCGTGGCGTAGAGGGGGAGGGCGCGACGCACGGGAATGGAGCGGACAAAGATTCGCGCATCTTACCTGGGGACCCTTCGGCCGGCCCCGTATACCCCCGCGGCCGGCCCTGCAGGTGTTGTATGGTGCCTGCACCCGCGGCGCAGGACGCGCTCAGCTCTTGCCCTCGGCGCTGTCCTGGGAGACGGGGACGCGGAAGTTGCGTGCGGTGGTCATCATCCACTGGCGCTCCTCCACAGCCTGCTTCGGCGCCAGCACGCGGCTGCTGCAACGGTTGCAGTGATAGTGCCGCAGCGGCAGGAGCGCGCGCATCCAGAACGCGCGCGGAATCCGCTCGAGTCCATCGAAGCCGCATTCGCCGCACGGCTGTCGCCAGAAGATCTTCATGATCAAGCCCGCCCACCTGTTCGCCAGCCCGCACTGTAGGCGCAATGCGCACGGTCGAGAAGGGTCGACCCGTCCTGACGAGGGTCAAGTTGTGAACGCCTGAGGGATAGGAAAGGCGCTGGTGCCGGAGGCCGGAATCGAACCGGCACGATGTTGCCATCGGCAGATTTTGAGTCTGCTGCGTCTACCGATTTCGCCACTCCGGCGGCGTGAATGTGGGCAGCAAAAAATTATGGCACAGTGCGGCGCATGAGCCCGCTTCCGCCTTATCCGACCATCGAAGATGCCATTGGCCGCACACCCTTGGTCGCCCTGCAGCGCATTGGCGCGGCCGACCATGCGCGCCGTGGCACGGTGGTGCTGGGCAAGCTGGAGGGCAACAACCCGGCCGGGTCGGTGAAGGACAGGCCGGCGCTGTCCATGATCAAGCGCGCCGAGGAGCGCGGGGACATCAAGCCGGGCGACACGCTGATCGAGGCCACCTCCGGCAACACCGGCATCGCGCTGGCGATGGCGGCCGCCATCAAGGGCTACCGCATGGTGCTGATCATGCCGGAGGACCTGTCGATCGAGCGCGCCCAGACCATGAAGGCCTTCGGCGCGGAGCTGGTGCTCACCCCCAAGAGTGGCGGGATGGAGTACGCGCGCGACCTGGCCGAGAACATGCAGCGCGAGGGCAAGGGCCGGGTGCTGGACCAGTTCGCCAATGCCGACAACCCGCGCATCCACTACGAGACCACCGGCCCCGAACTGTGGGAGCAGACGGGCGGCCGCATCACGCACTTCGTGAGCGCGATGGGCACCACGGGCACGATCACCGGTGTGTCGCGGTACCTGAAGGAGAAGAACCCCGCCATCCGCATCATCGGCGCCCAGCCGAGCGAGGGCTCGCGGATCCCCGGCATCCGCAAGTGGCCGCAGGAGTACCTCCCCCGCATCTATGACCCGAGCACGGTCGACGATCTGGTCTACGTGAGCCAGGACGACGCCGAGGAGATGTGCCGCCGGCTCGCCAGAGAAGAGGGCATCTTCGGTGGCATCTCGGCGGCCGGCGCGTGCTGGGTGGCCCAGCAGGTGGCTGCGCAGGCCGAGAACGCCACCATCGTGTTCGTGGTCTGCGACCGCGGCGACCGCTACCTGTCGACCGGGGTGTTTCCGGCATGACCGTTGGGTACCGCTTCTGCCCGCAGTGCGCCACGCCGCTTCAAATGCTGGCGCAGCAGGAGGATGGTGGCGAGAAGAGCCGCCTGCGCTGCGCCGCGTGCAGCTGGACGCACTGGAACAACCCCACGCCCGTGCTGGCGGCGGTGATCCAGTACCAGGACAAGATCCTGCTGGCGCGCAATGCGGCCTGGCCGGGCAAGATGTACGCGCTCATCACCGGCTTCATGGAGGCGGGCGAGACGCCGCAGGACGGCATCCGGCGCGAGATCGCGGAAGAGACGAACCTGGAGACCGACGCCCTTCAGCTGATCGGCGTCTACGACTTCCAGCGCATGAACCAGGTGATCATTGCGTACCATGCCGTCTGCCGCGGCGAGGTGCGGCTCTCGGCGGAACTGGTGGACTACAGGCTCTATGGCTACGACGAGGTGCGGTGCTGGCCGGCTGGCACCGGCTATGCTCTGGCGGACTGGTTGCGCAGCCAGGGGCATGAGCCGCAGTTCGTGGAGTGGCCGCGGCGCAGCTAGCCGCGAGCAGGAGACAGCATGCAGATCGACAAGGAAATCGACACCCGAGGCCTGAACTGCCCCTTGCCCATCCTCAAGGCCAAGAAGGCGCTGACGGACATGGAAAGCGGCCAGTTGCTGAAAGTGGTCTCCACGGACGGGGGGTCCCTGCGCGACTTCCAGGCTTTCGCCAAGCAGACCGGCAACGAGCTGGTGGAGCAGAACTCGGCCAATGGCGAGTTCATCCACGTGCTGCGCCGGCGCTAGCCGCGCCGTGCCATCGGGTCAGTCGCGCAGGCCCTTCAGGTAATCCCGGAACGTCTGGCCTACCTCGGGGTGGTGCAAGGCGTATTCCACCGTTGCCTCCAGGAAGCCCTGCTTGCTGCCGCAGTCGTAGCGCTTGCCCTCGTAGAGGTAGGCATGCACGCCTTCCGAAGGGATCAGCTGGGCGATGCCATCGGTGAGCTGGATCTCGCCGCCGCTGCCGCGTGGCTGGTTGCGGATGCAGTCGAAGACCGCCGGCGTGAGGATGTAGCGGCCAGACACGCCCAGCCGCGAAGGGGCTTGCTCCGGCGCGGGCTTCTCCACCATCTGCTGCACCTTCACCAGCCGATCGCCTGCCGGCTCCCCGGCCACGATGCCGTACCGTCGCACGTGCGCGAGCGGCACCTCCTGCACGGCCAGCAGCGACGTCGGCGTCTCCTGGAACACGTCCACCATCTGCGACAGGATGCCCTTGCCGCCAGCGGGCCCGCGCATCAGGTCGTCGGCCAGCAGCACGGCAAACGGTTCATCGCCCACGATCGGTGCCGCACACAGCACGGCGTGTCCCAGGCCCAGCGAGCGCGGCTGGCGCACGTAGGAGAACGCCATGTCGTCCGGCGCGAGGGAGCGCACCAGCGCCAGCAGATCCATCTTGCCGGCGGCCTGCAGCTCGGACTCCAGTTCGTACGCGGTGTCGAAGTGGTCCTCGATGGCGCGCTTGCTGCGCCCCGTGACGAACACCATGTGGCGGATGCCGGCCTCGTAGGCCTCTTCCACCGCGTACTGGATCAGCGGCTTGTCGACGATGGGCAGCATCTCCTTGGGCTGGGCCTTGGTCGCCGGCAGGAAGCGCGTGCCGAGGCCTGCCACGGGAAAGACGGCTTTGTTAACTTTTGTGACTTTTTTCATGGGTCTGAAACGAACAGCTCGCGTAGAGTCTGCCCGATTCTGGCGGAGGCTTCGCTGACATCCCTCAGTCGAGCCTGTGTTTGTCGCATTCCAAGGACATCCCCTGGACATTTTGCTGCTTGAACGCCTGGTGCCCGAGGCCCAGGCCTGGCTGGAAGGCCGGCATGCCGTGGCGTGCCGGCCCGAGCTCGCGGCCGACCCCAGTGCCCTGCGCAAGGCCCTGTACAAGGCGCACGGCGTGGTGCTGCCGCGCAAGGTGGCCGTCACGCGCGAGATGCTCGATTTCGCGCCGCTGCTCAAGGCGGTGGCGCGCATGCACGTGGGCACCGACAACACCGATCTCGAGGCCTGTCGTGATCGCCGGGTGCGTGTCATCCAGGCCACCACGGCCAATGTGCGCTCGAACGCCGAGTACCTGCTGACGGCCTTGCTGATGCAGTTCCGCCGCGGCATCGGGGCCTCGCTGCTCGGCGAGCGCCATGCCGACATCCGCCTGGGGCGCGAACTCAATGGCAGCGTGATCGGCCTGCTGGGCCTCGGCCCCACGGCGCATGCACTGGCTCTCATCCTGCAGCCGCTGGGCGCCCGGCTGATCGGCTACGACCCCGCGGTCCACCATACCGCGCCCATCTGGGCCCGGTTGCAGGTGCAGCCGGTCGGCCTGGCGGACCTGATGGCGCAGGCCGATGCGGTCTCCGTGCAGGTGATGTATGCGTCGCGCTACAAGGCCTTCGTCAATGACAAGGTGCTGGCGCATTGCCGCAAGGGCCAGATCTGGGTGGGCACCAGCCGGTCGGACTTGTTCGATCCGGAGGCCCTGGCCCGTGCGCTGAAGGACGGCCGCATCGAATCCTGCCTGCTGGATGGGGCGGAATCCGGCTTCGCCTCGCGCGGCAGCCCGCTGCACGAGTGTGACAACCTGCATCTGACACCGCGCCTGGGTTCCCACACACGTGAGGCGAGGCTGCGTTCGAGCTGGTATGTGGCGCACCGGCTGCACGAGGCCTTGTCCGCGCCGGAGGGCACGACGGTGGACCGGCCGGCCAGCGGCATGATGCACCTGGAGGCCGAGCCGGCGTTCATCATCCGGTGAGGCGCATGCGCCCAGTCCGTCGGGGGCCGGGCACGGTGGTTCAACCCAGCCGCGCCAGCTGCGCCTGCAATTTCTCCAGCGTGGCGGTGAAGTCCGCGATGCGCTTGCGCTCCTGCTCGATCACGGCCGGCGGCGCCTTGGCGACGAAGGCTTCGTTGGCCAGCTTGCCCTGCGCCTTGGCCAGCTCGCCTTGAACCCGGGTCACCTCCTTGCCGATGCGCGCACGCTCCGCGGCGACATCGATCTCCATGTAGAGGCACAGGCGTGCATCACCCGCCACGGCCACTGGCGCGGCCTTGGCGGCGGCGGCCCAGGCCGCCTCGTCGTCGAACACCTTCACCTCGCTCAACCGCGCGAGCGCCTGCAGCACCGGCGCGGCGGAGCGGATGAAGGCCGCGTCGCCCACCACGTAGGCCGGCAGGCGCGTCGCGGGTGACACGTTCATCTCGCCGCGCAGGTTGCGGCAGGCGTCCACCACCGCCTTGAGGCGCGCCATCCAGGCTTCGGCTTCCGCATTCACGTTGGCGGGGTTGGACTCGGGGTAGGGCGCCACGCTGATCGTCTCGCCGGTCTTGCCGGCCACGGGCGCCACCTTCTGCCACAGTTCCTCGGTGATGAAGGGGATGACCGGGTGGGCCAGGCGCAGGATGGCCTCCAGCACGCGGATCAGCGTGCGGCGCGTGCCACGCTGCTGCGCGGCGTCGCCGGTCTGGATCTGCACCTTGGCGATCTCCACGTACCAGTCGCAGTATTCGTCCCACACGAACTGGTAGATCGCGGTGGCCACGTGGTCCAGCCGGTAGTCGGCGAAGCCGCGGGCGACATCGGCCTCGGCCTTCTGCAGCAGCGAGATGATCCAGCGGTCGGCCGGCGTGAGCGTGGCGCCTTCCTCGGCCAGGTCATGGCCCTCGCAGTTCATCAGCACGAAGCGCGAGGCGTTCCAGAGCTTGTTGCAGAAGTTGCGGTAGCCCTCGCAGCGCTTGCTGTCGAAGTTGATCGAGCGGCCGAGCGATGCGAGCGCGGCAAAGGTGAAGCGCAGGGCGTCGGCGCCGTAGGCGGGGATGCCCTCGGGGAACTCCTTCTGCGTGTTCTTGCGCACCTGGGGCGCTGTCTCGGGCTTGCGCAGGCCGGTGGTGCGCTTCTCCAGCAGCGGGGCGAGCTCGATGCCGTCGATCAGGTCCACCGGGTCCAGCACGTTGCCCTCGGACTTGCTCATCTTGTGGCCCTGCGCGTCGCGCACCAGGCCGTGGATGTAGACATGGCGGAAGGGCACCTGCCCGGTGAAGTGGGTCGTCATCATGATCATCCGGGCGACCCAGAAGAAGATGATGTCGTAGCCGGTCACCAGCACGGTGGAGGGCAGGTACAGGTCCAGGTCCTTCGTCTTCGCCGGCCAGCCGAGCGTGGAGAAGGGCACCAGCGCGGAGGAGTACCAGGTGTCCAGCACGTCGGGGTCGCGCGTGAGCGTCTTGCCTGGCGCCTGGGCCTGTGCCTCCGCCTCGCTGGCGGCCACGTAGACGTTGCCCTCGGTGTCGTACCAGGCCGGGATCTGGTGGCCCCACCAGAGCTGGCGCGAGATGCACCAGTCCTGGATGTTGTTCATCCACTGGTTGTAGGTGTTGACCCAGTTCTCGGGCACGAAGCGCACCGCGCCCGACTGCACCGCGTCGATGGCTTTCTGTGCGATGGACTTGCCGGTGGCGTCCTGCTCGCTCACCTTCGTCATGGCCACGAACCACTGGTCGGTGAGCATGGGCTCCACCACCTGGCCGGTGCGGGCGCAGCGCGGCACCATCAGGCGGTGCTTCTTCGTCTCCTCCAGCAGGCCCAGGGACTCAAGGTCTGCGACCACCTTCTTGCGGGCCACGAAGCGGTCGAGACCGCGGTAGGCCGACGGGGCCTGGTCGTTGATCGTGGCATCGAGGTTCAGCACGCCGATCATGGGCAGGCCATGGCGCTGGCCCACGGCGTAGTCATTGGCGTCATGCGCCGGCGTGACCTTGACCACGCCCGTGCCGAAGGCGCGGTCCACGTACTCGTCGGCGATCACCGGGATCTCGCGGTCGCACAGGGGCAGCTTGACCCGCTTGCCCACCAGGTGGCGGTAGCGCTCGTCTTCCGGGTGCACCATCACCGCGACGTCACCCAGCATCGTCTCGGGCCGGGTGGTCGCTACGGTCAGTTGGCCGCTGCCGTCGGCCAGCGGATAGCGGATGTGCCAGAGGAAGCCGTCCTCCTCCTCGCTTTCCACCTCCAGGTCGCTCACCGCGGTCTTCAGCTCGGGGTCCCAGTTCACCAGCCGCTTGCCGCGGTAGATGAGGCCCTGTCGATAGAGCTGCACGAAGGTCTCGGTCACGATGGTCGAGAGCCGCTCGTCCATGGTGAAGTACTCGTGCGACCAATCCACGCTGTCGCCCATGCGGCGCATCTGGGTGGTGATGGTGTTGCCCGACTTCTCCTTCCACTCCCACACCTTCTTCACGAAGGCGGGGCGCCCCAGGTCGTGCCGGCTCGTGCCCTGCTCCTGCAGCTGCCGCTCCACCACGATCTGGGTGGCGATGCCGGCGTGGTCGGTGCCCGGCACCCACAGCGTGTTGAACCCGCGCATCCGGTGGTAGCGGGTGAGGCTGTCCATGATCGTCTGGTTGAACGCATGGCCCATGTGCAGCGTGCCCGTCACGTTGGGCGGCGGCAGCTGGATGGCGAACGAGGGCGCGCCGTCGACCGGTACGCCGGTGCCGCGATGCCCCGCGCGCGCGTAGCCGCGCTGCTCCCACTGCGGGCCCCACTTCGCCTCGATGGCGGCGGGTTCGAATGACTTGGAAAGGCTGTCCAGCCCGGGTTGGTTCGTGCTCACCCGCGAATTTTAAGGGGCGGGGCGCCAGGCCTAGGCCGGCGCGACGCCCTCGCGCGCCGCCTGCACGCAGGCCTGCAGCACCTTCGCGTCGCCGACCTGATTGGCCAGCAGCAGGATCAGGCGCGCATTCAGCAGCTCCGACTGCACGGCGTCCAGGCCTTGGTGGGCATCGAGCAGCTGTTCGTAGAAGCCGTCCGCATCCTGCAGGTTCAGGGTGGTTTTCATGCGCGTTCCTCCTGCAGGCCCAGGGCCTGGCTGATCGCCTGCACCAGTGCGCCATCGACGCTTTCGCCCGTCGCGGCGACGTAACTGTCCGGTCGCACCAGCGCCCACGCGTGGCCGAACACGTGGCAGGCGCCCTGCAGGTGGCCCTGCGGGTCGCGCACGTGCTCGGTGGCGCCGGCCGGATCCGCGGGGCCCAGCACCTGCACGCAGCGCACCGCGCCGGAGGCGGACAGCGCGCGCAGACGCTGCAGGGCGGCGTGCGACGCAGTGCCGAACAACAGCACGAGCAGCCGGCCGTCGGCCCACCGCAGCAGGTCGTTCACCTGGCCCGTGCTGCCGTCGGCCCAGCGGAGGGCCACGTTCTGCACAGACAGGCCACCGGTGCCGGCGCACACCCGCGACTGGGTGTAGCTGTTGGCCACCGCCATGCGGCCGGTGTTGACGAACTGCCGCGCGAACAGGTGCTGGCGTGCCAGACTGATGGCGGCGTCGCGGAAGCGCTTCTCCATTGGCGAGCCGGGCCGCAGGAAGCGCGCCGTGCGATTGGTCACCAGCACGTTCTGGCGTGCGGCCTCATGGCGTTCCTCGTGGTACGACTCCAGCAGGTAGGCCGGCGCCCGGCCGCCCAGCACCGCCGCCAGTTTCCAGGCCAGGTTGTCGGCGTCGGCGATGCCGGTGTTGCCGCCACGGGCGCCGAAGGGGCTGACGACCTTGGCGGAATCGCCCATGAAGAACACGCGCCCATGACGCATGCGGTCAATGCACTCGCTGCGATAGGCGTAGGGGCCGACCCAGACGATCTCCACCTCCGTGTCGGCGCCGAACTGCCGCGCGAGCCGCTCGCGCACCACGTCCTCCCGGCTGACTTGCGCGGGGTCGGAATCGGGGGCCATCTGGTAGTCGATGCGCCAGACCTCGTCGCCCATCAGGTGCTGCCACACGGCGCGGTTCTCGTTGAACGGCGCCTCGATCCAGGTGTGCCGCTCCACTGGCGGTCGCTTCGTGAAACGCACGTCGGCGATGCACCAGCGGTCGTCGCCCTTCTTCGCCGTGACGGAAGCGCCCACCCAGGCGCGAAAGGGGCTGTGCGAGCCGGTGGCGTCGATCACGTGGTCGGCGCGCAGCTCGTAGTCGCCGGCGGGCGTGGTCACGGCGAGCGTTGCGCCATCTGCGTCCTGGCGGAAGCCGGTCACGCGGCTGCGCCAGCGCAGGTCCACGTGGCCCAGCGCCTGGATGCGCTCCACGAGGTAGCCCTCGATGTAGAACTGCTGGATGTTGATGAAGGGCGGCTGGCTGGAGAGGTTGTAGGCGCTCTGCTGGCGCAGGTCGAACGCGTACACCTCGTCGGCGCCGGCAAAGGTGCGCCCCACGCTCCACTGCACGCCCTTGGCGGCGATGCGGTCGTAGATGCCCAGGCGCTGGAAGATCTCCAGTGACTTCTGCGTGTAGCAGATGCCGCGCGAGGAGGCGCCCTTCACGCCCACCGTGTTGTCCTCGTCCAGCACCACCGCCGCCACGCCGTACTGCGCCAGCGCGCAGGCCAGGGTGAGGCCGGTGATGCCGGCGCCGACGATCACCACCGGGTAGTGGCCCGGCTGGCCCGAGATGAGCTCGGGCGGCGGCTGGAAGGGGTACTCGGGCAACTGGTAGCCGCTGCCCTGGGTGAACTCGTAGCCGTTGGTGTGGGCCGTGTCCGCGTAGGCCTGCGTCATGGCTCAGCCTTCCTGCGCGGGCTTCACGAACTCCGGCCGGTCATTGCGCTGCGGCTTCAGCGGTGCGGTGGCGGCGCCGGCGGCGCGTTCGCGGCGCCACTGTTCCTTGCGCGCGGTCCACTCGGCCAGGCGTGCATGCGCGGTGCGGCTTTCTTGCAGCATCTGGAACTCGTCGGCCAGCTGCGCGGTCAGCTCCAGCCGGATGCCGTTCGGGTCGAAGAAGTAGATGCTGTGGAAGATGTGGTGGTCGGTGATGCCCAGCACCTCGATGCCATGTGCCTCCAGCCGGGCCTTCATTGCCTCCAGCGCGGCGATGGAGTCGACCCGGAACGAGATGTGGTTCACCCACTTCGGCGTGTTGGGCGAGGGCAGCGCGGCTTCGTCATCGCCCAGGTCGAAGAAGGCGATGAACGAGCCGTCCTGCAGGCGGAAGAAGAAGTGCGTGTAGGGGCAGTACTCGCCCGTGCTCGGCACGTAGTCGCTCTGGATGATGTGGTAGAGCGGCAGCCCCAGGATGTCCTCGTAGAAGTGGCGCGTCTCTTCCGCGTCGCGCGCCCGGTAGGCGTAGTGGTGCAGCTGCTGGATGGGGGCGGGCGCGGGCAGCGGGCCCGGAGCGTGGAGGACGGCGGCCATGGACGTGTCGTGAACGGTTGGATCGTTTACTAATGCGTAACGCATTCACTATAACGTAATCCTTGATCCAGGCCAAACAGGCTGCACCAGGATATTGACAATCATGATCAATGGGATGCTGGTCATAGCCATTCTCCATGCTGCGCATTGATCGAGGCTATTAGACGAGGCTCTCCATCGGGGCTACCCTTGCGGCGTCTTCGGCAGCTTGCCGAGGCCAAACGCTTTGCTTCATCAACCACGAAGGAGAATTCCATGGCAGCTCTCAAAGGCTCCAAGACGGAAGAGAACCTGAAGGCCGCCTTTGCCGGCGAGTCCCAGGCCAACCGCCGCTACCTGTATTTCGCAAACAAGGCCGACGTGGAAGGCCAGAACGACGTGGCGGCGCTGTTCCGCTCCACCGCGGAAGGCGAGACGGGCCATGCGCACGGCCACCTGGAATGGCTGGAGCAGTGCGGCGACCCCGCCACCGGCCTGCCCATCGGCAGCACCCGCGACAACCTGAAGGCCGCCGTGGCCGGCGAGACGCACGAGTACACCGACATGTACCCGGGCATGGCCAAGACGGCGCGCGACGAGGGCTTCGACGAGATCGCCGACTGGTTCGAGACGCTGGCCAAGGCCGAGCGCTCCCACGCCAACCGCTACAGCAAGGCCCTGGCCGAGCTGGCTGACTGATCACGCTCCCCCCGAGCGTTGAGCGTTGGGCGTTCCGGGTGACCGGACGCCCATCCCTGAGTGCTCCGCCGCCCCGTCCGGCCTGCCGTGCCGGCGCGGGGCAGCCTCGTGAAGTACGTCCACGGAGACCCTGAACATGCCCCCCAGAGAAGGCAGCCTCGAAGCCCCCACCCGACACCCGATCGCCTGGAAGACGCCCGAGTTCTACGACGAGGCCGCGACCTTCAAGGAGATGGAGCGCATCTTCGACATCTGTCACGGCTGCCGCCGCTGCGTCAGCCTGTGCGGCTCGTTCCCCACGCTGTTTGACCTGGTGGACAACGGCAAGACGGGCGAGATGGATGGCGTGGCGCATCAGGACTACTGGAAGGTGGTCGACCAGTGCTACCTGTGCGACCTGTGCTACATGACCAAGTGCCCCTACGTGCCGCCGCACGAGTGGAACCTGGATTTCCCGCACACCATGCTGCGCGCCAAGGCCATCAAGTTCCGCAAGGGCGAGGTCACCGGGGGCGAGAAATTCCTCGCCTCCACCGACGTGCATGGCTCCTTCGCCGGCATCCCGATCGTGGTGCAGGTGGCCAACGCGGTCAACGCCACCAAGCCGGCGCGGGCGCTGATGGAAAGCGCGCTCGGCGTGGACCGCAATGCCTGGCTGCCCTCGCTGGCCACGCGCAAGTTCCGCAGCCAGGCGCCGAAGTCGGCCGAGCTGCCGGTGAAGGACGGCCAGCGCACGCCCGGCAAGGTGGCCATCTTCTCCACCTGCTACGTCAACTACAACGAGCCCGGCATCGGCATGGATCTGCTGAAGATCCTGCAGCACAACGACATCCCGTACGTGCTGGTCGAGAAGGAGAAGTGCTGCGGCATGCCCAAGCTGGAGCTGGGCGACCTGGAGTCGGTGGACGCCAGCAAGCAGGCCAACATCCCGGTGCTCGCGAAGTACGCCCAGGACGGCTTCGCCATCCTCTCGGCGGTGCCCAGCTGCACGCTGATGTTCAAGCAGGAGATCCCGCTCATGTA